>NZ_VISS01000004.1 GCF_007827555.1 Aeribacillus composti
AGAAAGGACGATTTTTTTGTGCATTTTTTTTAAAAAGTGAAAAAATGAGGGGCTCCAAAAAGTCAGTTACCCTGACTTTTTGGACAGCCCCTTTTTCAATTTGAATTTTTTAACTCTGACTTCAAAGAAGCTTGCGAGCCAAGGCATGTTTTTTTAGGGGATATCTATAACTCGTTTTTTCGCATAATAGAAGCCCTCATTATTGTTTTAGAAACGTTGATATATTGAGGATTTGGCTTTCCGGAAAGCCCTGGAAATACCGATTGCAGCGCTTTTGCTTTCATCATCGTTAGTTTATTATGGGCAGTTTCGGACTTCACGTACTAAAAATGTGAAGTCTCTTTGTTATGAATTCGCTGTGTTTATTCTGCATTTAATTAACTAAGTAGTATAAAATATATCCGCAAATTATCGATAAAAAAAGATGCTGAAGAAACCGCTGCAAACGATGTTCAAAAAATGTTTTTATTTGTAGAGCCGGCTTAGTTTTTTCTGCGTTCACCATGTTCACCTCTCATTTGTACAAATATATGCGAATTAGAAGGTTAAAATGAATAAACACCTTCAAATGATTGGAATGATGATTATTCAGCTTGACGATTTTGTTTTTGGGAGAAGGATGATAGGAAGAATTCAGTTATGTAGGAGGACAAATAGATTAATAAACGTAGAATTATAGCAGACAAAAGAAGCTGTAAAAAGAATGAGTTTGGACGGCTTTAAAACATGTTGAAAAAATCGATCTTACTGCCTTAAGAAAAAATAGTGCGGGAAAGTAATGATGTTGATTCGGACATTCATCTTCTAAACAAATGAAGTAGGGGGCAGAGTAAAAAAACTGGAGCGAAAAAAATTTCGCTCCTGACGTTCCCCCTCATTGTATCTACTAAATTTTTGTAAAAAGCAGCTTTCCGCCAAGAACTGCAAATAAAATAGATTTGCCGTAATGAATAGCAGAAACTGTTTTTTTAGATTGAAACAGAATTTTTATTTTGCCAGCTAATGCTGAAAATAAGGAAAACAATACCAATGCCTGTACAATGAAAATAAGACCTAGCACAAACATGTCGAGCTGAACATGGACGCTGTTTGTTGATACAAACTGCGGCAAGAAAGCTAAAAAGAACAATGACACCTTCGGATTTAACAGGTTCATCAAGATGCCTCTTTTATATAAAGAAAAGAGTGAAAGACTTTTTACATTTGCTATTTTACCGGAAACTGCTGATTTCCCTTCCTTATAAGATTCCCATGCTAAATATAACAGATAGATCGCACCGACAGATTTAATAGCTGTAAAAATAACAGTAGATTGATAGAGTATGGCTGACAGTCCGAGTGATGCGATTAAAGTATGTCCGATAAGTCCGGTACAAAGTCCGAGAGTAGTGATGAACCCCGCTCGAAAGCCGTAAGACATGCTTTGTGCAATGACAAATAAATTATCGGGTCCTGGTGCAACGGTTAATAAAATAGAAGCTGCAAGAAAACTTAAAATGATGGACAATTCCATTTTTTACGTTCTCCTTTTCGCATAGTGGATCATTATAAAGTTTGGCTGTTTTTTTCTTTGAATAAGAATGAAAAGGGCAAAGTCAAATGACCGCCCATTAGCATGATAAAGTACGATTCGATTCAAAGAAGACAAATACTATGATGATGTTGATGCAGCAAATAAGCAAAACGAGAAATATAGAGCTTTTACTGACTTGCCTGAAACAAACGTTAAGGATGTACGATACAGTTTCAGCTAAGTGTTGTGCAATATTTAAGCAAGGCTTTCATGAGAAACGATCAGCCGGCCCTTTTTTAAAACGCCCAATTTCCTTTTCGGAAGATTGGTTCACGTGTGCCGTCCGGAAGAATGCCGTCGATGTCCATTTCTGCACTTCCGATCATAAAATCAACATGTGTAATGCTCGTGTTGAGACCATGCTGTTTCAATTCATCCTCTGTCATCGTTTTTCCGCCTTCTAAGCAAAATGCATAGGCGCTGCCGATCGCTAAATGGTTTGAAGCATTTTCGTCAAACAACGTGTTATAAAATAAAAGATTTGACTTTGAGATCGGTGAGTTATGAGGTACTAAAGCAATTTCACCTAAATAATGAGAGCCTTCATCTGTTTCGACTAATTGCTTCAAAATTTCTTCGCCTTTTTCGGCTGTTACATTTGTAATGCGTCCTCGTTCAAATGTGATTACAAAATTTTCGATTAAATTTCCGCCGTAGCTTAACGGTTTTGTGCTAGTCACATAACCATTTACCCCATCTTTTTTCGGAGCTGTGAACACTTCTTCTGTAGGCATGTTTGCCATGAAAGAAACGCCTTTTTCATTAACGCTTCCTGCACCCACCCATAGGTGCTTTTCAGGCAGTTCAATAGTTAAATCCGTTCCAGGAGCTTGATAATGGAGTTTTCTATATTTTTTCGCATTTAAATAATCGACTTTTTGATGAAGGTTTTCATTATGTTTTTTCCATGCAGAAACCGGATCTTCCTCATTAATACGTGTTGCTTGAAAAATAGCATTCCATAATTTTTCAACTCGAAGCGATTTTTCTTCATTTGGAAAAACTTTCTCCGCCCATTCTTCGCTTGCGGCAGCGATAACCGTCCAGCTGACTTTATCCGATTGTATGTATCTGCGAAACGTATTTAAAGCTGTTCCAGACGCTTTCTGGAAATTAGCGATTCTCTCAGGCTGAATGCCTTTTAATAAATCAGGGCTTTGGGACACAATAGAAATAAAAGCTGCATTTCTTTCTGCTAGGGCAGTTCTTTCGAGAGACTTCCATTCAGGATATTCTAAAAACACGTCATCAGGAGCCTTTTCATATTTTAATCTTGTTAAAACATCATCTTGCCAGTCGATATGAATATTCCTTGCACCAACCTCATAAGCTTTTTCCGCAATAAATCGGACGAGTTCTTTTGCATCTATGCTTGCAGAAATGAACAATTCTTGTCCTTTTTGAACATTGACTCCGACCTTGACGGCAAGTTCTGCATATTTTTCAAGCTGCTGTTTGAAAGTTGTCATCATCATTCTCCTTTATTTCCTACATATTTTTTTCTGTATTTTACCAAAAAAATTAAAATAAAACCAATTGGATTGCTTAACGAAAATGAATAATAGAGCTACAATAGAGATAGAAAAGAAAGAAAAAGAAACAGGTGTGTGAAGAATATGAATTTTTTAGATGAAATGGTTATTGTCAACAAATCGCATCGAGAATTAAGAGAAAAAGCCGAAAAACTTGCGGAGAAGTTCGCGGAGCGAGCCGCGAAAAATGATCAGGAATCTTCGTTTCCATTTGAAAACTTTTCAGATTTAAAAACGGAAGGATTTCTGAAATTAACTGTGCCAAAAAAATATGGAGGAAATGAAATTTCTTTATATGAATTTCTGCTTGTTCAAGAAAAAATTGCAGAAGGAGATGGAGCGACAGGTTTATCGTTAGGGTGGCATAATGGAATCGTAATGGATTTATCCGAATCAAAAAAATGGGATGAACGCACGTTTGAGCGCATTTGCGAAGAAATTGTCGCTGAAGGAAAATTAATCAATAGTTGTGCATCAGAACCGGCTGCCGGAAGTCCTGCAAGAGGCGGAAAACCAAAAACAACGGCAAGAAAAGAAGGAAGCAGCTGGATTATTAATGGCCATAAATCGTTCACATCACTGGCCCCGATTCTAGATTATTTTATTGTAACCGCAACAATTGAAGAAACAGGTGAGGTTGGCGAATATTTAGTCCCAAAAGGAGCAGAGGGGCTTTCCATAAAAGAAACATGGGATACAATCGGTATGCGCGCGACAAGAAGCGACGATTTATTACTGCACAACGTAAAGGTCGAAAAAGACGCTCTCGTTTCGATCAGACAAGCTACATTCAGTCCTTCCACTCCGAAAGGATGGCTTTTACATATTCCTGCCTGCTACCTCGGGATCGCTATCGCCGCAAGAAACTTTGCTGTCAAATATGCAAAAGAGTATCAACCTGCCAGTCTTTCTCATCCAATTTCAGAACTTTCGGAAGTGCGGCGAAAAACAGCTGAAATGGATCTGGAGCTTACAAGCGCACGGCATTTTATGTACAGTGTGGCGAAAAAATGGGATGAACAGCCGCATTTACACGAACAAATGGGGCATGAGCTGGCTGCCGTAAAATATGTTGCCACAAACAGTGCGATCAAAGTCGTTGACCTAGCCATGCGAATTGCAGGCGGACAAAGCTTAAGAAAAGAATACCCATTGGAGCGCTACTATCGGGATGTCAGATGCGGTCTTCATAATCCTCCAGCAGATGATATAACGTTAAAAATTTTCGGTGACCGTGCTTTTCAAGAATAAAAGAACACAAAAGGCGTTTTCTCAGGCTGAAAAGTTGATGGACAGCCGAAAAACGCCTTTTATTATTTCTGCGTTCATTCGTTCCTTAGTACAAATAAAAGCTTTCATTTATTACATTTGAACAAAAAATTGTTCATTGGTTTTAACTTCATTCAATCTTTTTTTATTGTCAAAACAACTTTGTCTTTTGTTTCACATCAATTGAAAAGTAGCTGCTGTCTTGTAAAAATGTTAAGATGTCCATTCTTTCAGCTTTTGATCGGAAGGTAAAAGCATGGAGAGCATGCCGATAAATGGAAGAAAGCCGCACGCGATCATAACTGGCTTTAAGCCGAATAAGTCCGCGAGAGCACCGAGCACGACTGATCCTAAAGCGCCTAAACCGAAGGCAAGACCGACCATTAAGCCTGATGCAGTTCCGATTTTTCCAGGCATTAGCTCTTGTGCGTATACGACAACTACAGAAAAGCTTGACAAAATAATAAAACCGTTAATGAGCATTATTGGAATTGCCCAAAATTCATTCACATAAGGCAAAATGACCGCCAGCGGAGCTGATCCGAGCATTGAGAAAGCAATGATATTCCGTCTTCCGAAACGATCTGAAAGCGGCCCTCCTAAAAATGTTCCGATTGCACCTGCTGCTAAAAATATAAAAATATATAGCTGTGTTTTGCTGATGGAAAGTCCATGTTCATGAATTAAATAAAAAGGGTAAAAATTAGTGATTGCTGCATGATACCATGAACGAGCAAAAACTAAGAAGATAAGCAGCATAAGTCCAATTTTCACTTGCTTTTTTCGAGCGGCAGGAACTTGCACAACGGCTTTTTTTGCGCTTGTTTTTTTTCGGCTGTCGAGCTTTTCCTTATACCAATTTGCAATGTATAGAAGGACGATGACGGCCATGCCGGCAATTAAAGTAAACCAAATCGCGCCAAATTGTCCCATAGGGACGAAAATAAGAGCTGTCATAATGGGAGCAAGAGATTGTCCGGCATTACCTCCAACTTGAAAAATGGATTGGGCGAGCCCTTTTCGTTCTCCCGCTGCTAAATGTACCACTCTTGAACCTTCCGGATGGAAAACGGCTGAACCGATTCCGACGAAAAATACCGAAACTAAAACAATCCAATAATTAGGTGCAAAAGCAAGTCCCAACATGCCGAAAAACGTACACGTAAGCCCGATGGGCAGCAAATAAGGCATCGGCTTTTTATCTGTATAAAACCCGACAGCAGGCTGAAGCAAAGATGCCGTTAGCTGAAGGCTGAATGTAATGAATCCAAGCTGCATATATGTAAGATTCATTGATTTTTCCAATATAGGGAAAACTGCTGGAATAACAGCTTGAATCGAATCGTTTAGAAGATGAACAAATCCGATAATAAATAATATTCTGTATAATGTAATTTGACCCATATTCTGTTTTTGAACAGCTGCTTCCATTTTGGTTTCTCCTCTCATATTTATTCGTATGTCTAAATATTTTACTTGATTTTACAAAAATATGAAATAAAAAAGTTTAACGATTTACAGTAGTTTTATTATGTCAACTTAGTATATATAAAGGTCTGTCTAGAAAGTCAAATTTCCATTTGAAAACAAAAAACTCATAAACATCGATATAGCAACGTTTTCTAAAGCATGAAAGGGGGCATCAATAAGCCAAAAAAGACTCATTGGACAGCCCCCTAAAAGCGTGCAAATAGTATTTAATTTAAAGCTTCAGATAACGTTTCAAGATTGCGTTTCATAATGCTGAAGTAGTCTTCGTTATTTTTTAAATCTGTTTCCGAAACACTTTCTAAATTATGTAGCGTTAATGATTTGGCACCAATTTCTTGTTGGATGATTTTTGCTACCTTTTCAGATACATTTTGTTCAAAGATCACATGTTTTAAATGATGTTTTTTCGATAGTTCAATGATTTTGACAAGCTGCTTTTGACTAGGCTCATCTGTTGGAGATAATCCCGATATTGGAATTTGTTCAATATCGTAGCGGTCTTCCCAATAACCATAAGCAGCATGAGCCACAAGAATATATTTTGTTTTCGATTTTTTAATTGTTTCTTGAAATGATTGATCCAGTTCTTCAAGATCTTGTTTAAGTTGAGCGAAATTTTGTTCAAAATATTCTTTTTGATCAGGAGCCGCTTCCGTTAAAGCGTTCTTGATGTTTTCCGCAAGAGTAATGGCCCTATTTGGATCAAGCCATACATGAGGGTCAACATCTCCATGTGCATGATCGTGTTCCTCTTCGTTTTGGTTCCCATGTTCTTCTTCATGATCTGAATCTTCTTCATGATGTGAATGCTCTTCTTCTCCACTTTCATGGTCATGTTCATCTTCGGACGCACTTAATAATGGGATTCCTTCAGCTGCTTTTACAATTTTGACATTGCCGTCTTTCAGCGTTTTTTCTGCCTTATCGGCAAATCCTTCTATACCAGCTCCAGTATAGATAAATAAATCCGCTTTCGCGATTGCTTCCAAAGTTTTTAATGTAGGTTCATACGTATGGGCTTCTACATTCGGCGGGTAAACACTTTCGACGTGAACGTATTTACCGCCGATTTTTTTAGTGAAATCTGTCAGTGGATAGATTGTTGTATAAATTTCAATTTCTTTTTGATTGTTTTTGTCCTCATTATGATTGTTCGTTTCGGAAGCATTGTTGTTATTTTGGTCGCAGCCGATAGGAAAGATTGCAAGCATTGCCATTAAAAATGCAAAAAAGACTTTTTTCATCGATTTGAACTCCTTTCAAAATATATGTATACCCCGCTGTATTAAATCGTAATGATTTCGATTTAATTATATATAACATTTTCTAAATGGGCAAGGCTAGAAGCACTAAAAACAAAAATATCACAAACTATAACATTTTGTTATACCCCATGTTGAATAAGTATTTCACACCAATCCTTCTCACTGGTACCCTTTAATTAGGATATTAACAGAGGTGAACTTGAATGGTGGAAATGGTTTTGCTGCTCGCTCTTGGACTTTTGTCAGGCGCTTATGGGGTAATGGTGGGAGCAGGGGGAGGATTTGTGTTTGTTCCTGCTCTCTTATTGCTGTTGAAATTGCCTCCTGAAATTGCAGCTGGTACGGGTCTTGTTGTGGTTTTTCTCAATTCCATATCAGGGTCGATGAATTATATACGGCAAAAGCGTGTTCATTTTTCTATCAGTTGGCCGATCATCTTCGGCTCCATCCCGGGAACGTTTATCGGCACTTGGCTGTTGGGAATTATTTCACCCGACTTTTTTTATTGGATATTTGCCGCTGCTTTATTCATGCTCGGGATGTTTTTGCTTTTAAAAAAAGCTCCGGAAGAGCCGGAACATAGTATGAAAGCAGGTTTTTTCAATGAGGGCAGAAACCGTTTAAAAGCTGTTTTTTTATTCATCATCGGACTTTTGTTGGGAACTTTATCGAATTTTTTTGGAATTGGCGGCGGATGGTTGCTCGTCCCCATTTTAATTTATTTATTGAAGATTCGTCCTCACGACGCAACTGCGATTTCTCTTTTTGCATTATCGATCTATTCACTTGTTGGTGCGCTGAATCAAATTGCATTAGGGAATGTTAATTGGACGGCCTGCTTGTGGGGCGGTATAGGAGTGATGATCGGCTCTCAACTGGGAGCTATCTTATCAACAAAAGTGCCTGGAAAATGGATTTTGCAAATGTTGTCTTTTTTGCTGATAGGTGTTAGCATGAAGTTGTTTTTAAGTGTTTAAATTGTAAGGAAGTGATTCCGAATTGGATTTGGAAAGTTTAAAAATGTTTTGTCTTGTTGTTGAGGAAGGGAGCATCAGCCGTGCTGCAAAGCTTGTCTATGTGTCCCAGCCGGCTGTTACGAGAAAAATCCATCAACTAGAGGATTATTATGGAACCCCATTGTTTGACCGTTCGAACGGAAAAATGACTTTGACAAAAGCCGGCAAAATGTTATATCCGATTGCCAAAAATATTGTGGAAGAAATTCAACAATCAAAAGAAGCAGTAAAGGAAATAACCGGACACAAAGATTTTACACTAAGTGTCGGAGCGACGTTGACAATTGGGGAATATCTTTTGCCTAGTCTGCTCGGAAAATTTAAAAAAGAAGTGCCAGATGTAAAGCTTTCATTAGCGATTTCTAATACTCCGGGCATTATTGATCGGCTTGTTGACCGCAAAATTGATATCGGATTTGTAGAAGGAGTTGTAGAAAACAGCATTTTTCATGTAAAAAAGCTTGTCGATGACGAGCTTATTTTAGTATGCGGAAGAGAGCATCCTTTGAAGGAGAAAAAACAAATTGACATTGAAGAGCTGGCAAAAGAAAAAATGATCTGGAGAGAAAAAAATTCAGGAACCCGTCTCATTATCGAAAATACTTTAAAAAAATATGGGGTGTTAGATAAAATAAATTATTATATGGAGCTAGGAAGCACGCAGGCTGTAAAAGCTGCTATAGAATCCGGACTGGGAATCGGCTTTTTGCCGAGGATTACGGTGTCAAGAGAACTGAAATACGGCTACTTACATGAATTGAAAATAAAAGATGTGGAAATTAAACGGCATTTATCGATATTGTCTCGGACTGAACGGTTCCGCAAAGAAATTGTTGACGAATTTATTGATTTCATTTATAAAAAAATGGTAAGTTCAGGTTAAAATAATTGTTTTCACAATTAATAAAAAAGGATGAAAAAAGATGGCTTTGATATCCGAAATCGCTGATCTTTTGCAACAATCTGAACATGCTGTTGTATTTACTGGCGCAGGGATGTCCACTGCCAGCGGAATTCCGGATTATCGTTCAAAAACTGGTTTGTGGCGCAAAAAGGATCCGAGTAAATTGGCAAGCATTGAAGCGATGGAGACAAACCGTGATGAATTTATTCAATTTTATAAAGAACGCCTTCAATTATATAAAAGCAAATCTCCGAATGAAGGACACTACTTGCTGGCAAAATGGGAAAAGGAAGGGAAGATTCAATCGATTATTACTCAAAACATTGATGGGTTCCATCTCTTAGCAGGAAGCAAAAACGTAATTGAACTTCATGGAACACTTCAAACGTTTCACTGCCACAATTGCGGCCAACGCTTTTTAAATGATGTATACTTGAAAAATCAATATTATTGCGGCTGCGGGGGCTTTATTCGTCCTTCCATTACACTGTTCGGAGAGCTGCTTTCGGAAGATGCTTTTAGAGATGCGGAGCTTGAATGTGAAAAAGCAGACGTTATGATCGTGCTTGGTTCATCTTTAACAGTTCGGCCAGCGAACGAAATACCGTTCTTGGCAAAAAGGATGGGAGCGGTATTAGTGATTGTCAACCAAGAACAAACAGACTTCGATGAATGGGCTGATTTTGTTTTTCATAACGATATTATACAATTTTTGAATGAATTGAATAATCGATTGAACAGGTGAAATGTTAAATGAGAAGGATTTGTGTCATACCTTGCGGAACAAAAAAAGTATGGGATAAAGAGCCCAGTGCAGGTGCTGTTTCCGCAGAAAAAGCGTATATAGGAGTTTTTCACCGCCTTTGCCAGGCGTATGCTAAAAAATTTTTCGATGAATGGGTGATTTTGTCTGCCAAGCATGGCTTTTTGCGGCCAAATGATTTTGTGCCTGGTCCTTACAATGTTTCCTTTAGCATGAAAAAGCATCCTGAATTAATTACAATCAACCAATTGAAGGAACAAGCGGTTGAAAAAAATTTGTTAGATGTAGATGATATTGTTCTTTTGGGAGGAAAGAAATTCCGTCCATATATAGAACAAGTGTTTACAAATAAGACAGCTTTTCATTATCCTCTTTCCGATTGCAAAGGAATAGGGTTTATGCAGCAAAAGTTGAAACAAGCGATTGATTTTGGCCAAGAAATACAAGAATAATGTCATTCAAGTTGTAATGGGGGAGTATTGATGAAAAAGGAGTTTGCCGTAATCGGGTTGGGGCGGTTCGGCGGAAGCATTTGCCGAACGTTATCGGAAGAAGGAGCAGAGGTGCTTGCCATTGATGTGGATGAGGATCGAGTAAACGAATTTGCCAATATTGTTTCACATGCTGTTGTAGCGGATACAACGGATGAAGCCGTATTAAAAAGCTTGGGAATCAGAAATTTTGATCATGTGATCGTAGCCATCGGCGACAATATTCAAGCGAGCATTTTGACAACCATTATGTTGAAAGAACTAGGAGTTAAGCATATAACGGTGAAGGCTCAAAACGACTATCATGAAAAGGTTTTGTCAAAAATAGGAGCAGATACAGTTGTTCACCCTGAACGGGATATGGGGCGGCGGCTTGCCCATAATCTTCTTTCGAACAATGTGTTGGACTATCTTGAGCTGTCGGAAGAGCACAGCATTGTTGAAATTGCTGCTAACCGCAACATTGCCGGTCATTCTCTCATCGAGCTCGATATTCGTGCGAAATACGGAATCAATATTGTTGCGATTAAACGAAATAACGAAATTATCGTATCGCCGCAAGCTACAGAAGTAATCAAGGCAGGAGATATTTTAATTGTCATCGGAGCTGATGTCGATATTGATCGGTTTGAAAAGAAAGTGCTAGGAGAATAATGAAAACTTATATACATTCTTTCGGAGCTTTAAATGTTTCATCCGCATGGGCAAAATCAAAATCTACTGAAGAATGAACTGAACTTATCCAGTCAAGTAAAAACAATCATTTGAAGCTTACATGGTAATTGAATGAGAAGCAGCTGTCTAGAATGCCCAAAGACAGTTCTTCTCATTCTTTTTTTGTTTGCCGGCTCAAAATCCTTGCTTATTGCAAGAATGTCGTTGTTTTTTCTGGCAATCGAATACATGTCTTCTTTAACTACAAATTGATTTCTTTATTATCTCCCTTTACTGCTGCCACTTGCAGCACCTGCTCCTGAAAAATTCTGATTATGACATTATCCAAGTCGAATTTTTTCATCAAATGTTTTTCAAATGATTGCGTATAAATTTATATGATGGCACAAACGTACATAAAATGTCTTTCTGCTCTTCTATTAAACACTTGTATATCGAAAAAATTAACCATAAAACTTTTCGGTATTTTTCATTTACATGTTTTGATCTCCGTCTTTCTTCTCTTCAAGCACTCACTTTTTCGTTTTTTATAAGAACTTTTAGCTGACGGCTGCCCGCTTTAAAACCATCTACCTAAAAAAGCAAGAGCGGCCGGATGCTGCGTGTTATGAGCCGACAAAATAACAACTGGACATTTTTGCAAAATAAATCCCTCTTATGTTAAACAGTATGTTCCACTGTCAACACAAGAGGGATCGATCACAAGTTATTACTTAAATTTCCATTATAATTGGCAAGATCATCGGTCGGCGTTTCGTTTTTTCATATAAAAACGGAGCGAGTGTATCGGCGATTTCATTTTTGATTTCCGACCACTGCGTAGTTCTTCTTTCCAATACTTTATTTAAGTGCTTAGTAATCAGTTCTTGGGCATCTTTAATTAAATCGCCGGATTCTCTCATATAAACGAAGCCGCGCGATATAATGTCAGGTCCTGCAGCAATTTTGAACTCTTTCATATTGATGCTGACGACAACGATTACGAGTCCTTCTTCAGATAAAATTTTTCGGTCTCTTAACACAATGTTTCCAATGTCGCCAATTCCGCTTCCGTCAATATAAACGGATCCGGACGGAATTTTACCGGCAATGGATGCTTCGCGGTCGTTCATCGCCAGCACATCTCCGTTATCCATAATAAAACAGTTTTCCTTTGGAACTCCGCAATCGACAGCTAGTTTCATATGCATGATCTGCATTCTATATTCTCCATGAATCGGCATAAAATATTTTGGCTTCATTAACCGCAGCATTAATTTTTGCTCTTCCTGTCCGCCGTGGCCAGATGTGTGGATGTCATTTAACGACCCGTGAATTACTTCCGCACCGGCGCGGAAAAGCAGATTGATCGTTCTTGAAACCGATAAAGTGTTCCCTGGGATGGGCGATGATGAGAAAACGACCGTATCGCCGGGAATAATTTGGATTTGCCGATGAGTTCCATTTGCAATTCGGGACAGAGCGGCCATTGGTTCGCCTTGGCTTCCTGTACATAAAATCACGACCCGATGAGCGGGCAGACGGTTTATTTCATTTGCATCAACAAACGTATCTTTCGGGCAGCGAATATACCCGAGTTCTTGACCAATTTGGATAGCTGCTTCCATACTTCTTCCAAAAACAGCTATTTTTCGATTGTTTTTAACAGCTGCTTCAGTTACTTGCTGAAGTCGATGAATATTGGATGCAAATGTTGCAAAAATGATGCGGCCGGTTACTTTTCGGAAAATGTCGTGAATGCTTTCGCCGACCCGTCTTTCAGACATTGTAAATTCAGGAATTTCGCTGTTTGTGCTGTCCGATAAAAGACAGAGCACACCTTCTTTGCCGATTTCCGCCATTTTAGTTAAATTTGCAGGTTCCCCGACTGGAGTAAAATCAAACTTAAAATCTCCTGTATGAACGATATTTCCTGCGGGAGTTTTGACAACAATTCCATATGAATCTGGAATGCTGTGAGTTGTACGGAAAAAAGTTACGGCAGTTTTTCTGAACCGAATCACATCATCCTCCTGGATGATGTTTAGTTTAGCTTGTCTTAAAAGTCCATGCTCTTCAAGCTTATTGCGAATCAGTCCGATCGCCAGTTTACCGCCGTAGATAGGTACATTAATTTCCCGCAGCAAATAAGGTATACCGCCTATATGATCTTCATGACCATGTGTGATGAACAAGCCTTTAATTTTTTCTTGGTTTTTTACTAAGTACGTATAGTCCGGAATCACATAGTCAATCCCTAGAAGTTCGTCTTCTGGAAACTTAATTCCAGCATCAATTAAAATGATTTCATCTTGAAATTGCACACCGTACGTATTTTTTCCGATTTCGCCCAATCCGCCGAGGGCGAATGCTGCTACTTGGTCTCTTTTTACAAATTTCATATACTATCATTTCTCCAATACAGAAAAATTTTCGCTTTGTTTTTCAAATTCATAAAACGGACCGCTAATCGGTTGAATATATTCTATGTTTATGGAGCGGCCTTTTAATTTTTCACGAACTTCTCTTTCTGATTCCGCTTCAACGAAAAATGTTTTCGTTCTTTCCCGAACAGGCGGTTCATTCGGGTTTTCCTGATAAAAAACTTTAAACATCATTTGCGTAATCTCTCCTTACTTTCCATGTTAAACTAGCTTTTATTATTATAGTCGATTCTGATGGCAAATCCAACCTTCATTGAAAATAACGAAAACCGGGCTAAAGCCGCCCGGTTTCTTTAAGCAATCGATTTTCTGCGAAGCAATTGCTTCCACTGTTTTTTAATTTTTTTCTTTAAACGTTTTAACATATCAACTCCTCCTTCAATAAGATGTCAAAGTCGAGTCCGATTGTATTTACTTATATTATATGCTATTTTTTTATTTTTTTTATGGCTAAACGTGGAAAAGCTCTATTGACATAAAGCGTTTGCATACTATACCGTTTTGTTTAGTGTAAATAAGGTTTTCACGAAAGAGAAAAGGAGATTGAACATGGGGAAAAAATTTATTTTTTTTGATATAGACGGTACTTTATTGGATCATGATAAACGTTTGCCGGAATCTACTCTTGACGCGGTCTCCCGTTTGAAAAAAGCCGGACATCACGTCGCCATCTCAACCGGCCGCGGCCCTTTTATGTTTAAAAAGCTAAGAGAAGAGCTCGGAATCCATTCTTATGTCAGCTATAACGGACAGTATGTTGTGCATGAAGGAGAAGTCATTTATGAAAATCCTTTGAAGGTCGATGCGTTGGAGCAATTAATCGAAGCGACTGAAAATACTGATTACCCGCTTGTATTTTTGAGTGAAGAAGATATGAAAGCAAATGTGGAAGATCATCCGTTTATTCATGAAAGTTTGAAATCTTTGCACCTCTCGCATCCTGAGTGCAGACCTGATTATTTTCAAGAAAAACATATTTACCAAGCGCTTTTGTTTTGCAAAGAAGGAGAAGAAGAACAGTTCAATATTTCTGAAGAGATAAAATTTGTCCGCTGGCACCAGCTTTCAACTGATGTTGTTCCAAAAAAAGGATCGAAAGCAGAAGGGATCAAAAAGATAATGGATATGCTTGGCGTTAGCCGTCAAGATGTGGTTGCTTTTGGAGACGGTTTGAATGATATAGAAATGATCTCGTTTGCTGGAACAGGCGTTGCTATGGGTAATGCTGTTTCGCATGTGAAAAAAGTAGCTGATTTTGTTACAAAGCCTGTTGATGAAGATGGAATATTTTATGCTGCAAAGCAATTGCAGTTGATATAAATCCGAAGCTAAACTCAAAAAAATGCCTTGCAAAGGCGATTTCAAATGGTAGTGTGCACAAAAAATTTCTCTTTATGAACAAAAAATCCCGAAAGAACTATTCGGGATTTTTTGCATGGATTTTCGTTTTGCTTCAAAATATTCCGCGGCTTGGATGCCGGGCGCTAACTTCTGGCTTCATCTGTCAATTGGAGTTGCATTTTCCGGTTCTTTAAAAGGATTCTCTTTATTGATCCGATCATAAAACATGATGCCGTTTAAATGATCTATTTCATGCTGAAACACAATAGCGACAAGACCTTTTAAACGAAGGTCGACTTCATTGCCTTCAAGGTCAACCCCTTTGACGCGGATGCGTGCATAACGCGGAACATATCCTGGAACCTCTCTGTCAACGGAAAGGCATCCTTCACCGCTTGTTAAATAACTTTGTTCCACCGAATGGCTTACAATTTTTGGATTGAACAGGCCGTACGAATATAATTTTCCTTTTTCATCCGTCACATGAACGGCAATCATTCGTTTTGATACATTAATTTGCGGGGCGGCAAGACCGATCCCAGGCCGCAATCCATATTTTTCTGCAATCTCTGGATCTTGACTGTTTTTTAAGTATTGAAGCATCTCCGCTAAAATTTTTTTCTCCTCTTCAGAAGCGGGCAATTCCACTTCCTTGGCAACTTGACGAAGAGTTGGATGTCCTTCCTTAATAATATCTTCCATTGTAATCATGGCTAATCACTCCTGAACCTATATCAACAAATTTCATTATACATAAATCTTTTAAAAGAAACAAAAAAGAATTGCCCGAAAATCGGACAATCATCAATTAATAGTTTAAGCAGGCAGCGCCAACAATAATGAGCAAAATAAAAAGCACAGCGATCAATACAAATGTCCAGTTTGAAACTGGAAAATATCCGTATGATGGGTAATGATAAGACGGATTGTAATAATAATGCATCTCTTTCACCTCCACATAAGGACTCCATATCGCCTTATTTAGGGCAAATGTCTATATCATCGTATGATGAAGCAAAATAAAGGTATAGACGTTTGCCTAGAAGACTTCCTTATTTATATAAATTCTTCTGTAATTTATATAGAGAAGCAACACGCTCTCCAGATAAATGATTCGCTTCCGTCTGTATCTGTAATAGTGATACAGAATTATCTGTTGTATTAGTACAGATTTAAAAGTAAAAATATTTCCAATTATCTTGAAAGCGTTTTATATATTGTTTTAAAAATAAACAAATTAATTGACGCATGTGAAAAAAGGGTGTACACTATGAAGTGAAATCGATGTGTATTACTATTTTAAATAAAAAAATTAATACAGTTTGTAAAGCGATCTTGCAATGTACTTGACGATTTTGGCAATTAAAGATCCGCAATGTGTGTCTCTATGAACAATTTGGGGTAATCTAGTTTTATGGATGAATTTAAAGGCTGAGAAAATGAAACGAAGAGGTGTGTTGAATGGCAAAAAAGGCGAAAAATGTTGTCGTTGACAGCGAAAAGCAATTTGATGCGATTCGCAAGGAATTCCAAACGTTCCAAATTTTAAACGAAAAAGGCGAAGTCGTGAATGAAGATGCGATGCCTTCCCTTTCTGATGAAGAATTAAAGGAATTAATGAGACGAATGGTATTTACCAGAGTGTTGGATCAGCGTTCAATTTCTTTAAATCGTCAAGGTCGTTTAGGTTTTTACGCACCGACTGCCGGACAAGAAGCATCACAAATTGCTTCTCATTTTGCCTTGGAAAAAGAGGACTTCATTCTCCCGGGCTATCGTGATATACCGCAGTTAGTTTGGCATGGATTGCCTTTGTATCAAGCATTTTTATATTCCCGCGGGCATTTTCATGGAAACCAAATGCCTGAAGACGTAAACGCTTTTTCACCGCAAATTATTATCGGCGCCCAATATGTGCAAGCTGCAGGGGTAGCATTAGGCTTGAAAAAACGCGGCAAAAAAGCAGTTGCTGTTACGTATACAGGTGATGGAGGAACGTCTCAAGGCGACTTTTACGAAGGAATAAACTTTGCTGGGGCATTTAAAGCACCTGCTATTTTCATCGTTCAAAACAACCGGTTTGCAATTTCAACACCTGTAGAAGTGCAAACTTCAGCTGAAACACTTGCACAAAAAGCTGTTGCAGCTGGAATCCCTGGCATACAAGTAGATGGAATGGATCCGCTTGCTGTTTATGCAGCTGTGAAGGAAGCGCGTGAACGGGCAATAAACGGTGAAGGTCCGACATTAATTGAAACATTATGCTACCGCTACGGTCCGCATACAATGGCAGGAGACGATCCAACGAGATATCGGGCAAAAGAGCTTGATGACGAGTGGGAGGCAAAAGATCCGCTTGTTCGTTTCAGAAACTTCCTTCAAGCAAAAGGATTGTGGAGCGAGGAAGAAGAAAACGAAGTTATCGAAAAGGCGAAAGAAGATATAAAAGAAGCAATCAAAAAAGCGGATGAAACTCCAAAACAAAAAGTGACAGACTTAATCAACATTATGTTTGAAGAAGGAAGCTGGCCTTATAACCTAAAAGAACAATATGAAATTTATAAAGAGAAGGAGTCGAAGTGAGCATGGCGCAAATGACAATGATTCAAGCAATCACTGATGCGTTGCGTACGGAACTGAAAAACGACGAAAATGTGTTAGTATTTGGGGAAGATGTTGGTGTAAACGGCGGTGTGTTCCGTGCAACAGAAGGACTTCAAAAAGAATTCGGCCCAGACCGAGTTTTTGATACACCTCTGGCAGAATCAGGAATTGGCGGCTTGGCAATCGGTTTAAGCACACAAGGCTTTCGTCCGGTAGCTGAAATTCAATTCTTCGGTTTTGTTTATGAGGTTATGGATTCCATTTCTGGACAAATGGCGCGTTTGCGTTATCGCTCCGGGGGCCGCTGGCATGCTCCGATCACCATTCGTTCTCCTTTCGGCGGCGGCGTTCATACCCCTGAGCTTCACGGGGACAGCTTGGAAGGCTTGATGGCGCAGCAGCCTGGTTTAAAAGTCGTTATTCCTTCCACCCCTTATGATGCAAAAGGGTTGCTTATTTCAGCAATTCGGGATAATGATCCGGTCATTTTCTTGGAGCATATGAAGCTTTATCGTTCCTTCCGTGATGAAGTTCCGGAAGAAGAATATACAATTCCGATCGGCAAAGCAGATATAAAACGTGAAGGGAAAGATATTTCGATCATCACTTACGGGGCAATGGTGCATGAATCTTTAAAAGCTGCTGACGAACTTGAAAAAGAGGGCTTTTCAGCAGAAGTGATCGATTTACGTACAGTAAGTCCGCTGGATATAGAAACGATTATTGCTTCAGTAGAGAAAACAAACCGCGCGATTGTCGTGCAGGAAGCCCAAAAACAAGCAGGAATTGCTGCTAATGTTGTTGCAGAAATTAATGAAAGAGCGATTCTTAGCTTGGAAGCTCCAGTTTTCCGCGTGGCAGCTCCAGACACTGTCTATCCATTCTCACAAGCGGAAGATGTATGGCTTCCAAACTACAAAGATATCGTTGAAACGGCTAAAAAAGCATTGAATTTCTAATTGGCTAAAAAGAGGAGCATCATCTTTTCTTCTTTTCGGCCATCAACTGAAAATTATTTAGGAGGTTGAAATCTGTGGCTTTTGAATTTATAATGCCGGATATCGGTGAAGGCATTCATGAAGGTGAAATAGTAAAATGGTTTATCAAACCTGGTGATGAAATCAATGAAGATGATGTTCTTTGTGAAGTGCAAAATGACAAAGCAGTAGTTGAAATCCCTTCCCCTGTAAAAGGAAAAGTATTAGAATTAAAAGTGAATGAAGGGGAAGTTGCAACTGTCGGTCAAGTATTAGTCACAATTGATGCTCCAGGTTATGAAAATCAATCAAAAGGCGATGAAAGCGGTGAAGCAGCAAAAGAAGAAAAGCCTTCCACAGAAGAGCAAAAAGTGGAAAGCAACGCTTCACAGTCTGCTTCAGAAGACGTAGATGTTAACCGACGCGTTATTGCAATGCCATCCGTCCGAAAATATGCGCGTGAAAAAGGCGTTGATATTCGATTGGTACAAGGCTCAGGAAACGGCGGGCGCATATTGAAGGAAGATATTGATGCTTATCTGAAAGGTGGACAAGAAGAAGCAAAACCTGTTGAAAACGTGGAAAAAGAAGCTGCAACAGGCGTATCGGCAGGAGAAAAAGCAGCGCCGGCTCCGGTTGTCCTTGAAGGAGAATTCCCAGAAACCCGCGAGAAAATCAGCGGTATTCGAAAAGCAATTGCAAAAGCGATGGTTAAATCGAAGCAAACTGCGCCACATGTAACATTAATGGATGAAGTCGATGTAACAGAGCTTGTTGCACATCGGAAGAAATTTAAAGCTATTGCGGCAGAACAAGGCATTAAGCTTACATATTTGCCTTATGTTGTCAAAGCTTTAACATCGGCACTGAAAAAATATCCAGTATTAAACACGTCGTTTGATGATGAAACAGAAGAAGTTATTCATAAGCACTATTACAATATCGGAATTGCAGCTGATACGGAAAAAGGACTTTTAGTTCCTGTTGTCAAACATGCAGATCGAAAATCGATTTTTGAAATCTCTGCAGAAATTAATGAATTGGCAACAAAAGCGCGTGAGGGCAAACTTACTCCAAATGAAATGAAAGGCGCATCATGCACGATAACCAATATCGGTTCCGCTGGCGGCCAATGGTTTACTCCTGTCATTAATCATCCAGAAGTAGCCATTCTAGGTCTCGGACGTATTTCTGAAAAACCGGTTGTGAAAAACGGAGAAATCGTTGCAGCCCCTGTTTTAGCGCTGTCTTTAAGCTTTGACCATCGAATGATCGACGGTGCAACTGCACAAAATGCGCTTAACCATATTAAGCGTTTATTGCATGATCCCCAATTATTACTAATGGAGGCGTAATAAATGGTAGTAGGAGATTTCCCGATTGAAACTGACACTCTCGTCATAGGAGCTGGTCCCGGCGGCTATGTGGCTGCAATAAGAGCTGCGCAATTAGGGCAAAAAGTTACGATCGTTGAAAAAGGATCTCTTGGCGGCGTCTGCCTCAATGTTGGATGTATTCCTTCTAAAGCATTAATTAGTGCAGGACACCGTTATGTAGAGGCTAAAGAATCAGAAGATATAGGAATAAAAGCTGAAAATGTAACACTAGACTTTTCTAAAGTACAAGCTTGGAAAGAAAGTGTAGTCAAAAAACTTACAGGTGGTGTTGAAGGCCTTTTAAAAGGAAATAAAGTTGAAATTGTAAAAGGCGAAGCATATTTTGTTGATCGCAACACCGTCAGAATCATAAACGAGAATTCAGCTCAAACGTATAAATTTAAAAATGCAATCATTGCAACTGGCTCCCGTCCAATTGAAATTCCAAGCATTAAATTTTCTGAGCGAGTCATTGACTCAACAGGAGCGTTGTCCCTGCAAGAAGTTCCGAAAAAAATGGTTATCATTGGCGGGGGAGTCATTGGCATAGAGCTTGGAACTGCTTATGCGAATTTCGGCACTGAAATTGTGATTATTGAAGGAGACAAAGAAATTCTTCCAGGATTTGAAAAACAAATGACAGCTCTTGTAAAAAGAGCGTTGAAGAAAAAAGGTAATGTCGAAATTCATACTAGCGCACTTGCAAAAGGTGTTGAAGAAACAAAAGACGGAGTAAAAGTGACATTTGAAGCAAAAGGAAAAGAGCAAGTAGTGGAAGCGGACTATTGTTTAGTTACAGTAGGACGCAAACCAAACACTGATGAACTTGGTCTCGAACAAGTCGGAGTAGAAATCGATGAAAAAGGCTACATTAAAATTGACAAACAATGCCGGACAAATATTTCAAATATTTATGCTATCGGCGACATCGTTCCAGGACCTTCACTTGCTCATAAAGCTTCATATGAAGGGAAAATTGCTGCAGAAGCGATTTCTGGAAAACCTTCTGAAATCGATTATAACGGAATTCCTGTCATTGTCTTCTCAGAACCTGAGTTGGCTTCTGTCGGATATACGGAACAACAGGCTAAAGACGAAGGAATTGACATTGTGGCAGCTAAGTTTCCATTTGCAGCAAACGGCCGCGCATTGTCATTAAATGCAACCGATGGATTTGTAAAATTGATTACACGAAAAGAAGACGGCCTTGTTATTGGGGCTCAAATCGCAGGTGTCAGCGCATCAGATATGATTGCTGAACTTGGACTTGCGATCGAAGCAGGCATGACGGCAGAAGATATTGCCTTGACGATTCATGGCCACCCGACATTAGGTGAAATTGCAATGGAAGCTGCCGAACTTGCACTTGGAACACCGATTCATATTATAAATAAGTAATGCAGCCCAAAGGGGGCAGTCTAATAAGTCGTTTTTTCGGCTTATTGACTGCCCCTTTTAATGTTATAGAAACGTTGATATATCGGTGTTTATGATTATTTGTTTTCAATGGGGATTTGACTTTTTGGACAACCCCTTTTTATGATGAAAAATAAATGATGGAACAATTCTCTCACTGTTGTGAAAGTTTTTTCACAAAAATATGTTGTGCAGAGATTTTGAGCACAAATCCTATTTAACTAAAGAATCTTCTCAGCGCTTAATTACCTCAAACCGACATTCTCATTATTCGGAAAGCACTTCTGAGACCGGCTCTACAATTTCATCTTTTGTTGAAACTGATCCTTTAATATGCAAAATGATGCCGTCATGATCCATCACGATAATGGAAGGATATGTTTTAATATTAAACCGCTTAGATTCAGGGTTATCAGCTTGGTAGATCATCATATTGTCCATTTCCTCTGGAAATTGTTTTTTTAAATCTAATAAAGCATCGTAGTAAATTGATTCTTTTTCCATCATTTTTTGGTCGGTAAAAAAAAGAATTTGTTTTTTGTCGGAGCTTGAAATCGAGTGATCGTCTTTCGGATCAGCAATACAAGATGACAATAGAAGCAGTACGGCAACGGTATAGGTATATGCAATAAATTTCACCATTGTCCTACCTCTTTCGTTTAAAGAAAACTGGTAAAATGTGTTCATTTTTTCTTAACGCCATTTTAACATATTTAATTCCGTCACTTTTGAATGTTATGCAAATGTTACAAAAATAAAATATTATTTAAACAAATTAAAAAATTCAAATCGTGTACGAGAAGTATGATATCTAGAGCGAATGTTTGAGTTGTTGGGTTGTAGACTTTAGATGCACGTAATGGATCATACTCAGCATCATGTAATGCTAATGATCATAAAGATAAAGGTCATTTGAAAGCTACTTTGAACCAAAAAAATGTCCCCATCCCCATATAAAACATTTCCTTGTTTAATTAAAAACTTTTTTCGCATAGATTTCATTGATATGGCCAAAGGATTCCAGGTAGTAATTTTTCCTTTTGTGGAATATATTCGGAAGAGTGAGCAGCAAAGACTTTAAAATTGGTGGAATAATAGCAAAAGATATTAAAACTGGAAACAAAGTAAAAATACCTGTTATTTTTTACGATATTAAAACTGGAAAAACAAAAAAGGAAAAGTGGTCGCAAAGCGGAAAAGAGGTGGACGAACTTATTTGCATTTTAATAATAAAGGTATTTTTCCCGAAAGGTTGCTAACAGGAAAATGTTGGATTTTTTCAAGTGGATGGGAAGGATGGCTTAAAACCCATTTGCAGCCGCATAAGATTTTTTAAAAAAAGGTTGGTCGTCATCCAAAAACGACCAAGGAGGGATTTTTACGAAGAAGAAAGTGATTGTCAGTACATCAATTGTGGCCATGCTGGTCTTAGGTGGAACTGGAGCTTATGCATTTAATTCTCATGTGCAAGAGCAAAAACGTCAGCAAAGCGTTGAGCAAACATTGTCTTCTTTTCACCAAAATGTAGATGATTTGACGGAGGAAAAAATCCAATCCGTTAAAGCGAAAATTAACAAACTGAAGGATGAAGAGAAGAAACAGGAGCTTTCTCAGGATTTAAGAGATCTCGAAGCAATGTACAAAGTCAATGTATTCGTCACATCTCTTTTGGACAGTAAGCAAGTGATCAAAGACGGAGTAACATTAAAGCAAATCAATGATGCAAAAAGTAAGTTGGAAAACATTAAAACAATCGACAAATCCTTCTACGAAAAACAAAAAGGCCTTTTAGATATAGTTATTGCACAATATGAGGACATTCAAAAAGCTCAAAAGGCAGTAAGTGCTTTGGAAAAACAGCCGAAAGAATCGAGATACAAGGCATCGAAAGCCCTAGTTGAAAAAATTAAAAATGAAAAGACCAAGCAAGAGTTATCAAAGAAACTTGCAGCTGTCTATAAAACGATTGAAGAAGAGAAGGCAAAAGCTAAAGCTCTTGCAGAAGCAAAGAAAAGAGAACAAACTAAATTGGCTCAAGCTACACAGAAATCATCCACGAACTCAACATCAGGTAAAGTCGGATCATCTAGCTACTCGGACTCATCTACTTCATCCAGTAAATCATCGAGCAAGTCATCATCCAGCAAATCATCCAGTAGTTCCGCAAAATCATCTGTAAAATCTAGTAGCTCAAAATCCAGTAGTTCTACTAAGTCGAAAAGTACAGCTAGTTCAACAAAAAAGCAAGGTTCATCTTCCGAATCATCTAAAAGCAAATCGCAATCAAAAGATCCTTATGCCGGAGGTAGCGATTGGGATAAATTCGGCAAGTTTGTTGAAAGTTCCGAGTGGGAAAAAGTAGATTCGGGTTACATGGACGGAGAACATGGACATACGTGGGAATCTTGGAAATCTAAATAGTTTTAATTAGAAAAAGGACAATCATTTTATTGTGATTGTTCTTTTTATTTTTCTAGAAAGGGTGGTGAGTCTTTATGTTCCGGAAAATAAAGACTGTATTTATCTTTTTTAATAATTTTTCCATCTTTGCAAATGGAACAAGCAGAAGCTGCACCTAGAATTGATTATTTAGGACTGGCACACTATGGAATTTATACGGCTGGAGTGTTCAGAGTAGACGGACGAATTGCTTTTTGTATGGATCACTATAAGGGTAGTCCTCCGACTGGTTCTTCATACAAAGCAGGCGATATTTATAGAAATGAAAGTGTCCGAGCGATATTGTATTACGGCGCAGGAGGTCAGGAGCCTGTTGTTGAGATGTATGATACGGGTATTGTTGCTACTTCTCTAGCCCTTGATTCCGTTGTAAATGGAAACCATAGTAGTGGACGCAATTCTATTCCTGGATACAAAGAATTAATGGCTCATGCAGAAGCTAAAGATGCTCCTTCCGATAATATTGATTTTAGTAAATATTCTTTGAACAGCAGTGTTTCAGGGAATAGACAAATTTCTGAAAGAGTTACTTTTGAGGCAGATTCAAGAAACTCTATTAGAATCCCTGTTCCTCAAAATGTCACCTTCATATTGTAGGGGAAGGTAGTTATATGTAAAAAAAAATAAATGTGTTATACAATTTCTGCTTGACGAATATAATGTGACATATTAATATATAACTATCAGGTCATTTTGTCTCCACTTTATTCTTAATGACGCTATATGGAAAAGGGGAATACAGGATGGGAACAATTGTCTGTCAAGACTGCAATTCAACAATTCATTTCTTTGATGATGAAAAAGTTACGGTATTGTATGGTAAATGCAACAATTGCTGTACAGAAAAGAATCGTAAAAAAAGCAATCATCAATAACATATTGAATAACACGTGTAACAAAGGGGTTTAAGATAAATGGGCTGTCTTTAAGGCAGCTTTTTTTTATGTAAAGCAAATGTTGGTGATCTTAATGGAATGGATGCTTGCAGGATTGTGATTGAGAGCTAAGACAGAAAAACATCGTTTGAATTCATTTTTTATCAATTCACCTTTGTCTTTTTCAGTAAGTACGGTCATTGCGGTTTTTAAGTGTTAAAACGACAGCGATGCGGTTTGTAAAGATTGATGAAACATATACCAAATGTCACTTGTGCATAAAAGGTTGGATGAAAAATTTATTGGAGTTACGACAAATTTCGCAGCCAATATTGGAACTGGCAGCAATTCGATATAGCGAAGTTTGTTATCGATGTCTTTTCAATAAAAGTATAAAAAGTGGTGTCTATTCCATTCATTAGGCGGTAAAATGTAGCTAAAGGACTTTTGTGAAAGGAGCTTTACAATGGAGGTAATGGCAGCAAGCGTCTTTTCGGCAATTATTATATTTATTACTGTCTTTTCTATGATAAGGGTATTCATCATCGCTTTTAAGAGGAAAGAAATAACGCTTCGGAAGTTCATCATCTTCACCATATCTTCAATTGTTACAGGTTTAATTATTGCTTCCGTTTTACCGTTTGTTTATCAAAAAATATTTCATTACATCTATAAACTGTTTTTTTAATGAAAGACCTTCCCCACGAAGCAGGAAGGCCGTCGTCCATATTTTAGTTATGTATTAGCACTTTTTACAGAAGCATTCGCAGTCAATTCCTTATTAGAAAGTCCTTTATTTTTCAAAAACATACTGACTCCAATTAAAGATAGCGCTCCGCCAATCATTTGGGAAATAGATGTAGCTTCTCCTAAAAATAAGTATGCTAATATAATTGCCCCTATTGGTTCACCTAAAATACTCATTGAAATCGTCGTAGCATCCAAATATTTTAAAAGCCAATTAAATAATGCGTGACCAAAAATATTGGGGACTAGTGCTAGAAGTACAAATATGCCCCAATCATGAACTGAATAATGAATCAGCGGGATCTCGTAACTAAGATTGTAAATCAATAATACAAATCCACCTATAAAGAACACACAAAAACTATATATTGATGTTGGAATTTTTTTGCATAATACTTGTCCAAAAAGCATATGAATGGCTACTGCTAACGTTCCTGCTAATGAAAGGAAATCTCCAAATAATGCTTTTGTAGAAAGATTAATATCTCCCCATGCAATAATGATTGAACCGCTAACAGCTATAATAATACTCACAATCCCAATAAGGTTTGTTCTCTCTTTAAAAATAAAATAAGCTCCGATCATAACAAATACAGGCTCTAATGTAGTTATAATCATTGAACTTGCTACTGTTGTATATCTAAGGGAATCCATCCAAAATAAGAAATGAAAACCTAGGAAGATTCCAGATAAAAATAGTTGAATCCAATCCTTCCATTGAATGTTAATAGCTCCTGTTTTGATTTTCTTCCAAGGGAGAAACGGCAGCATAACGATCACTGTAAAAAGCAGTCTATACATTCCTAATATAGATGCAGGTGCATCAGACCATTTAACAAAAATAGAAGAAAATGAAATAGAAATAACACCAATTAGTAAAATAAAAATAGGCGGAACGGGAAATTGATATTCTTTCATTGTTGTCGCTCCTTTTAAAAGAATTGAATATTATTATAAATTAAATACGGTAATGGTTTTAGCCATTACCGCAGCAAAATTATTTTATGATCGATCTTCAGCAAAATTTGGTTTCATCAGTTTTTCGACTTGTCCTCGAATGTATGGATTTATAAAGCTTCTTCAGCGATTTCTCATTTAATCGGTTTATGCTCTTTAATAACGCGAATGTAGGAAAGAGTTGGATCTTCTGTACCTTGAACAGGCAGGCCGGCATCTAAATTTTTTCGGATGTAATGTAAATTTTCTTTAGTGATGATTTCTCCTGGTATGAAAATCGGTATGCCCGGTGGGTACACCATGACAAATTCTGCAATAATGCGTCCGACAGATTGTTCAAAAGGCACCAATTCCGTCTCTGCATAAAAAGCATCTCTAGGTGTCAGCGCCAAAACAGGAATATCGGGCAGAAGGACAGAGACTTCCGCTTGCTTGTTTGCCTGATGGGAAAATTCTTTTGACAAAGCACGAAGCGCTTTTATTAAAAGTGATGTTTCATATTCTGTATCACCGGGCGTGATCAGACAGAGCAGATTGTACAGATCGGAAAGCTCCACTTCAATGTTGTAATGTTCTCTTAACCACAGCTCTGCATCATATCCCGTTATGCCTAGTTCCTTCACAGAAATAATTAATTTTGTCGGATCATAATCATACGTTGCATTCGTTCCCAAAATTTCTTCTCCTACACAATATAGATGATCAATTTTGTTAATTTCGTATCTTGTCTGATTCGCCAATTGAATCGTTTGCTCTAATAATTCATAGCCCTTCGTTGCCAGCTGCTTTCGAGCTGCATCCAGTGATGCAAGAAGCAAATAGGATGTCGATGTCGTAGTCAGCATGCTTAAAATCGATTGAACACGGTCAGGAGACACAAGACCTTCCCGAACATTTAAAATAGAGCTTTGCGTCATCGATCCTCCCAGCTTATGAACGCTAGTTGCCGCCATATCTGCCCCTGCCTGCATGGCGGATAATGGCAGCTTGTCATGAAAATGAATGTGGACGCCGTGCGCTTCATCTACAAGAACAGGGACATTATATGAATGAGCAATATTTACGATTTGTTTTAAATCAGCTGAGATTCCGAAATACGTTGGATTAATGACTAAAAGCCCTTTTGCATCAGGATATTGCTGAAGAGCTTTTTCAACTGATTCTGTCGTTATTCCGTGAGAAATGCCGAGGTTTTTATCCACTTCAGGATGTATAAAAACGGGGGAAGCCCCTGAAAAAATGATTGCTGACATGACCGATTTATGAACATTTCTTGGAACAATAATTTTATCTCCAGGTCCGCAAACCGACAGGACCATTGTCATAATGGCTCCGCTCGTACCTTGTACCGAGAAAAAGGTGTGATCGGCACCGAAAGCTTCAGCAGCCAATTTTTGTGCTTCTTTAATAATTCCTTTTGGCGAATGAAGATCATCCAAAGGACCGATATTAATTAAGTCCATCGCCAGAGCATTATGTCCGATAAATTCTCGGAATTTTGGCTCCATTCCGGCTCCTTTTTTATGGCCGGGAATGTGAAATTGAATTGGATTTTTTTGAATATGTTCTAAAAGACCTGTAAACAATGGTGTATCATGCTGTGACAATTTTCCTTTTCACCTACTTTTTAAAGGTTCCCCAAAATTAAAAACAAATGAAATTATAGCACTTTCCTTTAAAACCTGCAAAAGGCATTAAATAGGGTTTTTAATATCTTTGTGCTTCTCTTTGTTTTGAGCTACGTTTTTATAAAGAAGGAATTTAATGCGTGGAAAAAGAATAATACGAAATGGGGAGGGGGAAACATGGTATTTTCAACAAAAATTACCGAATTGCTAGGGATTAAATATCCGATCATTCAAGGGGGACTTGCTTATTTAGCGTATTCAGAATTAGCAAGTGCAGTAAGCAATGCAGGAGGGCTCGGTCAGATCACGGCTATGTCTCTTCCGAATCCAGCTGCGCTTCGAGAGGAAATACGGAAGGTGAAACAAAAAACGGATAAGCCGTTTGGAGTGAACTTCGCCATCGGTCAGCATGGCCGTCCATTTTCCGATATGCTTGATGTGGCGATTGAAGAAAAAGTGCCGGTCATTTCCATCACTGGCGGGAACCCGGCTCCGCTTTTTGACCAATTAAAAGGTGTCGATGTAAAAAAACTAGTTCTCGTTGCGGCAAGAAGACAAGCGGAGAAAGCGGAAGAGCTTGGAGCAGATGCAGTGATGGTCGTCGGACAAGAAGGCGGCGGTCATTTAGGAAAAGACGATATCGGCAATTTCGTATTAATTCCACAAGTAGTGGAAGCTGTCTCCATTCCGGTGATTGCTTCTGGAGGCATTGCGGACGGGAGGGGACTAATGGCAGCATTGGCTCTTGGAGCTGAAGGGATTGAAATGGGAACTCGTTTTATTGCAACGAAGGAATGCGTACATGCACACCCGTTATATAAAGAAGCAATTGTCAACGGTACTGAACTTGATACCGTCATTATTAAAAGGTCGTTAGGGGCACCAGGTCGGGCGCTTCGAAATAATTGGACCGAAAAAATTTTGGAAATTGAAAGAGAAAGAGGAGATTATGAGTCGCTAAAAGATTTCATTAGTGGAGAAGCGAACAAAAAATATATTTATGAAGGCAAAATCGAGGAAGGATACGCATGGGCCGGTCAATCTATAGGGCTGGTAAAAAATATTCCGTCTGTTGCGGAACTGTTTGACGAAATCATTGAACAGGCGAAAGAGATAAGGCGGAAATGGTCCAGCATTGCTTAATTGTTTTCAAAAGAAATAATGGTCAGCGATGCAGCGCATCCTGACCATTTTTAAACAGTGCTTTTTTGTGTGATTTGATAAAGCGGCATTAACGTTTTAAACGTCTCGTCAACCTTTTCCAAAAATTGCTCCCTGCTCATGGAGAGAACTTCATTTTTTGGAAGGTTGATGCCGCATAACATTTCTGCTTTTTTCACCGATTGCAGACGTTGAAAAATTCGTTGAAAATCTTCGTCAGATAAATTTTTTTGTTTTTCCGCATCTGGTTTTGTATGATCGGCTGACCAGAAATAATCTTCAGGAATTTGCTTTCGAATTTGCTGCCAATTCTGTAAAAATTGTTTTCCGATTTCTTCTTTCACAGGGGATTCATAAATAATGGCAAACCAAACAAAGACGTGTGTGCTCCATAATCCGATTTGAAAATGAGGGAGCTTCTTATAACCCCGTTTACTGTTTGCAAATGCAACCCATGTGTCATTGGGAGGATGAACGGTACGGCGGGCATGTTTTGCTACATGATAAAATATTTCATCTCCCGTCAAAGCAGACAAAGTAGGTGCAAAATGCTGTCCCAGCGCTTCAAGTTTTGGGCGCACCCGTTTTTTTAGCTCATCCATTCTCGCTTCTAAACCGTCTATTTGAAAAACTTCAAAATCTTCCTTCACAAATGGCACAAAATCCATAAAAATCCTCCTTGTGTTGTTTGTCCACATTGTAGCACAAACCGACAGAGAAAGAAAAATAATGTGGGTGAAATATTGCAATGAAAAAGGTGAAAAACTTGATTTTCTCCATTTCTTTACAGTATGCTAAAAAAGGTGATTGAATAGAAAGTGGGTAAGATAGATGAACTGGCATGAAATAGATCAAAAAGCAAAGCAATGGATTTATGAGGCTGGTGAAAGAATTCGCCAATCATTTCAACAAAAGCTGGTCGTTGAAGCGAAATCAAGTCCAAACGATTTAGTGACGAATATTGACCGGGAAGTAGAGCATTTCTTTTGGGAAAATATTCGCAAAACGTTTCCGGAACACAGCATTTTAGGAGAAGAAGGTTCCGGTCATGAATTGAAATCATTGGACGGTATCGTTTGGATAATTGATCCGATTGACGGAACAATGAATTTTGTACATCAAAAGCGGAATTTCTGCATTTCGGTTGCTGTTTTTGCGGATGGTGTCGGTCAAATAGGACTGATTTATGATGTCGTCAGAGATGAAATGTACCATGCGATAAGGGGGAACGGCGCCTATTTAAACAAAACGGAGCTTCCGCCGTTACAAAAGAAAACAATAGAAGAATCCATCATCGGCTTGAATGCATCATGGCTGGTGGAAAACAGACGAATTGACCCATCAATATTAAGTCCGCTTGTCAAACGTTTAAGAGGAACGAGATCATTTGGTTCAGCCGCTCTTGAATTTGCCTATGTAGCCGCAGGCAAGCTGGACGGCTATATTACAATGAGACTTGCTCCTTGGGATTTTGCGGCAGGTTTAATCCTTGTCGACGAAGTAGGCGGGGTTACGACAACGCTTGACGGAAAACCAGTCGATTTGCTTAAAAAGCAAAGCATTTTCACCGCTAACCAAACCATTCATCAACAAATTATCGAGGAGTATATTAAAGGGAAAATATAAAGCTGCAAATGCTGTTGACAGCTTATAGATCATCATAGCTTGCTAAAAAACAAGCATGAAGAAAGCAGTATAAAAAGTCTCTTATAAAAATATGAAAGAATTGGTATCGTTCGGCAAACTTCACATCGTGATGGCAGGCGAGAAAAATGGAACAAGTGTGGAGCAATGAAATGTTGTAGCAATCAACGTTTTGTAAATAGGGCTAAAAATCGGGTTGTTTAAAAATTTACATAAAATGGAACTTCTTTGTATCCATTCCATTTCTGGCTGGTCTTTTGAAAAAGGCTATTGTAAATGAGTTTTAGCTAAATCCGAACATATTGTGAAACAAAAGATGGGTCTTTGTAGGTTTGAAAGAAACTAATGCCATGTAATAAAGCCCCTCTATCAGTAGAGGGGACGATCTATGTATCATAAACCGTTTGAAAGTATAAAATGGCCGATGCCAAGATGTAAATTCTTTATAATAATCCTCTCTCTCGCATTTTCTTTTTTTGGGTAAAGCCGAGTCCAAATACTATAATAATTCCAATGATGCTAACAACTACTCCCAACAGGCTGCCAGCCCCTATTGCAAAGCCGACCGACACAATAAGCAGCGCCGCAATGGTGGCGAGAACCCAAAATATCCATTTTCCGTTGCCCATTCCCATCCTCCTTTCATCAATCCAAGACGAAAACCATTAATAACCTTTAAGCCTCTTTCCATCTTTAGTTTATCGAAAAACGTTCAACGTTTCCACAGTATTTATGGTATAATAGCCTAGGTTCAGTTTAGCAAATAGGAGATGACAGTGTGAAAGTTAGAAACGACTTACGCAATATTGCTATTATCGCGCACGTAGACCATGGGAAAACAACATTGGTTGACCAATTGCTTCGCCAATCAGGAACGTTCAGGGAAAATGAACAAGTGGCGGAGCGTGCTTTAGATTCCAATGACTTGGAGCGCGAGCGCGGAATCACCATCTTAGCCAAAAATACGGCGATTGAATATAAAGGAACGACCATTAATATTTTAGATACGCCTGGTCATGCCGACTTTGGCGGAGAAGTAGAACGAATTATGAAAATGGTCGATGGCGTGCTGCTAGTTGTCGACGCCTATGAAGGCTGCATGCCGCAGACAAGATTTGTTTTGAAAAAAGCGTTGGAACAAAACTTAACACCTATTGTCGTCGTGAACAAAATTGACAGAGAGTTTGCCCGGCCTGAAGAAGTTGTCGATGAAGTGCTTGAGCTGTTTATTGAGCTTGATGCAAACGATGATCAATTAGAATTTCCGGTTATTTATGCTTCGGCCATCAACGGAACGGCAAGCACTGATCCAACTAAACAGGATGAAAATATGGAAGCTCTATTTGATGCGATTATCGAACATATTCCTGCACCTGTTGATAACAGCTCAGAACCCCTTCAATTCCAGGTGGCGCTGCTGGATTACAATGACTATGTTGGGCGGATCGGCATCGGCCGCATTTTTCGCGGAGAGATGAAAGTCGGACAACAAGTCGCATTAATGAAGCTTGACGGAAGTGTGAAGCATTTCCGTGTTACGAAAATGTTTGGATTTAAAGGATTAAAACGATTGGAAATTGAACAGGCAAAAGCTGGTGATCTTGTCGCTGTTTCTGGAATGGAAGACATTAATGTCGGGGAAACGGTTTGTCCGGTTGATCATCAAGAGGCGCTACCTGTTCTTCGGATTGATGAACCGACGCTGCAAATGACGTTTTTAGTTAACAACAGCCCTTTCGCAGGCAGAGAAGGAAAATATGTGACGGCGAGAAAAATCGAAGAAAGGCTGCATGAACAACTGCAAACAGATGTTTCGCTAAGAGTGGAGCCGACGGATTCCCCGGATAAATGGATAGTATCAGGGCGAGGCGAGCTTCATTTATCCATTTTAATTGAAAACATGCGCAGGGAAGGGTATGAGCTGCAAGTTTCGAAGCCTGAAGTAATTGTAAAAGAAATCGATGGAGTACTTTGCGAACCGGTTGAACGGGTGCAGGTGGACGTTCCAGAGGAATACACAGGTCCTGTCATGGAATCATTGGGCGCGCGCAAAGGGGAAATGGTCGACATGATCAATAACGGAAATGGACAAGTCCGCTTGATTTTTATGGTGCCATCGCGCGGATTAATCGGCTACACGACCGAATTTATGTCTTTAACAAGAGGATACGGCATCATAAACCATTCGTTTGACTCGTATCAGCCTATGCAAAAAGGACAAGTTGGCGGAAGGCGTCAAGGGGTTCTTGTTTCAATGGAAACAGGAAAAGCTACCTCTTATGGCATTCAACAGGTCGAAGATCGCGGAACGATTTTCGTTGAACCCGGAACAGACGTGTACGCTGGGATGATTGTCGGTGAACATAATCGTGAAAATGACCTTGTTGTGAATATATGTAAAGTAAAACAACAAACAAATATCCGTTCTTCGACGAAAGAACAAACGGTCGGAATGAAAAAAGCTCGGATCATGTCGTTGGAAGAAGCACTTGAATATTTAAATGATGATGAATATTGTGAAGTCACGCCTCAATCGATTCGTTTAAGAAAGAAAATCTTGGATAAAAACGAGAGGGAAAAAGCAGCGAAAAAGAAAAAACTGTCAAGTCAAAGCTAATGAGTGAAAGGGGGAGGGACGTAGTGACAGAAGAACAAGTAATTGAAAGGCTGTCTTTTTTTGCGCGTCTTTTCCGTGTTCATGAGCAGCATGATGTCGGAATGTGGTATTTGTATATTACCATTCTGATTTTATCAATTATTGTATATAAACTAGGATTTGCTAAGAAGCTCCCGATTTTAAAGTCTGCTATAATCTATTTATTTCTCGCTTTCGGCTGTACGGTGCTGACGTTTTTGGCAATTTTTCTGCCGATTGCAGAAGGATTGGTAGTCGCTGTTCTTATTTTAAGCATATATAAAATTCGGCTTTACTATTCGAAAAAAAATGAAAACAACACATAGCTTTAAAGAAAATCAAAACAGATGTCGGTATGTGCCAGCGCGCACCACCTTCATCTGTTTAACTTTTTTCTGAGTATTTTTCTGTTCTCAAAAAAGCTCATTCCTTTTTCTTTCGCGGTACAAACGGAACTTTCCGGTTGATAGTCTTTTGTTTGTTTTTTCCGTAATTCGATTATAGCAAGTATTGCACATATATGTATGAATCGGTCTATTCCTCAGCTGTTTTGCCTTCAATGATTCGTCATCAATTGTTTCGATTTTATCGCATAAAACACATTTGACTTTCATCTTGCTTCTCACACTTTCTAATCAAATTTTTAAGCTTTGTACAACGTTGTTCGTCTCAGCATCAAAAGGCTTCGATGATAGTTTGGATTGCTTCCAGACAACACGCCTCTATACTCACTCGCCTCTCGCATAGTATATCACGTTTTGCTTCCGCTCACACAATTTCTTTTGCAACTTTGCAAAAGAATCAAGCCAGCAGCGGCTTTATACGACTTACACACAATACAATTTCTATAAGAAAAGACAGAAAAATAAGCTATTGAGCCACTTTCGAGCATTGCAAAAAACATTGTGAGACAGGTCAATACTCTTTATCCAAACCAGAGCCATTTGCATTTCCGTTCCGACTTGGGATCGTGAATCATCCGGCGATAGTCAAGCTATTAAAATGAATAGACATACTGATCTTCAGCCGCGCAGGTCGATAGTGAAACAATGTTTTATGAGTTGTTATTTTATTAAATATGATAAAACATCATCGGATTTTGACTAAAAGGTGTTGAAAGCAATGAAAAACGCTTAAGCTTCGGACTTAAGCGTTTTAATGTCTTTATTGTTGTTTTTGGTTTGATTGATCACGCTGTTCTTTATTCAGCTCTTGATTTTTTGACTTCGGAAGCTGATCTTTTTCATTCATCGGCTGCTTTTGTTGATTGTCTGTCGCGTCACCAGGAAGATCCGGCATCAATCTTCCGACAATTTGAGCGAGCTCATCTAGAATGCCGCCAATGGGCCGGCCGTTTTGAATTTCCTCTCCAATTTGGCGGATTCGTTCATTTGTGTCTGGATCGGCAATAACTACAGCATAAGCCCCGTAAGGATCGTTTTTTAATGATTCTGCAACGGAATACTTAATCGATTCAACTTTTGAACGATCCAGCTTTTTGTCGACATCAATTCCGACGACTGCATAATTTCCAAGAACAACTGCAGTTGCATCATTTACATCTGGAACATTTTCGGCTATTTTTGCCAAGCGGCGGGCGATTTCCTGGCCGGATTTGCGATCAACATTTTCCCGCACGGAATCTTTGACAGTAATTGTTCTTGAATAGTTTTCACCACGATTTTCCTCTCGTGCATTTTCGTTTGTGGAACAACCGTTTAAAATAAAGCCGACAAGCAAAATAAACATCAAAAAGCTGCGCATGCTATCACTCCTTTTCTTACAAGTAAGGTGTAAAGTAATCCATTACTTATTTCGTGCTTCCGTCTTTGACGAATAACATTGGTTCTAGTTACAAAACTTATAAAGAAGCCTGAATCTTTCGGAGTTAACTCCCGACTGGATTGTAGAAGACATCGGCTTAGGCAGCATCTTTCTTTATTTATTGTTTAATAAACCTTCTATCTTTATTCATAAAGACATATATTTTAGCTAAGGAAGCCTCCAATAATTTCGGATGAGGGAGGAAGAAAGATTGGGCAAGATATATGTGCTGGATACGAATGTTTTGTTGCAGGATCCGAATTCCATTTTTTCCTTTGATGAGCACGAAGTTGTAATACCTGCCGTTGTTCTTGAAGAGGTGGATTCCAAAAAAAGATATATGGATGAAGTTGGACGAAATGCGCGCCAAGTTTCAAAAATCATTGATCAGTTGAGGGAACAAGGGAAATTGCACGAAAAAATTCCTCTGCCAAACGGCGGATCTTTAAGAATTGAATTAAATCATCGTTCGTTTCATGATCTGCAGGAGATTTTCGTGGAAAAAACAAATGATAACCGAATTTTGGCAGTAGCCAAAAATTTATCACTGGAAGAGCAATCAAAGAAAGATGGAAAATCGGTAATTTTAGTCAGCAAAGATGCTTTAGTGAGAGTGAAGGCAGATGCGATTGGACTTCATACTGAAGATTTTCTGAGCGATCGTGTAGTAGAAATTGACCATATCTATACAGGGTTTCTTGACCTTTACATAAGTATGGAAAACTTAAACCGATTTTATGAGAAAAATGAGCTGCTGCTGTCGGAAATAACCAATCATCCTTTTTATCCGAATCAATTTATTTTGCTGAAGGATGCTTTAGGAGGCAAATCATCTGCCATTGGGATTGTCGATAAAACAGGGAAAAGATTGAAAAAGCTTGTTTTTCAGCATGACCATGTTTGGGGAATACAGCCGAGAAATGTTCAACAAACGATGGCATTCGAACTATTAATGAGACACGATATTCAGCTCGTGACTTTGATCGGCAAAGCAGGTACAGGAAAAACGCTTTTGGCTTTAGCGGCCGGGCTGATGCAAACAGAAGACATGGAATCATATAAAAAGCTTCTTGTCGCCAGACCAATTGTTCCAATGGGAAAAGATATCGGTTTTTTGCCGGGAGAAAAAGAAGAAAAACTGAGGCCTTGGATGCAGCCAATATGGGATAATTTAGAATATTTATTTAATACGAAAAAAGCTGGCGAGCTTGATGCGATTTTAGCAGGTATGAATTCGATTGAGGTGGAGGCGCTGACTTATATTCGCGGCAGGAGCATCCCGGAACAATTTATCATCATCGATGAAGCGCAAAATTTGACGAAACATGAAGTGAAGACAATTTTAACAAGAGTTGGTGAAAAAAGCAAAATTGTGTTGATGGGGGATCCAGGACAAATTGATCATCCTTATTTAGATGAATATAACAATGGGTTGACCTATGTAGTGGAAAAATTTAAAGATCAAGCAATTGCCGGGCATGTAAAATTACTGAAAGGCGAACGATCCCAATTGGCGCAAATAGCAGCAGATTTGTTATGAAAAAGTGAGATGCTGTAGTTTCAAAAGCCTCAGGGGTCAGAGATAAAAGTGTGAGCTTTGCAGAAGCTGATTTATCTTAAGCTCTTTGCAGCATCCAAAAAGATTTTTTGCGCTAACATTTGCGATTCTACTCAAATTGTGAGCAATGGAAAAAAAGGGATTGTCCAGAAAGTCAAATCGCCATTAGTAATAAACACCGATATATCAACGTTTCTAAAACATTAATGGGGGCGTCAATAAGCCGTAAAACGACTTATTAGACACCCCCAAAAATTATTTTACGATTATTGCTCTCACCTTTTTAATTGGATCATTGCGGTTCGAGCCATCTCCGTAAATGATGTGGACAGGGCCGTCTTCTTTTAACGGTTTTCCTTCCATGCTAAATGCCAAAATGCATTCTTCTGCTTTTTCAATCGGCATTTCGACTTCGCCGTTTTCGGTTTCAAAAACGACCGTTTTGGCGTTCGTTAACGGTTCAGCATTTGATAAAAACGGTTTAAGCGGCATGCCGAAAGTCCCGGTAAGCACCTTTTCTTTTTCAAATTTTTGTTCCGTTTTTAAAGTAGGCGGAAATACAGCTCCCTCCTGAATCTCCCGTTGCCATTGATTTGCTGTTTTTTGCACATAGTCCTCTTCTATGTTTTCCTCTTTGCGGCCTTGATCAAAATATGTATTTAAATCAATGCGGCGGTCATCAAAGATCCAAACACCTGGGTCCAAAGTAATTGGAAATTTTACATTCCCTTTTATTTGAATAATATCGCTCATGAGCATCCCTCCACGTTAAAGTATAAGCGCTTTTATGGATTTTGTCACATTCCGTTGTCCATTTCAGTTCAAAAAGGCGACAGTCAGGCGGCTGAGTCCAGACGCGGCAAATCAATCAGACGAATTCTTCTAGCATTTTTTTGGAAGGTTCATACATATATATGAACAACTTTAAAATTATTAGGGAAGGAGGGTGCGTGTTTCCTTGCAATTTTCCTTTATAACATTTAATATTAATAGATAGAATAGGGATTCCTTAATGGGGAACGGAGGGATTCAGATGGCATCATTTGAAATGGTTCTTAGTCACCGGGAAAAGGCTCTTTCGCTTTTAAAGGCGGATGCAGATAAAATCATGAAATTGATTAAAGTACAAATGGACAATTTGACAATGCCTCAATGTCCTCTTTATGAAGAGGTTTTAGATACGCAAATGTTCGGATTATCTCGGGAAATTGACTTTGCTGTCAGACTAGGCCTGATTGAAGAACGCGAGGGAAAAGCTCTGCTTGATGAGCTTGAGCGTGAGCTGTCAGCTCTGCACGAGGCATTTGTACGAAAATAAAAAGCTTGCTCAAACCGGTAAAAAAAAGGTTTGGGCTTTTATTTTATCTTTTCCATTTCTCATATCGACCTTCCACAATAGGTGTTCCTTCGCAATTTTTATTTTGCCATTGAGAAAATGAATTGTTCAAAGTATAATAGAAAATAAATTTTCTTTACACTTATGAAAACAATGACTGTGTATTTATTTTGCAACAAGAAGAGCAGCAAGTCGTAAGGAAGATGAACATGTTGAAACGAATTTTAAAATCATATGATTATTCGCTTATTTTAGCAGTTTTCTTATTATGCGGTTTCGGCTTGGTCATGGTGTACAGTTCAAGTATGATCATGGCAGTCACGAGGTATTATACGGAAAGCGATTATTTTTTTCGCAAGCAATTGTCCTCGCTCCTGCTTGCAACGATAGCTTTTCTAGTTATGATGTTTTTTCCGTACCGCGCTCTGCTGAACGGAAAATTTATAAGAATTTTGTTTTTTGGATCGATTGCTGTTCTCGGGCTGTTATTTATTTTTGGACATGTTGCCGGCGGTTCGCAAAGCTGGTTTAAAGTTGCCGGAAGAGCCATTCAGCCGGGAGAATTTGTCAAGCTTTCCGCCATTATTTATTTATCAGCTGTATACGAAAAAAAGCAATCGTACATATGGCACTTTGGAAAGGGAGCATTGCCTCCGGTAATCTTTACCGTATTGATTTGCGTTTTTGTTATGCTTCAGCCTGACATTGGGACATCATTCATTATTGGAATGATTGCCTTGTCTATTATTTTATGTTCAGGTATGGGCATCAAAAACATGTTAAAGTTAGTATTGCTTGCTTTATTTTTCTTATTGCTGCTAAGTCCGCTCATTTTATTTAAGGCCGATGATATTTTTAGTAAAGAACGTCTTTCCCGCTTTACAGGGTATACGGATCCATTTGAACATGAAGACGGAGCAGGTTATCAGCTCGTCAATTCATATATTGCGATCGGATCCGGAGGTCTTACTGGACTGGGGCTGGGGGAAAGCGTGCAAAAATACGGATATTTGCCGGAAGCGCACACTGATTTTATTATGGCCGTTGTAGCGGAAGAGCTAGGTATTTTCGGTGTATTATTTGTTCTTACGCTTTTGGCGTTTATCGTTTTAAAAGGCCTCTATATTGCAAGAAAATGCACCGACCCGTTTGGTACATTGATTGCCGTAGGAGTTTCAAGCATGATCGCCATTCAAACGGCCGTCAACTTGGGAGGAGTGACAGGACTGATCCCGATCACTGGTGTTACATTGCCGTTTGTCAGTTATGGAGGCTCATCGTTATTAGTACTATTAATATCGATGGGATTGTTAGTGAATGTTTCAATGTTTGTCAATTACCGGGAGCAATATAAAAAAGAAATTGCAAGCATGTAATCGTTCCGCCATATGCTGCTCTAATTTTATTTTCTTGAAAATCTAATATACACTGCAAGGGGGATTTATATGACGAACAGAAAAATTGAAAAAATCTTAGTAGCAAACCGTGGAGAAATCGCGATTCGGGTATTTCGAGCTTGCAATGAATTGAATATCCGAACCGTTGCAATTTATTCCAGGGAAGATTCAGGTTCTTATCATCGATATAAAGCAGATGAAGCTTATTTAGTTGGCGAAGGAAAAAAACCGATCGAAGCATATCTCGATATTGACGGTATCATTGAAATTGCAAAAGCTCATGACGTGGATGCTATTCATCCCGGATACGGTTTTTTATCTGAAAATATCGAATTTGCTAGAAAATGCGAAGAAGCCGGAATCATTTTTATCGGCCCTAGAACAGAGCACTTAGATATGTTTGGCGATAAAGTGAAAGCTAGACATCAGGCGGAAAAGGCCGGAATTCCAGTCATTCCAGGCAGCAACGGTCCAGTCAAAAGCTTGGATGAAGTGATTCAGTTTGGTGAAGAATACGGGTATCCGTTTATCATTAAAGCTGCTCTTGGCGGCGGAGGCCGGGGTATGCGCATAGTCCGTTCAAAGGCTGGAGTAAAGGATTCTTATGAACGAGCTAAATCGGAAGCAAAAGCTGCATTCGGCAGCGACGAAGTGTATGTAGAAAAGCTGATCGAAAATCCGAAGCATATTGAAGTGCAAATCATTGGTGACCACGATGGAAACATTGTTCATCTTTATGAGAGGGACTGTTCTGTCCAACGTCGTCATCAAAAAGTCGTGGAAGTTGCTCCAAGCGTTTCTTTAAAGCAGGAATTAAGGGATAAAATTTGCGAAGCGGCTGTACGGTTAATGAAAAATGTCAACTATGTCAATGCAGGTACGGTGGAATTTTTAGTTTCCGGCGATGACTTTTATTTCATCGAAGTAAATCCGCGTGTTCAAGTAGAACATACGATTACTGAAATGATTACAGGGATAGATATCGTTCAAACACAAATTCTTGTGGCAGAAGGCCACTCAATTCACAGCCCGGAAGTTGGAATTCCAAGACAGGAAGACATTAAAACATGGGGATATGCTATTCAAGCAAGGGTGACGACGGAAGATCCGCTGAACAATTTCATGCCGGACACTGGAAAAATTATGGCGTATCGTTCCGGAGGCGGCTTTGGCGTTCGATTGGATACCGGAAACAGCTTCCAAGGCGCTGTTATTACACCTTATTATGATTCATTGCTTGTAAAAGTATCAACATGGGCGCTATCGTTTGAGCAAGCTGCCAGAAAAATGATTCGAAATTTAAGAGAATTTCGAGTTCGCGGAATAAAAACAAATATTCCTTTTTTGGAAAATGTCATTAAACATGAGAAATTTTTATCTGGAGAATATGATACGTCCTTTATTGATTCGTCGCCTGAGCTGTTCGTTTTCCCGAAACAACGAGATCGGGGAACAAAAATGCTCACATATATTGGGAATGTGACGGTGAACGGTTTTCCAGGCATCGGGAAAAAGAAAAAACCAGTATTTGATGAGCCACCGATTCCGCACGTAAAATTATCGGAGCCTATTCCAGAAGGAACGAAACAAATTTTAGAGAAAGAAGGAGTCGACGGCCTTGTTAAATGGGTAAAAGAACAAAAACAAGTGCTGTTGACGGATACGACTTTCCGAGATGCTCATCAATCATTGCTGGCAACTCGCGTGCGCACAAATGACATTAAAAAGATTGCTGAACCTACTGCGAGATTGCTTCCAAACCTGTTTTCGCTTGAGATGTGGGGAGGAGCAACGTTTGATGTTGCCTATCGCTTTTTAAAAGAAGATCCGTGGGAAAGACTTCAAATTGTCAGAAAGCATGTGCCAAACTTGCTTCTGCAAATGCTTTTGCGCGCATCGAATGCTGTCGGATATAAAAACTATCCAGATAATGTAATTAAAGAATTTGTCGAAAGATCAGCGGAAGCAGGCATTGATGTGTTCAGAATCTTTGACAGCTTAAACTGGGTAAAAGGGATGACCCTTGCCATCGATGCCGTCCGTAAAACCGGAAAAATTGCCGAAGCAGCCATCTGTTATACAGGGGATATTCTCGATCCAACAAGAAGAAAATATGATTTGAATTATTACAAACAGATGGCAAAAGAATTGGAAGCATCAGGCGCACAAATTTTAGGCATTAAAGATATGGCAGGACTGTTGAAGCCACAGGCGGCATATGAGCTTATTTCAGTGTTAAAAGAAACGGTCGATCTGCCAATTCATTTGCATACACATGATACGAGCGGAAACGGCATTTACACATATGCCAAAGCGATCGAAGCAGGGGTCGATATTATAGATACGGCGTTGAGCTCAATGGCCGGTTTAACTTCTCAGCCAAGTGCCAATTCTTTATATTATGCGCTTGAAGGTTCGGAAAGAAGACCGAATGTTAACATTCAATCATTGGAAAAGCTGTCTCAATATTGGGAAGAAGTGCGCAAATATTATCAAGACTTTGAGAGCGGCATGAAAGCTCCTCATTCAGAAGTTTATGTACATGAAATGCCTGGCGGACAATACAGCAATTTACAGCAGCAGGCGAAGGCTGTAGGTTTGGGTGACCGCTGGGAGGAAGTGAAAGAAATGTACAGCCGCGTCAACCAAATGTTTGGCGATATTGTTAAAGTAACTCCGTCATCAAAAGTTGTTGGTGACATGGCGCTCTTTATGGTTCAGAACAATTTAACGGAAGAAGACGTATATGAGCGTGGAGAATCGCTTGACTTCCCAGATTCAGTCATTGAATTTTTTGCCGGATATCTCGGCCAGCCGTACGGAGGCTTTCCGAAAGAGCTCCAGCGCGTGATTTTAAAAGGCCGTGAGCCGATTACAGTTAGACCTGGGGAGCTATTGGAGCCGGTTAATTTCCAAGCATTAAAAGAAGAGCTGGAGCAGCTGCTCCATCGTGAGCCGACGCCTTACGAGACGATCGCTTATGCACTGTATCCAAAAGTGTTCACGGAATATTTGAAAACATATGAACAATATGGAAACATTTCTGTTTTAGATACACCGACATTCTTCTACGGAATGCGTTTAGGCGAAGAAATTGAAGTGGAAATTGAAAAAGGAAAAACGCTGATTGTGAAGCTAGTTTCCATTGGCCAACCGCAGCCTGATGGAACGCGGATCGTGTACTTTGAATTAAACGGCCAGCCGCGTGAGGTTGTCATTAAAGACGAGAGCATCAAATCAACTGTTCAGCAAAGAGTCAAAGCAGATCCGCAAAACCCTGAACATATTGGAGCGTCTATGCCTGGAACAGTAATTAAAGTCTTGGTAGAAAAAGGCGAAAAAGTAAATAAAGGCGATCATTTAATGATCACTGAATCAATGAAAATGGAAACGACTGTTCAAGCTCCATTTGCAGGTGTTATTAAAGATATTTATGTGAAGAGCGGAGAAGCTATTCAAACAGGTGATTTGTTAATCGAAATCACTAAATAATAAATTTTGTGCCAGCCATTTTTGGCTGGTTTTTTTATGTAAGATTTTAAAATTTAAAACTTCGTTCGAAAAAACTATTGAAAATGATTTTCACTCATGTTATTCTTTAATTAATGATGAAAATCATTCTCAAGAAAGGCTGTGACGACATGACAATGCTTTTTGTCGGGAGTACGGTTTTGATTTATAGCATTTTAATCGGATATGTTTTGAAGCGAGTCGATTCAAATTCATAAATAAATTTTTCATACATTACATAGCGGGGATTGGCAAAAAACAGTCAATCTCTTTTTTATGGGGAAAATTGAGCTTTTTAACAGTCGCTTGGGAGGAAGCGAAAGTTATTAAAGCGGGTTTTTTTCTTGATCCAGGCTCCTGAAAATAATTTTTTTGCCTTCATTTACGGGCAATATGGTAAAATCAACATGAGGAATTGACGAAAAGGAGCCTGAGGTATGGGAAATGTAGTTGAGCAAGAACAAATCAGCAGCTTGATTCAAATATTTGAAAAGCTTCCTAAAGAAGTCAAAGCTTCCTATAAACAAAAATGGAAAGAATTAATTGAAAAAGAAATGCAGGATCAAATCCAAATTGCATTTATGGGCCATTTTTCGGCAGGAAAATCATCGCTGTTAAACAAGCTTGCAAACGGAACCATTTTGCCTTCGAGTCCGCTTCCGACCAGCTCCAATATCGTCATGCTGGCGAAAGGCGAACGTTTGACCCGTGTGCACCTGTTTAATGGCAAAATGTATGAATCGAAAGACGATTTGGATAATGAGCTGATCAGCAAGCTGTGCAAACAAGAAAATGAAATTGAAAAAGTATTTATTCAACGGCCTTATTTTACGATTCGTGAACATCTGATTTTAACAGATTCGCCGGGAATTGATTCAACGGATGACGATCATCGCAAAAGAACAGAATCGGCGCTCCATTTAGCGGATTACATCGTATATGTGACGGATTATCATCACGTTCAGTCGGAGCTGAATTTTTCTTTCTTGTCAAAGCTGAGGGAGATGAATAAACCGATCATCGTCATCATCAACCAAATTGATAAGCATCAAGAAGATGAAATCCCTTTTTCAACGTTTAAAACAAACATTGAAGCCTCGCTGACAGCTATCGGAATTGAAAAGGAAAATATTTATTATACGACAACGAAATCGCCTGAGCATCCTTTAAACGAATTTAAACAGTTAGAGGAGCGGTTAAATGGGCTTGTCGATAATAAAAAGCATTTAGTGCGAAAAAATGTATTGGAGCAGGCAAAAATTTTGCTTCAACAAATGAAGGAGGATTTGTCTAAAGAGAAAGCGGAGAGCCTTCATCTCTCATTGGATGAATGGAATCAGCTTGATCAGCTGCTTCAAAACAGCCAGCAAAAATTGTCGGAAATAGAACAGAAGCTCAAGCTGATAGATGAAGACATTAAACAGTTTGAAGCAGCATTTGATCAAGAACTTGATGGTTTGTTGAGAAACGCCAATCTTATGCCTTATGATACAAGGGAAAAAGCGGCAAAATTAATTGAAACCCAGAAAAAAGATTTTAAAGTTGGTTTGTTTTTCTCAAAAAAGAAAACAGAAGAGGCAAAACGAAATATACTTATTCAATTTTATGAAGAGCTGGCCAAAAATGTGGAATCGCAAATTGTATGGCACATCATCAATATGGCGAAAAAATATTACGAGAAGCATCATATCGACCAACCTTCTCTTTTACAGCAAATACTAAGCTTTTCGATCGAATTTGATGAAAATATGCTGCTTGACGTGATCAAACCAGGGGCTGAATTAAACGGTCAATATGTGCTCCAGTATGGGAAAGATGTTTCAAATGCTGTACAGCAATTGTGCAAACGAGAAGCTCAAAGCTTGCGCGATCACATGATCAAAGCATTACACGAGATGAATCAAACAGAAAGAGAACGGATGAAGCAGGAGCGGGAACAGCTTACAGTCAAACTGATGCAAATGTCTAAAGCGATTGATGAGAAAGAACAATTTATGAATGAGTTTAAACAGCTTTCCGACATATTAAATGGTCAAGGAACTTTTGACAATATCGATATCGAGCGATGGAAAGCCGAACATCTGCAAAAACAAATCATGGAATGGAATTCTCTTCAATCCCTTATTTCGAATGAAAAGCAAAGAAAAGATAAAAAAATAGAGAAAAAAGAAACCGAACGAAAACATGAAGCGGCGAAGAAAGATCAAATGACAAATAAGCTGCAAAAAGGGATTGAAATTTTAAATGAGACTGGGCTGGAGCATTCAGCCAACCGCTTAAAAGAAAAACTTTCTCAAATTGAGAACCGCTCCTTTCAAATTGCAATTTTTGGCGCGTTTAGTGCAGGAAAATCGAGCTTTTTAAATGCCTTGATTGGTGAAAAAATTTTCCCTTCCTCGCCAACTCCAACAACCGCTGTTATCAATAAATTAACCGGTGTTAAAGATGGCAAAAAACACGGGGATGTGGAAGTAGTCTTTAAAAATGAGCAGCAAATTTTAGAAGAAATTAATGAATTGTTAGCACCGCTTTCTCTTAAGGCGGAGCGATTTTCCGATTTGCGCGAAGCGATGCTTCAAGCAATGAAACGAACGGAAGATGAAATGGTTCAAAGAAGGCTGAACACCTTTTTAGAAGGAATCTCATTTTATGAAAAAGAAGATCAAAAAGTGAAATGGATCAAGGCAGATGAGCTTGAGTCATTTGTTGCAAAAGAAGAACGGTCATGTATGATTCAGGATGTAACGATTTATTATGATTGTGATCTGACTAGAAAAGGGATTACTCTTGTTGATACTCCAGGTGCGAGTTCATTTCACGGCCGGCATACAGAACTTGCTTTCCAATATATAAAACATGCGGATGCCATTATCTTTTTAACTTACTACAACCATCCATTTTCAAAAGGAGATCAGCAGTTTTTGGATCAGCTTGGTCTTGTAAAGGACGCCTTTACGTTAGATAAAATGTTTTTTATCATCAATGCAATTGATTTGGCGGAACATGATCAAGATGCAGAAGATGTTCGAAATTATGTCGAGCAAATGTTATTGTCCCATTCAATCCGAGAGCCGAAGCTTTTTCAAGTTTCAAGCTTACAGGCATTGGAAAAGAAAAAGATTTCAAAGGTTCGAGACGAGTTTCCGCATTTTCTCAAGTCGTTTGAACATTTTATCCATCATGAATTGATGACCGTTTTAATTCAAGCGGCTGAACATGAATTTCAACAGGCGGTCTCAGAACTTTCAGATATGATCAAGCTTTTGGAGCTTGATGAAAGCGAACGCGATCTGAAAATTCGCGAATTGAAGGATCAGCTCAATCGCATGCAGGAATTAATTCGTACGCAATCAGTTGACGAATACGTTATAACATTCCAGCAGGAAACGGAAGAATTGAACTATTACGTAAAACAGCGGCTTCTTCATAAACTTCCGGAGCTGTTTAAAGAGGCGTATCATCCTGGCAAATTTACAAACAGCACAAAGGGAGAAGCAGCCATTTTAATGGATTGTTTTAACGAAATGATAGAAGGATTGAATGTTCAGCTCCAGCAGGAAATGAACGCTACAACACTTCGTATTGAAAATTATTTAAACGGAATATTGCAAAAAATCAATCAGAACCTTTCCGACATGGTTGCTAAACAATGTGAAGCAGTTCCGTTTTCAAATATAGAAGAGGTTCAATGGGAAGAAATCCGGATCCAAGTTTCCGTTTTCCCTTACATTCAATTTGATGTTTCAAAAGCACATAAAGTGTTCCGAAATACGAAATCATTTTTCGAGCAGAACGAAAAGCAAAAGCTGTTTGATATTCTAGAACAGAATTTGAAAGATACGATTGACATGTCGGTGAGAGCTTTTGAAGAGCATCTGGCTCGCCATTACGAAGCATTATTGAAAAAGGAAATCGAACAGCTGAAGGAAAAAATGATTCATGAAGGGGAACAATTTATTCAAGCTAGATTAAAAACGTTGACAGCACCAAATGATGTACAATGGATGAAAGAAAAATTCAATGAATTAACATCGCTTTCATAAAGAGGGGCAGAAGCTCCTCTCTTCCTTTGAAAGTGCTCGAACTTAAAAATTAGGGGGAAAAAAGATGGCAGAAGTACATAAAGAGATAACAAAGCATTCAAACCGCCAGCACGAGATCGTGAAAAGGTTTTTGCATCTAGAAGAAAAACGGGAGCAGGCAATCGATGAAGCTGTAATGCTTTGCGAAAAGGGGCTTCATTTTTCCGTGCAAACGATTAACGAAATTACAAAAGAAATGAATGAGCTGGCCAGAACCACCGGAATCGTTCCGCAGCGAAAATACGTAACGGAAGAAATGGTAAAAGAATATGTAAGTCGGAAGCAAAGCTGAAAGGAACTGGATGACCCAGTTCCTCATAAAATTTATGGAAGAGTCTTTATTTTCTGGATGCTAACAGAACGTGCAAAATGGTTTGTGGAAATGTTTTTTGCCGGGAGAAGCCGCAAAAACCAAGCTCATCCCTCTGATCAAAAAGCGGATGATCTCATGGGGCCCCGCTCTTGATGGAACGCTCATAAACGTTGTTAGTTTATTGTGTTCTAATACATTAAAGGTCCCGGTGAATGTTCACAAACGTTGTTAGTTTATCGAGCTAATACATTAAGGTCCTGCTGAACGCTCCGAACGTTGTTAGTTTATCGTGTTCTAATACATTAAAGGTCCCGCTGAACGCTCCGAACGTTGTTAGTTTATTGCGTGCTAATACAATAAAGGGTTCCAATGAAAGACCAGAACGTTGTTAGTTCTTCTTCAATAATATGAGTTAACACATAAAGCCCTCCGAACGATAAAAAATGCTGTTTCCAAATATAAGCAACACGAAAAAACTTAAAATCAGCCGCTTGTTGTTCCTTCATGATCAATCCCTTTTTGAAGCTGCAATGCTTTTTTGGCTAATTCATCAGCCGTTTTGTTTTGCTTTTCGGGAATCCATTTAATAAAAAACAAATCAAATTGATCGATGAGCTTTAACGCTTCTTGAAGATGGCTGTTATAGCGTTGATTTTTTGCATAACGTTTAAGCACTGCTTGCTCCACTGCCTGTGAATCGGTTCTGAAAGAGACGATCTTATATCCTTTTTCAAGGCAGATCATAAGTCCTTTGACTAATGCAGCAAATTCAGCTTCATGATTATCCATGACGCCAAGGGGGAAAAAATATTTTTCTTGAATGTTCGTTCCTTTTATATAAATACCGGCGCCGGAAAGTCCGGGATTTCCTTTTGCCGCACCATCTATGTAGACTTCTACCAATCAATTTCACTCCCTTAGAGGAATTTTTTTAAAAATGAAGAATATAACATGTCATCAAGATCATGATAAGGATGAAAAAAGCTTAAAATAGATGTGAGGAGCTTTTGATCTTATTAAGTAAAACATCTATTTGACTGCCTTTTTCTTTTCAAAAAAATCGATGTGATTATACCATACAATTCGATCAATGTCTGTAAAAACCCTTTTGAGTGAATCGGTTGCAAGGTTGAACAGAATATGGTATAAAAAATTAGTCTCTTCAATTGAGAATGCGAAAGATACATTTTCGAGAAAGTACAATCTCTTTTTGTGAAACAGCATAATGATAAATAAAAAACAGTGGAGATGGAATGATGAAAGATCGTGCGGCTATATTTGAAAAAGTGACTGAATTAATGGATGAATATTGCGTAAATTGTTTTTTAAAAGCTCATTTTCGAAAAGAATACGGAAAAACATATGCCCATTCATTTTGTATTAATAAATGCACGGTGGGACAGCAAATTAAAGAGCTGGGGAAAAATTTGAGGGGGACACGCAAGCGCGGCGATCGAAAATTCAGTAATAAATAAAAATTCCGAAAATAAAAAATAAAAAGAGGCAAAAGCCTCTTTTTATATTTGAAGATCAAATGATCATCGATTATAATTTTACAACGTTCGCTGCTTGTGGTCCACGATTTCCTTGGACAATTTCAAAAGATACCGCTTGACCTTCTTCTAAGGTTTTGAAACCTTCGCCTTGAATTGCAGTGAAGTGGACAAAAACATCGTCTCCGCCTTCAACTTCAATAAAACCATAACCTTTTTCATTGTTAAACCATTTTACTTTACCATTTTGTTGCATATTTCGATTTCCTCCTAATACTTTCCGCACAAAGCCGTGCTTAAAAAATTTTTTATCATTTAACAGGAATATAATGCAACAAGCAAGGTCTCAAAACCTTAGGCTGCCTATATTCAGCTAAATGATATATCTACTATACACTAACCAATTATTGAAAGTCAAGTTTATTCCAATGATTCGAATTTTTGTCAAAACGCTAAGATGGAAATTGATTGGGAATAAATCAGCTTAATTGCCGGCTACATGACAAGGATGCTTTCACCGTGAAAATCGGTGCTGTTTTCTCGCAAAAAAAAGCATTTTCCAGGTAATACGAGGAAGTTAATACGATAAAGCGACGTCATTTTATAAAAAAACGAATGTCTTATTGACACTCGTTTATGAAATATGTTCATGAATATATTTAGACATTCGTTCACTTTCTAACTTTATGTCGTCTAAAATGGTGTCCACAGCGTTTGGATGGTACAGTTGAAAAATATTTTTACGCATCCGTTTTAATTTATCAGGTGAATGCAATAATTTGTTCACCTCATCAATCATATCAGATACATTGTTGACGATGACCGCAGCGCCGTGTTTTGCAAAGAATTCCGCGTTTTCTTTTTCCTGCCCAGGAACCGGGTTGTATAAAACGAGAGGAACCGAAAGGGAAGAAGCTTCTGTTAACGTAATTCCTCCGGGTTTTGTAATCAACAAGGAAGCAATTCGAAACAGCTCGTCCACTCTTTCGACGTAACCCAAAACTTTCAATTGATCTCTGCTTGCTTTAGCAAGAGGGGCTAAGCGGTCTTTGAGCGCATGATTGTTTCCGCATACAACAACGGTTTGGACGTTTTCTGAATAGCGCATCGCTTCGCAAATTTCTTTCACATTTTTTAAGACGCCGTGAGCACCTGCCATAATAAGCAAAATATGTTTGTTCTCACTTAATCCATATTTGCGGTACAACGGTTCTATCTCAATATTTTCTTCAAATCGGCTGCGTATAGGAATTCCGGTAACTTTTACGTCTTTTTCGTCGATCCCTAAGCTGAGAAGTTTTTCTTTTACATCTTCACATGCAACATAATATTTATCTATGTTTTGATGCACCCAAATTTTATGTAAACAAAAATCTGTCATGACATTAAAGGTCGGAATCACGTGACCGGTGCGTCTCCGGTATTCGGGTACGACGATCATTGGAAACGTATTGATGATGATATCGGGTTTTTCAGCAGCAATCACTTGTTCGAGTTTTTTTCTGCCCATTGTGTAATAAACATTCATGACTCGTTTATTGTACATTTTATCTACACCATAATAAAACAAACGGTAAAACTGTTTTCCAAACGAAAAGCTCTTTAAATACAGGTATTTTGTGAATTCAGTAATGAGTGGATGAGACTCTTGATATAGATCGCAAACGATGACGTCCATACCCCGTTCCATACATCGCTTTTCCAGCGTCTTTGCCACTTGAATATGCCCGTTTCCGTACTTTGCTGTCAAGATCAAAATTTTCTGCTTATTCATAAACGATTTCATCACCTCAATTTCAGAACGTCGTATTTTAATCCGACCAGGTTGCTATTATTATTCCCAAATATAAGGAGTTTCTTGATATACATAATAGTTAAGCCAGTTGACAAACAGCAAATTCGCATGTGACCGCCAGCGATTGTAAGGCGATTTCGTCGGGTCGTCATTAGGGAAATAATTTTTTGGGATTTCGATGTCAAGTCCTCTCGCCAAATCTCGTTCATATTCATCTCTTAATGTTGTTGCATCATATTCAGGATGTCCGGTTAAAAAAATAAATCTCCCGTCTTTCGAAGAAATAAGACATACACCCGCTTCATCCGAATAAGACAAAATCTCTAAATCTTTTTGTTTTTTCACTTCTTCCACATCGATGTCCGTATGGCGAGAATGAGGAACGTAATAGATTTCATCGAAACCTCTTAACAGCTTGACGGAAGGATCTGATATTTTATGTTCAAAAACGCCGAAGCATTTTTTCGGCAGCATATATTTATCGATGCCGTAATGATAGAATAGGCCTGCTTGAGCACCCCAACAAATATGCAAAGTAGATGTCACATTTTCTTTCGTCCATTCAAAAATGTTTGTCAACTCTTCCCAATAATTAACAGCATTAAAAGGCATTTTTTCAACAGGAGCCCCTGTTACAATCAACCCGTCGAATTTTCGATGCTTGACTTGATCAAACGTTGTATAAAATTGTTCTAAATGCTGCTTTGCCGTTGTTTTTGGCGTATGGGTTTTCGGACGCAAAAACGTGATATTAACTTGAAGCGGAGAATTTCCTAAAAGTCTGAGAAGCTGGGTCTCCGTTTTTTCTTTTTCTGGCATTAAATTTAAAATGGCAATATTTAATGGGCGGATATCCTGAGTGTAAGCCCTTTTTTCATCCATCACGAAAATGTTTTCCTTCTCCAATATTTCTTTTGCCGGCAAATTTGCTGGTATATTAATTGGCATGTATGTGCACCTCCGGAATGTAATCGAAAAACAAAAAAATGAATCATGTGAAGAGCGAAACAGAACATGATCAGACTAAGTTTTGCTAATATTATAGATAGTTTAAAATGATATTTCAATTTTAGATTTGTTATTATTATGACTGTAATGTAAAATCAACGTAAATGGAGGGGGAGGCGTGATGACTGTTTATGACTTTGATGTAAAAACCGCAGATGGGCAAACAATATCACTATTACAGTATAAAGGAAATGTCATGCTCATTGTCAATACTGCAAGTTATTGCGGCTTTACGGAGCAATACAAAGATTTGCAAAATTTATATGAAACATACAAAGAAAAAGGATTTGTCGTACTGGCGTTTCCGTGTAATCAGTTTGGCAATCAGGAGCCGGGAACGGACGAAGAAATCCAAACATTTTGTGAAAATTATGGTGTGACATTTCCCGTCTTTTCAAAAATTGATGTGAGAGGCCCGAATGCCCATCCTTTATTTGTGTACTTGACCGAACAAATTCCAGGCGTGTTTGGAACAAAGATGATTAAATGGAATTTTACAAAATTTTTGATCGACCGCGACGGCAATCCGGTAGAGCGATTTGTTCCGCAAACAAATCCGAAAGACATCGCTCCTTATATCGAAAAGCTTTTGTAAATTCTCCATTATTTCACTGCAAGTGCTTTTGGAAAGAATTTTGCAGACTGGCATGTTAAAATGGAACTAGCTAAGAGGAAGTAGGGAGTGACATCTTGTGAACATTAAGTCGATTGAACCTACCCCAAGCCCTAATACGATGAAAGTAATTCTCGACCAAGAGCTTCCGGCAGGTAAAAGGAACAATTATAAAAAAGAAAATGCTCATGAAGCACCAAAGGAAATCCAATCCATTTTAGCAATTGAAGGGGTGAAAGGGGTTTATCATGTTGCAGATTTTATGGCCATTGAACGAAACAGCAAATATCATTGGCAGGATATTTTATCAGAAGTAAGAAGCATTTTCGGCGAGCAGGTTGAAGATAACAGCCAGGACGCCTATTCTCCTGAAGAAGGATATGGCGAAGTAAAAGTGTTTATTCAAATGTTTCACGGCCTGCCGATGCAAGTAAAGCTGACAGACGGACATGAGGAGCGCCGCTACGGGCTGCCTGAACGCTTCCGAAACATGATCATGGAAGTTCAAAAGCATGCGAACAACGTTGTTTTAGAAAGGGAATGGAAGGAGCATGGCGTCCGCTACGGAGATTTGGATGCAATCGGCCAGGAGGTTGTCGATGAAATATCAGCAGCCTATCCGGATGACAGGCTGGAACGCATAAAAAATAGAATCATTCATCAAAAGGATGAAAAGGAAACGTTTAAGCGATTCAGCTACAAAGTAACGGTTGACATGCTTGATGATCCTGATTGGCAAAAGCGGTTTGCCCATTTGGAGCAAATGGATCCAACGCTTGAAGATTTAGATGTGCTGGAAAAAGCGTTGAATGATGAGAAAGCATCGATACGAAGACTTGCAACGGTCTATTTAGGAATGCTCGAAGATCCGGCTGTCCTTCCTTTGCTCTATAAAGCGTTAAAAGATAAAAGCGTTACTGTTAGAAGAACAGCAGGTGATGCGCTATCTGACATCGGGGACAAAGCGGCTATTCCTGAAATGGCGAAAGCATTGAAGGACAAAAGTAAACTTGTTCGTTGGCGAGCAGCCATGTTTTTGTACGAAGTAGGAGATGAATCTGTTTTAAAGGAACTGAAGGAAGCGGAAGACGATCCAGAATTTGAAGTGAAAATGCAAATAAAGATGGCAATAGAAAGGATCGAAAAAGGAGAAGAAGCAAAAGGATCCGTTTGGAAGCAAATGACCGAAAGCCGGCAAAAGTAGCATATTTCTGTTTCATAAACGAATAATGTTAAATATAGTAAAAATTAGGGGGATTGAAAATGTCAATGGCTTATGAAGAGTATATGCGTCAGCTCGTTCAACCGATGAGAGATGAGTTGACAAATGCTGGATTCCGCGAATTAGTTACACCTGAAGAGGTGGATCAATTTATGGAATCAGCGGAAGGGACAACGCTCGTCTTTGTGAATTCCGTTTGCGGCTGCGCAGCGGGACTTGCAAGACCAGCGGCAACACAAGCTTTAGTAAGAAGCGAAAAAACCCCTGACCATCTCGTAACTGTTTTTGCGGGTCAAGATCGGGAAGCGACGGCAAAAATGAGGGAGTATTTTATCGGTTATGAACCGTCGTCGCCGTCAATGGCTCTTTTAAAAGGAAAAGAAGTTGTCCATTTTATCCCAAGACATGACATTGAAGGCAATACGCTGGAAGGAGTTATGGAAAATCTTCTTCAAGCATTTGAAAAGCATTGCTAATGATATTCAGCTTCTTAAAAGTAAAAGAGCTCATGGTCTTCCATGAGCTTTTAGTCTGTAAGTTCCATTACAATTAAATATGCAAGTGTAATAAAGCTACCTATTATGAACATTGCATCATACATATGTACTTTCCTCCAATCAACTAGAAAAAATTTTGCAGGATGAGTTGAACGGTCATTTTCTGCCGGTTTCCCAAATTGTCGGCTTCCGATCTGCTGCCTCCAACTTCTGATTTTTATTTTACCCTTTTTTCTCGTTTTTTTGAACCCATTTCTTTTCAGTCAAAAAACTCTATCAAATATCTATTTTGATTAAAATATGATAGAATGATAGTATCGTTTGTTCATTTGGCGGAAAGGATGTTGGGAACTTGAAAAATTGGATTCGAAAATCGCTTGTCGTTTTATTTACACTCGCAACATTCGGGCTTGTAGCGCCTCCGTCCGCCTTAACCGTCAATAAACAGGCTCCTGACGCAAACTATGCACCGGAGGCCGAAGAGAAAAAACTATTACTGCATCGTGATTCACAAGATCAGTCAGCAATAGAACAGCCAAACATTGTCGATCAATTTTTGTTTGAAGCGGAAAAACAATCATTTGAAAAATTCGGCAAAAAAATCAGCGGTGTGATAGAAGATGAGTTTCGCAACTTAGTTTTGCCGCAAATGGAAGAAGTGATCAAAACCTTCTTGGCAACGGAGAAGGAAAAATTTGCAGATTTGGCTATATCCCAAAAACCTGCGAATGGAAAAGGAGAAAAAATTTTTCACATTTATGATCGTACGAGCGGAAAAGACTTGATACGATTTCATGTTCGCGTCGATCATCCGCCAAAACAAGGCTATTGGTTTGATTTTCATTACCATACATACCATGACCACTTTCAAACCCATTATGCATTGGGGAAAATTTATTGGGACACAAACACACCTCCAAATTGGATGCAGTAAAGGAAGTGATTGAAAATGGCGTATTCACTTGAAAAGCTCCAAAAAAAAGCGATTGAATTATTGGAAGATCGGGGAGTAACATTAAAAGACATTGGACAAATCGTGTTGGAGCTGCAAAAAAAATACATTCCCGATCTGTCTCTTGAAGAATGCACATACCATGTTGAAAAGATTTTAAGAAAACGAGAAATCATTCATGCTGTCTTGACAGGAATTGCTTTAGACAAGCTTGCGGAACAAAAATTGCTTCCTGAACCTCTTCAGCAAATTATCGAATCAGATGAACCGCTATATGGAATTGATGAAATTTTATCGTTATCGATTGTAAATGTTTATGGGTCAATTGGATTTACGAATTATGGCTATTTAGACAAAGAAAAATTTGGAATCATCAAAGAGCTGAACAATAGCCATGACGGGAAAGTCAATACATTTTTAGACGATATCGTGGCAGCCATTGCTGCAAGTGCAGCTAGCCGCATTGCTCATAATAACGAAGATGTAAATGATAAGCTGGAAGAGATAAAATAATTTCAGAAAGTGTGCAGCGGGAAATAATTGGCGATTCGCCAATTTTTCCATTTTTAAAGATGGAGATTGCAAAAATAAGCTGCATGAGACGGCTTTTTCGATCCGGATTTTGAAAAAATTTTTTCGTTTGACAAACGGTTTAATAGCAATGAGAGAACGAGCCGATTGTAAACTAAAGTAACATTTCAACTAAAGGATGTGTCATCAATGGAACAATACTTAAATTTATGCAGACATGTGCTTGAGCACGGGGTTAAAAAACAGGATCGGACGGGGACAGGAACCATCAGCACATTTGGATATCAAATGCGTTTTGATTTGGCTAAAGGGTTTCCTCTTGTTACGACGAAAAAAATTCATCTAAAATCGGTCATTTATGAGCTGTTATGGTTTTTAAAAGGTGATACAAACGTAAAATATTTACAAGAACACGGTGTCCGAATTTGGAACGAATGGGCAGATGAGAACGGCGACTTGGGCCCCATTTACGGCTACCAATGGCGTTCGTGGACAGGTGCAGACGGAAATACCATCGACCAAATCTCAAATGTCATTGAACAAATTAAAACGAATCCACATTCACGGCGATTGATTGTAAGTGCTTGGAACGTCGCTGATTTAGATAAAATGGCTCTACCGCCGTGCCATGCGTTTTTCCAATTTTATGTTGCGGAAGGAAAGCTTTCGTGTCAGCTTTATCAACGATCCGCAGACCTTTTTTTAGGTGTGCCGTTCAATATTGCTTCCTATGCGCTTTTAACGATGATGATTGCTCAAGTTTGCGACTTGGAGCTCGGGGAGTTTATCCATACATTCGGCGATGTTCATATTTATAACAACCATATTGAGCAAGTAAAATTGCAGCTGACGAGGGAGCCGCGGCCTCTTCCGACAATGAAATTGAATAAAGAGGTAAAATCCATTTTTGATTTTACTTATGAAGATTTCACGCTGGAAGGGTATGATCCTCATCCTCACATTAAAGGTGAGGTGAGTGTATGATTTCCTTTTTGTTTGCGATGGATGAAAACCGGCTGATCGGAAAGGACAATAAGCTTCCTTGGCATCTTCCGAATGATTTAAAATATTTTAAAGAAACAACGATGAACAAAAAGATCGTCATGGGCCGTAAAACCTTTGAATCGATTGGACGGCCCCTTCCCGGAAGAGAAACGATTGTGTTAACAAAGAATGAAAAGTTTTCTTGCGAAGGCTGTCTCGTTTTTCATTCGATAAATGAATTTTTGCAATTTGCCCAAAACAATAAGGAAGAAGAAATGTTTGTAATTGGCGGAGCGAAGATTTTTGAAGCGCTGCTTCCGTTTGCCGATCGGCTCTATGTAACAGAAATTGAGGGGGAGTTTGAAGGCGACACATATTTTCCAAAAATTGATTTTTCTGAATGGAAGCTTATTTCCCAAAAAGATGGAGTAGTTGATGAAAAAAATGTTTATCCGCACCGCTTCCTTGTGTACGAGCGAAATAAATAAGAACGGTCTGAGTCAATTTGAAGTCAAGGAAGCATTGCTTCTTTCGCCGGCTTCTATAGGACATTAAAAAAGGCGCTGCAGCGTCTTTTTTAGTTGTGCCATATCTTGCAAGTAATACATATAAGAATCATATAATTTCACATGTAAAATTGGATTCAATCGGTCAAAAAAGCCGATTTCTAAATAAAAACAATAGATGTAATTTTATTTTTATTTGAATCGTGTTATAATTTAAAAATTAAGAAATTGTTTAAGGGCAGGGATGTACGATGACGAATTTGACAAAAGTTGAAGCATTCGTCCAAGTAGAAGATATATTAAAAGCGCATCAATCATTAAAGGATGTTGTGACACATACTCCATTGGAATTTAACCAAAGATTATCTGAAAAATATGGTTGCCGGGTATACTTGAAAAGGGAAGATTTGCAAGTTGTACGCTCTTTTAAAATAAGAGGAGCTTACAACAAAATGAAACATTTGACTCCTGAGGAAACGAAAAATGGGGTTGTCTGTGCAAGTGCTGGAAATCATGCGCAAGGAGTCGCATTTTCGTGCAGAGCGTTAAAAGTGCATGGAAAAATTTTTATGCCTTCCACAACTCCTAAACAAAAAATATCTCAGGTGGAATTGCACGGAAGAGAGTACATTGAAATTGTGTTAACAGGCGATACATTTGATGATGCGTATAAAAAAGCGCTTGAATGCGCCGAAAAAGAAAACCGTACGTTCATCCATCCGTTTGACGATAAAGATGTCATTGCGGGCCAAGGCACCATTGCTGTTGAAATTTTAAATGACAGCGATGAGCCAATTGATTTTTTGTTTGCTGCTATCGGCGGCGGAGGGTTAATGTCTGGCATCGGCACATACTTTCAAAGCGTATCGCCGGAAACAAAATTAATCGGCACGGAACCTTCCGGAGCACCAGCTATGGCGAAATCACTCGAAAAAGGCGAAGTAGTCGAACTGGATGAAATTGAAAAATTTGTGGATGGAGCGGCGGTCCAGCGGGTAGGAAATCAGACATTTTCCATTTGCCGGACAATTTTGGACGATCTTTTACTTGTGCCGGAAGGAAAAATTTGTACAACGATCTTGAACTTATATAATGAAAATGCAATTGTAGCAGAACCAGCAGGTGCGCTTCCAATCGCAGCGCTTGATTTTTACAAAGATCAAATAAAAGGAAAAAATGTCGTTTGCATTCTTAGCGGAGGCAATAACGATATTGAGCGCATGCAGGAAATTAAGGAGAGATCCTTAATTTATGAAGGCTTGCAGCATTATTTTATCGTTAATTTTCCGCAGCGTGCGGGTGCTTTACGTGAATTTTTAGATGAGGTATTAGGTCCGACGGATGATATCACTCGCTTTGAATACACGAAGAAAAATAATAAAGACAGCGGTCCTGCGCTTGTCGGCATCGAAGTCAAGCATCGGGAAGATTATCGCGGATTAGTCGAAAGAATGAAAAAGAAAGGTTTTCCTTTTACAGAGGTTAACAAGGACAGCAACTTATTCAATTTGTTAATTTAAAATATTTTTGTATATGACAAATTTTTGCAAAATTCGCTCCTATTTTGTTGTATAATAGAAGAAACGGGTAAAAAGAGGATTGATACTTTGCTATTTAAAAGCCTAGAGTTCAAACTTGAAAATGGACAGAAGGTGAAGATTGTTGAAATCCCAGTATTGGAGGAGGATAACTCTTACCGTTTCATGTTAAATATTCATTTGCAGCTTTTTATAGCGAACATTTGCAAAGAATCAAAGCCAAAAAGCCTTTATAATTTTCGAAGCTATTTGAAGCATGCTTTAAAGTGGAAAGATTATGAATCAATTTTTCAAGACAACCGATTAAAACATAACGCTTAAAGAAATATCCCTTGCAGATATTTGATTATCGGCAAGGGCTTTTTATTTTTTAAAGCGTTTTGGAGAAGAAGGAGAGATCTGCGAAATTGACCGTTTTTGAATTTTTAAGTTTCAAAATATGTTAGGACGGGTAAAGATTAGAGACTGTTTCTTTTCTTTTGATCAGAAACGTGATAAGGTTGAAATATTATTGTTTGATAGGAAGTGAATGTATTGACACAAAAGGTAAGGATCGTTACCGATTCAACAGCAGATTTAGATAAAAATATTTTGGAGGAATACAATATTGAAGTTGTTCCGTTAACCTATACATTGAATGGTGTATCTTATACGGACGGTATTGATTTTGAACCAGCGGAATTTATTGAAAAAATGATGGAATCAGCAGAAATACCGAAAAGTTCTCAGCCTTCTCCGATCCATTTTAAGGAAGTGTATGATCGCCTTCATGCAGAAGGTTTTCAAGTGCTATCCATTCATATGTCCGGTAAACTGAGCGGAACAGTGCGCGCCGCACAGCAGGGGGCAAGCCTGACCGGGGGAGAAGTTACGGTCATAGATTCCAACTATATATCTAGCGCTTTAGGTTTTCAAGTGATTGAAGCGGCAAAAATGGCAAAAAAGGGAGCAATGTTAGACAAAATAATCTCTCATATAGAACAAGTGCGAAAAAACACTTTTCTTTATGTATCAGTAGACACTCTCGAGCATTTGGAAAAAGGGGGACGGATTGGAAAGGGAAAGGCTCTATTAGGATCGTTATTGAATATTAAACCGATCGCTTCTTTACAAGATGGGATCTTTACGCCAATCACAAAAGTTAGAAGTCATTCGCAAGTTGTTAAATTTTTTATGAAGCAATTGATTCAAGATATAAAAGATCGCGATTTGCTGAGGATTGGGGTGGCGCATGCCAATGCATTAGATTTGGCGCTGCGCTTAAAAGAGGAATTGTTGAAGATCACAACCGCCGATAAAATTGATATTTGCACAACGACACCCATCATTTCCATTCATACCGGCAAAGGAGCTTTAGGAGTTTCTTACTATGTGAAGCCATAAGTAAAAGCTAGTTTTTTGAATCTTTTATGAATCATTTTGGAATTTGTTTTCACTTGAATGAAAATTTGATACACTTTCGATGAGAATAGGTGAAAGGTGAATGATCGATGAAGAAGAAAATGTTCATTTCCTGTTTTCTGTTATTGATCTTTTTAACGGCTTGCAGTGGAAATAAAATAAAAGATCCGTTGAATTATAAAGTGGAAAATTTTGAATTTACGGATCAAAACGGACAGCCCTTTGCTTTAGCAGATTTAAAAGGGAAGGTTTGGGTAGCTGATTTTGTTTTTACAAGCTGTGAAACCGTTTGTCCGCCGATGACAGCCCATATGGCTCAATTGCAGGAAAAAGCGGAAAAAGAAGGTGTTGAAGTCGAGTTTGTATCATTCAGCGTTGATCCGGAAGTAGATACACCAGAGAAACTGAAACAATTTGCAAATCAATTTTCCGATTCTCTTGACAACTGGCATTTTTTAACCGGATACAGCCAAGAGACAATTGAAAACTTTGCAAAAAACAGTTTTAAAACGATCGTTCAAAAACCGGAAAGCGATGATCAGGTCATTCATGGAACGAGCTTTTATTTAGTGGATCAAAACGGAGTTGTTTTAAAAAGCTACAACGGTGTTGAAAATACGCCGTATGACGAAATCATCAACGATATAAAAGCTGTTCAATAAAGTTTAAAGTTGGCCTAAAGCGTCTGACAGCAGGGGGAAAGGACCCTCTGTACATGATGCCTTTGGGTCAATTTTAAACTTTTTTTCGTATGATATAATAAAAAGAAAGAGATCGTCACAAGGTGATAGGAATGCTGTCGAAAAAATTTTCTCTTCTTATTATGACTTTTTTCTTATTAACCGGATGTGTCCAAAAATCCACTGCTTCTCCTTCAAATCAAGCGAAGGCGGAAGAGGAAGAGAGCAAACCGATTGAAACTGAAATCGCTGTCGCGGGGAATGAAAGTAGGTCCAGCTCTTTTCAATTGCAAGGAGATATCAAAATTGTTGCACTTGGCGACTCCCTGACAAAAGGAGTGGGCGACCGAACAAAAGAAGGCTATGTTGGTCTCGTTTCAGATGAATTAGAAAAAAAGGAAGACATTTCATCTGTTTCAACAGTCAATTTTGCAGCGATGGGGCATTCAACGGAAAATTTGTTAAAAAAGCTTGATGAAGATCAAGTAAAAAAGGAATTGGAAGATGCCGATCTCATTTTCATGACGATTGGTGCCAATGATTTAATGAAAGTCGTGCGGGAAAATATTTTTGAATTAACAGTTGAACTTTTTCAAGAAGAACGCCTTCTTTATGAACAACGTTTAAGAGACATTATGAACAAGATCCGGTTGACAAATGAACAGGCAGTGATTGCGTTTATTGGGCTTTATAATCCGTTTGCGTGGAAATTGGCAGAATTTCCGGAAATTGATATGATTATTTCGGAATGGAACGAGCGGACGAAACAAATTTTGCTCGGAGATGGACGTGCGGTATTCGTTTCAATTCAGGATATTTTTCAAGAAGGAGAGGACAAAAACCTCTTATATACAGATGAATTCCATCCGAACGAGAACGGATATGTATTGATTGCGGCAAGGGTTATGGAAACATTGGAAAATGGAACAAAAAAGGATTGAAGTAAATGAATAAATGGAAGCTTGCATTTTTTATCTTGTTGTTTTCCAATTTTTTGATTATTCTCATCTCCTCTGGTCTTCTGCTTATGCCTGGGGAAAAGCCGCCTCTGAAAAAGGAAGCGGAAGGTAGTAAAGATTTTGCTGTCTTTAAAGTGGAAACAGATAAACAGACAGTAACTAAGCTCATCAATGATTATTTAAAAAAGGAAGCCGTTCATCAGCCTCTCACATACTGGGTTGAAATTACGGATGATATTAAACTGTACGGCAGCCTTCTCGCTTTCGGCCGGGATTTGGACATGGTCATGTCTTTTGAACCGAGTGTACAGCAGGGAAACGTCATTTTAAAGGTGAAAAGCTTATCGGTTGGGAGACTTTCCGTTCCGGTTTCTTATGTGTTGAAATATATTGATTCCCAATACCACTTTCCAAAAGAAGTGCAGATTGATGCAAAAAATCGCCAGATTGTAGTCTTTCTTGATCAGCTGGCATTGGAAAACGGGTCTAAAATTCAAGCTGAAAAAATTGATTTGGAGGAAGGGGTAATTTCAGCAAATTTGTATGTTCCGCTCCCTCTCAAATAAGTAAGCGGGTATCAAAACCCGCTTTTGTTTTGTCAAAATTGAACACGAAGACCTTTTGGATAAAAGTTTTTAATGGTTCCTTTCGTTTCTTTTCCCCAACCGATCGATTCGCCGTCTATTGTCATTAATATCCATCCCCTGTCTACACCCAATGGAGATGAAATCGTTTCTCCCGTTAAATAAGCTTGCCAATCTTTTTCGTTCGTTGAGAAGGAATAACTGTATTTCACATCATTTGGTGTGAGTGACAGGGCAAGATGATGATTCGGTTCAAATCGTTTCTTTTTGATTTCTCCAAGATGGAGACCCGCCCGCAAAACGTTCAACGAAGTAATATCTGGGCATTTTTCAGGTAATACATACAGCTGTTGTTTTTTTAAGAAAAATGCCCCGGTTATTCTTTTCTTTAAAAAAGAATGTTCGAATTGCTGAAACTCAGCTAATTGCTGTTTTTTGACATTTGATTTTAAATATGAAACGCTGCTTCTCGTATTGTTTTCGCCATTTTTGATTAATTTCGCAACGAAATGCCCTTCACCTTTGATTTTATGCGGCCAAAGGCGGATGCATTTTGAAATTTCTTCAAAATTCGTTTTTGTCCATTCCACTCTTCCTCGATCAAAACCTTCACGTTTAGGAATTTCAACAAGAGACATTTCTGGATGCATGCTTACAAATGCCTCAATAACCTGTTCATTTTCTTCAGGAGAAAACGTGCAGGTGGAATAGACGAGAGTTCCGCCGGGTTTTAACATTTGAAACGCTAAAGATAACAGCTTTTTTTGCGTGTACGAGCATTTTTCAACAAGATCCTCGCTCCAAAATTCGATGGCGTTATCATCTTTTCGAAACATTCCTTCTCCAGAGCACGGGGCATCAACTAAAATTTTGTCGAAATAATTCGGAAAGTGTTGAACCAGTTTTTCGGGCCGTTCATTTATCACAATAGCGTTTTGAATTCCGAAACGTTCAATATTTTCCGATAGTGCTTTCGCTCGTTTGAAATGAATTTCATTTGAGATAAGAATTCCTTCATTTTCCATCGCTGCGGCAATTTGCGTCGATTTTCCTCCTGGCGCAGCGCACAAATCTAATATTTTTTCTCCGGGTTTTGCCTGAAGCACTTCAGCAGGAACCATAGCACTCGGTTCTTGTATATAATAGAGCCCAGCTGCATGAAAAGGGTGTTTTCCGGGCTCGTCTTGTTTTTCATCGTAATAAAATCCGTCTTCACAAAAGGGAACTGAAGAAAGAGAAAAAGGTATTTTCCGAATGAACGTTTCTTTTTCTATTTTTAGACGATTGAAGCGCAGTCCCTTGATCGGTTCATCTCGCAAAGCAGAAAAAAAATCATCTGCTTCATTTTTTAACAATTGTTTCATTTTCCGGCAAAAATCATCAGGTAATGCCATATTTCAGATCTCCTTTCCTAAAATATTATAGCGGAATATGAAACATAATGGCGAAAATTCTTTCTGGCGAATTCTTGACGGAGAGGTGAAGATAAGAGAAAATAAATTGTTAGAGATGAAACATTTTTATAGAAAAAGAAAAGCAAGGGAATTTGGTGTAGGGGTGATGTATTTGAAAAAAATATATTTAATTGCTAGCATCGTCATGTTCCTCCTTGCTGTTTATTTTGGCGGTATGGCATATAAACAATACCTTGCTGGAAACTTAGATTACAATTTAGACAAAGTTTACATAAATGTCGGTTACTGCGCCTTGTTTTTAAGCATTGCTGTATATGTACTTCATTTGCGCGAGCATAAAAGTTAAAGAAAAGCGAGATAGAAAGGGGATCCAGAAGGATGAAAAACGTCCTTTGATGGATCGCCTTCTTTCTTTCCTGTAAAAGTAAAAATTTTACATTGTAGTTGATTCTTGATACATAAAAATTTAAAGTCAAAGATATGCAGGTGAAGTTATCATGTTACGTTCAAATAAACAAAATATCTCCCTCATATTACTGCTTTGCAATGTTTTTATCGCTTTTTTAGGAATCGGACTCGTTGTTCCGGTTTTGCCTGCTTATATGAATGAACTAAATTTATCGGGCGTTTATATGGGATATCTCATAGCAGCATTTTCAACTGCCCAGTTGTTTTCCTCGCCGGTCACGGGGATTTTTACTGACCGTTTTGGCAGAAAGATTATGATTGTCATCGGTTTAGTTTTGTTTGCTGTATCCGAATTTTTATTTGCAATAGGTTCTGCGTTCTTCTTGCTTTTGATTTCAAGAATAATTGGCGGAATCAGCGCGGCATGTATTATGCCCGCTGTTACTGCGTTTATTACAGATATCACCACTTTAGAGGACAGGCCGAAAGCGCTTGGATATTTGTCTGCCAGCATTAACGCAGGTTTTATTATCGGGCCCGGCATCGGAGGATTTGCAGCAGAATTCGGCATTCGGGTGCCGTTTTTTCTTGCGGCATTTATTGCGCTTGTCGCAGCCGTTTTTTCCATTCTCCTTTTAAAAGAACCGCTTCCAAATGATAACATTCAACAATTAGATGAAAAACAAACTCGTCTTCAATTTTTCAGCGAATTAAGCAAATCGATCAAACCTCCGTATGTTGTACCGCTATTGATCGTGTTTGTTTTAGCATTTGGTCTTTCCGCATATGAAACGATGTTCGGTTTGTTTGTCGATAAAAAATTCGGTTTTTCGCCGAAAGATATTTCCATCGTCATAACAACAGGAACGATTTTTGGACTCATCGCCCAAATCGTTTTCTTTGACAAGCTAGTGAAGTATCTTGGCGAGAAAAGGTTGATTGAAATTTGTTTATTAGGCGCTTCCGTCTTTATTTTTCTGTCAACCTTAGTTGACGGCTACTTTTTCATTATGGCTGTAACGTTTGCTGTATTTTTAGCATGCGATCTTCTTCGACCAGCTGTCACCACTCTATTATCCAATATGGCAGGAGATGAACAAGGGTTTATTGCCGGCATGAACTCTACTTATACAAGTTTAGGAAACATTGTCGGTCCTGCGATTGCAGGAATTTTGTTTGATATCGACGTCGATTTTCCATACGTTTTAGCTTCCATCGTTTTGCTTTTAGCCTTCATGATGGCAGCGTTATGGCCATTTCGTGATAACATGGAGCAAAAAAGGAAAAATTCTTAATGGAACGAATATACTAGTTTTTGCACTTCGCTATGCTTGAGTTGCAAATCAATTGTTTTGTTCTTTTTAATCGTTTTATAATGTATTGTAGGAAGAACAAGTTGATCTTTACTTTTGCGATGAGAATGAGCAGGCAGGAAAATTAGCTAAAGGGAGGGAAAAATGATGAGCAATGAAAAATATGAATTGGCTACTTTTGCGGGTGGCTGCTTCTGGTGCATGGTCCAGCCTTTTGATGAGCTTCCGGGAATTATTAAGGTTGTTTCCGGATATACGGGAGGACATAAGGAAAATCCGACATATGAAGAAGTGTGCTCGCACACGACGGGTCATGTGGAAGCCGTGCAAATTACCTTTGATCCGAACGTGTTTCCATATAAAAAGCTTCTGGATATATTTTGGCAGCAAATTGATCCGACTGATCCGGGCGGACAATTTTATGACAGGGGAGAATCTTACAAAACGGCTATTTTTTATCATTCGGAGGAACAGCGCGAGCTCGCGGAACAATCGAAAGAGCTTTTAGAAAAAAGCGGACGTTTTGAAAAACCGATTGCGACCGAAATATTGCCGGCAAAACCTTTTTACCCAGCCGAAGACTATCATCAAGATTACTACAAAAAAAATCCTTTTCACTACAAACGGTATCGTCAAGCGTCTGGACGGGATGAATTTATACGCAAGCATTGGAGCGACTGGGATAAAGAAGAGCTGAAGAAACGATTGACTCCGATGCAATATGAGGTGACGCAAAACAACGGGACGGAGCCTCCATTTCAAAATGAATATTGGGATCATAAAGAAGAAGGGATTTATGTCGACATCGTCTCGGGAAAACCGCTTTTCAGCTCGCTCGATAAATTTGATTCAGGCTGCGGCTGGCCAAGTTTTACAAAACCGCTTCATCAGCATGAGATCGTCGAAAAATTAGATACATCTTACGGCATGATCCGTACAGAGGTTAGAAGCAAAACGGCGGATTCGCACCTTGGACATGTTTTCCCTGACGGTCCAGAACCGACAGGCCTTCGCTACTGCATTAACTCGGCTGCGCTTCGCTTTATACCGAAAGATCAGCTCGAACAAGAAGGCTATGGTGAATATAAAAAACTGTTTGAAGTCGATCAAACAGAGTAAAGATTATATGTAAACGAATGGGCACAAAAACATGTGCCCTTTTTTTATTAAATGTTCAAATTTATGTAAAATTCCGTTAAAACCTATATACATCGTAAAACAAAATTAGTATCATATATTAGGTTGAATTTTTATGGATGAAGGAGGGTGAAAATCGTTTATGAATAGCGGTTCTTTTTTAGATCCGGACGGACCCGAGATAGGTAAGGCAGTATGTATGCGGAAAGAGGCGCTGTTCGTAAGCGATGACACTCTTGCGCGTGCAGACTGCCTCTAGCAAAGGAGGTTAAAGCATGCTGAACATTTATATGTCAAGCGCGAACGGCCAATTGAAGGAAATTGAAGATATTCAAAACGGTTGTTGGATCAACATGGTGGCACCGACTGAGGAAGAAGTTCATTTCGTGTCAGAACGGCTGCAAATTCCAATAGACTTTTTTAAAGATGCACTGGATGATGAGGAAAGATCCCGGATTGAAAAAGAGGACCACAATGTGTTGATTATTGTTGACATTCCGGTTATCACGGTAGATGACATCGGGCAAACGTTTTATGAAACGATCCCGATCGGAATGATCATTACTGACAGTTGTTTTATTACAGTATGTTTGCAAGGAAACCCAATCTTTGAACAGTTTGCCAGAAACAAAGTTAAAGGTTTTTATACGTTTATGAAAACGCGATTTGCTTTTCAAATTTTATATTTAACTTCAACATATTATTTGCGATATCTGAAACAAATTAATCGCAAAACGAGCGAAGTAGAAAAAGAGCTTCATCAATCGATGAAAAATAAAGAATTTTTTTCATTGCTCAGTCTGGAAAAAAGCTTAGTTTATTTTACGACATCGCTGAAATCCAATAATATTGTCATGGAAAGGCTGCTGCGATTAAATTACTTGAAAATGTATGAGGAAGATCAAGATCTTTTGCAAGATGTCATTATCGAAAACAAACAAGCAATTGAAATGACAGAGGTATATTTAAGTATTTTAAGCGGAATGATGGACGCATTTGCATCAGTCATTTCCAACAATGTCAATATTGTCATGAAATTTTTGACGGCAATTACGATCGTCATCTCTATTCCGACATTAGTAGCGAGCTTGTATGGAATGAATGTGCCGATACCGTTTCAAAATCATCATTTTGCGTTTTTTATTCCCATTTCCATTTCATTGCTCATGTCAAGCTTAACAGCTTATATTTTTTGGAAAAAAAGATATTTTTAAACTTGTACAACCATAACTGGTCAGATGACTCTGAACTAATACTAGCAGCTTATGTCGGAAAAAGACGAATTTGCCCACTCCTTTTCTTTCGTTGACCGCTGCCATGTCTATACAGTAATCTCAAACAATCTAAAATTTGTAAAATTGATTTTTTAAGACAATCACAATGCGGTCGCAGATGAAGTTCCTCCTCATGTTTCTTATAGGACGATATCATCTGCCCGCTTGCACAACTGGTGTTTCCAATTTCCAACTGCAGGGCGTTTGTTCCAAAGAATTTGGAAAAATAGGCATGTGCACATACCTGAAAGTCCAAAAAAACATAATGTAAACTGAAACCTAGATTAAAAATGAGGAGTGGGGCAAATGCATTTTCACCATCACGATTTTCACCATTGTGGACATGGATACGGTTATCCGGTACATGGTGCCGGATATGGCTGCGGATCTTCATTCGTTTTGATCGTAGTATTATTTATACTTTTGATCATTGTCGGCTGCGCTTATGTAAAATAAAAAAATCCTGCCTGTTCGGGCAGGATTTTTATCTGCATTTTATGTAAACTTAATCTAAAAAATAGTTGACATATATCCTTTCTTTTTTTACCATTTAAGTATTACAGAAAAGGGGGATTACGAAATGAGAATCGATTGGGTTGAATTAGCCGAAAACGTACTATTTGGACATAAAATAACTTATGAGGAAGCTGCTGCAATTTTGGACTGTCCTGATGAAGAATTGCTGCTTCTTCTGCATGGTGCTTACAAGATTCGAAAAGCATTTTACGGGAATAAAGTGAAGTTAAATATGATCATGAATGTAAAATCAGGATATTGTCCAGAAAACTGTTCCTACTGTTCCCAATCTTCCGTATCAACGGCTCCGATCAACAAATACCCGCTGCTTTCAAAAGAAGCCATTTTAGAGGGGGCCAAACGGGCACAAGAGTTGAAAGCTGGAACTTTCTGCATCGTTGCAAGCGGAAGAGGGCCGACAAACCATGAGTTAGAAAAAATATGCGAATCTGTACGCGAAATAAAAGATACATACAACTTGACGGTTTGCGCATGTTTAGGAATTTTAAAAGACGAACAGGCGGAACGATTGAAGGAAGCTGGTGTCAATCGATACAATCATAACTTGAACACATCAGAAAGATATCATGAACATATAGTCACTAGTCATACATATGAAGATCGCGTAAACACAGTTGACAAAGTCAAACGTGCAGGGATTTCTCCTTGCTCCGGTGTGATTATCGGGATGGGTGAATCGAAACAAGATGTTATTGAAATGGCTGCTGCTTTAAAGAAGATCGACGCAGATTCTATTCCGGTTAATTTTCTTCATCCTATTGAAGGAACTCCGTTGCAAGGAGAAAATAATCTTAATCCTCGATATTGTTTAAAGGTGCTTGCCTTATTCCGCTACATGCTGCCGACAAAAGAAATACGCATTTCCGGAGGAAGGGAAGTAAACTTGCGCTCGCTGCAGCCTTTTGGGTTATATGCGGCTAATTCTATTTTTATCGGAGACTATTTAACAACTGAAGGACAGGAAATGTCAAAAGATCACGAAATGTTAAAAGATTTAGGCTTTGAGATTGACTTAAATCCGCTTCCAGAAACCGTTCAATAAGGAAACGGTGTCTTGGCATAATGGATCGTTGTTTTTTAATCAGTGGAGAATAAATATGGTCCATTCTATAAAACAATAAAAAATCTTTTTCCAGCTGCAGCTGAAGAAAGAGCATTTTTCTCTTTAAAACCGCTCCATAAAAAGGCGGTTTTTTTATTTTCGAAAATTTATCAAAACGTTATAATGAAACAAGCAAATTTTTTAGGAAGGTGGAAATATGAGTTCTTTTTATCATTATTTGATGACGTTCAGACATCCTAAACCGAAGGACAAAATCAGCAAGTTTGCAAACGATGCTTATCTTGACCACAGCTTTCCGAAAAATTCAACTGATTATGATGAACTCAGCACTTACTTGGAATTAAATGGATCATATTTGGAAAACATGTCTGTTTTTGATGAAGCTTGGGAAAAATATGTTCAATTGATTGAACAAAAACATTGACTGAGCCTTCAAAATAGTCCGCCCAACTCAAACAAGTTGTTGATGCATATAATGTGATAATCGAAAGAGTGATGGCATTAAAGGGGGTGCCTTCATACTGAAAAGAAAAAAACCGAAGTTCAATATTGGCGATCAAGTCGTTATTACTTTGTACGGTACTTTGGGGACGATTACAAACATCCATACGATGGACGAAGAGTTTTTATATGAAATCAATTACAGTGAAATTTTATATTTTGAACATTCATTACAGTTTTTATCAGAATATGATGGGACTGTGTTTGAGTCAGAAACGGTTGAAGTGGAACTGATGTTTGGAATTGGAGATCTTGTTTATGTGAAAGGCTACGGTGATGAAATTTTCAAAATTGTCGGGTACCGGACGGAATTGTGGAGATATAAAGACGATGCGTGGGAGGAAGTTATTTATGAATTAGTGCGGGTGCGCGACGGGGAATGGTTGGAATCATCTGCGGATGAATTAAAGCTGGCCGTTTCGAAAAAAGAAGCAGATCAACATTTGCAAAATATTCATATTATCCGACATATTGCTGGGATGGACACACAGAAAAATGCTTCTGCTCCGATGAACAGCCAAAAAAACGAAAAGAAAACAAAGCCTATGCAGCAGGAGATCATTGATTCCCTCCTTGATCTGTATAATGATTACAAAGGTCTTTACGATTTATTTGGTGATAAAAAATATAAGGAAATGATGGACGTTGTCATTCAATATTTGAAAAAAATGAGCCGCTTACCATGATCTTTTTTTTGAAAAATTTTCTAATGAAAAAACTGCAATGGATGACAAGTAATAGAAATAGAGGAATGGAAGATTACCAGGTCTTCCAATCTTTTTATTCAAAAAATTTTTTAAACTGAAACCAATGCAGATTTTTTTCGTAAAAACAAGTAATACAAGAAGGAGGGAAAAGGTGTATGTTGAGAAAATTCATCAAATCGTTTTTAGGCCATCGCCCTTACCATTATTCCAGCAGCAGCCACTACCACAAAAAGCATTATCCTAAGTCAAAATACAAACATGATCCAACTTCTTACGGCCATCATTATTATAAAAGAAAACATCGATCTGGGTTTGGATTCTTTTCCGGTTCGTATAGCAGCTGATGATGGAAGTTTGGAAAAAGTTTTGGAAGCCGTTTCCGCTTTGGGGTGAGCGGCTGCATAAACCAGGATCTGTTATCGAACGATACGTAGTCCAAAAATTTTTAGGAGTAGGGAGCTACGGAATCACGTATCTTGCAGAAGACTTGTCCACACATCAAAAAGTCGTTTTGAAGCAGCTCCGAAAGCGAAGAAAAACAACGGGTGAACGGCCTTTTCAAAAAGAAAGGGAAATATTGCAAAAATTAAGTCATCCTGCCGTTCCAGCTTTATACGCTGAAATCAATGACGGTAGCCATCAATATCTTGTCATGGAATATAAAGAAGGGCTAACATTTGAGCAATTAATCTTTCAATTTGGAAAAAAATATTCCGAAAAAGATGCTTTTCATTATTTAACAAAAATTCTCGAAGTTGTCCAGTATATACATGATCAAAACGTTGTCCACCGTGATTTAAGAATACCGAACATTCTTCTTTACAACGACAGTATTTCCATCATTGATTTTGGCTTGTCCCGTTTGATTACAGATGAAGAAGAGGAGAGTTTTCATAAATGGGAGCCGGAAAAGCAAAGGATGCGTAAAATTAGCTTTCAGACGGATTTTTATGCGCTGGGGCATTTCGTATTGTTTTTGCTTTATTCATCATTTGATCAAAGGGGAAAAAAAGAAAAAAGTTGGGAAGAGGAGCTAGATATTTCCGTAGAATCAAAGAATATTATAAAAAAGCTGTTTGGAATGGATGGTTCATACAGATCAGCAGAGGAGATTCTAGAGGAAATTCAGAAAAATTCCGAAATAGGGGGAGAATAAATGTCTCTATTTAATAAAATTTTCGCGGGCATTGGGATTGGAGCGGCAAAAGTAGATACGAAGCTTACCTCCTCAACGTTCTATCCCGGCGAAGAGGTGAAAGGCATTGTTGTCATTAATGGAGGAAACGTTGAACAAAAAATTGACGAAATTTACTTGTCCGTTCTTACGCATTATATAAAAGAAGTAGATGATCGTAGAGAGAAGAGGCAAGCAGAAATCGCTAAAATACAAATCAATAAACCTTTCGTCATACTGCCGAATGAAACGAAAGAAATTCCGTTTTCATTTCAGCTTCCGCTTGATACTCCAATTACTATCGGAGCATCCAAAGTATGGATTCATACCGGATTGGATATTAAAGGAGCGATCGATCCGAAAGATACGGACTATATCGACGTTGTTCCCGGCGGCTTAATGAAGGAAGTATTAAACAGTATAAACCGAATCGGATTTAAGCTCCTTCAAGTTGAAAATGAAGCAGCGCCATATCGTTTAAGAAAAAGGCTACCGTTCATTCAAGAGTTTGAATTTTATCCGACTTCCGGTCCATTTAGAGGCCGTTTAAAGGAGCTTGAAATTGTTTTCTATTCGATAGGCGAACACGATATTGAAATGATTATGGAAATTGACCGAAGAGCAAGAGGACTTTCCGGGTTTCTCGCCGAAGCGCTAGATTTGGATGAAAGCTACGTTGGAGTTCGTGTAAGCAGGCAGGACGTGCCGAATCTTGATAGCAAGCTTATCAATATCATTCGCCAATATAGCTGATAAACAAGGAGAGCCTAGTTTTTTGTATGAAAATTTTACAATCATGTCCAATTTAAAAGGCTGTTGTCATAAAATCCGACGGGGAATAGAATCAGTCGGTTATGGCGTAAGTCGGTGTATAACAAAGCTCTCATATTAGCGACAACGGAGAAGACTATTCCGTTTAGAAAAGCTGTCAAAGTAGCTGTGCAGTCAAATTACGCGGCATTTTTAACTAGCTAAATTTGATAAAATCGGACCAACCCAAAATGGGAGGAAGAGGGCGCATTAAGGCTGCGAAAATGGAAGGGGTGTTGGGCAGCACATATCGTCACCCCTCTGTTTTTGCTGCTCAGAAATAGAAGCCAGCTATCAAAAATTTATGGCGATGAAGAACTTAAAAATCAAAGCTCTCTATGTATATAAAGACGGAAGGAAATGTATCCAGTTCACACACTCTCTTGAAAAGATGAATGAACGGATTTATCAATGCGCGGCAACAGTAAACTTCTTAACTTGAATAAGAAAATACCAGCAGCACGCAAAGGAAATTCTCCTCCACCTTATTAAAAGGCGGCCATCACTACTATTTAACATCAAAAAGAAGCATCATTCTTTTATTGCTTTGCTCGGTTAATTTTACTATTGTTCATGAACCCATAAATAGTTAAGAAAACAAAAAATATACATAAGACTGTAAAAGTGATGCTATAACCTATATTATGTTCGCTGTAATTGTCATAAGCAAACATCCCCAACACGATCGAATTGATCAACAAATTTAATAGTATGAATGGATGTATTTTTTTATCCACTGTTTTCCACCACCTCCCCAACTATCATTCTATCATAGGTTTCAGCAAAAATTGTTTCGAATATCAGCGATAAAAAGAATAAGACGTTTTAAACGATTTGCGTTTTTCCTATTTTTTACTATACTAAGAAATACAACGAAACGAAGGGAGGAAAAAGCGATTACCTTTCCCACTTTCGCTAAAAAGTGGCATATCTTCGCTGCCTTAGATGAATAAAACATATATATTTTTCATCCTGCTTTTTTATTTTCTAACGAGTTCCTTTGCGATTAAAAATGAGACAGTTCGCCATGTTGACGATACAATTGTTCAATCAATCGAAGGGGTTCGAAATGATCCATTCACTTCCATTATGTTCTTTTTTACAGAAATTGGTTCATATCATATTCTTCTCCCTGTCACTATTTTCATAAGTATTTATTATATATTTCGAAAAAAATGGATCACGTTCATTATTCTTTACATAAATTTATACGGAGTTCGTTGGATGAATGAAATGATAAAAGAAATGGTGAAAAGAGAGCGCCCTGATTTTGATCGACTGACCGATATTTCCGGCTACAGTTTTCCAAGCGGTCATACGATGAATTCAACAGCTGTCTACGGTTTGATCGCTTATTTAATCAGCACCCGCATAAAAAAAGGAAAGCGGGTCGTTTTTGCTGTTTCCAGTATTTTATGTCTGTTGATTGGATTAAGCAGAATTTATTTGGGAGTTCACTATTTAACAGATGTTTTGGCGGGATTTGCGGTTGGATTGTGCTGGCTTATGTTTATCTTGACAATATCAGAAAAGGTTCGACAAAAGTAGTTGACATTCGCAGCAGGAATTCCCTCCATTGACAGCAAATAAGTTTGGAAAATTGTATTTGGAGGGGACAAGGTTGGCACTGAATCTTCTTAAATTGTCTAATCCATCGACCGATTATGATGTGACGATCTTTCAAACACCAAACATCGGGGAGAAAAAAGGGTATCGGCCCGTATACCGCTTAACTGTCCGTGCAAAAAATCATCAGGAAGTGCTCAAAAAAATTTTTCGGAAATTTAATATTTCGGAAGCGATCCCTCCGGATTATAACGGACGTTATATTTGGACAGGAGACATTGTTTTTATTGATGAAGGAAAAAATGGAACAAAGTATTATAAATTAGTGACCGGCGGGTGGAAAAAAATTCACCGCATTCACGTCCGGTGATTGGAGGATGCAAAATATGCTGCACGGATTCTCATGAAAAATCTGCTATGTTATGATAATATTACTTCAATTATTTTAAATGAAGGGGCTTGATAACATGAGCATTCATATTGGTGCGAAAAAAGACGAGATTGCTGACAAAATATTGCTTCCCGGTGATCCCCTTCGGGCCAAATATATTGCGGAAACTTTTTTGGAAAATGCTGTATGCTACAACAAAGTTCGAGGAATGTACGGTTTTACCGGAACTTACAAAGGAAAGCGCATCTCTGTCCAAGGAACAGGAATGGGGGTTCCATCGATTTCGATTTACATTCATGAACTCATGCAAGAGTACGATGTGCAAACGCTTATTCGCGTTGGCTCCTGCGGTTCCATTCAAAAAGACGTCCACATCAGAGACTGCATTTTAGCTATGAGCGCATCAACGAATTCCCAAATGAACCGCATAACGTTTGGCTCTGTTGATTATGCGCCTACCGCTAATTTTGATTTGTTGAAAAAAGCTTATGATGCTGCAGTATCAAAAGGAATCGACGTCAAAGTCGGAAGCGTGTTCACGACGGATTTATTCTATAATGATCAAGCGGAGCACGAAAAATGGGCTGAATACGGAATTTTGGCACTTGAAATGGAAACGGCTGCTCTTTATACACTTGCTGCGAAATTCGGCAGAAGAGCATTATCTGTTTTAACGGTCAGCGACCATGTCCTGACTGGGGAAGAAACATCTGCTGCCGAAAGGGAATCGACCTTTAACGAAATGGTTGAAATCGCTCTTGAAGCTGCTATACAGGAATAACACGGCATGTGCGGCGTCATGCCGCTTTTTATTTTTAAAAACATGTTCACAAAAAATGAAGGGAACGGCTTAGCTCCATTTATTACATCCACTCTCTTGTTTTAGAATTTGAAAGATCGTCATCTGCTCCTTTCTTTTATTGAACGTTATGATAAGTTATAATGTAAGAACCGTTTTTCTTCTGTTTGGACAAGTGTTAAAATAGGAGTGAGAGATTATACAAGGTGGGAATTTTTATGCATAAAATCATCGCAGTCACGATTCTTGCAGCTTTGATGCTTGCCGGATGCTCAATGCCATTTGATAAGCTTCCCTTTTTTCATGGAAGCGACTATGTTGAAGAGAATGAACCGCAAGCAAAAACAGTAGAAAACAAAGAACTCGTCCAAACAACGGAAAAAACCGTCCAAACAGAACAAATTGATCCGGAATTTTTGCTTGAGGAGCAATATTTTAATGTCGTACAAACGGTTAACGGTCAACCCGTTATTCAAAATCCTGACAATATTTTAGTTCTTGTCAATAAAGATTTTTTCCTTCCTGTCGACTATAAACCAAATGATTTGACAGTGCCAAACATACAGTTTTCATTCGGGGACGCGGATGTTCCGAAGCGTTATTTGCGCAAGGAAGCAGCTGCGGCACTTGAACAGCTTTTTCTAGCTGCGAAAAAAGACGGCGTGATTCTTTTCGGAGCCTCAGGCTTTCGTTCGTACGATCGGCAGGTTGAGCTGTTTGAAGCAGAAAAAAAACAAAAAGGGGAGCAAAAAGCAGTTCAAGCAGTAGCAAAACCTGGTCAAAGTGAGCATCAGACAGGGTTATCTATTGATGTGACGAGTGAAAGTGTAGATTTTCAAATTACTGAAAAATTTGGGGAAACGAAGGAAGGAAAATGGCTTCAACAAAACGCCCATAAATTTGGCTATATTATCCGCTATCCGAAAGGGAAAGAAGCGATCACAAAATATAAGTATGAGCCTTGGCATATTCGCTACGTTGGAAAGAAAGCTGCAAAAGTCATATATGAAAATAATTTAACACTTGAAGAATATTTCCAAAAAGTAAAGAAAATTTAACCGAAGCTCTCCCGCTGAAGCGGGATTGATTTTTTCATAAACAAGAGATGAAGGATGAAAGAGCGTTGATTTAACGTTTTGACTTGCCATTTCTTTGCCGACAGAAACACATAGATCGTTTGACGATATTGTAATTGTCGGACATAATGAAATGGATGGATTAAAGGGGGAGTTGTGTTGTATATTAAAAAACGAAATTTTTTCATCGCAATTGTACTGACGGTCATAATAACTTGCGGTTTTACGCTCACATTACTCAACTTTACGTCAGCATCTGAAAAAGAAAATGATAGTTTTGAGAAGCTTTATTCAGCATATGATACGTTAAAGCAAGAATATTATAAAAAAATAGATGATGAAAAATTGGTAGAAGGTGCTGTCAAAGGGATGGTAGAATCTCTCGACGACCCGTATACGTCATATATGGATTTGAAAGAATCAGAAGGATTTGAAGAAAATATATCTTCAAGCTTTGAAGGAATCGGTGCAGAAGTAACAGAGACGAACGGTTATATCATGATCGTCTCACCGATAAAAGGCTCGCCTGCCGAGAAAGCAGGGTTGAAGCCGAGAGATAAAATTTTAAAAGTTGACAATAAAAGTGTTGAAGGAATGTCTGTGAATGAAGCGGTATCTCTTATTCGGGGCGAAAAAGGAACGAAAGTAAGCCTTGAAATTGAACGGGATGGCGTCGGCACGCTGACCTTTACGATTACAAGAGATACGATTCCGATTGAAACAGTTTATAGTGAAGTAGTAGAAAATAAAATTGGAAAAATACAAATCACAAAATTTTCCGAGAACACTGGAAAAGAATTGGCAGATGCATTGACAGAGCTGAAGGAGAAAAAAGTAAAAGGAATTGTCCTCGATTTAAGACAAAATCCTGGGGGACTGATGGACCAAGCCATAACGATGTCAAATATGTTTGTAGACAAAGGCAAAAAGATTTTGCAAGTTGAAGCAAAAGACGGATCAAAGGATATTTATAAAGCGGAAAATCAACCCATCGTTGATGTTCCGGTCGTAGTCATCACAGATAATGGAACAGCCAGCGCAGCCGAAATTATGGCCGCGGCTTTGAACGAATCGGAGGGAATTCCGATTGTAGGAGAAAAAACGTTCGGAAAAGGAACCGTTCAAAGCGCTAAAACGTTTGAAGACGGTTCGTCGATGAAATATACGATTGCCAAATGGCTGACACCTTCAGGCAAATGGATTCACGAAAAAGGAATAGAACCTCAATATAAAGTGACTTTGCCTGAATATGCTCATTTACCATATTTAAATCCGGAAAAAACGTTGCAGGAAGGCGACGTTTCAACAGAAGTGAAAACAGCTGAGAAAATGCTTCAAGCTTTAGGCTATAAAACAGATGTGGACGGATATTTTGATAAAGCATTAAAAAATACTGTTGTTGCTTTCCAAAGAGACCATCAATTAAAACAAACGGGGAAAATCTCACAAGATACGACAATCAAACTGATGGATTTAGTAAGAGAAAAAATTGAAAAAAATGATACCCAAATGAAAAAAGCAATTGAAGTATTGAAATCGAAGATGGAATAAAATTGACAGCAGCGGCTTGGTCTTCCGGCCGCCTTCTTTATTTTCAGATTTGTTCAAGCATATTGTTGACATTGAAAGGACTTTATTTAGGGAAAGTCCTGTTGCAAAAGCTTTACTTAACTGATTTTTTCTATACGATGAAGCAAGAGGGAATGATTGCTAATACAACTAAGGCATCCAAATATATGTAAAGTGATCGCAAATAAAAAAGGGCAAGTGACAAATATTTTGCTTTTAAATTCTTGCCTACCTTCTTCACTTTTCATTTCATTTTAGAAAATTTAATAATCATAGACCTCCCTATCGTTCTGACATTTTCATTTCATTTTTGTTGAGCTTTCATATAATGCGGCGAACGTTCGCTTCGATATTTTTGAATTGGTGTTATGAAAAGGGATTAAAGTAAAATGCGGAATCGGATTTGTCTGCATTTCATCTTCAGTTTCAGGAATATGTTGAAGATCCCTTTTGGCAGTGCGGAGTTTATCCATAAGAAAATTGGATGAGTGGAGGCTGGTTAACAAAACCGGCCTCATTTTACTCAGATGGGAAAAGATCAATTTCCGTATAATGATGATCTTTTAATTTAACGAATTTAATTTCAAGAATTCCGTCAGAAAAAACGGCTTTTGTCCCTTTTCTTTTCACAGGTGCAGGAAATACAAATTTTTTTTGTTGATTTTTTTCCGGATAATTCATAAGATGCAAATGGTGTTGGTTATGTTGGATTTTTATCATTTTTTTTAAATCATCATTCATCGGAAGTTTAATATAGATAAATTCATCTGTCTCATAAAATTCAGGTGAAGGAGGAGCTTCTTTATGATTCATAATAGGAAAAGGACTGGTGAATGGGAATTGCTCCGTATAGTGTGAACCAAACGCTTGCTTCATTACTTCCTGAATATATTGTTCAACATGTCCGGCATTCATGTTTTTCCAAAGATTCATTGCTCACACATCCCTCTTCGACCCTAATTGTTACATTGTAATATATGACTGCTGCGGAAAGATCGTTCAAAACAATTTCTTGGAAAAAGCGATCGAAACAGAATATAATGTGTGATATGGGAAGGAAGATGATCTAGCATGAGATCAGGAATCATGTATATTAGTCTATCTTATATTTTATGGGGGATATTCCCTATTTATTGGAAAGTATTAGATCATGTGTCATCTGAGGAAATTTTGGCTCATCGAATCATATGGTCTTTTGTTTTTGTGTTGCTGTTGCTTTTGTTCCAAAAACGATTTGCTGATTTTTTATATGAGTGCACAAAAATCGTTAAATCACCCAAGATTTTGTTAACGTTGGCTCTTTCATCCTTCTTAATCAGCGCCAATTGGTTTGTTTATATTTGGGCGGTGAATCATGACCGTGTACTTGAGACAAGTCTTGGTTATTACATAAATCCATTGGTGAGCGTACTATTAGGAATGATCTTTTTGCATGAAAAATTAAACAAAGGGCAGCAGACCGCGTTTTTGTTTGCGGCTTTCGGAGTGCTCATATCAACTGTCCATTATGGCCATGTCCCGTGGACATCGCTTATTCTTGCGAGTACATTCGGGTTTTATGGACTGGCTAAAAAAGTGATAAAATTAGATTCTGCTTTTGGTCTGGCGCTTGAAACGTTTGTTGTGTTTCCAATTGGAATCATTTATGTGCTATACTTAGAATCGTTAGGAAGCAGTGTTTTTTTTGAATGGGATGCATCGACCAACTTTCTTCTAATGGGAACAGGCGTCATTACGGCGATCCCTTTATTGCTGTTTGCGAAAGGTACGCCTAAAATTCCGATGTATTTTCTCGGAGTCTTGCAATATATTGCGCCAACGATCACTTTTTTTCTCGGCGTTTTTCTTTACCACGAGCCGTTTACTGTTGTAGAATTGATCACCTTTGTTTGCATTTGGACAGGCATCATCATTTTTACAATGAGTGAACCTTCTTTCAAAACGATATGGAAGACTAGACTCTCAAAGTAACCTCATGCAAGCAGGTTCCTCGAGGTGAATAAATGTGAATGATAACGAACTTCTTCATGCATACAGAAAACTTTGGTCAAACCGAACTCTTTCAGTAGGGTCAGATGAGAAAAAAACGTTGGAAGAGGCGATTAAAAAAGAACTCCTCGATGAAATGACTCACCCTAGAGTAAGAAAAAGTCCAGATAAAAAATTACTAGATGCGCTGAAACGCATTATAGCAGCCGACATTTCACCGGAAGAGAAGCTTGAATTAATCAGCAAGCATATGGAGATGTATGAGAAAATCTTAACAAAATAAAGAAGGTGGAAGCTTTGAAACCGATTGATCCGATAAGGGTTCAAAAAATCATTGATTCTTTTTTACATAAAGAGGTGTATATTCATCTTGAAACGACAACCGGTGCTTATACTTCACACCACAATCAAAACAGCATGACTATTGTCGCGTTTGTCCGAAATGCAAAAATTACATTTTCACAAGGTAAAATAAAAGGAACAGGACCATACCGTGTCGGATTAAAAACAGAGGAAGGCTGGGTGTATGCTGAAGGTCTTACCGATTATACCGTTGATGAACAAAATCGCCTGCTCATGGCCGGCCACGATCGAGATGGAAAGCTTGCCATTGCATTACAAATTAGTGAAACTCCATTTTCTTAAAAAGGAGAGAGGAATAAATGGAAGAGAGGTTATTAGTGATCCTGCCTCATCCCGACGATGAATCGTTCGGAGCAGCAGGACTGATCGCTTTAAAACGGAAAGCAAACGTACCTGTCACGTATGCTTGCTGCACTTTAGGCGAAATGGGCCGCAGCATGGGAAAGCCTTTAATCGCCAATAGGGAGACATTAAAAGATATTCGAAAAAAAGAATTGGAGCAGGTCGCAAAAATTTTAAATATAAACGATTTACGAATGCTCGGCTATCGGGATAAAACATTGGAATTTGAAGATGAAGAAAAATTGGCAGACCACTTTGAACAGATCATCCGGGAAGTCAAACCGACCCTTCTTGTCACGTTTTATCCTGGTTATGCTGTTCATCCAGATCACAACGCTTGTGGCGAGGCGGTTATTCGTGCGGTGAAACGCTTGAAAAGGGAGGAGCGTCCAACCGTTTATTGCATAGCTTTTTCAAACGATCGATTTGAACATATAGGCGAGCCGGATGTAGAAATCGATATATCTGAAGTTGCAGATATAAAAATACAGGCATTGAAGGCTCATCGATCGCAAACTTATTCCATCGTAGAAAAAATAGAAGAAGGAGGAAAAGACCTCCCTCAATTTCAACAATTTTTTCATAAAGAAACGTTCTGGATTTACCCATTTGATGATGAAAAATAAACGATCGAATAGGCTGCTTTGAAAATATTTACAATACAGGTCTATCATCCTCTTTTTTGAAAAAATGATGAATTTTATCTTATAATATAGTAAAATATGAAGAAAGTTGTCGATATAATAAGTAAGAAATTTTATTGTACGATAAACGAACATAGGATGTCTCATATGAGGAGGAAAGGCTGTATGAAGAAAAAAGTGTTGGGATTAACGACATCCGCGGTTCTTGGATCTTCGGTTTTCGCAGGAGTCGCTTCCGCTGAAACGATTCGAGTAGAAGCCGGGGATACTCTTTGGGGAATCTCGCAAAGATATAATACTACTGTTGTAAAGTTAAAAGAAGCAAATGGACTTACAAGCGATACAATATACATAGGTCAGGTTTTAAATATTCCTACAGAAGCATCGTCTTCTCCGAAAGCGAAAGTAACTGCTAATAATAAAACAGAGGCGGCTCCTAAACAAACTGGTTCGACATACACAGTGAAAAAAGGCGATACGTTATGGGGCATTGCCAAAAACAACGGAACGTCTGTCAGCGAATTAAAAAGGCTGAACGGATTAACCAGCGATTTAATTTATCCTGGCCAAGTGTTAAAACTATCTGGATCCAGCCAAGCTGTATCTAGCGAAAAGGTTAGCGCCAAAGAACAGGTGCAGGCGCCCAAACAAACCTCACAAACTTCAAATAAAGCAAGTTCACAAAATACATATACCGTCCAAAAAGGCGACTCTCTATGGAAAATTGCTGTAAAATTTAAATTAACCGTCAATCAATTAAAAGCTGCGAATAACCTTTCATCTGACGTTATTTATCCCGGCCAAGTATTGAAGCTGTCAGGCTCTTCAGCTGATAGTGCACGTCAAGTGAATTCCGGTACAAAAACGAATTCTGATTCATCTACTCAAAACGGCAAAGTTTTAGTTATGATTCAAGAAGCCAAAAAATTAGTTGGAGTTCCGTACAGATGGGGCGGAAATACGCCATCTGGTTTTGACTGCAGCGGATTTGTTTACTATGTATTAAACAAAGTGACATCCGTTTCTCGGTTAAGTACAGCCGGTTATTGGAACATGATGAAACCAGTAAGTTCACCAGATGTCGGAGATTTTGTATATTTTTCAACATATAAAGAAGGTCCTTCCCATATGGGAATCTATCTTGGAAATGGAGATTTCATTCATGCCGGATCAAGTGGCGTGCAAATATCGAATTTAAACCAAAAATATTGGAACGATCGATATTTAGGAGCCAGATCTTATTTTTAAAATTATATTTTGCGAGAATGAGAAACATGAAGCAATCAGCCGTTTGTTGGCTGATTGCTTTTTTAATCGGAAGAATGATAGAATCGTCTAATTTGCTGATACATCCATCTTACTGGAGATTTTGTATATGTATGAAATTTAGGGTTGTTAAAAATTTTCCGGCATTATTGACAAGAAATACAATTGTATATAAAAATTTATATTTTGCAACGAATTCAGCAAATGATATGGAATAATTTTAGAAAATAAGGCATACTCTGTTGATCTGAAGGAGGTGCTATAGGTATTGATTAGGAGCACGGTCATACAGGATATTACAGATATTGTAAATCTGTTCGGTGGGACGGACTCTACCATGTAAATATATTCAATTAATATCTACTAACATGAGGTGAAGAAGCTATTGGAAGTTAGTGAAATTTAAAGAAAACGTGAGAATTTTGAAGAAAATTAAAGTTTATAGAGGGAGGGCGAAATGATCCCAACACCATTTTATTATTATGCTTTTAGGCTGAGAAGTGATATCCAAGCTGTAAAGAATGCTTTACTTCCCCCTAAAACATCGGTCTGCTTGAGGGTCAAATCAATCGCTTACAAATAATAAAACGAGTGACTTGCGGACGACTGGATTATTTTTGTTAGAGAAACAGGTGCTTTATCGATTGTGATAACTATTGTGAAATAACAAATATAAACTTGTTTTCAACCCTTACTCGTTTTCATAAAAAATTTCGTAAGAACCATATTTAAAATCATTTCTAAACAAAAGATCGAAGTCATCACGAGAAACCATGTCTTCTATCTACAACAATCATCTGGTAGACCGATTGATCATCCCTTGAAAGCAATGGTTGGATTTTAAAAAATTCTATACGAAAAAATCTTGTCTCAATCGAGGTGTAAATAGATATTGTTTTTGCACAAAAATTGTTTTATAATCATTATGGAATTAAATAAATAGCATCCTCATTCACCCGATGAGGTAGAGGTTGCGGCTTTTATGAGTACTGCGAACGAGATGCAGAGAACATTGAAGACTTCGCTGGAAAGGGAAAGCCGCCGAAGTTCGCACATTTCTCTGGATGTGCGGACTGGGGTTGCCACCGAACAGGGGCAGCACTGTCACGGTTTGCCTGAAGAAAAGCAGCCGTGGAGCGCTATCTTCACGGAAGGGTTGATACGGGTAATGTTTGTATTGCCGCCGAATCACCTTCGGCGGCTTTTTTGGTGCGCCCAGCATGGGTGTAATCTCTAGGGTGAAAGTCCCGAGCTGCAAAGGCAGAAGAGCAGTTAGCTTAACGCAAGGGGATGGTGCGGCTATTTTGCCTTGGCAGATACGCCAAGTAAGTTCAAAGAATTTGGCGAATGGATCAGACGAAGACTTCGAATGTGTTTATGGAAAGAGTGGAAAACGCCGAAAACAAAAATTCGGAAACTCAGAGGATTAAGTGTTCCAACGCATAAGCCATTCGAGTGGGGTAATACGCAAGAAATACTGTCGGATTGCCTGCAGTCCCATTCTACACAAAACCCTCGACAACTCCTACTGGAGTCGACAAGGGTTAAGAAGTCTATTCGAAAGATATCAATTTCTGCGTCATCTTAATTGAACCGCCGTATACTGAACGGTACGTACGGTGGTGTGAGAGGTCGGGGGTTAGTCACCCACTCCTACTCGATTATCACCCGGCTCCTTTCCATGACAAAGAAAAAAGGAGCGATGAAAACAATGGAAAGCGTTATTAAAAAGAAGGAAACAGCTACGACCGCCCATTCTTCGCCTAACCAGCTTCGACGCAAGCTAAAAACAAGGCATTTAACGATGATTTCTCTTGGTGGGACGATTGGCACTGGATTGTTTTTAGCCAGCGGTGGAGCAATTCATACTGCTGGGCCGGGCGGAGCGCTGGTAGCGTATATTGCAATTGGTATAATGGTGTATTTTTTGATGACCAGTCTTGCAGAAATGGCAGCTTATATGCCAGTTACTGGAACGTTTAGTACGTATGCAACTAAGTTTGTCGATCCTGCGCTCGGATTTGCTCTAGGATGGAATTACTGGTACAACTGGGCCATTACGATTGCCGCAGAGCTCTCTGCTGTGACTATAATTATGAAATTTTGGTTTCCTGATAGTCCTTCACTTTTATGGAGCGCTTTATGCTTAGTGGTTATGTTTCTGCTTAATTATTTATCCGTAAAAGGATTTGGCGAAGCAGAATATTGGTTTTCGCTCATTAAAGTAGTAACAGTCATTATTTTTCTTATTGTCAGCTTTTTAATAATTGTAGGTATTATGGGTGGTGAAGCGGTTGGATTTAAAAACTTCACCATCGGCGACGCTCCATTCCATGGTGGTTTCATGGCGACTCTCGGCATTTTTATGGCGGCGGGTTTTTCTTTCCAAGGAACAGAGCTGCTTGGAGTTGCAGCAGGTGAAAGCGAGGATCCGAAACGTAACATTCCTCGCGCCATTCGGCAAGTATTTTGGCGCATTTTGCTATTTTATATATTGGCTATTTTAGCAATCGGACTTCTTATTCCATATACGAATGAAAATCTAGCGAATAGCGATGTTACGGTCAGCCCGTTTACTCTCGTTTTTGACAAAGCTGGCATTGCGTTCGCTGCATCCGTTATGAATGCTGTCATTTTAACAGCGGTTTTATCAGCTGGAAACTCTGGTATGTATGCGTCTACTCGGATGCTTTGGGGGCTAGCAAAAGAGGGGAAAGCGCCAAAATTTCTGGCTAAGTTGAATCGCCGGGGAGTCCCTGTTAATGCATTACTGGTTACTGCTTCATTAGGAACGCTTGCTTTCTTGGCTTCGTTTTTTGGGGATGGGATCGTCTATGTATGGTTATTAAATGCTTCTGGTATGTCGGGGTTCATTGCATGGCTTGGCATTGCAATCAGTCACTATCGTTTCCGCAAAGCGTATGTTGCGCAAGGGAGAGATCTCCGTGATCTTCCTTACAAAGCAAAATGGTTTCCATTCGGACCGCTGTTCGCTCTGGTACTTTGCGCGGTCGTCATTTTGGGACAGAACTACAGGGCCTTCATGGGAGAATCAATCGACTGGTACGGTATTCTCGTTTCTTACATTGGATTGCCATTGTTTTTAGCAGTTTGGTTTGGCTATAAAATCGTGAAAAAGACAAAGGTCGTTCCTCTCGATGAATGTGAATTAGACTAAAAAGCCGCTTGAAAAGACGCATTAGTATCCAAAATCTGCACGCTCGGTGTTCAATGGATTTTGTATGCCATCACAACGACGAAAACGCTCGTATGGTGCAGGACAAGTGTAAACGAATGATGGTCCAATCAGAAAAGCCGCTCTTTCTTGATACGGAGCGGCATTCATCAGTTAAAGGGAAAGCTTCAACTTTTCCATCAAATGATTTGTTCTTTTTATTCCGATAATTAAGATTGTCTGTTCAGAGCTTCCAACATCCAGAGATGGGGGAATGGCGGAAAGGCGTCTTTCATTTGGTAAGATAGAAAACGATTGGATTGAATCCATTCCTCCCTATATAGATGTAACTTGACATGTTAACATCTGTATGGATATGTAGCTTGGACCGTTTTTCGACGGTCTGAAAATAGGTGTCTTTTCTTAATGTTGCCAAAATGTTAAATGATACATTTGAATTACAAGATCTATATATAATTTTAACTAAGCTACTGGTATGCGAAAGTTGGGTTCAATATAAATAAATTTCTATATAATTTATTGATTTATAGGGGGCTGTCTAATAAGTCGATTTTTGGGCTTATAGACGCCCCTTTAACTTTTTTTAAAACGTTGATATATTCATGCTTATGATTTTCTGATTTTATGCATTTTGACTTTCTGGACAATCCCAGTAGTACAAACCACGTCTATGGCTTGTGCTGTCTGTAAAAATTATAATATTTTAAATTCAAAAGAATCTTAAAAATTAATGTGTTAAAAAAGGATATGATATAGTTATGTAGTGAAACAATATAAAAAAGAACGTGATGATTAGAAAGGAAATTTTTATGATGTCTTTAGAGCTTCATTTGCCAAAAGAAATAATAAATGTAATTGAATCTCGCAAAAAGCGGGTGCATTCTGATCAAGATCAAAGATTAATTGGACAAGGCGGTTTTTTGTCTGACGATCCAGTCATTTTGTATGATGCGCTGGTGGCATTGGCCCTTGGAAAAAATGTTTTGTTAAAAGGACCGACCGGTGCTGGGAAAACGAAACTTGCTGAAACGCTGTCATCATTTTTTTCTCAGCCGATGCACAGCATTAACTGTTCAGTTGATCTTGATGCCGAAGCATTGCTTGGATATAAAACGATCGTCAATTCCAGCAATCAAACAGCCATTGAGTTTGTCGAAGGACCTGTTATTCAGGCGATGAAAAAAGGGCATTTTTTATATATAGATGAAATCAATATGGCGAAACCTGAGACATTGCCAATTTTAAATGGGGTGCTAGATTACCGGAGGCGGATCACGAATCCATTTACACAAGAGGTTGTGGCGGCGAAAGAGGGATTTGGTGTCATCGCAGCTATTAACGAAGGGTATGTAGGGACGGTTCCGTTAAACGAAGCGTTGAAAAACCGATTCGTCGTGATTGATGTTCCATATGTACAAAATGAAAAGTTAAAACAAGTGCTCACTGAGCAGTCTTCTTTAAAAGATGAAAAGCTGATAGAAAAATTTCTCACATTATCCAGCGACATTATTACACAAGTAAAAATCGGGAAGGTTTCGGAAGAAGCAGCTTCCATCCGGGCTTTGATCGATGCCTGCGATTTGTCGGTTTATTTGCCCCCTTTAAGAGCGATTGAACGGGCCATTGCAGCAAAATTGGATGATGAGCTGGAAAAAAGAGCGATCATGAACATTGCAGAAACCGTTTTTGAGTGAGGGAAATCCGATGCATTATATAAAATTTAATGATGAAATCATAGATTCAATGTTAATGATGGAGCTGTCCGACTTAGCGCAAACATTGACAAAACGAAGAGATATCGATATCGCTTTTGCCGTTCAGTCTTACTTTCATCCAGCAGAACAAAAAATTTATATTAGCCATTTTTGGAACGATCGTGCGGAAGAAGACAAGCTTGCAGGATTTAAATCAGACATTTATTTGCGCGCAATTGGCAGCTATTATTATACGGATTTTCATCAAATTGCTGCATTTCATGATCTCGTTCGGACATTACATCATCAAAAATTTGCAAAACAGCTGTTGATGCTGCTTGAAGATGTCCGGATTGAAGAACTGGTTAAACGCGATCGTCCCGGGACAAAGCGCTATTTCCGCAAGCGGCTGAATATTTATAAAAAATATTACCGTGATCAGCTGAAAGCAAGCCTTGATCGGGGATTTGCAACCGATGCGCTCTTTGCGGCCCTGTATGAAATGGCTACGGCCACATCACCTGTTTTGAATGTACCAGAAATAAGCGTCCAAATAGATGAACTGCTGCCTTTCGTGAAGGAACAAGTGATGAACGTATACGATGCAAATAGCACGAAAGAAGTTTCCGATATTGTCCTGAAGACGATGAGGCTGTTGGATGAAGTGTTGAAAAAAGATTTGATCCATACTTATTTCATTTTGCCTGATTTATCGGAAAAAGATCTCCATACCTTGACTTTTGACGACATGAAACGAAAAGACCGGCTTCAAAATCATGATGCACTGGATAATGTAAAAAAGGGCGATGAAGATCTTCATAATGAAAAAATGGCCATATGGCATCGTGAAACATCCACACCGACGAAAAGCTTTTTGCAATTTGATTTAGAACAAGGAACGCAAACGAATTTAATAGATGAACATGCAAGGCAAACTGAGACGGGAGATCAGGCGCTTGTGATTGTGGAAGGTTCAGCTAGACAGACTCAAAACAATTATTATGACGAAGTAAATGCTGATGAAAAGCTGCAAAAAGAAGTAGAGCAAGAAATACAACAACAACTCGGGAAGGAAAACAAGCATGCAAAAGCATATTTCCTGACGGCAAACATGCCAAAGGAAGCAGAAAAATCTGCGTATGAAAAGGAATTGCAGCAATTGATCGTGTACAAAAAACGTTTGCAGCGAATCATTCAAAAAACGCTTGAACATAAAAAGACATATCCAAAACAAGATGAACATTTCGGCAGATTGAATAAAAAGCTGTTGCGTCTATGGACGGATGAAAACCCGAAGCTTTTTTTCAAAAAAAGGAATCCTGCGAATGATCTTGACGGGGTGTTTACACTGCTCGTCGACTGCTCTGCATCCATGCACGACAAAATGGAAGAAACGAAACGAGGCATTATTTTGTTTCATGAAACGTTAAAGTCCGTTCGGGTTCCACATCAAATTGTCGGTTTTTGGGAAGACTCGGCAAACAGTACAGAAAACAACCAGCCGAACTATTTCAAAAAAGTAATCAACTTCGAAACTTCACTTAGCTCCAGTTCAGGACCAGAAATCATGCAGCTTTTGCCTGAAGAAGATAACCGCGACGGTTTTGCGATCCGGCATATGACAAACGAACTGCTTGCAAGAAAAGAGAAGCAAAAATTTCTTCTTGTTTTTTCAGACGGTGAGCCTGCTGCCTACGGATATGATCAAAACGGAATTGTCGATACACATGAAGCCGTAATGAATGCACGAAAGCACGGTATAGAGGTGCTGAACATATTTTTATCCGCCGGAGCAGTTGAAGAAAGCAAAAGAAAGGTAATGAAAACGATTTATGGAAAACACAGCATCATGGTGCAAAATATCACAGAACTCCCGGACGTCTTGTTCCCGCTTTTGAAAAAATTGCTGCAAAAAACAATCGAATAAACCGCCAAAACATGGCAGAATACAACATGTATTCAAAAAATCAAGAAAATTATTATATAAAGATGCTAATTTTTAAGTAAATACTATTGGTCAATCTGATGAATAGTGTTAAAATAGCGGTGGAAGCGGTTATTTAAAAAAATATAGCTTGCTTCTTGTGGGATGGTGATGAGAATTTAAAAAAATTTTTTGTGGGGAAACAAAGCAGAAGAATTCTAATGATTAGTGATCATTGGGGGTTTTTAAGAAAATGGAAGAAACTTCGTCAAATTTAAAAATCGCATGGCGTGATTTTCACGGACCTAATTTAGGGTATGTCATGGACTTATATGAACAATATTTAGAAGATCCGAATTCTGTTGATGAAGAATTAAGAAACATGTTTGATGCTTGGGGGGCTCCTGAGGCTCTAACTGAACAATCTTATGTAAACTCCTCATCCACTGTAAGCAGAAATTTGTCTTATACGTTTGATAAGCTGCAAAAAGTAGCAGCTGCTGTAAGGTTTGCAGAGGATATTCGGACATTTGGACATTTGGATGCTTCTATTTATCCTATGGGGATAAAACATAACGAAGAAGATGTTTTGAATGAATCAAGATACGGTCTGACGAAAGAGGACTTAATTGAAATACCGGCCAAATTGTTGAGTCCGTATACTCCTGATCATGTACACAACGGGTACGAAGCGATCCAATATTTAAAAGATGTTTATTCAAAATCGATTGCATTTGAATTTCAGCATGTCCACAATTTTGAAGAGCATGAATGGCTCAACGAAATGGTGGAATCTGGGAAAATTTTCAAAACACTTTCAAAAGAGAAACGCATTTCTCTTTTGAAGCGATTAACAGAAGTCGAAGGATTTGAATCTTTTCTCCATAAAACATTTGTCGGCCAAAAGAGATTCTCCATTGAAGGTGTTGATATGCTCGTTCCGATGCTTGATGAGCTGATTTCTGAAGCTGTGAAAAGCGGAACGACAAATATAAACATCGGAATGGCGCATCGGGGCCGACTAAGCGTGTTGGCTCATGTGTTAGGAAAGCCATTTGAGCTTATTTTCTCTGAGTTCCAGCATGCACCGAACAAAGAATTGGTTCCGTCTGAAGGTTCAATCGGAATCAACTACGGCTGGACCGGAGATGTGAAATATCATTTAGGTGCGGACAGAAAAATTAAAGATCATAATGTTGTTCGTGCACGGCTCACGCTAGCGAACAACCCTAGCCATCTAGAGTTTGTGGATCCGATTGTGGAAGGGTATACACGTGCAGCCCAAGATAATCGTAATGTGCGCGGATATCCTGAACAAGATATTCACAAATCCATGGCTGTGCTGATTCACGGCGATGCAGCATTCCCTGGCGAGGGAGTCGTGGCAGAGACTCTTAACCTTAGTCAGTTAAACGGTTACAAAACCGGAGGAACAATCCACATTATCGCCAATAATATGATCGGATTTACGACGGAAAGCCATGATTCTCGATCAACAAAATATGCCAGCGACCTAGCCAAGGGCTTCGAAATTCCGATCGTTCATGTGAATGCGGATGATCCAGAAGCATGTTTGGCAGCTGTTTATATTGCCATTTTGTATCGCAATAAATTCCATAAAGATTTCTTAATTGATTTAATCGGATACCGCCGTTACGGGCATAACGAAATGGATGAGCCGATGGCGACAAATCCGTTGCTTTATGAAAAAATTAAGAAACATGAAACAATTTGCAAATTATATGCTAAACAGCTTGAAAGCGATGGAATTATTTCCTTAGAAGACGCAAGAAAGTTTGAACAAGAAGTGCAGGATCGGCTGAAAAAAGCATACGATAAAGTTCCAAAAAACGAACACCAAGAAGAGGAAATTCATATTCCAGAAACGGTCAGCCATGGTCTGCCCAAAATCGACACGACTGTGCCGGTGGATGTCCTTGACAAAATTAACAAGGAATTAATTACGTTCCCAGAAGGATTCACCGTTTTTAATAAATTGCAAAAAATTCTAGAACGCAGGGCAAAAGTATATGAAGAAGAAAGAAAAGTAGATTGGTCGCTTGCAGAAGCGTTCGCCTTTGCGACAATCTTGAGAGATGGAACTCCGCTTAGAATTACTGGACAAGATTCGGAACGCGGGACTTTTGCTCATAGACATTTAGTCTTGCACGATGTGAAAACAGGCAAAACCTTCTCGCCGCTGCATCGTTTGTCGGATGTTCAAGCATCGTTTGCGATTCATAACAGCCCGTTGTCTGAAGTTTCTGTATTGGGATTTGAATACGGATATAACGTATTTTCTCCGGAAACGCTTGTTATTTGGGAAGCACAATTCGGTGATTTTGCAAACGTTGCACAAGTCATATTCGATCAATTTATTTCAGCCGGCAGGGCAAAATGGGGACAAAAATCTGGACTCGTCATGTTGCTGCCGCATGGATATGAAGGCCAGGGACCGGAACATTCCAGCGGGCGTTTGGAACGGTACTTGACCCTTGCTGCAGAAAACAATTGGACGGTGGCAAATGTAACGACTGCTGCACAATATTTTCATTTGCTAAGAAGACAAGCAGCGATTTTAACAAAAGAAGAAGTGCGTCCGCTCATCATTATGACGCCGAAAAGCTTGCTGCGTAATCCAAATACGGTTTCCGACGTTACAGAGCTGACTGAAGGTCAATTTCAACCGGTTATTGAACAGCCTGGTTTAGGTCAAAATAAAGAAAAAGTAAAACGTTTAATTTTGTGCACTGGCAAAATATCGATAGAATTGGCGAATGGTCTGCAAAAATTAGATCAAAAAGATTTTCTTCATATTGTACGGGTGGAGGAAATTTATCCGTTCCCTGAAGAAGAAATTAAAGAGATTATAGAAAGATACCCTAACTTGCAGGAAATCGTCTGGGTGCAAGAAGAGCCGAAGAATATGGGATCGTGGATTTTCACATATCCGCAATTAAAATCTATTGTGGGTGATAAGCTCGCTGTTAAATATATTGGACGTCCAAGACGGTCAAGCCCTGCAGAAGGAGACCCGACAATTCACAAAAAAGAGCAGAGCCGAATCATAACAGAAGCGCTTACATGGAATGAATGAGGAGGAAATTTAAAAAATGGCTGAAATTAAAGTTCCAGAACTAGCAGAATCCATTTTAGAAGGTACAATTTCTCAATGGTTGAAAAAACCTGGCGATAAAATTGAAAAAGGCGAATACATTCTTGAGCTGGAAACCGATAAGGTCAATGTTGAAATTACTGCTGAACATGCCGGTGTTTTAAAAGAAGTATTTAAAAATGAGGGCGATGTTGTCGAAGTTGGCGAAGTCATCGGAATCATCGATGAAGGCGCAAGTGAAGCTCCACAGGCAAGCAGCCCTCAGCCAGAACAAAAAGTAGAAGCCGCTCCAGAGCAAAATCTAGAGGAGCAAACAGTTCAAGTGGAATCGGAAGAACAGTCTGCAGGCAAACCGCGCCCAATCGCAACACCTGCAGCAAGAAAGCTTGCACGTGAAAAAGGAATCGACTTATCGGCCGTGCCGACGGCTGATCCGCTCGGTCGTGTTCGCAAACAAGATATTGCATATTATGAAGCGCCAAAAGCGGAAGAAAAAGCCCCTAATAAACCAAAACCAGAACCGCAAGAAACACAAAAGGCAACGGTTGCAGATCAGAAGCCTGTGGAACGGATCAGAATGTCCCGCAGAAGACAAACCATTGCCAAACGTCTAAAAGAAGTTCAAAATACAGCAGCTATGCTGACAACCTTTAATGAAGTGGATATGACAGCAGTTATGAACATCCGCAAACGGAGAAAAGATCAATTTTTTGAGGAGCATGATGTTCGTTTAGGCTTTATGTCCTTCTTTACAAAAGCAGTTGTCGCAGCCTTGAAAAAATTCCCTCTACTGAATGCGGAAATTCAAGGCGATGAAATTGTGTTGAAAAAATATTATGATATTGGAGTAGCTGTTTCTACAGATGAAGGTTTGGTTGTTCCTGTTGTAAGAGATGCAGATCGTTTAACATTCGCTCAAATCGAGCAAGAAATTGCCGATCTTGCAGCAAAAGCGAGAGCAAATAAACTTGCGCTTTCGGATCTGCAAGGAGGAACATTTACAATAACTAACGGCGGTATTTTCGGATCTTTATTGTCAACACCGATTTTAAATGGACCTCAAGTCGGTATTTTAGGGATGCATAAAATCCAGCTTCGCCCAGTTGCGATTGACGAAGAGCGCATTGAAAACCGTCCGATGATGTATATTGCTTTATCATATGACCACCGTATTATTGACGGAAAAGAAGCTGTCAGCTTCTTGGCAACTGTCAAAAAGCTGTTGGAGGATCCAGAGCAGCTGCTGCTGGAAGGGTAAATCACTAATGAAGGAAGAACGCATTCCGCGTTCTTCTTTTCATATGAAAACGAACGAATGAAGGAGTGGCAAACATGAATCATCTATCATGGAAAAACAAAAAAGCGAATAAAAAAGTTGTATGTTTACATACAAATGCAAAAAAGTATATGGTAAATAATGTATTGACACCTGGACAAACTTATGATGTCTTGAACGAAACGGAAGAGTATTATTTTATTATCGACAATTCCGGAAAAGTAGGCGGGTTTTACAAAGAATATTTTGAAGAAGCAAAATAGCTAATCATCCCTTTATTTTTTCTTTCCTTTTTGAGAGGAGGTGTTGTTCGTGTTCGTTTATACTGAAGAGGATATTCGCAACATTGACAATCTGGCAGAAAAAAATGGCCTTTCTTCTATTGTGTTGATGGAAAACGCCGGGCGCTCTTTATTTCAAAAGCTTGTTTCGCACGTAAAAAAAGATGATCGCATTTTAATATTGTCCGGTAAAGGCAACAACGGCGGAGATGGAATTGTTTTGGCCAGATATTTAAAACAAAACGGCTACCATGCCGATCTTTCTTTTCCGCTTGGGGCACCGAAAAGTGAAGCAGCGAAGCATCATTTCGCTTTTTATAAAAACAGCGGTTTTCTCGAAACAGCCGAATATGAACAAAATCATTACCAAGTCATCGTTGACGCTTTGCTGGGGGTCGGTGCAAGGCATCCGCTAAGAGATGATGTGAAAAACATCATTGAATGGATTAATGGACAAAACGCTTTTGTCGTTTCCGTTGATGTTCCTTCAGGAGTTTTATCCGACTCCGGAGAAGCGCCGATAGCGGTTAAAGCAGACGTCACCATCAGCATCCACGGATATAAGCGATCAGCCTTTTTGCTGCCTTCTTCATCTTTTTACGGAAAAAAGGAAGTTGTGTCCATCGGCCTGAAGGAAGAAGGGAAATGGAAGGTCTGGACAGAAATAGATGTGAAGCAAACATGGCCGAACCATCCGTCTTTTTCCCATAAAGGCACTTTTGGAACAGGCTATTTAATTGCTGGCTCCGACGAAATGCCGGGAAGTGTGCTTCTTGCTGCGAAAGGAGCTATGAGGGCAGGAATTGGCAAGCTTGTGATCGGCACAACACCATTTGTAGCGGGGGCCATCGCCGGGCAAATTCCTGAAGCAACTTATTTTTTTGAAGGTCTCATAAAAGCAGGGGATGGTGAATTCCCGGAAAAGCTGTCAGTATGTGCAATTGGACCAGGTATCGTTCCTGGAGAAGAGACCGAAAAAGCCATTCAATCCATCTTACAAAACGATTGGCCTGTTGTGCTGGATGCCGGTGCGTTACAAAAACGCACATATCCGAAAAATAGACAACATCCTATTGTGTTAACACCGCATCCGGGGGAATTTAGCCGTTTAATCGATCAGCCGATCAGCTATATACAAAAGAACAGAATCGAAGCTGCTTCTAAATTTGCCGTTGAAGAAAATGTCATTGTTGTTTTAAAAGGCCAATATACAGTGATTGCATTTCCGGATGGAACAGGAATGATCAATCCAACTGGAAACATTGCTTTGGGCAAAGGCGGGAGCGGAGATGCATTAACGGGAATCATCGCTGCTTTTTTGTCCTATTATGAGAACAAAAAAGCAGCTGTGGCAAATGCAGTCTATTTACACGGTTTATGTGCAGATCTGTTTGTAAAAACGAAAGGTGTAAGATCAATGCTTGCGGGCGATATTCCAGACATTTTGCCGGAAGTGATGAAACGATTCGAATAGCCTTATCAATATGGCTTCCAAATGACTTTTTTTGCAGTTTGAAATCTTTGTTCCACTTCTGGCCAGTTGACGATTTTCCAAAAATTATCGATATATTTTTGCCGATCGTTTTTATATTGCAAGTAGTATGCATGCTCCCAAACATCTAATACAAGAAGAGGAATGACATCCCATTGGCTTAAGTTTTGATGCTTTTCCGCCTGCAATATTTCCAATCTTCTTGAACGGGGGGACCATACTAATATCGCCCAGCCTCCGCCTTCGACTGCTTTTGCAGCTTCGCTGAAATGCTTTTTAAATGCTTGAAAGCTTCCGAATGAATTTTTGATCGCTTCCTTTAATTCACCTTTCGGCTCGCCCCCGCCTTTTGGGTTCATGACATTCCAAAAAATTGTATGCAAATAGTGGCCTGCCCCATTGAAAGCTGCTTCCCGTTCCCAATGTTTAATCAATGAAAAATCTCCTGTTCTCCGTGCTTTTTCCATTTCGATTTCCGCCTTGTTTAAACCGTCTACATAGCTTTGATGGTGTTTCAAATGGTGAAGCCTCATGATTTCTTCTGAAATATACGGCTCAAGCGCATTGTATCGATAGGGAAGAGGAGGAAGCTTATGTTGTCCTATCGGCACAGCCAAAGACCGGTCATCTTCACCTTCAATAAATGATCTGAATTCATCATACAATTGATTCGCCTGTTCATAAAGTTCGCTTTCTGAAACGGACTCGGCTTTGTCCAGCTCTGTTTTGAAACGGATTATTTTTTCCTCGAATTCGCTTGCAAAAGGGTGTTCTGAAATGATGTTTCCATAAAGATCATCACACCATTTTTTTAATTCATTAATATACGATTCACTCAAGACAACAAAATCCTCCTTTTCATTCAATCGTCCAGAATACTATATGAAGCAATTTGAAAAAGGGTGAACTAAAAGAAGCGCGTCTTTTAGATGGAAGAGGGAAGCTCCTTAAAGCGGTTTTTCACCAATTAAAAACGGATGATTTTTTGAAGAAATGCATTTTTTATGTGAGAGGAGAGGCTGGATGGGAAGAAATATGTTTGTCAATACTCGGTCTTGTTATTAAAAAAGAGCAGCTGCCTGAATTATGTATGAAAAATGCCATGCATATCAATGCAAAATAAAATCAGGGGATTGTCCCAAAAGGATACATCCATTGGAATTCAATAATCAAGAAATGCTGATATATCAGCATTACTGAACATGAAAAGGGGATCCAATACCGTGAAATCAACTAATTGGACGGCCCCTTAAGTCAATCTGCCCAAACATCGTTCATTGAACAGTATACTTTTCATCTTTTCAAATAAGCACGTCAGCTTCTTTAGCTTTTTTGGGAACTAATAGACAAACTCTATTTTAATGACAGAAGTAAGTACATTCAAATTTCATTATAACAGCAAATACTACTTCTTGATTAGATCTGCCATCATAACAAAAATTTTATCATCATACGCATTTTCATCCTGCTTTAAAATGTCGTCTATATATCTTGGTATTCCTTTACAAAAGCTTTAGCAAAGTCCGTGAAATGACAATCCAGTACTTTTTGTTTGCTTGAATCATAATACAACAATCAATAAACAGACGATTTTGGGATTTTTTTAATGTAATATTTTAAAGCATTCTCATGAGTTTCTACGGTCCCTTGAACTATTTTTCATTACTGAATTTGATCAAGTAATCTCCGATATCTAATAAAAGACCATCACGGAATGTTGTTTTTGTCCATTTTCAACAATATACATATATAATCTTTTGTAGAAATAAAAGGATAGCTCAAAAGGAGCATCTTTTGTATCCTCATATTCTTCAATCTCAAATAATAGCTTCATCTGTCTATACACCCTTTAAATTCATTTTGTTTACTATTTGTACAGATTTCATATATAAAATTACTTGATTTATCCCGTTACTTGGTTTTCCTTTAAAGATTTCATAATCTTCTTCATTTCTGTTTTTGAAAGATTTTTAGAAACAATGTTCATTTTATATCGCGATTTTCCCTGTAATTCCTTTTTGATGCTGTGCGTCCTTTAATTTGTAAAAAGCAGAGAAGACAACGCTTTTTTTAATTTAAAGCCGAACAGGGAAGGGGTGTTCTGCTGTATTATGGACAATTACTGTTTCTGTTGTTTTTCACAGAGGAAATGCCCGAGCTTTTCTCAATGCAGAAAGTACTAAAGCAGGCGGAACTCAACCTTTTAGGAGAAGTTCTCGACAACTGGAAAGCCCCACAGAAATCATTTTCTGTGGGGCCTAGATATTGTTTTTTAGACAGGCGCTATTCTGAATTATATATTTTAATTTAAGCTAATCCACACGCTTTTTACTTCTGTATAGTTGTTCAAAGCATATGAACCCATTTCGCGACCGATACCTGATTGTTTGTATCCGCCAAACGGAGAAGCTGCGTCAAATACATTATAACAGTTGACCCAAACAGTTCCTGCTCTCAAGCGATTGGCGACATAGTGAGCGTTGGCCACATCTCTCGTCCATAAACCGGCAGCTAAGCCGTATTCGCTGTTGTTTGCCCGATCAATAACTTCATCTAAATCTTCAAAAGGCAATGCAGCAATGACCGGACCGAATATTTCCTCTTTGGCAATTGTCATTTTATCTTCAACATCAGCAAAAATTGTAGGAGTGACAAAATACCCTTTTTCAGATGGCGTAGATCCGCCGGTCACAACTTCTGCGCCTTCTTCAATTCCTTTTTCAATATAATTCAACACTCTTGACTGCTGCTCTTCAGATACGAGCGGCCCCATTTCTGTTTCCGGATTCAGACCAAAGCCTTGGCGGATATTTTGGGCATGGGAGGCCATATCTGCTAATACATTATCGTAATGTTTTTTCTGAATAAACACACGAGAACCTGCACAGCATACTTGACCTTGATTAAACATTACACCGTTTAATGCACCTGGAATCGCTTTTGACAGATCAGCATCCGGCAAAATAATATTCGGCGATTTGCCTCCTAATTCCAGCGTAACTCGCTTCAGTGAACGTGCGGCATTTTTCATTATCAGCTTGCCAACTTCCGTCGATCCGGTAAAAGCAATTTTATCTACCAGAGGATGATCAACAATCGCTTGCCCAGCTGTTTCCCCAAAGCCCGGTACTATGTTGATAACCCCAGGTGGGAAACCTGCTTCTTCAATAAGCTCTGCTAAATAAAGGGCTGAAAGTGGAGTTTGTTCTGCAGGCTTCAAAACGACTGTACAACCAGTTGCAAGAGCGGCACCAAGTTTCCACATTGCCATTAGAAGCGGGAAGTTCCATGGAATAATCTGGCCGACAACACCAACAGGTTCATGTCTTGTATAATTGAAAAATGGTCCGTTGACAGGAATGGTCTGCCCGACTATTTTTGTAGACCATCCGGCATAGTAACGCAAGTGTTCAATGGCTAACGGAATATCTGCATTTCTAGTTTCCCGGATCGGTTTTCCGTTATCCAGCGTTTCCAGCTGAGCTAGTTCTTCTTTGTTTTCTTCCAGTAAATCCGCCAGTTTGTACAATAATCGGCTTCGTTCAGCAGCTGATATTTTGGACCATGGCCCGCTGTCAAAAGCAGCTCTTGCCGCACGGACAGCACGGTCAATATCTTCTTTGTCCGCTTCATAAACCGTTGCAAGAGTTTCTCCAGTTGCTGGATTAGGAGTGTCAAACGTTTTGCCGGAAACGCTTTCGACAAATTCACCATTAATGTACAACTTTTTTTTCCCTTTTAGAAACTCCGCTACTTTCCCTTCAACATTAGCGATTAATTGACTCATCGATCATCCTCCTAATTTTTTTTTTCGTTGTGTAAACTCTGGATGAACGAAATACAGTTTTATAATAAAGGAAAATTCAGAATATTTCAACCCATTTTTTAAAAATTACCAAAAATCTCCTGACCAACAACTGCTGGATGGCCGCAGAAAACTTAAGAAAACAACTTTATTTCAGTCATCAAGACAAACTATTTAAGAATAATCGTATAAAGAGAAATGAACTTCAAAGAGGTGATGACAATGAATGAGAAGCATCAAAAATCTTTTACGACCGTAAAATCATATCGTCCTTTTCATAGCAGATATGATCCATGTAAACCAATCGGTGTCAAATACTATTCCACACCGCCAAACCTTTTCCTCGGTTTTCAGCCGCCGAACTTGCAGCAATTTTCCGCAAAAGAAGCATTAAAAAAAGGGACTCTTTGGCGATTTTTTTATGACTATTACGAAAATCCGTATGAGAAAAAAGGGAGGTAGCCAAAATGAAGGAGCTTCCTCAAGAGTACTATCAGCTCCTTGAAGAAATTCAAGCGGCTGATTTCGTGCTTGTTGAATTATCGCTTTATCTAGACACTCATCCAAATGATATAGAAGCAATCCAGCAATTTAACCAATATGCCCAATACTCAAAACAATTGAAGCAAATGTTTGAATCAAAATTCGGTGCGCTGCAGCAATTTGGAAACAGCTTTTCAGACGCGAACTGGAGCTGGGGAACGATGCCGTGGCCATGGCAAGTATAGCTTTAATCCGTTTAACTATACTCATACGATGAAAGGAGAAAGAACATGTGGTTTTATGAAAAAAAACTACAATATCCTGTCAGGGTGAGTACGTGCAACCCAAAACTTGCAAAATATTTAATTGAACAATACGGCGGAGCAGATGGAGAACTTGCTGCCGCCCTTCGCTATTTGAATCAAAGATACACGATCCCCGACAAAGTAGTAGGACTTTTAACGGATATTGGAACAGAAGAATTTGCTCATTTGGAGATGATCGCAACAATGGTGTATAAATTGACGAAAGATGCGACACCGGAACAATTAAAGGAAGCAGGACTAGGCGAGCATTATGTCAATCATGACAGCGCCTTGTTTTATAACAACGCTGCTGGAACTCCGTGGACTGCGACTTATATTCAAGCAAAAGGGGATCCGATAGCTGATTTGTATGAGGATATAGCTGCCGAGGAAAAAGCAAGAGCTACTTATCAATGGATTATCGATATGTCAGATGATCCAGACTTAAATGACGGATTAAGATTTTTGCGCCAAAGAGAAATTGTTCATTCGCAACGTTTTCGAGAGGCGGTGGAAATTTTAAAAGAAGAACGTGATCGTAAAAAGTTTTTTTAAGAAGTTCAAGGAGCATCCAATCAGACGTACTTTCATCTATTGGATGCTCCTTTTATGTTTCAGGCAGAACATTGTTGGTAATATCCAAGATTGACAGCATTGATCGAATTTTTTTACTCTCTTTCTTTTAAAATAATACAAACAGCTGTACAATCGATCAATTGAAGCTGTTCACGTACAAAAATAGTGTATTTTGCATTACTTAATCCATTTTCTTTAGCCCATGAATAAAATTCAAAATCATATCCTCCTCCTTAATATTTATGAAGACATAGTATTTTCTACTTCTACTATGTCTATCCCAATTTTATCCTTGATATATCATCTAGGTTAGAAAAGAATGGCACACCCTAAAAATAAAAATGCAACAAAAAAGGATAAAAGTAACTCTCCTCCTTGAAAAATGGACACATTACTTAAATGGTTATTTATAACATACTGTATGGAAAATACACAGCTATCTATGCAAAAGAAAACTCAAAAATGTAAGTGATCCAGTTAGGTATTATGAGCGATGCTGCGAGTCCTTTAATAATTACCATAAATCTGAGCATATAAACGAGTGCTACTGCACTTACCAATAAAGAAAAATGTATAAGTCTGACCGAGAGCTATAATTTACATAGTCTCCTAAGAAATGATTAACTCCTAAAGAAACAAAGTAAATGATTAGGCTAGGAACAGCCATAGCAAAGAATAAACAAAAGCCTATAAGGAACATTCCTGTTAGAAGTTTTTTCGGGGACTTGAATAAAAAAGCCCTCTTGGTATGATTCGGGGGTGTCAATCGGATTAATTGCCCCCTAATTTGGATACCAAGGAGGACTATACATGAGTTCTATCTCAAACAAGAAGATTAATCAAGTCACCGATCAAACGCTCATCGTTGGCATGGATATCGCGAAAAAGAAGCATTATGCCTGCTTTGTGGATGAGCGAGGGAGGGTGTTAAAAAAGCCGTTTCCCGTTCTGCAATCGAAAGAAGGATTGGAATGGTTGTACCAGTGCATCGTGAAAGCGATGGAGGAAGTTGAAAAAACGGAAGTGATCGTTGGCATCGAGCCAACGGGACATTATTGGCTCAATCTCGCTTACTTTCTTGACGAGAAGGGCATTCCTCTCGTGATGACAAACCCGATGCACGTGAAGCGCTCCAAAGAGCTAGACAACAATCTTCCAACCAAGGCTTTATAAGTCCAAGACACTGCCCCTTGAGTTTGAAAATCTCCATTAACATTAGCGACTGTTCTAGCAGGGTCAATTTTTATAGAGATTGATTGGTTTTGAATAGCTTTTGGACTCCTTTATGAACTGTTTCATCAGGCTTTGACTACTATTTACTCGAGCTATCCTCGTAAATGCTGTTTTTTTAGGAATTTTTTTGTTTTTCATTCTGCTATATGAAAGAATGATTCAAACAGTATTTGTATGTTAGTAAAATCGCGGAAAAAGAAGGCTGGAAATCAAGGTGAAACTGTTCCTTAGAAAGCCCAAAAAGAAAAATGAACTTCCTATAACCGAGCATACAAAATTTATGCTTCACGGCTGCCGCACTCTAAAACTACTGTATTCAGTTGTTCATTCCTTTTTAAAATGATCTTTTGATTTGAAAAATCAGTTAAATCAGCATCCGTTGAATGAGTGGCATAAATTAAAATTGCCTTGTTTTGCATGACGTAATTTTTCAAATAATCGAGAATAACTTTTCTTGACCTAATATCGAAATTGACAAAAGGTTCATCAAGGAGAATCAAATTAGGCGAAGATAGAAGTGCTAAAATTAAAGATAGTTTTTGTTTCGTTCCTAAAGACAGTTCGCGTGTAAGGGTATTTTTATATTTGTAGAGTCCAATTTTTTCTATAAGACCTTCTAGAGACGAATCTAATCTTTCCCCATTCAGGAAGGATAAGATCATATCAATTGTTTCAGCCGTTGTTAAATAATCGTATAAAAATGGTGTATTGCCAATTAAGGAGACTCCTTTTATATACTTTTGAAAATCGTCCTTTAATGAAATATTGTTTAACTTGATGTCCCCATCGAATGTTGTCATTCCACCGATGATATTCAACAACGTTGATTTGCCAATTCCATTTTCACCAAGTAATTCAACAATGCTCATGTTATCTATTTTTAAGTTAATACCGTCAAAAATGTAGGCTGATTCACCATATCTTTTTTTTATATTGATCAATTCAAGCATGTTTTACCTCTCTTTTGTCAGAAAATTATATAATAATAAAAAATGTGAATAAACAATAAAGAAAAAGAGTATAGGATATATACTGCCGAATTTCATTGAATAAAAAGCTACAACGCTGCATGTAATAGAAGGCAACCCTAAAACGAATAAATCTTCTAAAGGATTAAAAAAATATACAAAAAAATTGTTTTTAATATCTTCTATTGATAATTTTTGAAAGCGATAGACTCTTTTTGAAATGATTTTTATTGTGTAGAAGTAAATGATTGTTGAACATAAAACAGTGACAGCTGAAAATAATGAAAATCCATAAAGGAGGAATACACCAGCATAATAACTGATTAGGATTACGATGAGCCTTCTTGACAGAAATTTAGAAAGCGAATTCTCATAATAAGTTTTTTGATCAAACTTCTTTATATAATAAAAATCGCTTAAATTACAGTCGTTTAACAGTTTTGAGCTATTTATGATTCCTTGAGATATCATACTAATCATTGCGCTTTCAATTCCTAAATAAACCGAAATGATAATCAATTTATGAATATTAAAATAAAAATGAATCATACATATCAGAACTAAAGAAGCAGCTGCAAACAAATAAGTATACAATATATATAAGTAGTAAGTTCTATTTTGACAAGATCGGGATAAAGCCGCTTGATACTGATCTAAATGCAGGTCATTTTTATACCGGATGAAATGTTCTTTCTTTTTCGTAGCGTTCGGCCCGTGAATAAATAAAAAGACAATCTGAGGATTGCTCCATAAAAATTTTACAATAATAGTAAAAAAAACAGCTATTAAGAAGAAAATCTCGTATAAAAGAATGGTTATGTAACTAAAATGAAATTCTCTCATAAAAATCAACATAAAAAAACAATAAGACAAAATGTTTGTTCCAAATGTTAACAGCAATTTTTTAATAATCAGTAATTGAAATTTAATTTTGTGAGCTTTATACATCCATTGAGAAATATTCTCCAGTTCCACATGATCGTAATCATCATTATTAATATCAGTGAACAAAAGCGTTATAAAAAAATAGATAGTGGCGATATAAAAAGGATTTATATTTATAAAGGAATGAAAAAAATAAATGAGCAAATAGACAAAAATCGGTGCTAACATCGAAGCGAAAGTAATGACTGCATTTACGTTATAGAGAAAGACCAGCAGCAATTTTTTATCGCCGCCAGCAAACTTATTTAGAAAATTCCCAAATAAAATCTCGAAATTTGCTAATGCTTTTCTTTTTTTCATTAACCGCTTGTATTTGAAGTATTTCATCTTCTTCAATTCCCCAACATTTTCGTAACAATTTTTACCAGATTAAAAATTCCTACTAAAAAAACGATTATCGAGATTACGAACAATATTCTCATTTTAGCCTTAAATTTTTTTTCCATATTATGCACCTTCCTAAGATCATTGAAATTGCACAACAGTCATGAACGTTTGAATGATAAGCGTCAAACCATAAGTGGTCGAAAATATTATTGTACACAGTCTTATTTTTAGGCTGATGGAAGTGGAACTGTCTAAATATGATAAATATAAGTAGAAAAAAACAACCAATAGGATTTGCGAACCTGGAAACCAGCCCAGCCATTGAATATCTTGCAGTTGATTAAAGCCAGCCAGTGAAATGATCGTCATATTTAATAAAATGGAAACAAGATTCGCAAAAATGATGGCTGATAAAAAGTTACTAAATGTAAACTTTTTATTCGTCATGACATTTGTAATATAAGTAACAAATATTGTTTCGATTATGATCACGGTAATTCCCGCAATCAATTGTATTAAAATTAACAAAGCAGCAACAAACGAATGTGCAAACAATGGAAAGCTCGCTTGCAGTTTATCAAATTGCTCAATCACTTGAAACTGTTTAATGGAAAAAAATGAATTCGCCACAACTGCTAGCACTAACAGGCAAAAAGAAAGTAAATTTATTATTCTTTCATTTTTTAATTTGAGCATATTTATCCCCTTTATAAGAAAAGGTGTTCCGCCTTATTACAAAAATTAAAACAGCAGGAGGCTAAAGGCTATTACAGTTAGAGTCAATCACCATGAAACATAAGAAATTTCATTGAGAGAGACCATCAAGAATAATTCCGGCAGCAGTCAGATTAAATTCATAACTTATCCTCTCAAAATTGCTTTAATTTCACACAAATAATATTCTTTCCTCGTTTAAAATTGCAACTGAATGGGCTGTACTTAGTTGGTCAAAAATTTTTAGTTCAAGTAGACTATAAACAACAAATCATGCAATTGTACTAAAGCGGGAAGCCAAATTGTAATCAACCGAACTTGCATAGCTAAGCAGCCCGTGAATTCTTATGTGATGAAACCCGAAAACAAAGTCATGTAATTTCTTTTAAACTAGTATTTCCGAATGAGGATTTTGGCAATTTATAGAAATATTATAATGAAGGTTGGATCCCTTGGTCAAGCTGCTCCTAAATTTTTCTAATGGTTTTCAAAAGGTGGCATGTTAGGAATAATGATTTTAAGTAATCCATCCCATTAATCTACGTTTTTTCAGACAGAATCATCTTGTTTGTAACACTCATTATTGCGTGAATAAAAAATGTTCATGCCCGATGCTTCCGAGAAGCAATCGAAATTTTAAAAAGGTCAAGATTCGGTGGTAGAGGAAAAGACTTTCGAATTAACCAACAGCCGAATGCCATTCCACTTTATGCTTAAACAAATATTTTAACAAATAGCATGGAGGTCTTGTCATATTGTGTGACAATTCATTTTGCAAACAATGTTCTAAATGAAAAAAAGATATATTTTTATATGAACTTATATTATGATTAAAATAAAAGGATCGGAAAACTATAAGTTTACATAATTATATTATTGTAAAAAGGAGATGGATGGAGAGATGACGGAAAAAAGAAAACCTAGCGGCTTTTTATTGAAGCAGCGCGCTTTTTTAAAATTATATTTAATCACGATGACGGAAAAGAAGCGGCTGTATGGTTTTAAAATATTGGATGAACTGCGGGAAGAGTTTCGCCCGTATGGCTACCGTCCGAATCATTCTGAGCTGTACAAAGCGCTTCATGATTTAATAAAAGACGGCATTTTAAAACAAATTAAACGAAAAAAAGAAGGAGCCGAGTTTCAAGAGGTTGTCTATTATCAGTTTGTCGATTATGAAAAAGCAAAACAATATAAAAGACAACTAAAAGCAGAGCTGGACCGCTCAAAAGCAATTATTGAAAAAGCTATACGAGACAATTTTGCATAAATATGGAGGAGTATTATGATCAATCTTGCAAAAAAGCTGGAACAAATCGATGGCAAAGGATATAAAGCGTACAAACAGATTCAAGGCTCGTACAAGTTTCCTGATTTTGAATTGTTGATCGATTATGTACAGGGCGATCCGTTTGCGAGTCCTTCGAAAATCAGAATATTGATCGCTAGAAGCAAAACGGCTTTTTTACAAAAATGGACAAACAGCCGGCAAAGAAAGATAAGATGTGAAGATATGATTGTCCGCGAAGTATTTCAAGCTATTTCTAATTTGAAAAATAACGTACGCGGCTCTGGAAAAAGCGGGCTGATCATGATTGACAAACCGGGGCAGAAGGTGTTAGAACGGACAGCTGTTCAGATAGGAGAAAACGATATTACAGTTTGTCTTTCAATCGGTCTTCCGGCTCAAGGGAGAACAATATTAGGCAAGGAAGCCAAAAAAATATTTTTTCAACTACTTCCCGAAATTTTGCGGCATTCTGTCTTTTCTGTGAAGGGGAAAGATATTGAGAGCGCGATTCAGCTTTGCGATCAGCAAATGGCGATCCGCTCCTATATGAAAGAGAGAGGAATAATAGCGTTTATTGCAAATAATTCAATTTTGCCGCGTGCAAGCGGCGTAAGTGATCAGCCGTTGAAGGGCGCTGTTCCTTTTCAAAGTCCAAAGGAAATGGAAGTCTCAATTCCTGTTCCGCATCGGCAAGAACCGTTGAAGGGCATGGCTATATACAAAGGCATCACCTTGATCGTTGGAGGAGGTTATCATGGAAAAAGCACTTTATTAAAGGCGCTCGAGCATGGTGTTTATGACCATATTGAAGGGGACGGCCGTGAATTTGTTTTGACGGATCGTTCAGCATGCAAAATACGTGCCGAAGATGGCCGCAGTATAAAGAAGGTGGATATTTCCGCTTTTATTAACAATCTGCCGTTTCAAAAAAGCACAAAATCCTTCTCTACGGAAAATGCAAGCGGCAGTACATCGCAGGCAGCCAATATAATGGAAATGCTAGAAGCAGGAGCAAAAACATTATTGATCGACGAGGATACAAGTGCAACAAACTTTATGATTCGGGACGCCAGAATGCAAGCATTAATTCATAAAGAGCATGAGCCCATTACTCCATTTATCGATAAAGTTTTACAATTGAAGCAGGATTTTGATGTCTCAACAATTTTAGTTATGGGCGGATCGGGAGATTACTTTTCCGTTGCGGATCGCGTAATTAAAATGGATCATTATAAGCCTTATGACGTCACACATGAAGCAAAACAGATTGCCTGTCAAATTAAAACCGGAAGAAAGCATGAAGGAGGGGAGAAATTTGGAGAATGGAAGCTTCGTATTCCGGAATCAGGCAGCTTGAACAGCAGAAAAGGGAAAAAATCTAAAATTGCTTGCCGGCTTTCTGAAATTCAATATGGACTAGAAAAAATTGATTTATCTTATGTAGAACAGCTGGTCGACGAAAGCCAGACAAGAATGATTGGAGAAATATTATCGTATATCGAACGGACAAACCTTTTTGACAGACGCTTAACAGTATCACAATTGCTTGATTTCGTAGAAAATAAGATCAATCAGGATGGTCTCCAAAGTTTTTCGGCCCATCATGGTCATCAAGGTGAATTGGCGTATGTAAGAAGATTTGAATTAGCGGCAGCCTTGAATCGGATTAGGGCGTTAAAAATTCGGGAATGAAGAAAAGACTTTCTTCCATAAAAAATTTTTCTATCATCATCAACGAACTGACGGGTGCCCCAATTTTGACAGCGCAAAGAAAGCGAGAGACTCCGAGAATTTCTTTTGCTTAGACGGCCTCGACCGCAAGCTTGCCGGCGCGAAACGGGCGCGGGAGTCGCAAGCTTTGAATCTGTCAATGCTCGTTACGAAAACGATTTGGCATGAACTTGCTGGTTTTCCCGCTTTTCCGTTTTCTTTTTCTCTTTTAAATAATCAATTAAAACTAGCAGAATAACAATGAAAAAACAAATGCTTGATAATTGAAAAATCGTTCCTAAATCAACATAGGATGATAAGAAGCCTAGAAAAACCGCACTTATTCCTATTCCTCCATCCAATGCTGAATAATACATTCCGTTTGCGACTCCTCTCCGATCGGCAGGTGTTTTAGAAAGCACCCATGATTGCAAAACAGGAAGCAGTGACCCAAAACCGGCGCCAAATAAAATACCAGCTAAAACAAGCATTCCGACTGAGTATGTGAAAGATAAAACCCAAAAGGCGATAAATGTTAAGAATGAGCAAACAATGGCAAGAAGCCAAGGACCGCTTCGATCAAACCACCTTCCTGAAATTGGTCGTACAGCAGTTGCCGCCAACGCATTACATAAGTAGTATAAGAAGATTTGATCGATCCCTCTTTCTTGGCCGAATATGACGATAAACGTGACAATTCCCCCATAACCGAAAGCTGATAATAATGTAATCAGTGCAGGAAACGCCCCATGTTTATCAATGAGTGAGCGAAAAAAAGAAAAATCCTTTACATGCATTGATTTTTCTAAAACAGACTTTGGCGTTTTGTATTGAACTAATGAAAGGGCGATAATCGATATGACACCGAAAATGGCGGAACCGATGATGAGCGGCTGGAATCCTAAATGTTGAAAAAGCAAAATGCCAAAACTAGGAGCGATGATCATCCCAATGGTGATAGATAAACCATAATAGCCCATTCCTTCTCCGAGGCGTTTCGTTGGAACCAATTCAACAGCTGCCGTTCCATTTGCTGTTGTTGACCAGCCCCAGGCAAAACCGTGAAGGAGGCGGACAATTAAAAATAAAAAAACAATCGATGTAAGCGAGTATGAAAGGGTTAAAAAGAGTAAGCCTACAGCTCCAGTTATAACGAGCCATTTTCGTTTCGCTGATTCAAGAAGAAAACCAATGAGCGGTCGAATGACAACAGCAGCGATGGAAAAAAGGGTTGTAACAAGCCCGATTTCAATGTCCGATGCTCCAATTGCTTTCGCTTGCGGCGGCAAAGTAGGCAAAAGCATTTGAAAGCTCATAAAAATAAATAAATTTCCGATAATTAACAAAATGAATGATTTTGTCCAAAGCGGCGGCTTGGCGGTATGAACGGCAGAATCCTTCATGGATTTGATGGCACCTCCTGCATCGTAAAAACAAAAATATTTAGATACTCGAACAATTACCAACTACTCTATTATACAAATTTTTCAAAGGAACTCAATGGATTGGTTGCCTTTTCTTTTTATTAGAAGCTGGAGAAGAAAATTCACAAATCGATGGAAAATCTAGAACAGCGATGGGGTGAAAAAGTTGCAACTGACACATATTACAAAAAAAGCCGATTTTCTTTCAAATAAGAGAAAGAAAATCGGCCGTTTTCTTTTATCGGTTTGGCATGATTTGTTGAATTTGACTGTTTGCAAATTTTTGTTGCAGCGGTTTGATGATGTTAGCGAATAAGTTTTGTCGTCTGCCAAATCCGTATAATGCTGCAGCCCCCAAACCGACTAAAGAAATCCACATCATGCTGTTTCTTTGCCGGTTCTTAGGAAACATGGAGCCTTTTTTTCCCATTTTGAAGAGGGACCCCATTTTTCTCATTATAAAAGCACCTCTTCCTAAGTTGTGTTTGGAAGAACATCTTCCAACAGTTATAGTATTGTTTTTTCACGATTCTTTATTAGTTACAGTTGATTCCAATTTTATTTTAGCTTCTAATCAGCTTTCTTTTCTACATATATTGGTACAAAGGGAGGGAAATTCTTTTGTACCGAAAATTCAGAAGACGACGAAGACGCGGCCCTCTGCCGGCTAAATATGTTTTTTTAATTACATTTGTCATTTTCAATGTTTTGACAGCATACAGCTTATGGCTGATCAATGCCATTATTGAACCGACATTGGTCAGAATAGCGGAAACAAAGACGAGGCAAATTGCCGAACATGCAATTCATGATGCTGTTTCGAAAAAAATAGCAGAAAAACTTGATATGAAGGAATTGATCATTATTCATGAAAAGAAATCAGACGAAACGGCGACTTACAGCTTTAATTCCCAAATTTATAACCGTCTTATTTCAGATGCGACCGTTTATATTCAGCAATATTTGGATGGGAATGTGGAGGTTGAATCGGAAGACGGCATCCCCGTCAATCAAAACCCAGATGGAAAAGGCCTGGTTTATCATATTCCACTCGGATTAATAACAAACAATGCGCTCATCTCCCATTTAGGTCCTGAAGTTCCCGTACGCTTTGAACTTATTGGTTCAGTTAATTCAGAAATTAGCACAAAATATAAGGAAATTGGCATTAATAACGCTTATTTAGAAATTTATATGGACATTTTAGTTAAAATTAACGTCATTATTCCTTCGATTTCAAAAGATATGGAAATAGAAAATTCAGTGAAAATTGGTGATTTATTTATTGAAGGAAAAGTTCCGCAGTTTTACAACAGCGGCGGGACTGGTTCGGCACCTGCTGTCATTATGCCTGAAAAATCAAAATAATAATACGGAATAAAATGGATATAAGGGAAGAACATCCCTTTTTTACTTTTGGGCATTTAGGAAATATTAAACTTGTAACAACAAAAAGGAGGAATTGACATTGACAGTTTCAACTCAAGTTCAACAAACATTAGCAGGATTAAAAAGTGCTCAAGCAAGCTTTGAAACGTTTGCACTGCAAACGGAAAACAAGCAAGCAAAACAGATTTATCAACAGGCTGCGCAGCAAACACAGTCAATTGTTGATTTGATTAATACCCGCTTGCAGCAAATCCAGAATGAAGAGCCTCAATATAAACAACAGTAAAGGTTGGTATTTACCAACCTTTTCAACACATCACAAATAAGAGTGAGCTGGTCAGGATGAAACATTTTATATTCTTTTTCACTTTCCTTTTTGTTTTCTCAGCATGCCAACAGAACGATATGGTCGATCCGACTTTAGAACAACCGACAAAAATCAATTATTCGACGAAGAACGCTCCTTTTAATCAAAAGGTCGCGAAAAAGGCGGAGGAAATAGCGGAAAGCTATGATGGAGTTCCCAAAGCCATAAGCGTCAATACAGACCGCAAGCTATTGCTTGCTTTTCAATTAGATCATATGAAACGGTTTCAATTAAAACAAAAGGAAAAAACAATTGAAAAAAAATTAAAAAAATCTTTCCGAGATTATGATGTCACCGTTTCAAGCGACATGAAAATTTATTGGGAAACAGAAAAATTAATTAACAAACTGGAAAATCTGGACAAGCGTGAAATGAACAAGAAAGTGGAAAACATTATTCAATTGAGCAGAGAAGAAACATAAGAAGGTGTTTTCGATGGCGAATGAGCAAAGAAAACTTCAAACGAAAATCATGCAGGAATACTATCAATTGGAGAAAAAAAATGAAACGAAAAGACCTGTTGTCCAAAACTGTTTACGAGCCTTTTTAGTCGGTGGAATTATTTGCTCCATCGGACAAGCGATACAGTTTTTTTACATGTACTTTTTTCATTTTACTCAACAAACCGCTGGAAATCCGACTGTTGCCACGATGATTTTTTTATCTATGCTTTTGACCGGATTTGGTGTTTACGACCGGATTGCTCAATTTGGCGGTGCCGGAAGCGCTGTACCAGTCACAGGGTTCGGAAATGCTGTTATTTCTGCAGCGATTGAGCACCGAACAGAAGGATTTGTCCTCGGTGTAGGCGGGAACATGTTTAAATTGGCCGGATCTGTTATTTTATTTGGAACATTTTCTGCATTTGTAGTTGCTTTAATCAAAACGATTTTAATTAAATGGGGTGGTTTTTGAAATGCTGAAAGGACATCGCACTTGGGTATTTCATAATCAACCCGTGATCATTTCAACCGCTACCGTTGGCGGGCCGTTTGAAGCAAATGGCAGACTAGCCGACGATTTTGATCTTCTTCACGAAGATTTGTGGTTGGGTGAGGACTCTTATGAAAAAGCTCATAAAGTGCTTTTTGAAGAAGCGTTTTACAAAGCAATAGAAAAAGGAAACATTGAAAAAGAACAGGTGGAATTTATTATTTCCGGAGATTTAGTGAATCAAATCACCCCGTCCAGCTTTGCAGCAAGAACGTTCGGCGTTCCTTATCTCGGCATTTTCGGCGCTTGTTCTACGTCGATGGAAGGGCTGGCATTAAGCGCATTTATCGTCAATTACGGCGGAGCAAAATATTTACTGACTGGTGCGGCCAGCCATAATACGGCAATCGAAAAACAATTTCGCTATCCGACCGAGTACGGTGGGCAAAAGCCACCGACTGCACAGTGGACAGTCACGGGTGCAGGAGCTGCTTTGTTAAGCAATGAAGGGAAAGGACCTGCCGTGACCTCGGCAACGATTGGCAGAGTGGTCGATTTAGGCATGTCTGATCCGTTTAATATGGGCGGTGCGATGGCGCCGGCAGCAGTTGATACGATAGAAGCGCATTTCCGCGATTTAAATATTGATGCGGACTACTATGATTTAATTGTAACAGGCGACTTAGGAAAAATCGGACGCAACGTCGCTCTTGAATTATTTGAAAAAAATGGAGTTCAAATGGATGAGGAAAAATTTCAGGATTGCGGTTTAATGATTTATCGGGAAGGACAACCAGTTTTATCCGGTGCAAGCGGGGCGGGCTGCTCGGCAATTGTCGTATACGGCCATTTATTAAATCGGATGAAAAAAGGCGAGCTGAAGCGAATTCTCGCTGTCGCAACTGGGGCGCTGCTTTCTCCGCTAACGTTCCAGCAAAATGAAACCATTCCGTGCATTGCACACGCTGTGTCCATTGAATTCAGGGGGTGAAACATTTGGTTGCGTCATTTTTTTGGGCGTTTGTCATAGGCGGATTAATTTGTGTAATTGGACAGATCATGTTTGATGTGTTTCATTTAACACCTGCTCATACATTAAGTACGTTTGTCGTGATTGGAGCCATCTTGGACGGTTTCGGGCTTTATGAACCATTTATCGATTTTGCGGGTGCAGGTGCAACCATTCCGATTACAAGCTTCGGAAATTCTCTCGTTCATGGAGCGTTGCAAGAAGCAGAAAAACATGGATTGATCGGCGTTTTAACAGGTATGTTTGAAGTGACTAGCTCCGGTATTTCAGCAGCTATTATTTTTGGTTTTATCGGAGCGCTTTTATTTAAACCGAAGGGGTGATTGAATTGACAGTAGCATCACAGGTCAAGCAAACGCTGGCCAGTTTAAAAAGCATTCATGCGGGATTGCAAAACTTGGCCATTACGTCAACTGATGAAGAAACGAAACGAGTTTTTCACGAAAACATGTTAATATCTGAAGAAATTATCAATGATGTAAAGTCTCGAATTGGAGAGCTGGAGTTTGAGGAACCTGAGTATAAAGGCTTTTGAAAAGAGGGATGAACATGCCAGAGTGGGTTGAAGTCATTATTCGTTCACTTGCCATAATAGCTGGATTATTTTTCATTTCCAAACTATTGGGAAAAAAACAGCTTTCCAAGCTTTCCTTTTTTGAATACGTCGTCGGCATTACCATTGGTGACATTGCCGGGACACTGTCAATGGATACGAATTTAAATTTAACAAACGGTATTATCAGCATTGCCATATGGGTGATGATTCCGGTTATTATTTCATTCATTTCCATGAAAAGTCCGTCGTTTCAGCAATTTATTGAAGGAAAACCGACCGTTTTTATTAAAAACGGAAAAATCATGGAGGAAAATTTAAAGAAAGAAAAATATCCTTTGGCCGCTTTGTTGGAACAATTGAGGAAAAATAATGTCCATCATGCCAGTGATGTGGAATTTGCTATTTTGGAAACTACTGGTGAACTGAGTATTTTGCTAAAAAAAGAAAAACAGCCTATAACGGTAGGAGATATCAAAACGAACGTTGCCCCTGTTAAAGAACCGCAAACCGTCATAATGGACGGAAAAATTATGGACGAAGCTCTTTCAACGACCGGTTTGAATCGAAGATGGCTGAAAGAAAAACTCGATCAATTAGGAGTCGCCGTCGAGAATGTTTTTTTAGCCCAAGTCGATTCATATGGACAACTCACTGTTGATTTATATGATGATAAAGTAAAAGTGCCTGAACCTGTTGAAAAACAGCTTCTACTTTCATCCCTTAAAAAAGTGGAGGCAGATTTTGAATTATACGCTCTGCAAACTGAAAATACGGAAGCAAAAAACATGTATGTAAGAAATAGAAAAAAATTAGCTGAAATGATCAAAACATTAACGCCTTTTTTGCAAGGTTGACTGAAAGGGTGGAAAAGTGAAAACATACGATTGCATCATTGTTGGCGGCGGGATCGCCGGTTTATCTGCGGCCATTATGCTTGGAAGGTATAAACATAATGTTTTAGTCATCGACAAGATGAACGGAAGATCGACGCTATGCAGAAGCTATCATAATTTGTTAGGGTGGCCTGACGGGGTAAGCGGACAGACACTGCGTACTCTTGGAAGAGAACATGCAGAAAAATACGGAGTAAAATTTTTGAAAAAGCTGGCAGCAAAAGTCGAAAAGCAAGGAAAAGATTTCCTTATCGAAACGGACGATCGCAGCATATACAAAACAAAAAAATTGCTGATTGCAACAGGGGTTACCGACCGCATACCAGAAGTGCTGTCAGAAATAAAGCATTGTTTAGGCATTTCGGTATATGTTTGCCCTGATTGCGATGGATATGAAGTAGATGGGAAATCGGTCATTGTAATGGGGGCAGGAAAAGCAGGAGCGAAGCTGGCTCTCTCACTAACGTACTGGACGAAAGACATTCAGTACGTGAATCATGATGGAGAAGAAATTAATGCTGCATTAAAAAATGAACTTTCTAATAAAAATATCGAATACATAAAAGAACGGTTAACGAAAGTGATGAGAGACGGTGAATGGTTTAAGGGAGTTGAATTGGAAAGCGGAAGACGCCTTTTCGCGGATAGAGGCTTCCTCGGATTTGGCGGCAATCGCGTTCATTCAGATCTTGCCGCTCAGCTCGGCGCCGAGCGATTAGAAAATAAGCATCTAGTCATCCATGCACGGACGAAAGAAACGAGCGTCCAAAATGTTTGGGCAGCCGGAGACGTTGCGGCTCACTCGGAACAAGCTGCAATCGCAATGGGGGATGGAATCCAAGCAGCGATTTGGATTCATAAACGGCTTTTAGAGGAACAACGGACTTGATGTTGATTGATAGATCTGAAAATTCCGAGCTGTTCAGGGCTCCATTATTTTGCCGATTTTACGACCGTAAAAGTTATCGACAAAGAATGACGAGCAATTTAGGAGCGAATGCTCGGATTTGTCTTGAATTAGTATTGGAAAAAGTTAACTGAATAAAGCTAGGAGGGGGAGGACATCAATTGTTTTGAGCGCTGGAAGTTTCGATGCCCTACTTTATGTTGACATGAAGATATTTATGATTACAGCCTTTCAAGGCTGCAGAGAAAGTAAATGTGATCAAATAAGTGAGAATCCGAAAATGGAAGTTCTGCACATGATAGGGATTGAGCATTTGTTTTTGGCGAAAAAGCTCTCTTCAATCTTTAATTTTTTTACGATGAAGGCTCAGATGTTTTCAACTAAAGCCCCGAATTGTTGAAGTGTATGTTTCACATACTATTCTCCAGCTTTACATAGGAATTTTTATCAAAGACAAGAAATCATTCTATATTATTTGCACGATAAGATTCATTTGCAGCTGCTTTCCTTTGTTGAAGTAAAAATAAAAATACACCTAATAAAACAAAGAAGCCGCCTGCAATCTGCAAACCGACAACAGTTTCACCTAATAGGATTGCCGCTAAAATTGTAGCTCCTTTAGGTTCAAATAAAACACTCATCGAGATAGTGGCTGAGTTTACATACTTTAATAAAAAATTATATATTACATGGGCGATTGTAGGGACTATTGCCAGCAACAAAAAAAATTCCCCATTCCTTTGAATCATAACCGCTGATGGGTACATTCGCAAAAAGGTTTAAATCGTTAAAGTAACTGCAAAAAAACTGTAAATCCAATGAGAAATCAGCTTTACCGTATTTTGTCCGATTAATAAATAACAAACAATTGCCAAAACACTTAAAAATATCACCAATAATGACTGATTGGCGATTAAGCCCAAAATCACCCCATCCAACCATAACTACTCCTATAATTGAAATCACGATAGCGATTAAAGTTGAAATAGTTGTTCTTTCTTTGCAAATTAAAAATCCTCCTAACAAAGCGACTATAGAACTGCAAAGAAAGTATTATCGTCGAACTGGCCACTGTTGTCAGTTTCAAAGATTCAAACCACAAAGCAAAATGTAAGGCTAGAAAAACACCTGCAGCTAATAAAATCAGCCATTCCTTTTTGGAAATCTTACTAAACTCTTTCCTATTTACATAGATTATTTGGCAACAATAATATAGAGGCTAAATACATGGGATACATACTTAGTATAGTTGCCGATGCTACCGACCACCTGGCGAAGATTGCTGCAAAGGAAATGGCAATTACAGAAATGATCAGCAGAAATCCAACCGTTTTTTCATTTTTCCTCATTTGGGTTCAATGCACATTCTCATACGATTACGATACTGTAGAAAGCCGCTTAATACTAATAAAATCACGGGCAACAGTATACCTATGAAGTAGAAACTGTTTATCGGTATTATCTAAAATTTCTCAAATTGCTTCTGCGAAATTATTTCAGCAGCGATCCAGAACGAATATTCCATATCCAGTGATGTTAGTTTATTCGAAAATCTATTACTCAGATAATTTCATCAATAAACTTTTATATTATCTTTATAAACTGGTCAGCCCTGTATGAACTGTTCGAGCTGTACCAATACCTCGTTAGTTTTTTCGGATTTAGAGGCTGATTTTCTCGCTCCTAAATCGATAAAATTCGATCAAATTCTGTTTTGCTTTTTTAAAGGATAAATCCTATATAAACAGGATGTTTGATCAAACTTTCAATTTTATATAAGACGATTATTTATCAAACTTTATTTTACATCTGCATTTTGCAAATGAAGTAGATATATCGTTTAACTGAGCAGCCGTTAATCCTTTGGCTTTTTTGCTGCAAGCAATTCTTTTTCCTTGCCTAGGACAAAACATTCATATTGCACCGAAGCCCGATTGAAAAAAGAAATCGAACGGATTGCTCAAAGTGGTATTATGCACTGGTTCTATGGTCATAGAGATTCTTAAAAAAATTATGGCAATATGGATGAAAAAGAGCTATGATGAGTATATTACATATTCAAAAAATTACAATTATTGGGGTGAAACTATGGTCGCTCATGAAATTGAATACAAACTTCATGGAGACGATATGCAATTTGTCGAAATTGAACTTGATCCTGGCGAAAGCGCCATAGCAGAAGCCGGCGCCATGATGATGATGGACGATGGTATTGAAATGGAAACAGTATTTGGTGACGGAAGTAATCAATCAAAAGGTTTATTAGGTAAACTTGTTGGCGCAGGGAAGCGTTTGATTACTGGAGAAAGCTTATTTATGACAGTGTTTACAAATCATCAGATGGAAAAAAAACATGTTTCCTTTGCCGCTCCGTATCCCGGAAAAATTATTCCGCTTGATTTAAAGGAATTCGGCGGGAAGGTCATTTGTCAAAAGGATTCATTTCTTTGCGCTGCAAAAGGGGTTTCCGTCGGAGTTGAATTTCAACGGAAATTAGGGACAGGATTTTTCGGCGGTGAAGGGTTTATTATGCAGAAGCTTGAGGGAGATGGATTAGCTTTTCTTCATGCAGGCGGAACGATTATCCAGAAGGATTTGCTCCCAGGAGAAAAACTTAAAATTGATACAGGCTGTTTAGTAGCAATGACAAAAGATGTTGATTACAATATCGAATTTGTCGGCAAAGTGAAAACGGCATTCTTTGGCGGCGAAGGTCTGTTTTTCGCAACCGTACGTGGACCGGGTTCTGTTTGGGTGCAATCATTGCCCTTCAGCCGTTTAGCTGACAGAGTTTTGGCCGCGCAAAGTGGAGGCAAAGATGAAGGCAGCATTTTAGGCGGAATTGGGGATTTGTTTGATGGAGATTGATTATTTGCAATGACAAGAGGAAGCGGCGCATACGATTCCTCTTTTTTTTAATGAAAAAGGCCATAATAAAAACCTTTGTGAAAAAAATAAAATAGTAGTATAATATTTAAATATTAAAATTAATTGAAAATTAAAAAAGGAATTAAAAGCGGGGGGATTTATTTTGGCGCAATTACGCAGCAACATGATCAAGAAAGGGTTTGACCGTGCACCGCATCGAAGCTTGTTGCGCGCAGCTGGTGTAAAAGAAGAAGATTTTGATAAACCGTTTATTGCGGTTGTTAATTCATATGTGGACATTATTCCAGGCCATGTTCACTTACAAGAATTTGGAAAGCTTGTAAAAGAAGCGATTCGCGAAGCTGGCGGCGTGCCATTTGAATTTAATACGATCGGTGTCGATGACGGAATTGCAATGGGGCATATCGGCATGCGCTATTCACTGCCAAGCCGAGAAATTATTGCTGATTCTGTTGAAACAGTCGTCAATGCACACTGGTTTGACGGCATGGTCTGCATTCCGAACTGCGACAAAATTACGCCTGGTATGTTGATGGCAGCTATGAGGATTAACATTCCGACGATTTTTGTCAGCGGAGGACCGATGGCTGCCGGAAGAACAAGCGACGGCCGGAAAATTTCCCTATCTTCAGTTTTTGAAGGAGTAGGAGCTTATCAATCAGGAAAAATAGATGAAAACGGATTAAAAGAACTTGAAATGTACGGCTGTCCGACTTGCGGATCTTGTTCAGGCATGTTTACAGCAAACTCAATGAACTGTTTGTCTGAAGCATTAGGTTTGGCCCTGCCTGGGAACGGAACGATTTTAGCTGTTTCGCCTGAACGGAAAGAACTTGTCAAACAAACGGCAAAACAATTAATGAAATTGATCGAAATGGATTTAAAACCTCGTGATATTGTGACGGAAAAAGCAATTGATAACGCATTTGCTTTAGATATGGCGTTAGGCGGTTCGACCAACACGGTCTTGCATACTTTAGCCCTTGCCAATGAAGCAGGCGTTGATTATCCGCTTGAACGGATCAATGAAGTGGCGGAAAGAGTGCCTCATTTAGCAAAGCTTGCGCCGGCATCTGATGTTCATATTGAAGATTTACATGCAGCTGGAGGAGTTTCCGCCGTATTAAATGAGTTGACGAAAAAAGAAGGAACTCTTCATTTAGACTGCATGACGGTAACAGGAAAAACGCTCGGTGAAAATATTGCCGGATGCGAAGTAAAAGATTACAACGTTATTCGCCCAATTGATAATCCGTTTTCTGAAAAAGGCGGACTTGCCGTATTATTTGGAAGCCTAGCTCCAGATGGCGCTATCATTAAAACAGGCGGCGTTCAAGGAGGAATCACTCATTTTGACGGCCCTGCCGTAATTTTTGATTCTCAAGAGGAAGCGCTTGAAGGAATTGCGAAAGGAAAAGTAAAAGAAGGGGATGTTGTCATCATTCGCTACGAAGGTCCTAAAGGAGGCCCGGGAATGCCTGAAATGCTTGCGCCGACATCACAAATTGTTGGGATGGGTCTTGGACCGAAAGTTGCTCTCATCACGGATGGACGTTTCTCCGGTGCATCCCGCGGTTTATCGATTGGCCACGTATCACCTGAAGCTGCGGAAGGCGGACCGATTGCCTTTGTAAAAGAAGGAGACCGTATTGTGATCGATATTGAAAAACGGACGATTGATGTGCATGTTAAAGAAGAGGAATGGAACAAACGAAAAGCGGAATGGAAAGGCTTTGAGCCAAAAGTGAAAACCGGTTACTTAGCTCGCTATTCCAAACTGGTTACATCTGCTAGCACAGGCGGCATTATGAAAATTTGACGTCACTAACCGCCCCCTTTTTCAAAAAATTAAAAATTGGACAGATTTTCCTATATTATTCATAGCTGCACATATTTCTAGAAAGACGCGACTGCCGCGTCTTGCTAGCATTTTTCAGATGATCTCACTTGATTTGGCGAATTTTTCTGATCCAATACTGCTGGAAAGATGAGGGGAAGCAACATACAGAAAGTGTGAAACAAAGATCTGCTCATCTCGTTTTGACGCATATAAAACAGAGAAAGGATTCAGAAGAAGCACGAGAACGGATTGTTTTTTTCATTATGAAATTATGAAAGCCCATTTTTTAATGATTTCAAATGGGCTTTTTCATGTTTTAAAGTTGAAGGGGGCTGTCCAGAAAGTCAAATCGCCATTGAAAACAACACCGATATATCAACGTTTCTAAAACATTAATGGGGGCGTCAATAAGCCGTAAAAACGACTTATCAGACACCCCCTTCATCTATTTTTCAAGCGCTTACATTTCGGCTTCTTTATATCCAGTATTGGCTTTAAACGTCACTTCAGCATATTTTTTCTCATCCCGCTTGGCGGAAACAAGCGTACCAATCAAACCACCGATAAAACCTGCTGGTACTGATATGAGCGCTGGGTTTGTCAGCGGGAAAATAGGATCGCCGACAAAAAAGGCTTTTCCAGCTTCAGGATGAATGACATTTGGGCTGATTGACACTAATACAATCGCTGTAATTAAACCAGCCAGCATGGCAGTGACCGCTCCGGCAGTGTTAAATTTTTTCCAATAAATCGTATAAACAATGACGGGCAAATTAGCGCTTGCTGCTACACAAAACGCAAGAGACACAAGAAATGCAACATTTAATGATTGAGCGCCAAGGGCTAGCAGGATTGAAAATGCGGCAACGCCTACAGAAGCCCATCTTGCAGCTAACACTTGCTGTCTTTCCGTAGCTTTTCCTTTTTTAATGATCTGTCCATAAATGTCGTGCGCGAATGCGGACGCACCAGACAAAACTAAACCTGCAACAACAGCTAATATTGTTGCAAAAGCTACTGCAGAAACAAAGGACATTAAGAAATCTCCTCCAAGTGCTTTCGCAAGCAGCGGCGCCGCCATATTTCCAGCAGGATTTTCGGCTATAATCGTTTCTGAACCGACAAATTTGGCTGCACCGAATCCTAAGAAGATTGTCATGACATAAAAGATTCCGACAACCCAAGTTGCATTAACTACTGACGCACGTGCAGTTTGTGCATCTTTAACGGTAAAAAAGCGCATTAATATGTGAGGAAGCCCTGCCGTTCCCAACACTAAGGCAAGCATCATTGAAAGTAAATCGAGCGGATTTTTAAATACAATTCCTGAATGTAAATAGTTTTCACCGTGTGGAGTCGCTTGTGACATCTCGTTAAACATGCCAACGATATTAAAGTTAAATTTCAATAAAACAAGGAATGAAATAATGACCGTTCCTGCCATAAGCAATACAGCCTTTATGATTTGCACCCAGCTAGTTGCAGTCATTCCACCAAATAATACGTAAATGGTCATCATGACTCCAACGATCAATACGGCGATCCAATACTCAATCCCCAATAACAATTTAATGAGTGCACCTGCACCAACAAGCTGTGCGATCATATAAAATATAACAATTGTGATGGAACTAAGAGCAGCTGTTGCACGGACTTTTCTTTCACTGAATCTTGAGTTGATCATATCTGCGAGTGTATATTTTCCTAAATTTCTGAGAGGCTCTGCAACGATGAATAGAACGAAGAGATATGCGGTTAAATAGCCGATGCTGTAGTAGAAACCATCAAATCCATTCAATGCGATGGCGCCTGCGATACCAAGAAATGATGCGGCTGATAAATAGTCTCCAGCTATCGCAAGTCCATTTTGCCACCCAGTCAAGCCTCCGCCGGCTGTATAAAATTCGTTTGCGGTTTTTGTTCTTTTTGCAGCCCAATACGTGATATATAACGTGACTAAAAGGATGATTAAAAACAGAATAAATGCTGGTACACTCATGAAAGTGCAGCCCCCTTATTTTATTTTATATTTTCTTCAATAATTTCTTCCGCCAATTGGTCAAATGTTTCCGCTTTTTTTACATACATCGTAGCGAACACCCAAACCATGACAAAAAGACCAAGCGAATAGAGCCACGTCCATGTAATCCATCCGATTGCTTTATGCTCCAAGATGGATGTATAACCCGTGAGAATCGGCAATAAAAAGTAAGTGATGAGAAAAACGATTATAATGGGTACAATAAAATTCCGCTTTTTTTGAATCAACTGTTGAAATTTGCTCGTTGCAACAATTTTCTCATAATCGAGAATGCGCTCCCCCTGTTCTTTCTCCTTTCCGAATGTTTCCATTGTACCATCCCCTTTCTTTGGTAATATTCGTAATTTTTTGTCAATTACAATAATAAGTTATGCTAAAAAAATAGTCAATCATTTTTGTAAAACGTTTTCAAAATTTCGTTTGTAACATTTTGGAAGTGAGAGGCTGCATTGACACACAAAATGGAATCGTTTACACAAATGCGTTTGGATGTCCGGAAATCAGGAAGCTGAATGAATGCATAATCAGTGATGGCCATTCAAAAAAACAGTAAAATCTATTGTAAGATTTTACTGTTTCAATCATTTTTATTTCCAATGCTTTCGCAAAAATTCATCCCGTCCGGAAATTTCCCGATCTTTTTTGTATGCTTCTGGATTTTTTTGATAAAAATTTTGATGATATTCTTCTGCTGAGTAAAATGGCGCAGCCGGTAAAATTTTGGTTACGATCGGTTTATTGAATTTTCCGCTTTTGGCTAAGGCGAGTTTAGATTGTTCTGCCAGCGTTTTTTGCTCATTTGAATGATAGAAAATGGCTGTCCTGTACTGACTGCCTCTGTCGTGGAATTGTCCGCCGTCATCGGTCGGATCGATTTGCTGCCAATAAATTTCAAGGAGCTTATCATATGGGAACACCGTTGGGTCAAATTCGATTTGTACCGCTTCATAATGCCCAGTTGTCCCTGTTTTGACCTGTTCATAAGTAGGATTTTCAACATGCCCGCCCGTATAACCAGAAATGACTTTCTCAATGCCGTCCCACTGGTCAAAAGGTTTTACCATGCACCAAAAACAGCCTCCGGCGAATGTTGCTTTCTCTAGCTTCTTCTCCAATTTCTTCACTCCTGGTCCAGTTAGAATGAGTTAAAGTTTAATAATATCATAAAGTTAATGGCAAATCCCGAGATTAAACAGTAAAATTTTAAATTGCCCAGCGATAATAGCTATCCATAAAATGGAGGCTATAGAATAGATCGTGGTTCGTTTTCTAAAATTTTTATATTTCAAGATAAAAAATGCCGCTACTGATACGATGGAAAAGAAAACAGTTAAACCTAACATTCCGACAAATGGAGTAGACCAATAATAATTGTTAAAAATCGGGATGATGATTGTTGGTGTGTAAAACTTTGACAGCGAATAGATGCCAAACAGCCATGAGATAATCATGAAAACAAAGATGGAAACAGTTGTCAATTTAATTGCCAAAGGTATCTCCTTTCTGACTTTTATTCCGATCTGTTTAATTGTATTTTATGTATGCTGCACGTTGTTGTCAATTGATTAAGTTTATAAATGATATAATAAATGAGTGAGCTATCTAAAAGCGACTAAATTGAAGAAATGTAAAAATCTGTAGCCGAAAAAAGGCAATACAAAAAAATTAATTCGCTTCCGTTTAGGCGAGTAGAGTGGATCTTTTTATATCAGGCTGCGTGTCTTCTGAGCTAACAGTCAATCTTTTTCAAGGGGGACTCTTTTTTCGATTTAGGGGAGGGGAAGGTTGCAAGCTTCCAGCTTTGCAGCCAGATTGAACTAGTAGCTCGAACACAAGATGGTGAAACCAACCTTTTAAGCAGCCGAAGCTAAAAGGAGGGAAAAAGCTTGCATAAAAGATCTTTAGACGGTTTCTGCGTTCAACGAAAAAAGTCTATCTTTAAATGAAAATTTTCAATATTGTGGGGCTGACCCTGTTATTTCCAACGGAAGTAATCGAAAACAAGAGCAGGATTTTAAAAAACGATAAGAGGAGGAATCGACATGGTCTTTGCAGGAAAAACAGTCATTATAACCGGCGGTGCACAAGGGATCGGGAAAGCGATCGTTTCCGCCTATGCAAAAGAAGGAGCAACAGTTGTGATAGCGGATGTGAATGAACAAAAAGGAAAGGAAACAGCTGAGGAATATGGAGCGACGTTTATCAAAACGGATGTCAAAAATCATAAGGACGTCATCAAATTAATAGAAACGGTCAAACATACAACGGGAAGAATCGATATTGTGATTAACAATGCAGGTGTTTCAAGATTTAAATCTCTTTATGAGCTAACGGTTGAAGAATGGGATGACATATTACAAACAAATCTTCGCAGCGTATTTTTATTTGCAAAGGAATCTGCAAAATATATGCGAGAAAATGAAAGGGGAGGTTCGATCATTAATATTGCTTCAACAAGAGCGTTCATGTCTGAAAAAGATTCGGAAGCGTACGCTGCGTCTAAAGGCGGCATCGTTGCTTTAACACACGCTTTAGCTATTTCATTGGGGGAAGACAAAATCAGAGTCAATTGTATAAGCCCCGGCTGGATTGAAACGAACAACTATGAACTGCTTACTGAGCGCGATCATCTACAGCATCCTGCAAAGCGAGTCGGAAAACCGGATGATATTGCCAGAGCGTGTTTGTTTTTAACTCATCCCGACAACGATTTTATTACGGGAGAAAATATTATTATTGACGGCGGCATGACGAAAAAAATGATATATGAAGAATAAATCTTGATAAAAGGTAAGGAAGCAAGAGAGCCCCATTCGTTCAAAAAAAGCTCTCAGCAGGACGTGGTCGTAAATCCTTCACCGAGCGGCACTTTGCTTATTCGAAGGCTGCGTCAATGTAAGATGAAAGAAAAAGGTGATTCTTGGATGAAACAGACGGATTACTCAGAAGGAAATATTTTAAAGCAGCTCATCACTTTTTCCTCGCCTATTTTATTAACGAACTTGCTTCAAGTTTCTTATCAAATAATTGACAGTTTATGGGTTGGAAACTTGCTGGGGGCTCGTGCATTAGGGGTGGTGTCTCTCTCTGGAACTGTCATTTTCACAATTCTTTCTTTCATAATCGGGATCAACCAAGCAACATTAACGATTTTGTCCCAATTAAAAGGAAAACGCGATGAACAAGGGTTGAAACGGTATGTGAATGCCTTTGTTGTCACGCTGTTTATATTATCGATTTTGCTTGGAGTTTTTGGATTTATTTTTGCCGAACGGATTTTATTTTTGCTTGGAACACCTGACAGTTTAGTTGCAGATGCATCCTTATACTTGCGAATTAATTTTCTTGGAATTATTTTCTTATTCGGCTACAATTTTGTGGCGACATTGATGCGTGCGCTTGGAGAAAGCAAAGCCCCGGTTTATTTTGTTGTTTTGGCTGTTCTTTTAAATGCCGCTTTAGATCCATTATTTATTTCTGGATTTCAATTCGGCATAGCCGGAGCGGCTTATGCAACAGTGATTTCCCAAGGGATCGCCTTTTTATTCGGAATATATTTGGCGATTCATTACAAATTAGTTCCTTTTACATGGCCGCGTATGCCGAAAAAAGAAGAAGTTTCTCTTATTTTAAAAATCGGGGTTCCGTCCGGCATGCAAATGATGGTCATTTCCGCTGGAGTGACGGCGATCATGAGCGTTGTAGCTAGTTTTGGCGAAGACGCGCTGGCCGGATTCGGCGCTGCTCAGAGGCTCGATAATATTATCTTGCTTCCCGCAATGGCCCTCGGAACTGCTGTCAACAGCTTGGCAGGCATAAACATTGGTGCAAATCGATGGGATCGAGTTTATAAAATTGCTCAATATGGATTGATGTATAATTTAGCTATTATGGTTTTGATATCATTGCTAATTCTCTTTTTCGCCCGTTTTGGTGTGGAATTATTTATCCAGGAGGAAGAAGCGGTGCAATTTGGTGTGAATTATTTAAAAATCGTCGCTTTCTTCTATCCGTTTCTTGGCATCAATTTTGTGTTAAACGGTGTTGTTCGTGGATCTGGTGCGATGATGCAAGTCTTAATTTTAAACATCATCTCGTTTTGGGTGCTGCGTTACCCGCTCACATACCTTTTTTCCAATTGGATCGGCGAAGACGGCATCGGTGTCGGAATGGGCGTCAGCTTTGTTATTTCCAGCTTATTCGCCTTTTTATATTTTAGGCTCGGCGGGTGGAGGAAAAAAGAATTGTTTCACGGTACAGCTTAAATAAACAGCCATCCCATAAAACTATTATAGGGATGGCTCGCTCTTTAGCATATCGATAAAATAGTAGATCATCCGGGCTGTCAGCCCCCAAATCACTTTATCTTTATAATAATAAAAATGTTCTTCTATTTTCGGTGAATTCCATTTATATTTTTTTCCCCCGATGATGCTTTCATAAGGAAAATTTTCTTCAGGTTCTGCCCGAAAATGAACTTCATAAATTTCTGGCTTCGTTTCTAAAAAGAATTGAAAAGGAACTGTAAATACTTCGCCGACTTCGTCTTTGTTTGGCTCTAACGAAGCGTCAGGATCGATCATGCCAACAAAAGGATAAACAACCGTTCCGTAGGCAGTCATCACATAATCAAGCGGATATACATGCTGAATCATATCGGCTGAAATACCTAGCTCTTCTGATGTTTCGCGAATAGCTGTATGTTTTGCATCGTGATCGGTCGGCTCAACTTTCCCACCTGGAAAACAAATCTCGCCGGGCTGCCTTTTTAATTTTTTGGCGCGTACTTCAAACAACAAATGAACTTCATCATTTATTCGCATAAACGGAAGCAATACCGCAAATTTTACTAAACGATCCATCCCAATTATCGTCGGATTATGATTTTTAACCTTCTTTATAATATCTTCGATCTCCATACTGTCACCTTCAATCTAACATAATCGATTAATTTCATTATAAATGAAAAACAGAACTGGTTGGCGAATGGCATGCATATTTTCGAATAAACGTAAAAAATTTCGCAACAATAAATAAGAAGATGATGATATATATGAGAGGTGAGCAAGAATGAAGTGGTTTAAAAACAAAAAACGTACACATGAACAAACGGAACTCGAAAGAAGAACGGATGTACATGACTTATATGAACCGTCCCGTGAAGCATATGGTCAAGCCTATAACGTAGAAGATGGGACAAAAAACAAAAAATAAAAATTTTATAGACAAAATGCTGTCTCCTATTCCTTTTTAAATGGCGAAGATCTACAGAATATATAAATGATTTCTGTGGATCTTTTTTAGTTGTTAAGGATTTCTCTGAAAGTAGAAATTTCAAGGAATTGTACCTTTTGCAATAAATGAAACGCTGCAAAGATGGTCTGAAATTGCGATTATAGGATTCATATGCCGATGGCACAATATTATGTTTCGTTTATAAAACAAAAAACATGACAATTATGTAAAATATGATATAGTTTACATATAACAAAACATATGTAAAGACATCAGAAAGAGGTGAAGTTGACAAGATGAAAGAGATGTCAACAAAAAAGCTATTAGGCATTGCGGGACTCGCATGGCTTTTTGATGCAATGGATGTCGGCATTTTATCTTTTATCATTGCCGCGTTAAAAGAAGATTGGAATTTGACGGCAGAACAAATGAGCTGGATCGGGAGCATCAACTCGATCGGCATGGCTGTAGGGGCATTTTTCTTCGGTCTCTTGTCAGACAAAATTGGCAGAAAAACTGTCTTTATTATCACATTATTGTTATTTTCGATCGGCAGCGGCCTGTCGGCTTTTACAACCACATTAGCAGTATTTTTGCTGTTAAGATTTTTTATCGGCATGGGGCTGGGGGGTGAATTGCCAGTAGCATCAACGCTAGTATCAGAAAGCTCGCCGACAAAGGATCGGGGAAGAATGGTCGTGCTGCTTGAAAGTTTTTGGGCTGCAGGATGGTTGATCGCGGCAATTATATCTTATTTTGTTATCCCTCAATTTGGCTGGCGTCTCGCCCTTATTTTAACAGCTCTTCCGGCTTTTTATGCGATTTATTTGCGCATGAAGCTTCCGGATTCAAAAAAATTCAAATCGATACAAACAAAATCAAATGTATGGAAAAATATCGCAGCTGTCTGGTCAAAAAAATATGTGAAACAAACAGCTGTACTTTGGGTGTTGTGGTTTTCTGTTGTTTTTTCTTATTACGGGATGTTTTTATGGCTTCCAAGCGTTGTGATGATGAAAGGCTACAGTTTAGTGCAAAGCTTTGAGTATGTTCTTATTATGACGATTGCACAGCTTCCGGGATACTTTAGTGCGGCGTGGCTCATTGAACGAATCGGTAGAAAATTTGTTCTTTCTCTTTATTTATTTGGCACTGCACTGAGCGCATTCTTTTTCGGATTTTCCGATACAACGGCAGAGCTTTTAATATCTGGAATCTTTTTATCATTTTTTAACTTAGGGGCTTGGGGAGCGCTTTATGCTTATACACCTGAGCTTTATCCAACAGAAATTCGCGGGACAGGTGCGGGAATGGCCGCATCGTTTGGAAGAATTGGTGGCATTTTCGGGCCTTTATTAGTTGGTTATTTAGCCGCTCTCAAAGTTTCCATGGTAGCCATTTTTTCAATTTTTTGCGCTGCCATTATTATTGGAGCATTAGCTGTTCTATTGTTTGGACAAGAAACAAAAGCGTTGGAGCTGGAGTAAAAATACAGCCTCTAAAGGAATTAAACCCTTTAGAGGCTCATTTAATTTGAAAATAATCAGCTAGTTGATTGGCCAAGTAGCGTAGTTCAGGATATTCATGGAGATTTGACAACATTCCTTTAATGACCGGAGTTCTTGGCTTTTCAGCCGTTATTTCAGCTTCTAACACTTCAATCGTAATGTTTAACTGTCCATCATCGATTATAGAACGGCTCATTTCTTTTATCTCATTTAAAATGTTCAACGGATGGCTAGGGGATTGAGGATGATTGAACATTTTGGTCATGATCTCAGCTGGAATGATGGGGTCATTTTGTTTTGCCAGCATTCCTTTGACTAAATCATCTGCTGTTTGCAAAATGTATTTTGCCAATTTTTCCTCATCTACTCTCACCCTATTTTCAAATATGAGGAACTGAATGAATGAAAAAAAGATTCCTTGAACGATAATGTTTACATCTGCTATATACTTATCAATTGACTTGCCGTAAATGTTTTTCAGATTGTTTGTTAAAAAATGAAAAAAATCGTTTCTTAGGTTTTGTAACAACGAATCAATTTTTTCATTATTTTCTTTTAAATTTTCATGCATCTGCGTAATAAATATTTCTTTATGCGCCAAAAATTCTTTTAATTGAACAGACAATTGTTTAATAAACCGCTCTTTTGGATTTTCGTAATTTGCCCCGATTTGCTCCGTTTTTTTCTTTAACTGACTAAAAAACTGCTCCAATAATTTAATTAACAGCTCGTCTTTTGACTTGAAATAAAAATAAAACGAACCTTTCGGAATGCCACATGCATTGGTAATTTCTTGGATGGAGGTGGAAGAAACGCCTTTTCGAGCAAACAGCTTCATCGCAGCTTCAATGATTAAACGTTCTTTTTCTTTCACATGAACATCCCCTTATTGTCGGAAAAAATTTTATTAGTTTAGTTGACTACTAGTTAACCGGTCAATTATAATGACTATATAGTCAACTTACTATAAGTATGTATAAAAAAAGGAGAATTGTCAAATCTTCATGAAAGGAATGGGACTTGGTGGAGAACATTATTAAATTTTCGCTCCGTAATAAACTGGCTATTTGGATTTTAACTATCATTGCAATTTTTGCGGGACTATTTTCTGGATTTAATATGAAGCTGGAGACGATCCCGGACATAAACACTCCCATCATAAGTGTTACGACTACATATCCAGGTGCAACCCCTGAAGAAGTACAAGAGAAAGTGACGGTTCCTATTGAAGAAGCTGTTCGCAATTTGAACGGGGTGGAAATCGTCAGCTCTAATTCGTTTGAAAATGCATCTTCTATTCAAATCGAATACAAATTTGAAAAAGATATGGAACGAGCAGAAGAGGAAGCTGAAAAGGCAATCGAACAAGTCGAACTTCCTGATGGAGCAGGAGAGCCTAAAATTGCAAGATTTAGCATGAACGCTTTCCCTGTTTATACAGTGAGCTTTTTTGATGAAGGAAAAACACTTCCTGAATTAACTGAACTGGTTGAAGACATCATTGTTCCTGAATTGAAAGGAATTGATGGAGTAGAAAGCATTGTAACTTCTGGACAGCAGGTAGAAGAGGGGCGGCTTGTTTTTCATCAAGACAAATTAAAAGAGCTCGGGCTAAATGAGGAAACAATAAAAAATTATATTCAAGGTGCGGATCTCCGTGCGCCATTAGGTCTTTATACATTTAAAGACACGGAAAAGTCTGTTGTCGTTGACGGAAATATTACGACAATTGACGATTTGAAAAAGCTTAAAATCCCAGTCACAGGATCAGCACAAGGGCAGCAAGCCGGAGAGGCGCAAATGAGCCAAGTGCCAAACGGTTTGTCTGGAGCAAATGGTGCAGCGCCAAATCAGGCGATCCAGCAGCAAAGCATTGAATTGCCAACAGTCGAATTAGGAGAAATTGCCGATATCGAAATCGTCGGAAAAGCTGAATCCGTATCAAGAACGAACGGAAAAGAAGCAATCGGACTGCAAATTGTAAAAGCTACTGATGCGAATACAGTTGAAGTCGTAAATAAAGTAAAAGAAAAATTGGATGAATTAAAAGACGAATATAAAGGCCTCGGAGTCGTTTCAACGCTGGACCAAGCAGAACCGATTGAAAAATCTGTTGAAACAATGCTGAATAAAGCTCTGTTCGGTTCGATTTTTGCAGTTATTGTCATTTTGCTGTTTTTGCGCAACATTCGTTCAACGTTGATTTCCGTGGTGTCAATTCCGCTTTCCATATTAATTGCATTAATCATTTTGCGTGAAATGGACATCACGTTGAACATGATGACGCTTGGAGCTATCACAATGGCGATCGGCCGCGTCATTGACGATTCGATTGTCGTCATTGAAAATATTTACAGACGGATGACATTAAAAGGGGAGCCGTTAAAAGGGAAAGAGCTGATTATTGCAGCGACAAAAGAAATGTTTATTCCTATTATGTCCTCAACCATTGTGACGATAGCGGTTTTCTTGCCGCTCGCATTTGTCGAAGGGATGGTCGGACAGCTATTTATGCCGTTTGCCCTTACGATTGTATTCTCGCTTTTAGCGTCCCTTTTAGTGGCGATTACTATTGTGCCGGCACTTGCTCACGTTTTATTTAAAAAAGGAGTAAAACGGAAAGGCGAAAAAGAAAAGGAAGCTGGCTTTTTGGTTACTAACTATAAAAAAATATTAAATTGGTCTTTGAACCATAAATGGATAACATCATTGATTGCGATTCTGCTTCTTGTCTCCAGTCTGTTTTTAATTCCTGTCATCGGTGTAAGCTTTTTGCCGAATGAACAAGAAAAGCAAGTTATCTTAACGTATGATCCGGATCCAGGGCAAACGCTGGAAGAAGTAGAAGATATCGCATTGAAGGCAGAAGATTTCCTTGTCGACCGTGATCATGTAAAAACGATTCAATTGTCTGTCGGAAGCGAAAATCCGATGAATCCTGGAAATCGAAATCAGGCCATTTTCTTTATTATGTATGAAGATGACACACCGAATTTTGAAAAAGAAAAGGAGAAAATTGTTAAAGACTTAAATGAATTAACGAACGAAAAAGGCGATTGGGGCACCATTGACATGATGATGGCAAGCAATGAGTACACATTGTATGTGTTTGGCGATTCGATGGAAGATATTGAGCCTGTCGCCCAAAAAGTGCAAAAAATCTTGGAAGATGAAAAAAACTTGAAAAATGTCGAATCAGGTTTATCGAAAACTTATGATGAGTTCACGTTTGTTGTTGATCAAGAAAAGATGAGCAAGCTAGGATTGACCGCTGGGCAAATTGCGATGGCATTAAGCCAACACCATGAACGGCCGGTTTTAACAACAATCCAAAAAGAAGGTCAAGACATTGAAGTTTATATTGAAGGGGAAGAGCAAACATTTGATTCGATTGATGAGATGAAAAAGAAAACCATTCAGTCCCCACTTGGCATGAATGTGAAAATTGGAGATGTAGCGAAAGTAAAAGAAGGCGAAACATCCAATACGATTACTAGACGCGACGGAAAATTTGCAGTATCAGTCAGCGGAGAGATTACTACTAATGACGTTAGCCAAGTAAATGCAAACATTCAAAAGAAAATAGATGGTTTAGAATTGCCGCCTGGTGTGAACATTGAAACAGGTGGAGTGTCCGAACAGATCAATGAGTCGTTTTCACAATTAGGATTGGCTATGCTCGCTGCCATCGCTGTTGTCTACTTTGTGCTGGTGGTTACGTTTAGTCAAGGACTTGCGCCTTTTGCCATTCTATTTTCACTTCCATTTACCGTCATCGGCGGATTTGTAGCGCTATGGCTTGGGGGAGAAACATTGAGCGTTTCAGCTTTGATCGGTGCGCTCATGTTAATCGGTATTGTTGTGACGAATGCGATTGTGTTAATTGACCGTGTCATTCATAAAGAGCGTGAAGGACTTTCTACAAGAGATGCGCTCATTGAAGCAGGGGCAACTCGTCTAAGACCGATTTTAATGACTGCGCTGGCAACAGTTGGAGCATTGCTTCCTCTCGCATTAGGTTATGAAGGAGATGGAGGCATGATCTCGAGAGGACTTGGTTTAACCGTCATCGGCGGATTGACCAGCTCGACTTTGCTGACTCTCATCATTGTTCCAATCGTCTATGAAGTATTAAGCAAATTTAGAAGAAAAGCTCCAATCGAGGAATGATAAGCAAAAAACCTGAAAAGCACTAAATAGGCTTTTCAGGTTTTTTGCATAACTTGCTGAAACAGTTTTTATGAAAATAAGAATATCAATTGTTTTGAAAAATTTTTAAAAGGGTCAATTATTCAAATTCCGGCAATAAAAAAACGCGCTAAAAAGCGCGTTTTTTAAACGGAGAAGGTGAGATTCGAACTCACGCGGCGGTTGCCCGCCCTAACGCATTTCGAGTGCGTCCCCTTCAACCACTTGGGTACTTCTCCATGGTCGGGAAGACAGGATTTGAACCTGCGACCCCCACGTCCCGAACGTGGTGCTCTGCCAAGCTGAGCTACTTCCCGAAAAACGTCAGCATTGATATTATATATTAAAATAAAAAATTTGTCATCAAAAAATTTTAACCAATCAACAAAAAGTTTGGAAAAGGAAATTAATCTTTTTTTGTTGAATTATGTAGTAGGCAAATAAAAGAAAGGAGTCACATAACATTGAAGGTACAAAACATTGGCGATGACATCACATTAATTGATCTTTTTGACTTAGGATTAGAAAACAGAACAGGGGCTTACGTTCTTCACGAAAAAGAGCTGACCATCATCGAAACAAGCGCGAGCCCGTCTGTCCCATATTTATTAAAAGGTCTTGATAGTTTAGGAATTGATCCGAAGGATGTTCAAAACATCATTGTTACGCACATTCATTTAGATCATTCGGGAGGTGTCGGGCTTTTCCTTAAACATTGCCCAAAAGCAAAAGTGTTCGTCCATCCCCGCGGGAAACGTCATTTGCAAGATCCATCCAGATTAATTGCCAGCGCCAAAATGGTGTATGGAGAGGAGCAATTTCAAAAATTGTTTGATCCGATTTTGCCCGTGCCAGAAGACCAGCTAGTTGTAAAAGAAGATTTGGAAACGCTTCAAGTAGGCGATGATCGCGTGCTGACGTTTTATCACACACCAGGTCATGCGAATCACCATTTTTGTATACATGATTCCAAAAGCAACGGCATCTTTACCGGCGACACGATCGGAGTTTTTTATTCAATGCTCTTAGATTCAGACTTAGAGTTTTATTTGCCGTCTACTTCTCCTAACCAGTTTGATCCGGATAAAATGCTTGAATCATGTGAAAGAATCGAAGCATTAAACGTTTCGAAAATATTTTTCGGTCATTTTGGCATGAGCGAGCATCCAGAGGAAGTTTATAAACAGCTAAAATATTGGCTGGACATTTTTGTAGATCAAGGCAAAGCGGTTGTAAAAGAGCATGGAAGCTTGCCGTTTGAAGAAAGATCAAAGCTTCTATCTGATAGATTGTACAGCACGCTGCAAGATTACTTAAAGAAAAAACATATTTCCGAAGATCATCAAGTGCACGAGTATTTAAAAATCGATATGGGCATTTGTGCGCAAGGGATTATTGATTACTTGCAAAAAGCAGAAAATAGATAAGGCTTGTATGGAAAGGGATATACGCAAAATTAAAAATGTTGCGTTACAAACGAATAATCCGACTCATACTAATGGGTTTGTGTTAGAACCTGGTAATTGGGAGGAATATGATCGATTTTAATGCTTGCGGAGGATATTTTTCAGCAAGGGACGTTTGACCTTCATCCCCATCGGGGAATCGAAACTGTCACATATGTAATTGACGGGATTTTGGAGCATTTTGATAACAAAAATGGATATGGCAAGCAAAGCCGGGGATGTTCAATGGATGACTGCTGGAAGAGGAGTAATCCATCAAGAAGATCCTGCACCTGGATCTACCGTTCACAGTCTGCAGCTGTGGGTTAATTTGCCGAGTTCAAAAAAACTGACCGCTCCCCGCTATCAAAATTTGAAAAGTGCTGACAGGCCAGTTAGAAAAGAAAAAGGAGCGTTGATTCGGATTTTTTCTGGTTCGTCAAAAGGTATTCAAGCGCCGACTAAAAAATTACGTTCCTGTCACGATGGTGGAAATGATTCTGGAACCTGATGCGTCCGTTCATCAAGATCTTCCGGAAAACTATAATGGTTTTCTTTATATTTTAGAAGGAAAAGGCTTGTTTGGTGCGTCTAAAACAAAAGGGGAAAAAGGGCAAGTGCTGTTTTTAACAAAGGGTGCTGAGGGAGAGGAAAGCTACATAACCGTCACAACGACAGACAAACTCCGGCTGCTTCTATATGCGGGAGAACCTCTCCATGAACCTGTCACAGCTTACGGTCCGTTTGTTATGAACACGTAAGAAGAAATACGGCAAGCAATCGTCGACTATCAAACAGGAAAGTTTGAATGAAAGAGAATAACAGTTTGATAAACTCTCCGACTTTTATGCACGGAAGGAGAGTATTTTTTTTGTAAATAAAAATTATTTCTCGGGAAAGCGCAAAATTCAACAATGATAAAGAAAAAACGAGAAAAAAGGTAGCATCTGTCGAATGGTTGTATATTGAAATGTTTTGTGTCAGATTATGTGACATAAATTATGTTTCGTTCTTGTTCGGCTTGTTACAATAAAGAGTAAATTAGTGGAGACAGTAGGTGATAAATATGCTGTTTTTAAAAAAATGGAATCGAGCAGCGGATCATGAAGAAGATAGACAAAAAAAACAAATGGAGGATTCGTTTGCGGCACAGGTGGAAGTTGCTGCGGATCAATTAAAAGGCGTCATTGAGCAAATGAAATTAACCGCTGTTTCCCTTGATGAACGATCTTCCTCGAGTAAAAAAAGCACGTTTCAGCTATTAGAGCATATTGAGCAGACCGCGCAAGACACAAATAACGTTTCAGAAAAGATGCGTAAAATTGAAGAGGCAGCTGTGAAAATCACAGCATCTTCTCAAGAGATACATTCCTCAAGTATATTATTTTATGAACAGCTCGTAAAATCGAAAACGCAGCTGCAAAAAATACAAGAAGAAACGGAACAGCTGCGGCAAAATCATTTGAAAATTCTTGATCAAATGGATCGGCTCGTTTCTTTTTCCAAACAAATGGATCACATTCTTTCTTCGATTGGAGCGATTTCTCTAAAAACAAAAATACTTGCATTAAATGCAAATATCGAATCGGCAAGAGCCGGAATACATGGGAAAAGCTTCTCGGTCGTTGCAAATGAAATTGGAAATTTAGCAAACCAAACGCATGATGCGGTTGAAGAAACACATCAAATTCTTTCTTCGATTCAATCAGAAATTGAGTTTTCGACCAAAATGGTAAAATCGGAAAACGATCAGATGAAAAAGAATGTGGCTGAATTACTATCTTTAATTGATGTTATCCATTCCTTTCAAACATCGTTGGGTAAAATCACATCAATGGTATCGGATTCGAAAGACGCTGTCGAATTGCAGTGTGATCATGTACAGGAAATTACTACGGTGCTCAAGCAAATATCAGATATGGCTCATGAAAATAAAACATATGCACTGAGAGTTTCAGAAGATATGGATAAGCAGCACCAGCATATTGAAGAGATGATTGCCATCAGCGAGACATTGGATCAAACCTCTAAAGAGCTGCAAACGTTAGTCAAAAGGGATCAGCTTCAACAAATTACAGAAATAGATTTGGCAAAAATCAATGAAATGAAAGAAAAAGTGATGAATCTTTTATCACAATTTCCATTGTATGAACTAGATGCGGATGTTCATAAAAAAGCATTGGATCAATTTTTTGAGGAGAACGAGCATATCGAAGCTATTTGGTCGAATCGACTGGACGGTACATTCGTTTATTCCAACCCTTCTGCAGGCTTAATAAATGCAAAAGCCCGTCCTTGGTTTATCGAAGCTAGTAAAAATAAAATCTTTATATCAAGCATCTATACATCTGCTGTTACAAAAAAACCGTGCATCACCATTTCCTTCCCCATTCATAAGAACGGAGACATCGTCGGGGTTATCGGTGTCGATTTAATAGTAAAATAAGCAGATGGTTTCAATCCTTTTTGAAACGATATAATTTTCGCCCTTTTATTTAAAAATGCGGTTTCACAACCGCGTTTTTCTTTTCTCTCAAACAAGAAAATTAAAAAAAAGAGAATGAATACTCAAAAAATTTTCAGAAAGATTAGCCTGTTTTTCTGCTCGATCCATCCGCTTCTCTTTAACTCCGCAACACAATGCTTAAAGCATTTTTTTAATGATGGATAAGAACATGTCTTTTTCCTCGCTTCCATTACGAGCCGCAAAATTTCCCCTTCGTTAAAGCCGTTTCTCTTGTTTATATGGAGCAAATAAAAACAAGTCAATAAAATCCAGACACACACTTCAGACAAATTTCCTTTGGCAAATTCTTTAAAAACGAATTCCGGGACTTGAAAATACCTATTTTTTACATTTTTATGTAGATGCTGTTCAATAATTGATTCATGATGGTCTTTTTTATACTCATTATTAAATATGTAGAGAGGCAGTGAAAAATATTTACGATGTTCATAGAAAGAAGGATTTAATTCATTTGTCAACATCTTGACCCCCAAAAACCCTTTTGATCAGCATGAACGGGAAATATTTTCGTAGAATTGTTTATTTTTGGCCGGTGCCCGCTTTTGTTTCTTCCAGTTTGATAAGAAAGGAAATGACATCTGCAAGTGCTTGCCTATAAACTAGCAAATTTTGAGTATCCATCAAACAATAGATGGTTCCTTTTAAATCATCGCAATCGTTTTTGGCTATGCCCAGCTTTTTAAGCTTTTCTTCAAGCTCGTTGTATAGAGCTTTGAGCTCACGGTTTTGTCGATTTAACAAAGCTTGCTCAATTCGATTATAAGCGAATTCATTGAAAGCTTGCTCAAAGTTCATCTATGCTCACCCAACCCTTTGAAGATAAAAATGAATAAAAAATATTCATTTTTATAGTAATACAAAACGAATTGAAAGTAAAATAGGAAAACGTTAAACTATATTATAGATGAAGTAGCAAAGAAGGAATGTAACAGATGGAAATCAATAAAAAAATCGGAGAACAAATAAGAGAAGTGCGAAAAAAGTATAATATATCGATGGTTCAACTGGCCGAGGATTTGGAAATTTCTCAGCCAAGGCTTTCCAGAATCGAAAATGGTGAACAAGAAATTCCTATTAGCCTCATTCAAAAGTTTTGCCAAAGATTTAATATACCGATGGGAAGCTTTTTTAAAATGATCGATAACGAGGACATATCCCTTGTTGATGATCAAGTAGAACATATTCTTTCTACTTTAAATGATGAGCAAAAGAAAGCATTGTATGTTTTTTTATCTTCTTTTCAAAAATAACCCTCCATCCCTTGATCCCTTCATGAATTCGTGACGAAAGGCAGACCGAAAATAAACGAACAAATGTTCCTTTTTATTTTACCATGTTTTGATAGTTTTTGGAAGCGGTGAGAATCCTCTTTATTTTATTTTTATGGAGAGTTGAATCACCGCTTTTTAGATCCAGGCAAGTAACTGCCGTATTATATGCACAGTAAAAATGGAACATGCTGATGCATCGGCTTAAAATATTTTGCTAGAATGTAAGAAGCCAAAAAGTATGTTTGAACAAAACTATATACAGTTGATCCACTTTTCAAAAGCACAATCAAATGGAACTTCTGAACCATTTCAATAAAAATGACTCGAAAATCATTTAAACATTGTCGTAATAAAGCGAGAAATATTTGGGATTTGAGTTGGAATGGAAGTCGGCAGCGAAACATATTTATCTATAAAACGGAGCATAACTGCTATGTTGATGCAGCTTCCTAGAAAATCTTACAGTTCTCAATGAAAGGTTTTTTAGAAGCTCGCCAATTTCATGGCGGGCCAAGCAAATTGATACAATGACAGCAGGACGAAAAATATGAAATGATGCTTAATGATTGACAGCCGCGCCATAAACTAATAAAATTGGATTGAAAATTCGGAATTTTTAGGAGGGGACCAAATGGAGAAATTTGAGAACTACAATAAAAGCTATATTAACGGACAATGGGTTGAAGGAAAAAGCGAAAGCATATTTGAAGATGTTAATCCTTACGATAATTCCCTCATCACAAAAGTGCGTTTAGCAACAAGAGAACAAGTGCAAGAAGCATTTGAAATCGCTCAACAGGCACAAAAAAAATGGGCGAAATCGTCTGTTGAAGAAAGAAAGGAAGTTATTCGAAAAGCAGAAGAATATTTAAAGTCTCATCAGGATGAAATTGTAAGCGTTATCACTCGTGAGACAGGCGGAACTGTTTTAAAGGCGAATGTAGAATTGCACTTGACGCTGGAGGTTCTCGAAGAAGCCTTGAACTATGCAGGAGCCATACATGAAGTCAGGGAAGTCCCAAGTGCAATTGAAGGGAAAGTGAACAAAATTTACCGTCTTCCGCTCGGAGTGATTTCATCAATATCACCGTTCAATTTCCCGATGAATTTATCGATGAGAACAATCGCTCCTGCGATTGCATTAGGAAACAGCGTTGTCCATAAACCGGATATACAGGTAGGTCTTGTTGGAGGCTCGATCATTGCGAAAGCATTTGAATATGCCGGACTTCCAAAAGGAGTCTTCAACATGATTTTAACCGATATTCCTGAAATCGGTGATGAAATGTTGACAAATCCGATTCCGCGCTTAATTAGTTTTACCGGCTCCACCGCCGTTGGCAGACATATCGGTGAAATTGCTGGCCGCAATTTGAAACGGGTTGCGCTGGAGCTTGGAGGCAACAGTCCGTTTGTCGTGCTGTCGGATGCCAACGTAGACCAGGCAGTGAACGCCGCTGTTTTCGGCAAGTTTATCCACCAAGGACAAATTTGTATGATCGTCAATCGCTTTATCGTTCATAAAGATCATTACGATGAATTTGTGGAAAAATTTGTTTCCAGAGCAAAATCTCTTCCTTATGGGAACCCTTCCGATCCCAATACGGTCATTGGACCATTAATCAATGAAACGCAGCTGAAAAAAGCTTTAAGCTACATTGAAGAAGCTAAGAAGGAAGGCGCAACACTTGTCTTAGAAGGGAAAAGAGAAGGAAACGTCCTCACTCCATTTGTCTTTACGAATGTCAAAAATTCAAGCAAGCTCGCGCAAACAGAAGTTTTTGCGCCCATCGCGACAATCACTAAGGCTGAATCAGATGAAGAAGCGATTGAAATGGCAAATGACACTGAATATGGTTTAAGTTCTTCTATTTTCACCAGCGACTTGAATAGAGGGGAACAGCTTGCGTTGTCCATTGATTCAGGCATGACCCATATCAATGACCAAACAGTCAATGATGCTCCAAATATTCCATTCGGCGGAAACAAAGGAAGCGGTTTAGGACGTTTCGGAAATCCATGGGTTGTCGACGAATTTACCGTGACAAAATGGGTTTCAGTTCAAGAAAAAGAGCGTCAATTTCCGTTTTAATGATGACCACTCCCTATACATTGTGTAGGGAGTGATTTATTGTAAGAGGAATTTTGGACGAGGAAATTCCTTTTGGGGAATAAGCGATAGTTCTAGAGAAAAATATAAAAATACATCCTCTTTATAAACGAAAACAATTTCATGAAGGCACCTCTCATGCTATCTGATTTTTTATTAAAACGAATCTTGCCAATTTTTGAATTTTATTGTCCACTCTTAAGTATGCGGTCAGCTTTTGCAGAAAATTGTGTTTCACGACTTGATAGAGTTGAATCTTTGTAAAAAAAACTAGAAAGATGAATCATTTGCTTTTTATACCTATAACGGGTATAATGTATACAAACGAAAGGAGGGAGGGGTGTCAGTGACAGAAAATGAAAAACATGATCACGAGAAAATAATGGTTCCTAGAACTTCTGATGAAATAGACAAGCTTTTAAAGAGGCTGAAACGGATTGAAGGGCAGGTTCGCGGGGTACAAAAAATGATTGAGGACAATCGTTATTGCATTGATATTTTAGTCCAAATTTCAGCCATTCAAGCTGCGCTGCAAAAAGTAGGTTTCAACCTGTTGGAGCGGCATGCCAGCCATTGTGTTGCGAAAGCGATCAAAGAAGGAAGCGGTGATGAGTCGATTCGCGAGCTGATGGATGTGATCAAACAGTTTTCTAAATAAGAGGTGGAACAAATGAGCGAACAGAAGCTTGTCACATTAAACATTACCGGCATGACATGTGCTGCATGTTCCGCGCGCATTGAGAAAGTGCTGAATAAAATGGACGGAGTAGAGGCAACTGTCAATTTAGCGATGGAAAAAGCAACTATTCATTATAACCCTTCGAAACAAAATCTTTTAGACATCCAGCGGAAAATTGAACAGTTAGGTTACGGCGTCGAATCGGAAAAAGTAACATTGGATATTGAAGGCATGACGTGTGCCGCATGCAGTGCACGTATTGAAAAAGGGCTGAAAAGAACGGAAGGCGTTGTAAATGCGACTGTCAATTTAGCGACAAACAGCGCTGTTGTGGAATATAGGGAAGGCGTTGTTTCGGTTGAAGATCTTTTAGAGAAAATAAAAAAGCTTGGTTATAAAGGACAAGTTCGGGACGAGACTACCCATCAATCGGATCGAAAAAAAGAACAATTGCATCATAAAAAAAGAAAGCTTATTGTTTCTATTTTATTATCACTTCCTTTATTGTATACAATGATCGCCCATTTACCGTTTGAAACGGGGCTTGCGGTGCCGGATCTGTTTATGAATCCGTGGTTTCAGCTGTTGCTGGCAACACCTGTTCAATTTTATATCGGCGGCTCATTTTACACAGGAGCTTACCGGGCTTTAAGAAACAAAAGCGCAAACATGGACGTGCTCGTGGCGCTCGGCACATCAGCAGCCTACTTTTATAGTTTGTACGAAGCGATCAAATCAATCGGTCGTTCCGATCATATGCCGCATCTATATTTTGAAACGAGCGCAATCTTGATCACCCTAGTGCTCGTTGGAAAATATTTTGAAGCGATTGCAAAAGGTAGAACGACAGAAGCTATTTCCAAGCTGTTAAGCCTGCAAGCGAAGGACGCGCTTGTCATCCGTGACGGGAAGGAAGAATGGATCCCGCTGGAGCAAGTAAAAGTAGGGGATGAGATAATCGTAAAGCCCGGAGAAAAAATTCCAGTCGATGGAACGGTCATTTCTGGAATGTCTTCTGTCGATGAATCGATGATCACAGGTGAATCTATCCCGGTTGAGAAAAAAGTAGGGGATGCAGTAATTGGCTCCACAATCAATACAAACGGCCTTTTAACAATACGGGCAGAAAAGGTTGGGAAGGATACCGCTCTTGCCAACATCATTAAAATTGTTGAAGAAGCGCAAGGATCGAAAGCGCCAATACAGCGAATGGCCGATGTCATATCCGGTATATTCGTTCCTATTGTTGTAGGCGTTGCGATCGTGATGTTTGCTGTTTGGTATTTGTTCATAACGCCATATGATATGGCAAGAGCGTTAGAAGTAGCGATTTCTATTCTTGTCATCGCCTGTCCTTGTGCACTCGGATTGGCGACGCCGACATCGATCATGGTCGGATCAGGAAAAGGGGCAGAAAACGGGATTTTATTTAAAGGGGGAGAGCATCTAGAAGAAACACATAAAATCAATGCGGTCCTCCTTGACAAAACGGGAACGGTAACAAAAGGAAAACCGGAAGTGACCGATTGTATTGAATTAAAAACAGGCATGCTTTATTATGCCGCTTCTGCGGAGAGCGCTTCTGAACATCCGCTTGCCCAAGCAATTGTGGAATTCGGTAAAGCACGTTCCATCAACATACAAAAGCCGGAGCATTTTAAAGCCGTGACTGGACATGGCATCGAAGCCAAAGTAGATGGAAAACATATACTTGTTGGCACAAGAAAGCTGATGAAAGAACGGTCGATTGCAACTTCAGACCATGAGGAGAAAATGGTGAAGCTTGAATCAGAAGGAAAAACAGCTATGCTAGTTGCAATTGATGGGGAGCTTTCCGGCATCATCGCTGTCGCTGATACTATTAAAGAAAGCTCAAAAAAAGCCATTCAAACATTGAAGGAAATGGGAATCAACATATTTATGGCAACGGGAGACAATAAAAGAACAGCGGAAACAGTAGCGAAGGAAGCGGGGATCGGGCAAGTATATGCTGAAGTGCTTCCGGAGGAAAAAGCGAAAATCGTGGAGGATCTACAAAAGCAAGGATATCGTGTAGCAATGGTTGGAGACGGAATGAATGACGCACCCGCTCTAGCAGTTGCCGACATCGGCATGGCGATCGGAACCGGGACAGATGTCGCCATCGAAACGGCTGACGTCACCTTGGTCGGAGGCGATTTAACACACATTCCAAAAGCGATTTCCTTGAGCCAAAAAACGATGAAAAACATTCGGCAAAACTTATTTTGGGCTCTTTTCTACAATTCAATCGGCATACCAGTTGCCGCCCTTGGCCTCTTGGAGCCTTGGATCGCCGGAGCAGCGATGGCACTCAGTTCAGTTTCCGTTGTCACAAACGCGCTGCGTCTAAAACGAATTAAACTGTAAAGTATTTGCAACGATTTAATCTGAATATCTTAAAATCATACTAAGGAGGAAATGAAAATGAATCTTACATTTCAAGTAGAAGGAATGTCTTGCAATCACTGCAAAATGGCTGTTACAAACGCTCTAAAAGAGCTGGACGGAGTCGAAAAGGTCGAAGTATCACTTGAAAAAGGAACTGTTGAGGTAGAATATGACGACAAAAAAGTAACAATTGAAAAAATGAAAAACGCCATTGAAGATCAAGGCTACGATGTCAAGTAACCATCCTCTCCTAAAAGGGGATGGTTTTCCTTTTGCTAGTTCTATATGAAGAGCTTCAATGCCTCAAAAGGTTGAAAAGAAGAGTCAGGCTATTACAACCTCTTTCCTTCTATAGATATAAATATTAACTATTTGTCGTTTGATGTCAGCATGCCCCTTTCCTTCTTCTATTATTAAATACTAACTGATAGCAAGTAAACTATTGATTGCTTGATCTGTCCAGCAAGCATATGATCTATCCGACTTTTAAAGTTTGCGAAATGATTGAACGAATCAATGAGAAAATCGGCTGTCAAGCAGGTATATTGAATATGTAATTTTGCATAATATTTGACAGAAGTTGGATTAATAATAGAGAGCTTAATTATGCTCGCAGACTGAAAAAATGTTTAAATTTTTAAGCGAACTCATGTTATAATTGTTTCAACACTTGTCATTTTGCGAGGCAGAATGCAAAACTCTGAACAATCTTTGGAGTGGCTTTCCCAAAAAGTTTTAAAAGGTTGGATATCTCCCAATTTGATAAAACAGTAAAAAACAGGAATTCATAATCAAGAGCTTGTCAACAATAAATTATTAGAATATTCGAAAAATACACCGTGTATTTGACGAACTTTTATACGATAAAACCTAATCATTGTCAGTTAACTCAAAGGAACAGCATTTGCTGCATACATAGTAAAGTAAAGAAGGAGGATTTTTATTGGAAACGATTCAAAAGATGTTTGAGCACTTGCATTGGGCGAACGAGCGTATATTAGACACTTTGCAAAAGATTGAAGGGGAAAATAATGGGGCGCTGCGCTTGTTTTCGCATATTCTTTTAACTGAAAAACTATGGTTTACAAGATTGCAAGGATTGGACAGCTCACACATTGCGATTTGGGAGGATGTACATATAGATGCCTGTGCAGAACTTGCAAAACAAAATGAACAGAGCATTACATCGTTTTTGAAAAATTTGACGAATCGTGATTTAGACAACATTGTCACTTACAAAAACAGTAAAGGAATCGAGTTTCAAAATACATTAAGGGAAATTTTAACTCATGTCGCTTTGCACGGACATTACCATCGAGGACAGATCAACTTGAGACTGCGATCTGAACGGCATGAACCAGTGAACGTTGATTTTATCACATTTGTAAGATAAGCTCCAAGACAGTTTGCCAAAATTATGTTTATTGTTCATAAATGAAGCAAATAGGGGATGAAATCAGGTATGGCAAATGTAGGTTCTATTATGACTTGGACGTTTTATGAAGAGACAGATGTTCCAAAAGAAGTGGAGGAAATTTTAATTGAAGGGGAAACTGCGGAAGCTGCGTATAAAACGGTTCGAGATGTTGCGGTCGTGACGAACAAAAGAATAATCATTGCCGATCGTCAAGGAATTACAGGTAAAAAAGTGGAAATCTACACCATTCCATTTAAATCGATTGTCATGTATTCTTCTGAAAATGGAGGAAAGATTGACCTTAATGCAGAACTCGAACTATGGACTAGGGCAGGGAAATTCAAATTATTATTAAATAAAAAAGTGAATATTCGGAAGCTTGATCGAATTATTGCAAGTCATATTCTGTAGTTGTACTCTTTAAATCAAAAGAATTTTTATATTTTACAAAAATAAATAAATATAACATTTACAATGCTGCACTAAGAGATTTTTGAATCAATAGGTGCAATAAAATGCAAAGATTGTTAAGAACATTTAAAATTGCTTCTATGAAATTTTTCATATAGAATGATTGTTTGAGAGCAATAGCACCTATAAAATTTCTTAAATCTCGGTGCTTTTTTTGTTTTTTCAATACTAGGATGACGCTTTAAATTCCGCTTTTTAAAAAAAGTATCCCGCTTATCTGCAAAGCTCTTTGGCATATTACTCCACCGTCTTCAAAAACAGTTTTAATATTTTACTAAAAAAACTGTTCCGTTCTGTTCAAATTGGTTCCACAGAGTAAAAATAATTGTCTAACCTTCTTTATTTGTTTATGATGTAAGCAAATAAGATAAGGTGTGTGAAACATGGAAGCTTTGTTTAATTGGGAGTTAGTGATTTCATCTGTCGTCATGGCAATCATTGCTTCTTTTTTTTCTGTTCACATGATTCAGAACATACAGGTGTCTACTGAAAAAGATAAGTGGTTATACATATTGTTAGGAACGATATGGGTAGGGTTAGGAATTTGGACAATGCAATTTATTGACATGCTCGGTGATGATTTATATTTGATTGCAACGTATCACACCGTCTATACGTTATTATCTTTTTTGCTAGGGATCATTGCATCATTCGCTGCTTTTTCCATGAAAGATAAACAAAAAAATGTTTCTAATGCAGCGGCGATTTCGATTGTAGTGGGTTTAAGTATTTTTGTAATATATTATATTGGTATAAAATCATTGAAAGGGAATGAATATGACGGATTTTATTCCGTTCTTTCTAACTTAATCGCTTTTGTTTTAGCGGGAGCAGTGATTGCCTTTTTCCATCACAATAAGCGATCTCAAAAGCTTCAAATGAAAGCGATCATAATACCTTCAATTGTTTTGGGATTGGGTATTTTCATTTTTCAATACACGGTAATGAATGAAATAAAAAAAGCTGGATTATTCATATATGAGCAGATTTATTTGGTTTCTACATTGCTGGCAAATCAACTTCTCCTTTCAATCATCATGATTTTTATGATTTTTGCATTTGTTCAAAAAGAAAAAAACAAGCTAGAAAGAAAGTTTGAAACAACAAATCTATATTACGAGTCATTGATTTCGTATAATCCGTATATCGTTTTCATCATTAATATCGACGGAATGATTACGAATATAAATCCTAAAGGATTAGAAATCTTAAAAGCAAAAAAAGAACAAATGATTCATCAATCGATTTTTTCGTTTTTGCCTCAAGACGATACCGAAAGGGTAAAACAGAAAATGAATCGTTTGTTGGAGCATAACGAAAATGAAATGGAAGTTTCGTTTAAAAATAGTAAAGGTGAATGGATTCCTTTACTTATAACGTTTGTCCCTATGATCGTTGAAGGAAAAAATGAAGGTTTTTTCGTCATCGCCAAAGATATGAAAGAATTAAAACAATATCAAAAACGACTTCGAAAAATGCAGAAAGATTTAATGAATACATTAGAACGTCAGCAAGGAATGACATTTAAGTTCGTCAAAATAAACGATCAGTTTATCCATACGTTATGTGCAGGGGAATTGCTCTATAAACTTGGCTATTCTCCCCATGAGATTATTGGAAAGGATTTGCGGGATTTTTTGCCGAAAGAAGTCGCTGAAGGGCAGCTTCGAGCTTATCAGAAAGCCTGGAATGGCGAGATTGTCCATTTTGAGGGAAAGCTGAACGGATATGATTACTTGGCTGTGTTAAGTCCGGTTATAGAAAATGGAAAAGTTGTTGAAGTCATCGGTTCTTGTGTAGACATAACCGTCAGAAAAGAGCAGGAAATGAAATTAAATGAGTCGAATGCACTAAGACGGACGATTATTGACAATCTGCCAATCGGAATTGTTGTGATTGATCATGAAATGAAGATTATCGCCTTAAATAAGACGATATTGAAAATTTTTCAAATCAATGAGCCAATAAAACAGCTGATTGGGAAAAACATCACAAATTATTTTCCAGCCGTTGGCCGAAAGGTTGAAGAGAACACAGGGGAAGTATCAAAGATTTTCACGCCCTATAAGCATTTCTCTGATGAAGTGAACATCAAAAATAGTAAAATCTTGAAAAGAAGTTATTTTCCTTTTTATATGGACGGGAAACTGAAAGGCCATTTATGGACGTTTGAAGATATAACAGAACAAAAGAAGATGGAAAACAGCATTATTCAGGCGAAAGAAGAAGCCGTCAAAGCCAATATGGCGAAATCGGAATTTTTATCGAAAATGAGTCATGAATTAAGAACGCCGTTAAATGGAATCCTTGGTTTTTCTCATTTGTTGGAACTAGATAAAACGTTAACGGAGCAGCAGCAAGCATTTGTGGAAGAAATTTTAAAAGGAGGCCGCCATTTATTAAATTTGATTAATGAAATTTTAGATCTTTCCAGAATTGAAACAGGAAAAATAAAAATTTCAAATGACGAAGTACAAATTGATTCGGTCATATGTGAATGTATAGCATTGATGAAGCCAGCGGCAAACAAAAAAAGGATCAAAATCATCAAAAGCATTGATCAGTGTGTGGATCAAATGATCCACATTGATTCGTTAAGATTAAAACAAGTCATTTTAAATTTGTTAGATAACGCGATTAAATATAATGTTGAAGGTGGACAGATCCATATAACCTGTAAATGTCAAAACGGATTTCTAGTTATTCACATAATTGATACCGGCATCGGGATATGCGAAGAAGAATTGAAAAAAATATATGAACCTTTTTATCGTATTCAACATGTGCAAGTTGAAGGAACCGGTCTCGGACTTTCACTTGTAAAACAACTGATAGAGCTGATGAACGGGGAATTTGGGGTTGTTAGCAAAATAGGAGAAGGAAGTGACTTTTGGATTAAACTGCCTATGTTGAATCGAGAAACGAATCATGCTGTTAAGAAAGATCTAGAACACAGGCAGCACCATTAATATATATAAACTGTTTTCTATGTTTACGGAAAATGCCGCATGAGTTATGGGAAAAATGTTATTTTGTTCAAATAGGTTAAAAGAGTTCCGTTTAATGTGCTGGAAATGTTGGAATTTAATGACTGACCGTTCAGTTGCCTTGTTACAAAGTGTTTTGCAATATTCAATATGCAAAAGTAAAAGGTTTGATGAAAATCAAAGCTTTTTTCATTCCAGTGATAATGAAAACCTTTTCTTAAGCAAAAGATACCATCTTGTGGAAATACAGGAAATGAGAATTATAAAAAACTTTATTAGACGAACACGTCAAACTTGCCGGCAATGTCGATAAAAGCAGAAGAATTTCATACTTGAACAGGAGGCTTGCTAATCATAGCAGCTTCTTTTTTTTTCATAAATACAATTTCCTAGTTACAAAATCATGAATACAAGACAATGACGATTCTAAAGCTTTTCCTTCTGGATTCAAACTTCTGCTAAAAAAAATGAAATAATTTTAGTATGATTATTTAGTCATAGGTCTTTTTTGCTATTGTTTTTAGTTCAAAAGAACTATTTGGGCAATATTTGTAAGTTTGAATAAAAAAGTCGTAAAATGTCGGATTTTTGACATATTCTGTCCTCTATCATTTTTCTTAAGTCAAAATACGTTCCTCTCATGCTGGAGGCTGGTTAGACAATAAGTTGGAATACAGTTACATTGAACATAGAACAAAAATATCATAAAACATGGCAAGGGAGGGAAAAGATGAGAAACAGTGCAGCCAATAAAATGGAATCAGTTTATCAACCGATTTGGGATTTAAATAATTGGAATGTATTTGGATATGAGGCATTTTTAACCTTTCCAGATGGCCAAATGGACATAGAAAAAATATATGAACTGGCACGGGGAAAAGGATGTCTTTATGAACTGAACATAAAGGCGATATTAAATGCGATTACGTGTTTTCCGATTGAACGTTTGGATGATTCATTAATATTCGTCAATCTTTTCCCTTCCACACTCATTCATCATCAATTCGAAAAATTTGTCGAGCGGTTATTGAAACAATATCCTCAAATACAAGAAAAAGTTGTATTTCAAATAAATCATACACCAAGTGAAAAGCATATATGGGACTTGCCAGATTTAAAAGATAAAATAAACATGTTAAAGAAAAACGGTTTTGATGTAGCATTATATGGCGTTGGAAATGGAACGGCTGTTTTACAACAAATTGTTGATTTTTCAGCAAGCTATATTAAACTTGATCGGCATTTTACTAAAGAATTATATCGTTCTAAAGAAAAACAGCACATTGTCTCGCTTTTAGTGCAATATGCAAAACAACAAATCACTATTATCTTGGAAGGAATCGAAAAGGAGATGGACTTAGCTAAGGCAAAATTGTTAAAAGTTCCTGTTGGCCAAGGAAATTTATTAGGAAAACCAGAAAAATCAGCCGTCCACACCATTGAAGATATTTTTCGATAAGCACTCCGACAGATGAATGAACATGTTTCTCCTGAATTTTATATGGAGAGGTAGATGCAAATGAATCAGTCAGTTTTAGCGAAAGGAAAAAACATACAGGAAGCGATCGAACTAGGTTTGAGTATTTTAGGGACTGATAAGGAGAAAGTTTCGATTGAAATCATCGAAAAAGGCGGCAAAGGATTTTGGAAAATTGGTTCTAAACAGGCGATCGTCAGATTAACAAAGCTGGATGATCAGGAAACATCTTCTAAGCAAAGCTCTATAAAACAGGATCCCTTAGAACAGATCATTGATTCGTTAGAAATCGAATCATTTGCAAGCTCTGAACCAATAAAAGAAAATTCATTAGAAGGTAAAGTGTGGATAAAAGATGGAAAATTATATTGCCAGCCAGCTTCAAATAAATACCCGACCGTTACTGTTGGAAAAGGAATAAAGTTGTATAAAAATGGTCAACTCATTACCGGAACAACCATCGTAACTGAAATGGATGAGTATAAAATTCAAACGGATGAAGTTGTAACGGAAGGTAAATGGGATATTACGATCGACTCTGACAAGCTGCATGTTTTTTTACAAATAGAACCAGGGTATCGAAAAACGTATAAAGTGAAAGATATCGAACCTAGTGAGCATATTGTATTAGAAGGAGAAGAAATTGTTGAAACGATTCCAGCAGTTGATTACAATCAAATTTTAAAAAAACTGGAAGAGCTGCGAGTTATTCATGGATTTAACCATAATGAGATTATTAAAGCAATTCATACGGACCGGCCAGGAAAATTTACAATTGCATCTGGCATGAAACCAAAAGAAGGGGAAAATGGAAAAATCGAGCTTCTCGTTGATTTAAATAAAGGAGCAAAAGTGAAAGAAAAAGAAGACGGAACCGTCGATTTTCGTGAAAAACAGGAGTTTCCTTCAGTTGAAAAAGGGCAGGTCATTGCTATTGTACATCCTCCTGTCCCTGGAATACCTGGAATTACGGTTACGAACGAACCTTTACCACCTAAACCGACATATCCGCTTACGATTCAGCCGGGAAAGGGAATCGCTCTTATCGAGCAAGGTAAAAAAATTTTAGCTACAGAAACGGGGCGTCCTCTCATTGAACAAAGGGGATTAATCGTCAGAGTATCTATATTGCCAAAACTTGTACATTCTCATGATGTGAATTTATTATCAGGAAACATTCGTTTTAAGGGTGATCTGGACGTTCTTGGCAATGTGGAAGAGGGAATGGTTGTAGAGGCGGATGGAAACATTTTGATTCAAAAAAATGTATATGGAGCTACAATTTCATCGAAAAATGCCATTGTCGTTCATGGAAGCTTTATTAAAAGCACAATCTCAGCAGGAAAACAAAATATTTATTCATCCGAGCTCATTCGATTATTAACAAGTATTCAAGAACAAATGGATCAATTGATCAAATCCATTTATCAAGTCATTAAGCTCCCTGCATATAAAATGTCAGACTATTCATCAAAAGGATTACAGCCGTTAATAAAAATTTTGCTTGAAAAAAAGTTCAATAATTTGCTTACGCTTGTAAAGCAATATATTGCGACCTGCAATAATGGGAGTCATATTTTAGAGCTGGAATGGCTAACAATTAGCGAACAGTTAAGACTATGTTTCCTTTCACCTGCTGTAAATGAATACCATACGATCGAAAAAATCAATCAGCTCATGCAAAAAATAACTGAACTGTTAGAGCGGCAAAAAAATGAACAAGATGATCACTGTTTTGTCAAACTAAAGTATGCTCAAAATAGCACCATTTATTCCCGAGGGGACATTTTTATAACTGGACAAGGCTGTTTTAACAGCAAAGTGTATGCTGGTGGAACGATCGCCATAAAAAATGTCCTCAGAGGTGGGGAAATATTTTCCGAAAAAGAGGTCATGGTGAGAGAGAGCGGTTCAGAAAGCGGGGTTATGACAAAAATCAGCGTGCCAAGCAATGGAAAAATTATCATTGATCATGCCAATGAAGGGACAATCATCGAAATAGGAAAAATGAAGCATGTGTTTCATGAAGGGAAAAGAAACATAATAGCGAAATTAGATAAAAATGGAAATCTTGTATTTTAGCGACATAAAAACAGTTGACGTTTGAAAAGGACGTGCCGTTTATTAAAAGATTTTTCAGCAAAACGAACAGGCATGATTTAGAAAGGAAGAATTTTTGTATGTTTTCTTATAGCCTCGATCAATTGAACGAAAAAGCATACGTCCGGTTTGTCGGAGATTTAGATATTGAAGTCGCGGAATTAATGGAAACAGAAATTATTCCGGCTCTGCAAACCTATACAAATATTGAGTTTGATTTTCAAGAAGTTCCTTTCGTTGATTCCACCGGGATTGGACTGTTATTAAATTTAATCGAGACAGTCAAAAAGAATGGGTTGGATGTTCAAGTGAAAATAAAAAACGTTCAACCTTTAGTGAAAGATGTATTTGATATGCTCCAATTAGATAAAATTTTAGGAGAAAATGTATTTGTATAGGTATTACGATAATGAAGTGGGATGAGTGCTATTTTAGAAGCAGAAAACAACATGTAGACGATGCAGTATTGGTAGAAATCAGCAAAACAGCCGATTTCTACCTTTTGATATGTAAAAAAATACTAATATTGGCATTTTGTGTATTTTACAGATTGTTGAAGACTGAGTTGTGAGCCCGGGGAAAAATCAAATTTTTTCTATAATGTTTCTGTTAAAATAATTTTTATTTCAAATTGGCATCCCGGCGGTTTTATATCGGGAAAAGATTTGAATTGCAGAACGATCCTTGCAAGAAATCGACGCATTTCAACTTTTTCGCAGCTTGCAAGCATCTTTTCGGCGACAAAATTTGATTATAATGAAAAACTTATTTTATGAAAATATTTATGTGAAATTCATAAAGCAAAACGGCTTTTCAGCATTTTATGTACTTGGATAAACATCGAAGACGCTGTCTGCATCATGGAGACATCCAACAAGGAAAGATGCCGGTTTCATCCGCAATTCATGCTTTCCTTTTGAAAAGGAACATCATCATCCATGCAGAATACACAATAAACTCAAAAAGACGGCACGCAAACTAGAGCAACGAGGTGGAGATTTATGGAGAAATACAAACTGATTATTGCAGATGATGATCACCCTTCAAGACTGATTTTATCCCATTTTATTCAATTGTTCCCCCAATATGAAATCGTCTGTGAGGCAGCTGACGGAGAAGAATTAATTCAACGATTTATGAAGAAAATTCCTGATATTGTTTTAGTTGATGTCGATATGCCGAAAATTAACGGAATGGAAGCTATGAAAATATGTAAAGAAATACATCCGTCCTTGCAAGTCATCTTTACAACTGGGTATGATGAATTTGCTGTTGAGGCATTTAATCTGTCTGCTACAGATTATATCGTAAAGCCAATTGAACGGACTCGATTATTTACGGCGCTTGAAAAGGCGAAAAAAGCGATTGAAATAGAGAAAAAATTATTAAACAAGCATCCATTTAAAGAGATTAAAAAGCTTTCGATTAAATCGAATCAAACCTTTCATTACATCTCATCAGACGACATTCTTTTTATTGAGAAGAACGGAAGAAAAACGGTGTTTCATACTGCAGAACATCAACACGAAACAAACGAATCCCTGCAAGAAATAGAAGGGAAATTGCCTTGTAATTTCTATAAAACTCATCGTTCCTATATTGTTAATTTGAAAAAGATCATAAAAATTGAACCACAAGGCGAAACGTATGCCGCCCATTTTTCTGGAAGCGATAAAGTTGCCTACATTTCGAAATTGAAAATACAAGAGGTGCACGGATTGTTAAGGGCATGATATTTGCAAGGGAGAAGTTTTAAAATGGATTTTTTCTTTTTTATATTGAAAAAGCTTTAAAAATTATTCGGGGATTTTTCATTCAATTCGTAAAATATGTCTGACCCGAGTTTTTAAAAGAAAGGTGTATCATACATGCCGATCTTGTTGAAAGAGAAAGGGTTCATGCTTATTGTCATCGGCTTTGGCCTGCCCATTATTCTAATACAATTATGGAGTTTAGAGAAAACACATATGCCATTTGCCATTTTAATAGCGATTCTTGCAGGGATATTAGAAATATTTCCTATCGAACTCCGCAATGGTAAGAAGCTTTCTTGTTCAAGCATTTTTAACATTGTGGTTCTTGTTCAAATGGGAATTCCGGAAGCTGTGATTGTTGTTTTCATCGCTTCTTTATTCTTATTTTACAATAGCAAATTAAGCTTTATTTCTTGGTTATTTCAGGCTAGTCAATGTGCGGTTGCTGTTTTTTTAGCAGGATTTGTATTTGAGTATTTTTTTGGCAAACTCGGCGTTTTTACATATATAACCTCCGTTTTCGCATTTGCATGCACAACGTTTATATATTTTTTCATCTTTTTTGCCATTACAATGAGCTATAAGAGTCTCGTTTTCTCTCAAAATTTTTCGGATGTTTTGAAAACAGAGATGAATGATACATTGCTAGCATTTGCTGTGACATTTATTTTAGGATTTCGGCTTGCTGCTATTGATTACGATCAACAGCCTTTTCCATTTTGGTTTGAAACGATCTTTGCCGTCGCTGTTTTTCTATTCGCTCGATCCATTGCTCAAGTACTAGTTCGTCATAGAAAAAACCATTTGACGACCTTAGAAAATATTACACAGTATATGGAACAAAAAGTTCATTTGCCGAAGGGGCATTCTAAAAGGGTAGGAGATTTAGCACGCCGCATCGCAGAAGAGTTAAAGTTAAGCCCCAAACATGTTGATGCTGTTCATTACGCTGCCTTGTTGCATGATATTGGAAAAATACAAATGGAGCATGAAATTTTTCAGAAGCACGGGGCTCTTACGCTTGAAGAAGAAAAGCTTTATAAACAACATTCCGAGTTAGGGGCAAAGATGGTTTCAGCAATATCGGGAATCGAAAAAGCTGCCCAGTATGTCCGTTTTCATCACGAACAATGGGATGGAAAAGGCTATCCGGATGGAAAAAAAGGAGAAGAAATTCCATTGGGAGCCCGCATTATTGCTGCGGCAAATGAGTATGACAAATTGATGCATTCTTCTGGAATTATCAATCAAAAGAAAGCTTTTCAAAATTTAAAGAATACAAAACTTGATCCAAAATTAGTAGAAATTGTTTTAAAAATAGCTGATTTCAAAAAGGCAGGCAAAGATCATCATCCGGGATTGATTCAGGCTCAAAATCAGCAGCACTTTCACGATATAAAATATAAAGGCTCGAAGCTTCTGAAAGATTTTGCTGTTGTACAAGCTGTATTTTATCAAAATGGCAGCTTCTATCATATAAATGGCGAAAAAGTTCAGATTCCTTGTGAACAACAAATCAAAAGCCTGATTACGAATCATCCTATTCAAAATGGATATGCACATGAATTTATTGAAGATGTTCCAAGTCGGAAAATGTATAACGTTCATTGGATCTGTTTGGAAAAGAAAATATTATGTCTATTGTTTGATGTAAGTCATTTACGAGAATATGAGAGAAAACAAGAATTGAGGATACGTACAATTTACCGTGATTGTTTATACGCCGTCACACAAGGAAAATTGACTCTGATTGAACGGGAAGAATTAAAAAGCTTTAATCAAGGTGAGAAAATTGCAGAATTTCCTGTTTCTGAAAAAAATGATGTTGCGGCATGTAGAACATTTATTGACCAGTTGTTAAAAGATCGGCATATTTCAGAAAAGAAAAGATATAATGTGCTCTTATCTATTTCTGAAGCTGTAACAAATGTATTAAAGCATGCGGTTGAAGGAAAAATGAAAGTTTATTTGAACCATGATTGGTTAAAAGTGATTGTAGAAGATAAAGGAAATGGCATCAAATTAAGCGAACTGCCGAAATCAATATTGTTAGAAGGTTATTCCAGCAAACGGTCATTTGGGCACGGTTTCAGCATTATGTTAAAAATGATGGATAAAATTTCAATATATACAAGTACAGAAGGAACGACGATTATTTTAGAAGTAGATTTAAAGGATCGACTCATAGAGAGAAGAAAAAACATTCCATTATGATAAAGATCATTTTGCAATCAAGTACTTGATCCTTTCGTTCGGAGTGAATGCGGATGAATTTCTTAAAGAATAAAACGATCATTGGTCAAATTATTACAATGATTGCGCTTATTCCGATTATTATTTGTTCTATTTTCATCTTTATTTTTGTCAGGCAGATGGAGAAAGAATTTGATCATTTTCATAGAAATGATGTGTTACGAACAGCAAGCATTTTAAAAAGCGCGATAGAAATCAGCGAAAATTCCAAAAAAACGGTTGAACGTTTAATTGACGAAAAGCTGCACTTAATTTCAAAAGAGATTGCAAAAGAATTGCGCGGGAAAACGATCGAGGAAGTGACTCAGCAAGATTTAATTGCATTGCGCAATAAATATGATGTGTACAATATTTCTTTATTGGTAAGAAGAAATGATGATATAATCATTGCCCAATCTTCAGACCCAAATGAAATTGGTTTAAGCACAAAAGAGTGGGGGTATTGGTATGATGCTTTTCAACAACTGATGTCAGGTAAGCCTGTAACAGTAGGGAAAGGTTATTATCAAGAACATTATTGGGTTGGTCCGATCTCCAAATCAGACTGGGAAAACAAATATTTTAAATATGCCTATTATTATGACGGAACAACTGAATTTATGATTAATCCGTATATTCTTGATTCTGAAATTTATCATGCAACGAAGCATTCGGATCCTGAAGCGCTTATTCATTCCATTTTAAAATTTAAAGAAAGTGAAATCGAAGAAATTGCGGTTATAAATGCCAATGTACTGCTTCGGAGCGAAAATCGAGATATTATTGAACCGGAAAGAGATGCGCCGATATTATATGGAAAAAATTCATATAAGCATGAAAAAGATCATTTTTATATTCAAAAAGTTCTGAAAGAAAATCAAATGGAGTCAGTGAAACTGGGGGAAAACTATCGGAAATATTATCTGCCAATTCCAAATGACAGGGTTATTACGATTGTCACCGACTTAAGCGCTGGCACAAAGTTTTTTCATAATATCATTTTTTTGTTTGTCCTGTCATTTGTTGCTGCCTTTGTCATCATATTTTTCGTTTTGCAGGTCATTACGAAAAAATATTTAACTCCGATCCCTACTATTCACCGTTATATTAATAAAATTGCAGCAGGCGATTTGACCGAAGAAATTCATGTCGATCAGAAAAATGAATTCGGTGATATTGCTGCCCATTTAAATGAAATGACTGACCGCATCAGCCAATTAATTGTCGATATTAAAAACGATATTGAAACATTAAGGCTCGTTTCAAACGTTTTATCAGAGACAGTGCACTCTTACTTTCATGTCATGGACGAAGTTTCAACAACCATGACGAAGGAATCGCGGGAAATTTTTCACGAAATAGAATTAGAGGTGAAAGAAATACGACAAAACTATGAAAATATCAATCAACAACTGGAAAAACTAAAAGAAGCGAATCATTTTGAATTCCATCATGTCTCTAATTTTATTATTCAATCAAGTCATCAACTCATAAGACTGAATGATTTGATGAAACAAAATGTCAAAAAAGTTACGGAAATGAATTTATCTTCTTTTGATGCGATACAGCAATTGAATGAAATTATTATTCAATTAGACAACCTTTCAAAGGATTTAGAAAATAAAATAAATAAATTTAAAGTTCAAGAATCATGAAACACATAAAGGTGAAAATGATTGCTCAGTTTTTCTGCTAAGGAGGGTATGTATGGGTCTTACGGTTCAAAAGGAAATTCAAGATCAAAGCCTCACATTATACATTAAAGGAGTTTTAGATATTTCAACGGCTCATGTGTTTCATGCTCATTTTAATGAAATCGGCAATTTTCAAGTATTGACGATTGATTTTAGCTATTTGGAATTCATTGATTCATCCGGAATTGGTGAAATCATCGATTTAATTTATTTATCTCAAGAAAAAAACATTAAATTAGTTTTTAAAGGTATGAATGATTTCACAAACCATTTATTTGAAACAGTTGGATTATACGAAATTTTAAAATCGATTCAAGGGGAGGTTGTTTGATGCAAAGAGACTTTTTAACGTATCAGCAATCTTCCTATACGATAGAAGATGTTAAGAGAAAGGAACAAATGCTGCAAAGGGAAATAAACTTGGCACGGACGATACAAACAACGTTGTTGAACGGGCATGCTCCATCGATCGAAGGGGGAGAGGTATTTGGCTATTCTATACCTGCCCGATTAATTGGCGGGGATTATTACGACTTTTATCCGCTTGTCAACGGAAAAGTGCGCATCGTTATTGGGGATGTGATGGGAAAAGGGATTCCTGCTGCGATGCTCATGATCTTAACGCGCGGCGCCTTTCGGACAGCCGCTGAAAGCACGCAAAGCCCCGGAAAGACGCTGACTGCAATGAACAAAGCGTTATACAATGATTTGAGAAAGTTAAAATCTTTTGTTACCGTTTTCTGTGCCGATTGGGATCCGCTGTCGGGAACGTTTACATATGCAAATGCCGGCCATCATCTTCCGCTGTTTATAAGAGGCGATGCGGTACATGAGCTTCCAAAAGTGAAAGGGATTATGATTGGCGGTCTTCCTAATCAAATTTACCATGAAGAATCGATCCAATTATTTGAACATGATTCAATTTTCTTTTATACAGACGGAATCATTGAGGCGCAGAATAAACGCGGCGAGCAATTTACATTGGCACGGCTGATCGAAACGTTAAAACAAAATCAGGATAAAAATGCTGGGGAGATTGAAAAAAAAGTGCTGGAATCGATTCATAAATTTACAGAAGGCGTTCCGCAAAAAGATGATATGACTATGGTATTCTTAAAAGTAGGGAAACAAAAAGTCGATATTTCAAGTTTAAATTCGCCTGTCATGTAACGTTTATTTGAAAACGTGATTGTTTGGAGGAATTGAAATAAAAAATTTTACACTAGTTGGAAAAATAAATCTTGGGCTGGGAATCGCTTTTATCATAGCTGCTCTTTTCCTATTCATGCAGCATTTTTACAATGTGATTTATTTAAACCGTTTTCTTTTTGAGATTTCGTTCGTTTGTCTTGGACTTTCATGAATGTTTTCAGCAGCTTTTTATCAAAAATCGAATGGAACATGATTATGCTTTTTGGACAAAATGACGGGGCTGTCCGATAAGTCCCTAAAATGAAGCAAGTGGAGAAAAACAATTCGTTTCTCTCCACTTGCTTTTATATTTTTTCGATTTTTATCTGAA
>NZ_VISS01000005.1:0-51717 GCF_007827555.1 Aeribacillus composti
ACAATAATTTGCTTGGTGGCAATGGCGAAGAGGTCACACCCGTTCCCATCCCGAACACGGAAGTTAAGCTCTTCAGCGCCGATGGTAGTGAGGGTCTATCCCTTGTGAGAGTAGGACGCTGCCAGGCAATCACTTTACAATAGAAAAGAAGTTGTAAGTTTATTTCTTTCAATTTGATTCAGCCTATAGAAAATGAGGCATTCTACATAATAGTAATATCAGCTAGTCTTCTTTTACATTCCGCAGTAGCTCAGTGGTAGAGCATTCGGCTGTTAACCGAACGGTCGCAGGTTCGAATCCTGCCTGCGGAGCCATTTGGAGAGCTGTCCGAGTGGTCGAAGGAGCACGATTGGAAATCGTGTAGACGGTCAACGCCGTCTCAAGGGTTCGAATCCCTTGCTCTCCGCCAGAATGAAATTTTTGGCCCGTTGGTCAAGTGGTTAAGACACCGCCCTTTCACGGCGGTAACACGGGTTCGAATCCCGTACGGGTCACCATGGAGGATTAGCTCAGCTGGGAGAGCACTTGCCTTACAAGCAAGGGGTCGGCGGTTCGATCCCGTCATCCTCCACCATGTACATAGTAAATAAAATGAATATTAATGAATTTCGGCGCTAGGGCCACAGCATGTTATGATATGTATACATAATTTTTGTGTGAAGAGTGTTTATTGTTTTATCGGCGCGGGGTGGAGCAGTCCGGTAGCTCGTCGGGCTCATAACCCGAAGGTCGCAGGTTCAAATCCTGCCCCCGCAACCAATGGTCCCGTAGTGTAGCGGTTAACATGCCTGCCTGTCACGCAGGAGATCGCGGGTTCGATTCCCGTCGGGACCGCCATAAAAGGCTCGGTAGCTCAGTCGGTAGAGCAAAGGACTGAAAATCCTTGTGTCGGCGGTTCGATTCCGTCCCGAGCCACCATTATATGTATACATATGCCGGTGTAGCTCAATTGGTAGAGCAACTGACTTGTAATCAGTAGGTTGGGGGTTCGATTCCTCTCGCCGGCATTTTTTACAATCGGAGGGGTAGCGAAGTGGCTAAACGCGGCGGACTGTAAATCCGCTCCCTTAGGGTTCGGCGGTTCGAATCCGTCCCCCTCCACCATGATAGGGGCATAGTTTAACGGTAGAACAGAGGTCTCCAAAACCTCCGGTGTGGGTTCGATTCCTACTGCCCCTGCCATTTATAAGATGGCGACTGTGGCGAAGTGGTTAACGCACCAGATTGTGGCTCTGGCATTCGTGGGTTCGATTCCCATCAGTCGCCCCATATTAATATCATTGGGCTATAGCCAAGCGGTAAGGCAACGGACTTTGACTCCGTGATGCGCTGGTTCGAATCCAGCTAGCCCAGCCACCTTTTAAATTTAAGTGCGGAAGTAGTTCAGTGGTAGAACACCACCTTGCCAAGGTGGGGGTCGCGGGTTCGAATCCCGTCTTCCGCTCCAATAATGGCGGCATAGCCAAGTGGTAAGGCAGAGGTCTGCAAAACCTTTATCCCCGGTTCGAATCCGGGTGCCGCCTCCATTATTACAAGCCGGGGTGGCGGAATTGGCAGACGCACAGGACTTAAAATCCTGCGGTAGGTGACTACCGTACCGGTTCAAGTCCGGTCCTCGGCACCAGTGAGGAATTGTATCAATTTCATTACGCCGATGTGGCGGAACTGGCAGACGCGCACGACTCAAAATCGTGTTCCCTTGCGGGAGTGTGGGTTCGACTCCCACCATCGGCATCATTAGTATCCGATATCTCACGATCAAAAATCGTGGAAGCTTTAAAACGACTGCAAACGCAGTCGTTTTTCATTTTTTGGAAAACCGGAAGAATCCGATAGAATTCGAAAAAATTTTGCACGGCTATTTTGTATGGTAGAGCTCCTCCATTGCAACGTCTACCTGCCGGGATTCTTTTTGCTCCATCTCGTCCAAAATGTGTGAATACGTCTGCAATGTTGTCACAATGTCCTTATGACCAAGATGTCGAGAAACGTATTTAATATTCACCCCTTTATATAGGAGCATTGATGCGTGAGTGTGGCGAAGGCCATAACAAGTAATTGGCTTAATCCCGATCGTACCGCCTTTGTTTTTTTGTCATGTAGACACCTCATTTTTTAGTCTATTATTACTATAATAATCTGTGTCTACTTTTAGTCTAACATTACTTGTTACCTATTCTCTTCATCATACTCCAAAAATAGGTCTTGTAAATCTCCATTAATTGGTTCATTATTATTGTTAATTGTCACTTTAAACTCAATATCCTCTTCTCCTATTGATACTACCCCATCTAACACCCCTAAAATATTAGATACAGCATCCACTTCTACTTGTTCGATTATTTTAAATAATATTTCTTTATTTTTATCTGATAGTTCTGAATAAAACATCAACGCTTCTTTCCAATAAGGGTCTGTAACTTCATTAATATCAGTATTATTGAATATATCTCGATAAAAATTACGATTTTCTTTTATAATTGACTGATGTAAAAGTTTAACAAACTCTTCTTTATTCATATATCTCATCTCCTTCTCATCTCTGGATACAATTGTTTATTTAATTCAATTAATTTTCGAAGTTGAGAATTAGGAATGTCTGGATATACTCTTCTTAACTCCATTATATCTCTTGCTAATAATTGTCTTACACTCTCAATTCCTTTTGAACTTCTCAAAACTATTCCCCTAGGACCTTTTCTTGTATGTCCAGCTTTTGGTATTAATATTGCTGGTGCATTATTTGGATCATAATTTCGAATGAATTTTTTCATAATTGCTTTTTGTCCAACATGATGTGCATCTAACCTCGGTACACCTTTTATTTCTTTATATAATCCTACATCATACTTACTAAATTTACCCGTACCCTTACCGTCCACCTCATCCCCAGTTTTGCCAATCATGTTAATCGCAGTTTCTTTTACTTCTTCCTTAGCCTTGCTCATCCATGCGCGGGACGCTGGACCAATTCCCGCCAAGGCTGGCTGCCATTGGACAGACGAAACGCTGGTAAGACGGTCATCCCATTGCTTCTTAAAATATCGCAGCGTTTTGGTAATCGGCGCTTTCACGACTTGGAGGTACGCCGCTTGAAAGACAGACATCATTTTATCATAGCGGAGAACATATTTCATTTGCGGGACCAATTTCGAAACATCCGCTGCTATCCCGGCCGCTTTCGCTCCTTTGATCCCCGCTTTTCCAGCGATTCCTGCCCCTTTGGCTGGAGGAATGACGGACAACAATAACATTCCTCCCGTAACCAGGCGGTCCCATCCGGATATCCGTTCTCCAGTAATCGGGTCGTATTCTCCAAACAACCGCTACAAGTCATACCAGCCAAGAAGCTCCAGACTGAATTCTTTTATGTTGTCGGCGAGCGTTTGGTCTGCCTGTCTGATGGACGCGGCCGTCTGATACAGCAGTTCCTCCGCTTCATTCAGCTTTTCTCCATAGCGGTCGAGCCAATGAATCAGTTCGTCTGTAAGCTCGCGGATGGCGGCGGAACCGATGCCGGGAATCTCCATGGCAAAAAGAGGGAATCTCCTGGGAAAGCAAGGTCCGCGCGCGTTGTATAGAGCATTGCTCTATATAGTTTATTCGAAGTGCTCCTTGAGGAATAAACAATCCGCTTGAACTTTTTGTTCAAGCGGATTGTTTATTTATCGATATATTAGGGAATCTTGCTTCACACACTATAACAAAATTACTTTACCGTAATACTAGGAGGATATATTGATAATATTTCAATTACATCATTAGAAGTTAAAAATACATAATGTTCTACCTCTCTTGACTCGTATATACCGCAACTTTCTTTATGAAACCATTTCAAATATTCTGAGTTTTTAACTTTAAATAAAGACCAATCACTATAAAAATCTGTACCGTAATATTGATCTAAATAATTTAGCGTTTCTAATAACGAACCTTCATCAGTATTTCTATACGATAATACTCCTTCTTTAAAATTCACTACAACTTTTTTTTCACCATTTTCATCACTAAATTCTAAAATAACACCATCTTTACCATCCAAAAGCATATCATTATAAATTGTTGAAGGTATATCATCTAGCGGTATCCATCTTTTCCATTGTTCCATAAAACTTCCTCCATATTTGTTTTCTAGTAACGAAACTTTATTCTCTTCTTGCCATCTTGAATTTCAAGTGTAGGACGGCCATCACTACTTCTCTTTCTAACAATAACTGTTCTTCCATCCTTTAAAATACCGACTTTGAGGTCAGGCGTATCCTTAGTAATTTTAGGTCCCAACGAGTGAAAGTCATTCATTGCTTCACTAAATCCACCAGATAACTCATACTGAATAGTTCTTCCTTTTGTTGCTCTTCCAGGCTTAGCAACTTTAATTAAATCATCAACTGTTTTGCCAGTACCCTTAGTGCTAAGTTCAATGCCATCGTTGCCTGCTTTACCTTCGCCTAGATTTAACCCCGTCTTCTCACTCAGATAAGCTCGAACTTTATTCTCCAATCCATTGGTGTTCTCGTCCGGAACTTTAACGTTCCCAATCCCTTCCATGGCAAATCCCATTTGCCGGTCAGGGATTGAATTTTTCAGATTGGTCAGGCTATGTCAATTGTTGGGGTGCACTGGATGTGAAATGCTTGATACAGCTGTTCTAAGTTAGACCTTGCATTACTTTGCGTCATCCACTTCTTAAAAACTTTTTACATAATAAGCTTTCTTTAATATGATTTTTTGTATTTACGAATTTAAGAAATAACCGGTGCAAAGTTCAACACCACCATTATCGAAAAAAATCCCCTCATAAGTAAACAGTAAATTGATGCATATTTACTGTCTCCTTATAGGGGGATGCTGTCAAAATTCGGCTACTTTTTCCTTTTCGTTCAAATAACCGGATAATAAAAGCCTTTGCTGTCATTATATATTTTGTCTATTATTGTTTTTCATCAACAGGCGTGACGGCGTCGTGCAGATATGTTTCTAATTCTTTGCGATAACGGTTTTGCTCCTCTTCTGTCCACTCCAAGTTTTTCGCCATATATTGAATAACGGATTCCTTCCATTGGTGAACTGAATGAATTTCAAAAAATAACGATCCCGTTCTCCGGATAAAGAAGTCCTCCGGTTTTACGACCATCTCTTCTTCTAAGGCATATTGAAGCTGGGCTAAAACATCAATCGGTAATTGAAACTCATCTCTTACTTTCTTTAATTCAACTGCCAGTTCAAACACCCGGTCTACATTCGTTCCATATAATCGGACCAATCTTTCCGATTGTTTTCTGCTAAATCCCAATTTTTCTCCCTGTTCAACTTTTTTAGTTACGAACGATTCAAAATTTGTTGAACCTCCGAAATCTCCTCCCGAAATCGGCAGGTTTTTCGTTCTGCAAGGGGAAAATGCTTCGTTTTCTTCCTCTTTTAATAATTTGGCAACAAGATCAACGATCGTTTCTGCCATTTTACGGTATCCTGTTAATTTTCCGCCGGCAATGGTAATAATACCTGAATCAGACGTCCAAATTTCATCTTTGCGTGATATTTCAGAAGGACTTTTTCCTTCTTCATGGATTAATGGTCTGAGCCCGGCCCAGCTTGATTCAATATCTTCCACGGTGATATGGACCGTTGGGAACATATAATTAATGGCCTTAATAAGATAATCTCGATCTTCAACAGTCATTTTAGGATGTGCAATATCCCCATCATAGAAAGTATCTGTTGTGCCAACGTAAGTTTTTCCATCACGCGGAATGGCAAACACCATTCGTCCATCAGGTGTATCAAAATAGATCGCTTGTTTTAATGGGAATCGGCTTTGGTCAAAAACAAGGTGAATTCCTTTTGACAAAATCAAATGTTTTCCTTTTAAAGAGTGATCTTTTTCCCGTAACGTATCGACCCAAGGGCCTGTTGCATTTATAATTTTCTTTGCGAACACTTGATATGATTCTCCTGTTAATTGATCAACAACTTTTACACCTACGGCTTTGCCTTGTTCATAAATAAATTCGTCTACCTTTGCATAGTTAATCGCTTTTGCACCGCATTCGACTGCCTTTTTCATAACTTCAATTGTCAAGCGGGCATCGTCAGTTCGATATTCGACATAATATCCTCCGCCTAATAATCCATCTTGCTTTAATAAAGGTTCTTTATCAATAGTTTGCTTTGCATTCAACATCGTTCTTCGTTCGCTTTTCTTCACGTCAGCAAGGTAATCGTAAATTTTCAGTCCAATGGATGTGCTCCATTTACCGAATGTTCCTCCTTTATAAATCGGAAGAAGCATCCATTCAGGTGTAGTTACATGCGGGCCATTTTCATAGACGATCGCGCGTTCTTTCCCAACTTCAGCGACTAACTTCACTTCCAGCTGTTTTAAATAACGGAGGCCTCCGTGCACAAGCTTCGTGGAACGGCTTGAGGTTCCTGCGGCAAAATCCTGCATCTCAAATAAAACTGTTTTCATTCCACGTGTTGTTGCATCAAGTGCAATTCCTGCACCTGTAATACCACCGCCAATAATGATTACATCAAACTGTTTTCCATCGACGTCTTTTAATATTTCTTGTCTTTGATAAGCAAATACATTTTTGTTCATTTGTTATTCCTCCTGTGATCCGTCAAAAGTCCTAAAAAAAGAGACCACATACACACTACGCTTCTTCTACAGACGTAATGCTATGTGGTCTCTCCTTGTCTCCAACCGAATATTAACTTTGAATGTATTATAGCATATTCTTCATCTTCTGAAAATTCTTTTGTATGCGAATTTAAAATTCAAAGCTTTTCCCCATAATGAACTTTTCTTTATTCAGTTGATGAAGAATCAGTGTTTGAAAACGCTATTGACACCATCGCACAAGCCATTTTTTCTTCATTCAATTGATGAAGATGGCTTGCGTCTTTCATGTCTTCTACAGCGTTTCTGAAACTGAATGTCTAAAACTGCCGCCAAAACCTAAAGCATCGAAAAATTGGGTAGCCATTCAAAATAAATTATGACTGTTCAAATTCTTTCCATAATTGCTTATTGGATGTTGTCACGGCTGCAGCACCAGCTTGTAAAGCATTGTTGACATCGTCAATACTGCGGATAAATCCACCAGCAAAGATCGGGATTTGAATTCGTTGATGAATTTCAGCAATAATGTTCGGCATGGCGCCAGGTAAAACCTCAATCACATCGGGTTTTGTTTTTTCTAATAAGGAATAGCTTTTTTCTAAAGCGTTTGAGTCAATGAGAAAAACTCGTTGAATAGCCAATACGCCTTTTTGTTTCGCTTTCAAAACGACACTTGCTTTTGTCGAAAGCAGTCCATAGGGCTTGAAGGACTGGCATAAATATTCGGTTGCGTATTCATCATTTTTAAGACCATGTATTAAATCAACATGCAATAACAAGTTTTTACAATGCTGCTTAGAAATATTGACGATATTTTTCAACTGGGCAATATGGACATCTAATAACACACCATATGCATAGGAACTCTGAAGAAAAATTTCAAAATCCTTCATATTGCGAATCGCTGGAATAATTTTTTGATCTTTATATTCCATTGTTCGTTCCACCTTTTTTATTATTGGCAAAAAATCAGTGTGAATTCAGCTTTCAAACTTAATTGAAACAGAGAAGAGGTCTTTGCTTCAAGTCTCTAGAAAAAAAGAAATCCACAACAAAACACCCCTTCATCCAAACGACTAAAGGGAATTGATGTGGATCTCCTTCTCTCCGCTACAATTTATTAACTTATTAATATTGTACCATAAACAAAAGCGCTGTCAAAGCAATGAGAACATCCACGCATGATCGTTTACAGGGTGAAAAAAATTTTTTAATCGTGAGATTCATAACTACTATCTATTTCAAAAAATTTTCCAGTAATCCTGTTAACAAGTATATTAAAATGGAAAAAGGAGGGGATTTCATGTTCATTAAATTAACAGTTTACAAAAAGAACGGTCTTCATGTCCGGATGGCAGCAGCTTTTATTTCGCTGCTTCAAAATCTCATACAAAATAAAGAGATATTAAAAAAGACGTACGTTCTCTATCAGGATAAAAAAGTTCAAGTGAATAATCTATTATCTTTAGTGTCCTTAAAGATTGGACAAGGAGAGGAATTTATCCTGCATTTTGAAGAAAAAATAGACGATCAAATCGTCCAGCAGATAAAAGATTTTTTTGAACAAACGGATCTTGAAGATTCCCAGCAAGCAGAAACAGATCGACTTCTCATGGAAAATTCCATTACCCTTCATGAGGCCATATCTGCTTTACCGAATGGAATCGTCGTTGTGAATAGCGACAATATCATCACTTATGTCAATGCAGCTGCAGCAAAACTTTTGGAAAAAGATCCTCATGAGCTTATCAATCAACGCGCTGACGAAGTGATTCCCCATTCAAGATTGCATGAAGTACTGAAGACAGGAAAAATGGAATTATCCAAAAAGCAAGAAATCAACCATCATACATTGTTAACAACCCGTTCGCCAATTATTTTTAATGGAAAAACGATTGGGGCTGTTGCTATTTTTCAAGATATATCTACCATTGAGAAAATCAGTAAAGAATTGAATGAAGTAAAAGAGCTGCAGCAGCGATTAAATCTTGTTTTAAAATCTGTCTCAGATTTAATCGGATTAACAGATAAAAATGGAAATTTTATATACAAAAATGATGAAATGGATGTTTTGTTAAAAAAATTAAACAGTGTCCCAAACATTCAATCAATAATCGGCCAACACGAGTGGGAAAATATTAAAAGCACTCAAAATCAGATTATGAAACTAATTCAAGTAAACCAACAATCTAGTTATATTACAAAAATAAATCCTATTTTCGTTGACGATGAATTTCGCGGAACAGTCGCCACCATGACTCCTTTCGATGATATTAAAAAGCTCCTCGAAAAAATTGATCTAATGGAGCAAAGAACAAAATATTTGGAAATGGAGCTGTCCAAACATCAAGGATTTGATGAGGCATTTCATAAGATTATAGGAAACAGCGAGACATTAAAAGATTCCTTAACAATCGCCGCAAAGGTTGCAAAAACAAATTCGACAGTGATTATTACAGGAGAAAGCGGAACAGGGAAAGAACTTGTTGCTAAGGCTATTCATGAAGCAAGCGACAGAAAGAATAACCTATTTATTCGAGTGAATTGTGCAGCCATCCCTCCTCAATTAATGGAAAGCGAATTATTTGGTTATGAAAAGGGAGCCTTTACAGGAGCGTATAAAACACATCGAGGAAAATTTGAACTCGCTAATAAAGGTACGATTTTTTTAGATGAAATCGGTGATTTAAGTTTGGATTTGCAAGCAAAAATTTTACGTGTGCTGCAGGAAAGGGAAGTGGAAAGAATTGGCGGATATGCGCCCATTCAGCTTGATGTTAGGGTAATTGCCGCGACTCACCGTGATCTCAAAAAAATGGTAGATGAGGGCAGTTTTCGCGAGGATCTTTATTATCGGTTGAATGTTGTCCCAATTCATCTGCCGCCTTTAAGGGCAAGAAAAGAAGATATTCCCCTTTTGGTGGAGGCGTTTCGAAAACAATTGAATGCTAGATTGGGAAAAAATATCAAAGGGTATGAAAAAGGATTTATGGAAGCATTGTGCAGTTACCATTGGCCAGGAAATATTAGAGAATTACAAAATGTAATTGAACGGTTATTTAATCTCGCAGATGAAGAAATTTTGCGATGCAAGGATTTACCTTACTACATCTCGAACCCTCAATGTCAAGAAAATAAAAAAATAATGCAGAAACAGAGTATCAATTTTGGCAACGAAGTGCTGACCTTCAAAGAATATGAAAAACAAATTTTTTCGTTTGCTTGTCAATATTACCCAAGCTATAACCAATTAGCGAAAGCGCTTGGGATCACTCATAAAACGGCAGCTAAAAAAATAAGAGAATATGGATTGGAGCATTTAGTTGGGAAAAAGTATCAAATGGATTGATATTTTTTCCCGATGAACTCGGCACAAAAATATGAAAACGCATCCGTAAAGCGCTTTCGTTGTTGGCATCATTTTTGCATTAATAAAAAGTGCAAAGTTAAGAGGAGGTATGTCTATGAAAAAATTAATCAATGATCCTAATCAAGTAGTTGAAGACATGTTAGCAGGGATGGTGGCGGCTCATTCTAATCGAATGAAGAGATTGCCAAATACAAACGTAATCGTAAGAAAAGAAGCGCCTATTCAAGGAAAAGTTGGCTTGGTTAGCGGCGGAGGAAGCGGTCATGAGCCTTCACATGCTGGTTATGTAGGTAAAGGAATGCTAGACGGAGCGGTATGCGGAGAAGTGTTCACTTCCCCAACCCCAGATCAAATTTTTGAGGCGATTCAAGCGGTTGATAGCGGAAATGGGGTGTTATTGATTATTAAAAATTACACTGGCGACATTATGAATTTTGAAATGGCTGCCGAAATGGCTGAAGCAGAAGGAATCAACGTAGCAAAAGTGGTTGTGAATGATGATGTAGCTGTGGAGGATAGTACATATACGACTGGCCGGCGGGGAATAGCAGGTACGGTTTTCGTTCATAAAATTGCCGGTGCATTAGCGGAAAAGGGTGCAACGCTAAAAGAAGTAGAAGCAGTAGCTAAGAAAGTTGTGGAAAATGTTCGGTCAATGGGAATGGCCTTAACTCCATGCACTGTTCCAGCAGCAGGAAAACCTGGCTTCGAGCTCGGAGAAAATGAAATCGAAATTGGAATGGGGATCCACGGAGAACCTGGCATTGAAAAAACACAAATCCAGCCAGCGGATGAAATCGCACAAATACTTCTTGAAAAAATTTTAGATGACTTAAAACTTGAGGAAAACGACAAGGTTGCGGTCATGATCAACGGTCTAGGTGCAACACCATTAATGGAATTATATATTATGAACAAAAAAGTCTCTGAGGTCCTAAAGGATAAGAACATTTATATACATGAAACGTTTGTTGGTGAATTTATGACATCGCTTGAAATGGCTGGCTGCTCTATTTCGTTATTAAAATTAGACGATCAACTCATTGAGTTGTTAGACGCACAAGCGGATACAATCGCATTCAAAAAATAGCAATCTCGCTTTCTTGCAGTCTGTCTATAGAAGGAATATGAGGAGAGATGATCAATGACATTTGACGTTGAACAGGCTAAAAAATGGATCATAACTTTTAACGATAAAATTCAGGAAAATAAGGAGTATTTAACGGAGCTGGATCAAGCAATTGGCGATGGAGACCATGGATTAAATATGGCACGGGGATTTCAGGAAACCGTCAAGAAAATTACAGAAGGCAAATATGATGATCTTGGTTCTTTGTTTAAAGATGTTGGCATGACTTTAATTGCTAAAGTAGGCGGAGCTTCAGGTCCGTTATATGGAACAGCTTTCATGAAAGCTTCTCTTGCTTTAAAGGGTAAAAAAGAAGTTGATATAAAGGCTTTAGTTGAGGCATTAGCAGCATCATTGGATGGGTTAAAAGTTAGGGGAAAGGCACAAGTAGGAGATAAAACGATGATCGATGTTTGGGAGCCTGTCATTGAGTATATGAAAAATCGTGAAACGATTCATTCTAAAGAGCTTACTGATTTATCTAAAGAGAAAATGGACGGCACAAAAGAGCTTGAGGCAAAGAAAGGCCGTGCGGCTTATTTAGGAAAGCGTTCTATTGGTCATATTGATCCTGGGGCAGCTTCATCGTATTTATTGTTTGCTTCCTTAGCTGAATTGTTCGAAGAAGGAGAGGTGGCCCAATGAAATATGTAAGTCTTGTCTTAATTTCACACAGCTATGAAATTGTAAGCGGCCTAAAAAAGCTTCTGAATCAAGTTCAACCTGAAGTATCTGTAGCCATCGCTGGAGGGGTTGAAGGCGATATCGGAACAAATGCATTAGACATTAAGGAAGCAATTGAATCAGTCTATTCTGAGAAAGGCGTTGTCGTTTTGTTTGATTTAGGGAGTGCACTCATTAATGCTGAAATGGCTATTGAGATGCTAGAGAACAATGAAAACATTATAATAGCCGATGCTCCTCTCGTAGAAGGAGCTTATGCAGCGGTCGTTGAGGCTGGTTTGGGAAGCTCGATTGAAGAGGTCGTTCGAGCTGGCGAGAGTGCAAAGGAACTTGTCAAAATCAATGACTAGCGAGAAAAATTAGGAGTGAACTCAATGATCGAAAAAGAGATTACTGTGACCATTGAAAATGGTCTGCATGCCAGACCAGCAGCAGATTTTGTGAAAAAAGTAAACCAGTATAAAAGCAAGGTTGAGTTAATGATCGGCGACAGAAGGATTAACGCGAAAAGTATTCTTCAGCTTATGAGCGTTGCCATAATGGAGGGACAGACGATCAAAGTGATGACTGATGGAGAAGATGAGAAAGACGCATTAGCGTTTATTGATTTTTTTCTCCAATCAGGTAAAGAATCGTAATCAAGCCTTTGCTTTTGAATTGTTGCAAAAATTCATATTAGGTTCATGGGTCCCATTTCCTAGAACTTACTTCAAAACAAATAATATCATAATTCAAAAAAAGTGATTGACAACGCTTTCTTTTTGTAATAATCTGAAATCAAGTTAATATTTGTGATGGAGAAATGGAGATCCACAGTAATTCCCTGTATGCAGCCTGCATACTAAGGGGGGAATTTGCTGCGGATCTTTTTTATTGACCAAAATTGTAGTCTTTTCGCAAGAGATAACAAATATATGAAAAAGGAGGAAACTTTGATGTCTGCATTTTTAGGTGAGTTAATTGGCACCATGATTTTGATTGTTTTTGGGGGTGGAGTTGTCGGCGGTGTTGTACTTAAAAAATCAAAAGCTGAAAATTCAGGCTGGATTGTTATTACGATGGGATGGGGTCTTGCCGTAGCGATGGCGGTATATGCTGTAGGTCAATTTAGCGGAGCCCATCTTAATCCGGCTGTAACCATCGGATTAGCTGCAATCGGTTCTTTCCCATGGAGTGATGTACCGACCTATATTATTGCCCAAATGATTGGTGCATTTATCGGTGCTGTGATCGTTTATTTGCACTATTTGCCCCACTGGCAAGCGACCGATGACCAAGGTGCAAAATTAGCCGTATTCTCAACAGATCCTGCAATCAAAAATCCTGCAGCGAATCTTTTAAGTGAAGTTATTGGTACATTCATTTTGTTGCTTGGATTGTTGGCACTTGGAGCGAATAAATTTGCAGAAGGAATGAACCCGTTCATTGTTGGATTTCTCATCGTTGCAATAGGTCTCTCCTTAGGCGGAACTACGGGTTACGCCATCAATCCTGCCCGTGATTTAGGTCCGAGAATTGCTCATTTTATTCTGCCGATTCCAGGTAAAGGAATCTCTAACTGGGGTTATGCTTGGATTCCTGTTGTAGGGCCGATTATTGGGGGAACGTATGGAGCGTTATTTTATAAATGGGCTTTTGAAGGAGTCAGTACCTCTGCTTTTTGGATTTTCACAATTGTTGTAGCAGCTATCGTTGTGGCAGCGCTAGTAAGCAATAAAGAACAAAGCTTGAATGTCTATAAGAAAACGAAAGCAACACTTTAAGTTTATAATTTTAATAAAAAATGAGGTGAAGAAAATGGAAACATATGTTTTAGCTTTAGACCAAGGAACGACAAGTTCACGTGCTATCATTTTTAATAAAAAAGGGGAAATCGTTCATATTTCACAAAAAGAATTTGCGCAATATTTTCCTAAACCAGGCTGGGTTGAGCATAATGCCAATGAAATTTGGGGTTCCATCTTATCCGTCATCGCCACTTCCTTGTCTGAGTCAGGAATAAAACCTGAGCAAATTGCAGGCATCGGAATTACGAACCAACGCGAAACAACGGTTGTTTGGGATAAAAACACAGGTCAGCCGGTATATAATGCCATTGTTTGGCAATCACGGCAAACGGCAGATATTTGTGAGGAGTTAAAGGCGAAGGGATTAAATGATACATTTCGTGAAAAGACAGGTCTGTTAATTGATGCATACTTTTCAGGAACAAAAGTCAAATGGATATTAGATCATGTTGAAGGGGCTAGAGAAAAAGCGGAAAGAGGAGAGCTTTTATTCGGAACAATTGATACTTGGTTAATTTGGAAGCTCTCGGGTGGAAAGGCGCATGTGACGGATTATTCAAATGCTTCAAGAACATTAATGTTCAATATTCATGAGCTGAAATGGGATGATGAACTGTTAGAAATTTTAACCGTGCCTAAATCCATGCTTCCGGAAGTACGTCCATCTTCAGAAATTTATGCACATACAGTTCCGTATCATTTCTTTGGGCAAGAAGTTCCGATTTCTGGAGCGGCTGGTGATCAGCAAGCAGCACTATTCGGTCAGGCTTGTTTTGAAGAAGGCATGGCGAAAAATACGTACGGTACGGGCTGCTTTATGCTTATGAACACGGGCGAAAAAGCTGTTGCTTCTAACCACGGACTACTAACAACGATTGCTTGGGGATTAAACGGAAAAGTGGAATATGCTTTAGAAGGAAGTATTTTTGTTGCAGGATCTGCCATTCAATGGTTAAGAGATGGACTTCGTATGTTAAAAAATGCTGCTGATAGCGAACAATATGCAGAACGTGTAGAATCCACAGACGGTGTATATGTAGTACCGGCGTTTGTCGGATTAGGAACACCGTATTGGGACAGCGATGTTAGAGGAGCTATATTTGGTCTGACACGGGGAACGCAGAAAGAACACTTTGTTCGTGCAACTTTAGAGTCCCTTGCCTATCAAACAAAAGATGTGCTGACTGCTATGGAAGCGGATTCGGGCATTTCCTTGAAAACCTTGCGTGTAGATGGCGGGGCAGTAAAAAATAATTTTCTAATGCAATTTCAAAGCGATTTGTTAGGTGTTCCTGTTGAACGTCCTGTTGTCAATGAAACTACTGCTCTTGGAGCGGCTTATTTAGCCGGCTTGGCGGTTGGATATTGGAAAGATCAATCAGAGATCGCGACACAATGGAACATTGACCGTACATTCGAGCCATCTATGAATGAAGAAAAACGTAACAAATTATATGAAGGCTGGCAAAAAGCTGTAAAAGCTGCGATGGCTTTTAAATAAAGGTTCTCAGTCAATTGTTGAGGTGCACTTGATATGAAGTGCACCTCTTTTATATGTATGGAAGGTAAATCAGTGAGCATTATTCCTTATTTCTGAGACGATCAAAGTTGCGGAAAAACCATAAAAAATTTTTTCTCGGTATAAGTTATTCATCTCAAAGTGTATTCAGCTTACTCTAACTTACGGATATAATTTTATATGAAGTATAGTATAGTTATTCTAAATTCTTTAGTATACTTCAATGAAAAAGGAATCCAAAGTTAGAAAGATGATATTTAATGTTCAAATTGGTAAGAATGCTAAAATTGCGAGATCTAGAATTGTTTCGTATAGATAATCAAGATAATGAAACTATCTGTATGCTGTTGATTTTAGATTACAGAAGACCAAGTGTTTTGGATGATTTTCCAATTTTAAAGGAAATAGAGGATGAAAATTCATTTGAAGGCGCGGAGAATTATATCCACACTGTAATAATTTCAGAGGAAAAATTAGAAGAAAATATTGTCGGTCGAATTATTGAAGTAATTGAAGGATTAGTGGAGCATAAGCCAAATTGTGACAATAACAATTCATTTTATATTAGTAAATTTCCTGATCATTTTGAGGCTGGTGCACATTTAATAGAATATATTAAACCTATTTTAAATAAGATGAATTTTGGAATTGATCTAACATATATCACTGATAAACATTTCAATTATTTAACTCAAGAATAATTTTTTCATTAAAAGTAAAAGCGGTATCAAAAATGGAGATCTACTTTTAACTTCTGCTGAACTCGGGGGAACGAAAGTAAGGAATCCGGAGAAGCTAAAGGCAGAGCGATAACCCCGCCTTCTTGTACTAAAATTTAAGTTCGGCATTGGATGTATTAAGGATTCTAGCTGAATGTAGGAACCCCATTTTGACACGATTCCGCACTAGAAAATCTGATTAAGTATTTCTCAAAGTATCCCTTGTGAAATAGTTGAACATGAGAAAATAAATTTGATGGCTAAAAAAGGATAAAATATGTGGTAAAATAGTGAAAATTAAAAATTAGAGGAGCGTTGTTTGTGATAAATTATAATGGCCGCAAGTTTGTTTCAATTGAAAATACAGATAATGGAGAAGTTTCTTCAGAAACGCTTTTTGAATATAAACAAGAAGGAAATATAATCTCAGCAACGTATAGCGGTGGAGAAATTATAAAAGGATTTTTAATTGGGATAGTAAAAGAAGATGGATGCTTAGAGTTTAGGTATAACCATGTGAATATCAAAAACGAGATTAGGGGCGGAAAATGTACTTCTACTCCAAAAATCTTACCAGATGGGCGAATTAGACTGTATGAGAATTGGAAATGGCTCGATGATAAGGAAACGGAAGGAAATTCAATTATTGAAGAAGTTGTTGAAAATCATTGATATATAAACTTGAGTTGAAAAATAAAGATTGCTGCGCTGCTGGTAGTATAGTGATGAAAAAGAAAAAAAAGAATTTAAAGTAGGTGCAACAGCTTTAGTGGAGGAGCAATAATGATTAGCATACAAAAAGATTCGGATGCTGCAATTATCTTGTTCACGAAATTTATGGAATCAATCAACATATGAAACATGTTTGTCAATCATTATCTGAAATTCGACTTTGATGTCTTCTGTTCGAATATGTTAGAACAGGAAACTCCTTTTGATTATTCTCAAGAGGAAGATGCTTACTTTAATTTTATGGAGAACATAGGTTTTACAAACGCTTTGGTCATAATTAAAAGTTTATTATCGGAGATTAAGGATGGATATAAAAACATATTTGTCGCCGGATTCAGTGCAGGAGCAACCGTTGCATGGCTATGTAGTGAAGAACGACTTGTTGATGGAATTATTGGGTATTATGGTTCCGTATTAGAAATTATATTGGAAATATCGCCTCAATGCCCGGAATTGCTGTTCTTTCCAGAAGAAGAAAAATTGTTTAATGTTGATGAGTTAATTTTAGCTTTAGAAAACAAGCATAATGTTGAGGTTCATAAGTTGAATGGACAACATGGATTCAGCGATCCATTCTCTTTAAAATATAACGAAGCATCAGCAAAAAAAGCTTTTACCAGATGTTGTTTTTTCTTTTGGAAACATTTAGACGTATTAACTCCGATGGAAAAGCGGACTAACTTCTTTATCTGTGGTGAAGCTCCCTTCATGATTGACTAATTGGCAGGCTAGCTGGAGAAGGCAAGGTTTAGTTTCAAAACAATGACGATATTTTTTCTGGTATGAATTTTGAAACAAACGCAGTAATCACATCGCCCAAGTGTGAAAAAAGTCGTCGACCTCCAATCGTGTAAAAATCCCTGGAGATCGACGACAGCTGTTTTTTGAAGGAAACAGCAGAATAATGGGTCATTGCTAAATTTTTCTATGTTCGTTATAATTAAAACCAACATCCGCCATTATTTAGAAAACATACTAACATCAACGTTTTTTGGGGTTTTTATCTTAACTATAAGGAATTGAAACTTGTATTTTTTCTTTCATTTTTCGATGTTTCAAAATCGTTTTTATCTTAACTATAAGGAATTGAAACTAAAGTTCAGCAATCGCCCTCACATTCACACTTACTTGTTTTTATCTTAACTATAAGGAATTGAAACGCCATATCTTGAAGCTTCAGTGCTCGCTTTTTGCGGTTTTTAAGTACAAGGAATCAAAACTGATCGAGCATTAGTTCACTTGAAAGCGGAAGCAGCTGCACCCGCTCTGTGAGCAATAGTTTCTCAATTATAAAGATCAACGAATAAACATATGCAGTGCCATTTATTTTTGCCTCTTGCCTCTGTTGCATCACTTTTCTACCTATTAGCCCCGTAATGAATTTGGACACCCGATTTTATAATCGTATCTTATAAAAGGGGGAAGTCTTAAGACAGCCGATATCAATTCCTGTTTGCATACCATGCGGGCGTTTTTCAACTTAATTGCAAATTCCTTGTAAACACCCTTTCCTATCATTCATTCACAAATAAAAACAGCTTTCCTAAATACATGATCCCTCCAAATTTGAAATACCTTTACTTCACGAAAATCAATCATATTCTTTAGCAGACAATAAATTTGGCGAACGATGAATGGATAAGAGAAAAAGTTATTCAGAGAGATTTCAGGTGAAAGACAAAATAAAAGCTTGTAAGTATGAAAAGCAATGCCGTATGATAGCAATAAGTTAGGCATTTTTTTCAATTTTTGGAGGTATTCTATGAAAATTGCATTTATTCTTTTTGATCGAATGACAGCTCTTGATTTTGTAGGTTTTTATGATGCGGTAACACGCTTGAAAACAATGGGTTTTAATGAAGAATTAAGCTGGACCTTGTGTGGAATGAAAGATGAAATAAGTGATGATCGGGGAATTACAGTTAAGATTCAAGAAGTGGCTCCTGATTTATCTCAGTATGATTTGTTATTTGTCCCCGGGGGGTTCGGTACTCGAGAATTATTGCATGATTCTGAATTTATCGAATGGTTAAAAACGGGCAGCAATGCGACGTATAAAGTGTCCGTTTGTACAGGTTCCATACTTTTTGGCGCTGCTGGTTTTCTTGATGGAAAGAAAGCGACGACCCATCCAAACGAGTATGATTTACTTCGATCTTATTGTTCAGAAGTTATAGAAGATCGAATTGTGAAGGACGGTTATGTTATTACTGGCGGCGGGGTCGCAACATCTGTGGATCTCGGTTTATTTATTTGTGAGCTGCTTGCAGGCAGAGAAGCTGTTCTTCGCATTCAAAAACAAATGGACTACCCATATTACAAAGTTAGGCAATATAATTTAGACTAAGCTCTTCTATAAGAAGCTTTCTTTTTTGTTGTTATTTATTTTCAGAATTGTTATGATACTGCTTTCTCGTTGAATACATAAATGCTGCAAATTACGGATTATCACCGGTTTTGCTTAATCACTAATTAGGCGAAGAGTTTCGGAACGATGCCTGTTTAACAGGGATGATTTTATAGGATTAGTATAAAATTATTTCAAACGAAAGCGCCTCAATAAATTTAGACGGGGTTTGCACAAGCAAAAGCATAAACTAGGCGAAAACCGCATGGAAATTCCGTAATTTTTGCACCAGATTGGAAGCAGATTACTCGGACTTATGCAAGATAAAACTTTCCGTACTTATGGAACTCTAAATACCGCCAACTGGATAAGCGTGGAAAAAATAAAATGAAAGCTCTCTGCTCCTCTTTGAGATTCACCTTTTCAAAGAGGAGTATTTGTTTTGATAGTATTCTTTCTTAACTAGCAGGTTGCTCTCTGATGTCAGTCTATATAGACACAATGAGCAGATAATTGTATAGTAAATCTATCGATCATGTCTATAATGAAATAGCAAAAGGTTTCTGCCAATGTGAAGATTTTTTACAAAGAATTTTTTAATCGTTGCGCTACATGTAAACACTGTACATGACTAACTTTGATCGTCTGGAAATGAATCGATGCTCTGGCAAAGCTTCAGCAATCGCAGCTCATATAGTTGAATGGAATCATGATTAAAATGCTAATTTTTGTTTTTTTCTAATGAGCTTTATATCGCTTATTATCATTACTACTCGACACTAAGTTTAGGCCAATGATCCGAATTTTTTATTTACGGCTGATGAAAAGAAGTAATTTTAAGTTGACAATATAAACTGTAATCATTATTATTACACTTAGGAGGAAGGTTCAATATGAATAGCGATTTTTCGATTGCCGTTCACTGCGTTGCGTATCTGGCTGAAAAGCAAAATCAGCGAGTAACCAGTGAAGACATTTCTCAAAGTGTTTCTGTCCACCCAGTAAGATTAAGAAAAATCTTAAGCATATTAAGAAAAGAAAATATAATTGCTTCTAAAGAAGGGGCAAAGGGCGGATTTTCGTTAAACGCTCAGCCTGAACAAATTACGTTAGACAAAATTTTTAGAATCACTAGTGAGGAAACGCTTGTGCCGAAATGTCCCGATTCCAATGACAACTGTATAATAGGCAAACATCTGTCAGATGTACTCATTCGTATTTTTCATAATGCAGAAGAACATTTTTTAAACTATTTAAAAGGTGTGACAGTCCAAGATATCATTAATGAAATTCATAATAATAGCTCAAAAAGTTCGTTTCATGCCTGAAACAAAATAGTTTGTTTCAGGCAAAAATTTTTTTTAAATAAAACTGTAATCAAAAACGTTTCAGTTTAAGGAGGTGAATGATGTTGAAGAAAAAACGAGTAGTCGTCGGAATGTCTGGAGGAGTGGATTCCTCTGTAGCTGCTTACCTTCTTAAAAAAGAAGGGTACGACGTCATCGGGGTATTTATGAAAAACTGGGATGATACGAATGATGATGGTGTATGTACGGCAGCTGAGGATTATGAAGATGTTAAACGAGTTGCCAACCAACTCGGGATTCCTTACTATGGCGTCAACTTTGAAAAAGAATATTGGGATCGTGTATTTACGTATTTCATGGATGAGCTGAAGCGAGGCCGAACACCGAATCCAGATGTAATATGCAATACTGAAATTAAATTTAAAGCGTTTGTTGACTATGCTCTTTCACTTGATGCGGATTATATCGCAACGGGTCATTACGCAAGAATCAACAGAGAAAATGGCCAAATCACCTTGCTGCGTGGAAAAGATGCGAATAAAGATCAAACATATTTTCTTAGCCAGCTAACGTCGGACCATTTGTCTAAAGTTCTGTTCCCGCTGGGTGAGTTAACGAAGGGTGAGGTGCGAAAAATCGCCCAAGAATTGAACCTTATTACCGCCAATAAAAAAGATAGTACCGGAATCTGTTTTATTGGAGAACGAAATTTCAAAAACTTTTTAAAGAATTTTTTGCCGGCACAGCCTGGAGAAATTCGTTCGCTTGATGGAGAAGTGCTCGGTACTCATGATGGTTTAATGTATTACACAATCGGCCAACGAAAAGGGCTTGGCATCGGCGGCAAAGGAACAGGAGAACCTTGGTATGTCGTCGATAAAGATTTAGACAACAATGTTTTACTTGTTGCTCAAGGCAAAGACCATCCGGCATTGTTCTCTACTGGACTGATTGCATCAAACCTGAACTTGATAAATGGGGATGTTCGTCTTGGTACGTTTGCATGTACAGCTAAATTCCGCTACCGTCAAGAGGATCAAAAGGTGCGTGTCCATATTCGTCCGGATGGAACGGTGTTTGTAGAATTTGAAAAACCAGTTAAGGCTGTGACACCGGGGCAAGTAGCGGTATTTTATGAAGGTGAGATTTGTCTTGGCAGCGCCATTATTGACAAAGTGATAAAAGACGATGCTGCTATTGCCGCGGTTGCATCATAAAAAGTTCGTTACAGATATAATATATGTTTTTGTACAAATTATAAATATTGTTCATGTCTGTAAAACAAATTATTTTAAACAGGGCCTTTCCTTTATATACGGCCCACCTTTTCTTAAGGAGTGGTAAAAACAATGGAAAAATTTAAAAATCATAAAGGGTATTCACGCATGTATCAAGAGAACAAACTGACTTTAGGGCTGTTCTTTCCGATTGAATCGTATATGGGAGACGTCCCTGAGATGAATATCGAAAAGCAAATGAAGCTGGCAAAACGAGCAGAAGAGCTGAATTTTGCTTCATTGTTTGTGAGAGATGTGCCGCTGCGCGATCCAAATTTCGGAGATGTTGGATAAATGTATGATCCGTTTACGTATTTAGGGTATGTTGCGGCTCACACAGATAAGATTGCTTTAGCATCTGGAAGCATTATTTTAACGCTGCGTCACCCACTTCATGTAGCAAAAGCGGCAGCTTCTGTAGACAGATTATCTGGTGAAAGACTCATTCTCGGCGTCGCAACTGGTGACCGTCCAATCGAGTTTCCAGCATTTTCTGTGAATCCAGAAGAACGGAGCGAATTATTCCGAGAATCAGTAGCTGCTATAAGAAAGGTTTGGCGTGACCATTTTCCGACGATTAACACGACACGAGTGCATATGACAAGTGGAGATATGCTGCCAAAACCAAAATTGTCAGATATACCATTAATGGTAACAGGTCACAGTGGACAATCTCCTGAATGGATTGCTGAACATAGTGATGGATGGATATACTATCCGCGTGGAATTAAGTTTCAAAAAGCATTAATCGATAATTGGCGTTCGCTAACAGAAGAATTTAAGCCATTTTCCCAATCTCTTTACATTGACTTAACGGAAGATCCAAATCATGTACCAATTCCGATACATCTTGGATTCCGTACGGGACGAAATTTCGTAATCGAATTTCTTGGAGCTTTACAGGATGCAGGTGTGAACCATGTCATCATCAACTTAAAATATGGACAGCGTCCAGTCGAAGAAGTGATTGAAGAATTAGGCGAGTATGTGCTTCCGCATTTCCCTGCTTTAACATGATAAGAAAATTTAAAAACCATCAATATGAGAAAGGATGGATATGATGAAAGTTTTGGTCATTGGAGCCAACGGGCAAGTAGGACAACAAGTAGTAAATATGCTTCATGCGCATGAACAGCATTCTGTTCGTGCAATGGTTCGAAAGCAAGAGCAATTGGAGGATTTTCAGAAAAAAGGAATTGAAGCGGTGCTCGCTGATTTGGAAGGCACTGTCGATGAAATTGCCGAAGCGGCCAAAGGCTGCGATGCGATCGTATTTTCAGCTGGTTCAGGGGGACACACAGGGGCTGATAAAACATTGCTGATAGATTTAGACGGCGCTGTAAAAGCCATGGAGGCTGCTGAAAAAATCGGAATTGAACGTTTTGTTATCGTGAGCTCATTCCAAGCCCATAATCGTCAGAACTGGCCGGAAAACCTTAAGCCATATTATGTCGCCAAACATTATGTCGACCGTGTGTTGATGAATAGCGGCCTAAATTATACGATTATTCGTCCTGGTTATCTAAAGAATGAAAAAGGTACAGGACTGGTTACCGCAGCCGAAAACTTACCTGTTGGTTACATTCCTCGGGAGGATGTAGCAAGAACGATTGTTCAAGCTCTTGATGAACCAAATACGTATAGAAAAGCATTCGATTTAATGTCAGGAGATAAAGAAATTAGCGAAGCGTTGAAATCACTGTAATGTACCGTTCAATGGAAAAGGAAGGGAGAAATTAGAAAATGGCTTACCCTTTTTACGCAATGGATTTTGCTTTCTATAATTCAATGGGTATTTATAGTTTTGAAGCTCGATGTGAAATGTTAAAGGAAATTGGCTATGACGCAACCCATTTATCCGTCTGGCACGGAGAGCGATGGAGAGATGTAGAAAAGCTCAAAAACGTTAAGGAGAAATATGGGCTGGACGTCGCAGGCGTGTACGTTGTGTTAGATCTTTCACTAGGCGAGGACCATCCAAGAAATGCAGGCATTTTAAAGATGCTGGAGATTATGGAAGGGTGCAGCACGGTTGAGCTGGCGATTCAATCTGTCGGAGAGCATATCCGCCCTTCAGATCCAAAAGGGGACGACATCGCAGTAAAATGGCTGGAAAAAGCATTGAAGATTGCCGAACGAAGAAATATTAACATTTTGCTTTACACGCATCTATCCTTCTGGATTGAACGCCATGAAGATGCAGTGAGACTATGCAAACGCCTGAATCATCCTAATCTTGGAATTGTCTTTTGCGGCTACCATTGGTATGCGGCAGATGGAACAAATCTAAAAGGAACGATTCAAGCGGTAGCTCCTTACTTAAAACAAGTAAACATGTCCGGCAGCAGCCGCAATCCGCACGGTTTTGGCGGAGTGGCAACAATCGAGCCTTTGGATGTTGGGGAGTTAGATAATTTTGCGTTGCTTGGACAGTTAAAAAAGATCGGTTATAACGGAATGATCGGCTACTTAGGTTGGAGTGAAGGCGGCGACGCTTATAGTAAGCTGAGACGTTCACTCAATGCGTTCCGTGATATGGAGCGTAGAGTTGAGGCACACCCGCACTGGGCGGATTTAAAATTAACTCCATAATGAAAAATATTGAGGTGCTAGTCGTACAATAATAAAGCTCAACTAGCACCTCGTGCATTCAGCCAATGTACTGCGGTATTCACCGAAGTACATTTTTTTATTGAAGCTTTTAAGATCCTTTATTTTTCAACAACTGCCTTTTCATTTACAGCCGTTTTTTTCACATACATCGTTACGCCGATGATGATAAGAATAAGAAGCAGCTGTGGCACTACTGTTTCAATCGTCGGATAGAAACCGATTGGTTCAATATAAGGAACATTCGGCAATGAATGTGTTGGCAGCGTGTTTGCTATCTGCATGGCATGAATACTGATTCCGAGCATTTTGAATGATAATACATAAATTAGCAGCGTTGCGCCCATAAAGAACGGCCGGACGGGAATCGCTGAACTAAAGCGGATGATAATAAACCCGAGGATCACTAAGATCGCCATGGCGATAGCGATTCCTAAAATTAACTGGCTGATTTCCATCGACGGAGCCATTCCGGCATAGAAAATAATCGTTTCGGCACCTTCGCGAAAAATTGAGAGAAAACTTAGCAAGGCCATGGAGAACAAGCTTCCTTTTGCCAATGCGTGTCCGAGATGCTCTTTAATATATTGATTCCAGTGGGCGATATTTGACTTTTTGTGAAGCCAAGCGCCAACCGTCATCATCATTACAACAGCAGTGATGCCGACGATTCCTTCGATCGATTCGCGGCTTCCGGCAACAGTTATTTTGGAGAAAAACATGTTCATGACAACAGCTAGAATAGCACTAGAAATGATGCCGCACAAAACGCCGATCCAAATCCAACCTTGTTTGTCGGCATGATTCGTTTTCTTCAAAAATGAAAGCAAACCGGCGATGATTAAAAGAGCTTCAAATCCCTCACGCAGTAAAATAAGCATAGCATCTATATACGTATAGCTTGTTTTGGCTGCGATGAGCTGAAGGGAATCATATAATTCACTAATCATCGTTTGAGCTTTTTCTACGTTTTTATTGTCAGACTGCAATAAACTGATTGCGGAGGGAATTTCAGTTTCCATGCGATTGTATAGGGAGTAGTCTTTTGTCCGAACCTCCCCTTCAACTACCGGCCATATAAGCAATATTTTGTTTAAATGTTCTGATGCCTCGGATGGGTTATGATCTTTTAGCGACTGTACGCTTTTTTCCAATAAATCTGTTACATCACTTAATGTGTATTCATTTCCAGCGGATTTTCCCGCATTTTTCCCGCTTAAAAAATTTTCAACAGAAGCTGTCAGATCCTTGAGGCTCTTTAAAGCCTTCTCTCGATCAGGCGGAGTTTGCGTCAGTGAAATTCTTAACAAAGCAAGCTGTGTTTCAATTTCGCCATACGAAACAACGCTTTCGGTACGAACAATGTTCTCGTTTGCCGTCCAAGTGGAAAGTAATTGCTGATATTTCATGGCCGCCTGATCAAAATTATTGTTTTGAATCATTTTTTCGATTTCATCAATAAATTGATACATCTGTTTTAGCTTTTCTTTTTCTTTTTGCGGATCTGTCGGATTTTGTTCTTCTTCGTACGAAGTAAGCGCTTTTGATAAAGCGGACAAATTTTCACTTATTTTCGTTGCATCTTTTTCAGATTGAGCCAGGGCGTTTTTCGCATTTTTTAACTGTTTATCGACTTCAGCTGTTTTTTTGCTATCAACAGCTTTTACTTCGTTCCATTGCTGTGAGAATTGTTCCAAATTGTCCTGTACGACATCCCAGTTCGCTTCCTTTGTTTTCATGATGGCATCGCCTATCAAAACATATAAATCATCAAGGTTCTCTGCGGCTACGGCTTTATTTGAGAAAATACCCATTGTGAAAAGAATTGCGAAGGCAATAAGCCCTAATTTTTTATACATCAGCTTCAACTCCTATGAAAGAGAGAAAGGGATTATGAAAATAACGTTTCTCCAATATAGTGCACACAAAGAAAAAGGTGTGCACCAAAAAATAAATTATGAAAATAACGTTTCTCCAATATATCCGCCTTTTTTTACTCCAGGAAGACAGGCAAATACGGCACTTCCTCGATGGACGATATATTCGTTTAATTCATCCATTTGCGAAAGCCGCTTTTGAATTGGGATAAATTGCTTGCTTATGCTGCGCTGAAAGCTGATAAACAATAATCCGGCATCAAATGTTCCAGTTTTTGCATCTATTCCATCCGCATATGAATAAGAACGGCGCAAAATTTTCTGTTTTCCGTCACCGTGAGCGACTCGAACATGGGCGGTCATTGGAATGTAGTATTCTCCGTTTTCATCCTTCTTTTCAAAATCCGGCGGATCGAACTCATTTTTTTGCCCAAGATATGCACCTGAATCCCGGTATCTGCCAAACGTATTTTCTTGTTCCTTTAAAGTAGTCCGATCCCAAACTTCGATAAACATTTGAATCCGCCTTACTACTAAATACGTTCCGTTCACGAGCCAATCAGGTCCGTCACCGGGCTGCACCCAAACGTATTGATTCATTTCAGCAGAATTTTTCACATTTGGATTCACTGTTCCATCCTTAAAGCCAAATAAATTTCGCGGCGTTTCCTTTTTCGGACTCGCTTGCTTTGTACGCTGGAAGCCGGCCTGTGCCCAACGAAGAACCGCTTTGCCGCGGGCAATTCTCGCTAAATTTCTAACCGCATGGAAGGCAACCTGCAAATCATCCGAGCATGCTTGAATACAAAGATCTCCGCCTGTCCACTGCTCTTCCAATGAATCAAGCGGAAACTTCGGCAGTTCTTTTAGTTCATCCGGCTGCTTTTTTTGCAAACCAAATCTATCCTTGTTGTTTTTTGTAAAAAGCGTCGGGCCGACGCCGAAAGTAATGGTTAAATTTGACGCATTAAGTCCTGCAGCTTCCCCCGTATCATCTGGAGGAAGGTATTTATTATTAGCTGGATCTCCAACCGATTTGCCTTCTGTCATAGCTGCGGCAGCCTTCGTCCATTCTTTAAAAAGCTGAATAAGCTCGTTTCTGTCTTCAGCCGTCACGTCAAAAGCAGCAAAATAAATGTGGTTTTGCACTTCAGTTGCAATGCCTGCCTGATGTTTTCCGTAAAACGGAACAACCGCATTTGTATTTTCTTTTTTTTGAGAGGTCGGCAACACGTCAGCCAATGCTAGCGCTCCACCAATGCCGGATGCACCGATTAGCACGCCGACTCCTCCGATGCCCGCAGCCTTCAACACATCTCGTCTTGATACGTTCTTGTTAAAGACAGATGTCGTTTCTTTTTTATCAGGTTCAGACATTGGTTATCCCTCCAGTACAACCCCTAGTTTAGAAAGAGGCTCTGCCAGTTCATTGATCGATTGGCTCAATTCTTTTACTTGATCCTTGGTTAGTTCAGTATATGAAATATACCCGTCGCCTTTTTTATATTTGTCAAGAAGTGCATAAACTGCTTGAAACCGCTGTTCGATTTCCTTAGCGAGCGCCTCATCCTTTTCCTTAAGGGCAGGGCTCATTAATTCATAAATCTTTTCAGCACCCTCAACATTGGCAACAAAATCGTATAAATCTGTATGGGAATAACGATCCTCTTCACCTGTAACTTTTGATGTTGAAACTTCATTTAAAAGGTCGACTGCGCCGGTGATCAAAAGATCGGGTGTCACATCAACAGTTTCAACTTTTGCGCGCAAAAGCTTCACATCTTTTATAAGCTGCTCAGCATATTTTTCATAGCCTTTCGTCGTATTTTCAACCCAGAGTCCCTTTTCAATCCGGTGATAACCTCCCCACTCTGCATCAGGGACATCACCTTCACGAGCGTCAATTTTCGGATCGAGTTCTGCAAACGCTTCAGCAATTGGTTCAGAACGCTCATAGTGCATGCGAGCCGGCGCATAAAGTTCTTTTGCTTTTTCCACATCCCCAGCGATCACTGCATTGGCAAACTCTTCTGTCTTTTTAACAAATTCATCTATTTCAGCGATCGCAAACGTGCGATAATCTGTAGATATTTGATTTAAATCAACTTGGGAGCTTTCTTTCGCTGTCTCTTTTTTTGCCGGTTCCGTTGTTGAACTTTCATTTGATTGGGAACAGCTAAACAACAAACTGCTTGATAAAAATAATATGACAGGCAATTTATAGCGTTTCATGCGATCAACAACCCCTCAAATTAATGATTTTCATTCTCAATTATATTGGGAATGAAAATCAACTTCAATAGTTTTCTTCCTGTTACTAGAACTTAAAGGTGAAAATTGTATGTCAATATTGCTCGCTAGATAAGCCTATACGTTTTACTGCATGAAAATATTGAATGACTAACATCCTCGAAATGCAAATGTTAAGATACTTCCAGAATTTCAGTCTTTCAGTTTCATATATTTGATTATGACGAAAAACCATTTAATCAATGTTTGGTCAACACAACGTTTCATTGTTTTCACCGCATCATAATAATCTGATTTTGACAATGAAAAGTTCCATGGCTGTCGCTTGGATCGTTTTCATTTTCACGATGACCTATGAAGCGTTTATCTAAAAAACTTTTCCAGACAAGTCGCTATCTAAAATAAAAAACTGTTCAGCAGTAAAAGCTTTAATTCAACGATTAGCGTATTTCAAAAGGAATTTTGCATAAAAAGTCGAATGTTCATATTGGTGGAAAATGTGGGAAGGAGGAGAAAAATGAGTATCGTTGATCCTTTGAAACACGAAATTTGGCGCCGTTTTGTTCGGGAGGGAGTATTGGATCATGGGAGGATGAATAAAAGAATTGAAGAGTCATGGTATATTTGCCGCCGACAAAATGTCGATCCTTACGATGGAAAAGGAAGGATTGTGCTCGATTCGCAGCTGTTGACGGAAAGAAGGAAAAAGAATCAAAGATTGCTTCAAATTGCTGCTCCGATATTAGAACATTTGGAAAAAGTGTTTCAAGAAACGAAATCAATTCTTCTTCTCGCTGATAGTAACGGATACGTTTTGTATATGAACGGCCATAAACAGGCCATGAACAAGGCAGAAACAATCAATTTTATTGAGGGGGTGAAGTGGACTGAAGATGAGGTGGGGACGAACGCAATTGGAACAACATTGAGGATTCGTGAACCTATTACGGTTACTGGGTTAGAGCATTACTCTCTTGCTTCTCAGCAGTGGGTATGTTCAGCCACGCCGATCTATGACGAAAAAAAAGAACTTGTCGGAATTATCGACTTATCTTACCCCATCGACTGCTCTCAATTTTCCAACCATGCCTTAGCCACTGTTGTCGCTGCAGCGTATACGATTGAACAACAATTTCACATGAGAAAAAAGGACGATATGTTGGAGTTGCTTAAATATTCATCGAAAGTGAAAAATCCTCATTTCCCTTCAATGATATGTGATGATCAAGGGAAGATTGTATGGATCAACCATTGTTTACGTTCTTTCTTCGCGAGCATGATGGATCAACCGCTTGAAGAAATTTGTGATAAAAATTGGCGAATCAAAACGAAGACTCCTATTTTTTCTTCCATTTACCATGATTTGATTGGCTATGAAGTTACCCTGCAGAAGACGAATTATCATGAAGCTTTTCCATTTCCTACAACAATTTATCACTTTGAAGGAGTAGTTGGAAAAAGCTTATCATTTCAAAATCTTTTAAAGATCTGTGAAAAAGTTGCAAAAACGGAGTCGACTGTTTGTATCATGGGAGAAACAGGAACAGGAAAAGAACTCATTGCTCGTTCGATTCATCAAAATAGTGTGAGAAAAAATAAGCCGTTTGTTGCAGTAAATTGCGGAGCTATTCCAAAGGAATTGATCGGCAGCGAGTTATTTGGTTACGTTGACGGGGCATTTACAGGAGCCAAACGGACGGGGCATAAAGGGAAATTTGTTCAGGCTGACGGCGGAACCATTTTTCTTGATGAAATCGGTGAAATACCGTCGGAAATGCAAGTAGCGCTTTTAAGAGTGCTTCAGGAAAAAGAAGTTGTACCGATTGGCGGGGAAAAGCCCGTTCCTGTTGATATAAGAGTCATAACTGCAACACATCGCAATTTATACAAATTAGTAAAGGAAGGAAAGCTGCGTGAAGATTTATTTTACCGCATTTATGTATGCACGCTTAACGTTCCGCCATTAAGAGAGCGTAAAGAAGATATCCCATTCTTTATTGAGTATTATTGTCAAAAAAATGATTGGCTCATTTCTTTTCCAGATGATGTCATACAGTTGTTTTCAGCTTATCACTGGCCCGGAAATATAAGGGAGCTGTTTAACGTGCTCGAGCGTATACGAGTGGAATATGGAGACCGTATTCCATCCATTTCCCACTTGAAATCCATGCTGATTGCTTGGGAGCAAGAACAGGAAAATTCCGAAACATTCCATAAAGGTAATTTGTCGTATCGGGATCAGCTAGAAAGAGAACGCATTCTAAATATGTTGAAGAAAACAAATGGAAATATTGGTGAGGCGGCTGCTGCGTTAAATATCTCTCGAAGTACACTGTATCGCAAATTAAAAAAATATAAATTGAGCTAATTTGCGACAAAACGATAAAAATTAGGACAAAATGAGATGAAAAAAATATTTTTTATAAAGCGCTTACAAAGAATGTTGATTTGTAAGCATTTTTTTATTGGCATGATAGTTGCAAATGAAAAAAGTGAAGCCAATCAAATAGGAGGTTATCTTTATGACGATTGCCAAATCAACATCTACTCCCATTACACAAGAAAAAGCAAAATGGATATTTCAGAAAATGCATGAAATTCGCCAGTTTGAGGACAAGGTTCATGAAATTTTCAGCAAAGGAGTGCTGCCTGGCTTTGTCCATTTATATGCTGGCGAGGAAGCGGTCGCTGTAGGAATTTGCGCGCATTTAGATGACAAAGATTATATCACAAGTACGCATCGCGGACATGGACATTGCATTGCCAAAGGCTGTGATTTGAACGGAATGATGTCTGAAATTTACGGAAAGGCAACAGGATTGTGCAACGGAAAAGGAGGATCGATGCATATTGCCGATGTTGAAAAAGGAATGCTTGGGGCCAACGGAATTGTCGGCGGGGGGTTCCCGCTAGCTGTTGGGGCAGGCCTGACAGCAAAATTGAAGAAGTCGGGAGCGGTTGCAGTTTGTTTTTTCGGAGACGGCGCGAACAATCATGGAACATTTCATGAAGGTATTAATCTTGCAGCTATATGGAAATTGCCTGTTGTTTTTGTGGCGGAAAACAACGGATATGCAGAAGCGACCCCATTTGAATATGCATCCAGCTGTAAAAACATTGCGGATCGGGCTCAAGCCTATAATATCCCGGGAGAAGTGGTCGACGGCAAAGATGTGGTAGCTGTATATGAGGCGGCAGAAAGAGCAGTTGCACGAGCTCGAAATGGAGAGGGCCCGACATTAATTGAATGTAAGACATATCGGAATTACGGACATTTTGAAGGTGACGCCCAGACTTACAAATCTGCGGAAGAAAAACAAAAGCATTTACAGGAGAATGATGCAATTGCAAAATTCCGCCATTACATTCTTTCCAATCAATTAATATCCGAACAAGAATTATTAAATATCGAACAACAGGTAACAAAAGCGGTTGAGGAGGCGGTACATTTTGCTGAAAAAAGCCCGTTTCCGTCTGCTGAGGATCTTTTAAAGGACGTTTATGTATCTTATTAAATCAAAGGAGTTAGGAGGAACGAAAAATGGCAAGAAAAATTTCTTTTTCTGGTGCGGTCAATGAAGCTATGAAGCTGGCAATGCGCAAAGATCAAAATGTTATTTTACTTGGAGAAGACGTTGCAGGAGGAGCGAATGTGGATCATTTGCAGGACGATGAAGCTTGGGGAGGAGTAATGGGGGTTACGAAAGGTCTTGTTCAAGAGTTTGGAAGAGAAAGAGTGTTGGATACGCCTATTGCGGAGGCCGGCTATATTGGTGCAGCAGTTACCGCCGCAGCAACAGGACTAAGACCGATTGCCGAATTAATGTTTAACGATTTTATCGGCAGCTGCTTAGATGAAGTTATGAACCAAGCGGCAAAACTTCGTTATATGTTCGGAGGCAAGGCGAAGGTGCCTGTAACGATACGAACAATGCACGGTGCCGGCTTTCGAGCGGCGGCGCAGCATTCCCAAAGCCTGTATGCCCTTTTTACCCATATACCCGGTTTAAAAGTCGTTGTTCCTTCTACACCGGCGGATGCGAAGGGACTGTTGCTTACCTCCATCTTTGACGATGATCCCGTTATCTTTTTTGAAGATAAAACACTTTATAACCTAAAAGGAGAAGTAGAGGAAGGATTTTATACGATCCCGTTTGGAAAAGCGGATATCAAACGGGAAGGCAGCGATTTGACCATCGTAGCGATAGGGAAGCAAGTGCACACGGCCTTGAAGGCTGCCGACATATTAAAAACGAGAGGAGTCGAAACGGAGGTAATTGATCCGAGAACACTGTCCCCGCTTGATGAAGAAACGATTTTATCTTCTGTATCGAAGACAGGCCGGTTAATTGTCATTGATGAGGCAAATCCTCGCTGCAGTGCAGCTGCTGACATTTCCGCTCTTGTAGCAGATAAAGGATTTGATTATCTGGATGGACCAATTAAGCTGATTACGGCTCCGCATTGTCCGGTTCCTTTTTCGCCTGCGCTGGAGGATCTTTACTTGCCGACACCGGAAAAAGTGCTTAAGGCAGCGGCTGAAATAATTGGAGACGAAGCGATCGTGACCGCATAAAAAAAGCTGTGCGTGTTGATGAATGGAGACATCAACACGCATAGCATTTCTAGTATTCATCAAAGGAGAGATGAAACATGACAGTTGAAATTATCATGCCAAAGCTGGGAATGAGCATGGAAGAAGGAACGGTAGTAGAGTGGTTAAAGAAAAAGGGCGATCCAGTAAAAAAAGGAGAACCAGTTGTGGTGATCAGCTCTGATAAGATTGAAAAGGATATCGAAGCACCGCAAGATGGCGTGTTATTAGAGATTGCTGCCGAGCAGGATGAAACAGTGGAAGTAGGAAAAGCCATTGGCTATATCGGTCAAGAAGGGGAGGTAATCAACAACATAACGAACGATGCTGCCCAAGAAGTGGCGACAACCATTTTGAAAGAAGAAAGCTTATCTTCTCAAACAACAATTCGCGTTTCACCTGCCGCCCGAAAACTAGCACGTGAAGCCGGGATTGATTTGAGCAGTATTTCGGGTTCAGGGCCAAAAGGAAGAATTACAAGAGCGGACGTTGAAAAAGCGATTCAATCGAAAAAAGCATCCCCCCATTTAGAACCTGAACAAGAAGTAGTAATCCCGACAAATAAGCCGGCGGAAGAGCAAGAAGATATTGCAGTAAAAACTGTCACTGGCATGCGTAAAGTGATTGCATCAAGGATGTTTACAAGTCTGCATCAGACAGCACAGCTGACGATTCATATGAAAGCCGATGTGACCTCTTTATTTGAGCTGCAAGAAAAGATTAAAAGCGAACTGCAGGATGAGCAGAATTTAAAATTGACTATTACTGACTTTGTAGCTAAGGCGGTCATTCTGTCGCTGCGAAATCAAAAGCAAATGAACAGTTTGTATGAAAATGGGCAGATTCAAACGTATGATTCAGTGCATTTAGGCATTGCAGTTGCATTGGAGAACGGGCTCGTTGTGCCGGTTTTGCGCCATGCCGACAAGCTTTCCTTAAACGAAATTTCGAAAAATATCAAGGAACTAAGTAAGAAGGCAAGAGAAGGAAATTTAAGCAGCGAAGAAATGAGCGGCTCGACCTTTACGATCACCAGTTTAGGGGCTTACGGCGTTGAATTTTTCACCCCGATTTTGAATCCTCCGGAAGTGGGCATTCTCGGAGTAGGAACAGCTGCGGATACGGCAGTGTTTTCAGGAGATACCATTCAAAAGAGAAAAATTTTGCCGCTCAGCTTAACGTTTGACCATCAAGTAATTGATGGAGCTCCGGCAAGCCAATTTCTCGGGCTGGTGAAAAAATATTTAGAAAAACCGTATCAGCTTTTATGGCTGTGAGTTTTCTGCTTTCAAGCTTGCTTGATTTTTTCACTATAAAAGTAATGTGTTAATAAAACAAGCGGATCTTTCATGATCCGCTTGTTTTAGCTTACGGGCAGCATTTAATTCTCATTCACAATAATTTTTATTTATTTAAGAAGTGCTTAATTTAAATTTTCCCTTTTTCATTAAGCAAATATCGTAGCTGCCGAGTTGTAATGTTTAGTGCTTCTGCTGTTTTTTTTCGATCTCCTGTATGTTTTTTAAGTGATTTGAGGACAAATGATCGGCCAATTTGTTTTTCTAATTCTTTAATGGAATCCAATACTTGTTCAAGGTCGATGTCATCTTGCTGCTTCCATAACGATAAAATATGTTTCGTCCAATTCGATAAATAAGCTTCTAAATCATCATGAACTGTGCTAGCTTTTGGAAATTTTGTTAGTTGGAAGCTGAAGCTGGTTTTTAATTTGTCGGGTAAATATTTTGGCGTAATTATGTCTGTCTCTCCATCTGCCAATGTTGCGGCTCTTTTGACAATGTTAAATAGCTCTCTGACATTTCCCGGCCAGTTATAGTTTTTCATTAGTTCAATGCTTTCATCTGAGAATGTAAGATGTGAAGCGTTTATCTTTTTTAGAAAATAATCCAAAAACAGCGGGAGATCTTCTATTCTGTTTCGCAGTGGGGGAATTCTTAATTTCACTACATCTAAACGATACAATAAATCTTCTCGAAACGTTTTTTCTTGGACAGCCTCGGCCAAATTTTTATTCGTGGCCGCAATGATCCGTGTATTCGTTTTACGGATCGATTCACCGCCTACTCTGAAATATTCCCCCGTCTCTAGTACTCTTAGCAGCTGTACTTGAATGGCCTGGCTTGCTTCACCAATTTCATCTAAAAACAGTGTACCGTTATTGGCTATTTCAAATATTCCTTTTTTCTGTTTAATGGCTCCAGTAAAAGCACCTTTTTCATGCCCGAATAATTCACTCTCCAATAACGTTTCGGAAACAGCTCCGCAATTTATTCGGACAAATGGTTGATCGTATCTTAAGCTCATGTTGTGAATAAAATGGGCAAGCACCTCTTTGCCTGTTCCTGTTTCTCCTTCAATTAATACATTTATGTTTTTCTTAGCAATTTTTTCCGCCAGCTTGACTAATTCATTCATCTTTTTATTGTTGCCGATAATAAATCCAATCGTATCGGCCAGTTTGTCGGTGTTTGCTGGTGAAGAAAATTTCTCGCTATTTAATAAATCTTCTAATGTTTTCTCTAATTGGCTTATATCATCGAACGGTTTTTCAATATAATCATTTGCACCATTCTTAATGGCCTCTACAGCCGTTTTCACTGTGCTGTATCCTGTCATAATGACAGCTTTACAGGAAGGATGAGTTGCTTTTAATTGCTTAAGCAAATGAAGACCATCTGTACCAGGCAGCTTTACATCAATTAGTGCTAAATCAAAGGAATGGAGCGAAATTAAGTTGGAAAAATCTTCAGCATTCAAACCTACCTTTACATCATATCCTTTTTCTTCTAAAAGATGTCGAAAAAAGTTTCCTACTTCACGTTCGTCGTCTATTACTAGTACCTTTTTCATTGCAAATCATCTCCCTTTCTATTCGTGTCTAACTGGGAGCTTTAAAATAAATTCACTGCCTTCTCCGTATTTACTGTTCACGACAATTGTACCGCCGTGTGTTTCAGCGATCCCTAAACTAACGGACAACCCTAGTCCAGTGCCTTTTCCTGGACTTTTCGTGGTAAAAAAAGGATTAAATATTTCCTGCAAATGCTGGTTTTGAATTCCGATTCCATTATCTGTTATGGACAGTGTGATCCATTTTTTGTTGTCTTCAATTATTTCTTTTGTTTCAATCTTGATGATCTTCTTCGGTATATTTTTTTCTTCCAAGGCATCCTTTGCATTAATTAACAAGTTTAAAATGATCTGTCCGATTTGTTGAATATTTCCTTTCACATGATCTATATGCTCAGCCAGTTCTTTTTGAATGATGATATTTTGTTGCTTAAACTGGTCGCTAAAAATTCCTAATACTTGTTCCACCGCTTCATTGATAGAGCATTCTTCAAACACATATTCATCTTGACGAGAAAAAGTAAGTAAATTTTGGATAATGGATTTACACCTTTTTCCACATAAATATATGTCTGATAAAAGTTTGTAGGAGCGGTCGTCCTGTTTGAATGATCTTAATAAAAGCTGAGAATTGCCAAGGATAGCTGTTAAAGGGCTGTTCAGTTCATGCGCGATTCCGGCTGCCATTTCTCCAATAGCCGCTAATTTTCCAGACTGAATTAGTTGAGCCTCCATCTTTCGTTTTTCTGTAATATCGATAATGTAGATGATATATGAATAAACCTCATGGCTCCTATTAAAGATCGGAAATGAGCGGAATTCAAAGACGTGATTTTTTAAATGAAACTCATCAATAATATTTTCTTTGACTGAGAGATATTTTTCCTGAGTAGCTTCCTTTTTATCGATTTCTAATAACTTGTGTATATTCTGTCCGATAAGATCGGTTTTAAAATATTCTTTTGCAGAATCATTCGATTTTAATATATTTCCTTCTAAATCTGTAATAAACATCATATCTGATACCGCACGAAACGTTTCTTCCCATTCTTTTTTGGCTGTTAAGACTTTATGATAAAGACGGACATTTTCGATGCAAACGGCAATTTGATCGGATAGCTGCTGAAAAAACGCAAGGTCCGATTCATCGAAATGATTGATTTTTTTGCTTCCAATGCTTAAAAGACCGATAGCCGCTTCTTTGCTTACGAGGGGAATGACTAAGGCGCTTTGAATACCTAATGATTGATACGCCTTTTTTTCAATGAAATAATGAAGATCATTATTCATTTGGTAAAAAATTTTTTGTGACGACTCAATTGCCTGCCAATATAAAGAATCTTTTTTTGGAAAAACAAATCCAATAGGAAAATATAAAGAATTGGGAGGATATACATTTGTTAGCGTCAGCTTATCATGTTCATATAAAGATAAACTGATTCGTTCAAGCGGAAAAAAAACTTTTAGCTTTTCAAATATATTTTTCAGCATTTCATCTATTGACATATCGATATTGAAGCTTCTATTTACCTCATTTATCACCTCTAGCTGCATGTTTTTCTTTTTGAGCTCTTCAACCATGATTTTCAATTCATTATAGTAGCTTTTTTTAGAAGATTGGACACCAGTCAGCTTGCTGATCATTTCTTCCCGATCTTTTAGCAACATTTCTACCAAGCCTTTCTGAAAAGTTCTTCAATAATTTCGACAGTGACATCCCTTGGATTTGTGATCATACATGCATCATTTAAAGCAGTTAAGCTCATTTGAGGAATTTCTTCTTTTTTTACATGAATTTCAGAAAGCCTTTGCGGAGCTCCAACATCTTGAATTAATTCCTTCACAAGGTCAATCGCCTTTTTGGCTGCTTCCATTTTCGATATGTCGCAATCATTTAATCCAAGGAGATACGCAATATCTGCAAATTTTTGAGGATTTGCTAAATAATTAAATTCCATGACATGAGGCAATAAAATAGAATTCACATCGCCGTGCAAAATAGGATATCTGCCACCAACTGCATGAGACATGGCATGAACAGCTCCTAAAATGGCATTGGAAAAGGCAATTCCAGCTTGTAAACTTGCCATTGCCATATTGGTTTTCGCCTCTTTATTTAATTTAGAGGCGACAGAAGGCCGTAAATATTTAGCGACAAGCGATATAGAATTTTTGGCATGAACATCAGTTAGCGGTGTTGCGGCCAAACTAATATACGATTCAATCCCATGTGTTAAAACGTCGATTCCTGTTGAAGCAGTTAAATGGGAACTTTTTGTCACGAGTGTTTCAGGGTCAATAATAGCAATATCAGGTATTAACGATTTTGAAATAATGGTCATCTTTTTCTGTTTTTCTGTATTTAAAATAATAGAAAATTGTGAAACCTCTGATCCCGAGCCGGCTGTAGTAGGAATCATGATTTGAGGCGGGAGGGGATGCTTAATTTTGTCGACGCCTTCATAATCATGAATGACTCCGCCATTTGTTGCTAACAGAGCAATAGCTTTGGCTGCATCAATAGCGCTGCCTCCGCCAATCCCGATCACCGAATCGCATCCATATTTAAGATATATATTTCGCCCTTTATCCACTTCTGTATCCTTTGGATTAACCGTAATATCAATGAATGTCTCGTATTTTAAACCGGCTTTCACGCAGCTATCAATGACTACATCCAGCCAGCCGGCCTCCGAAATACCGCGATCACTGACGATGAGCACATTGGATGCGCCCAAACGTAAACAGCAGTTGCCGACTTCAGAAATGGAACCGTTTCCAAATATTATCTCCGGCATGACAAATTTATGAATGTTCATTATGTCCCCCCTTTAACATTGACAGTTTTTCCATAAATACATAATTCCATATAAAAATAAAAAAATCCTTTTAATATGTAAAAGGTAAACAAAATATGTAAGTGGCAAGCAACAATTCATTGCTTACCACAACATATTGAAAGTAGCCGGCATCCGCCAGCTACTTTCAGACAAAAATACGAAATCAAGTAGGGGCTGTCTAATAAGTCGATTTTCCGGCTTATAGACGCCCCTTTAATGTTTTATAAAAAGTTGATATATCAATGTTTATGATGTTTCGTTTTAATGGATTTTGATTTCTGGACAGCCCCTACTTGAATTATTTAGGGGCCTATCGAGCACTCCCCTATTTTGTATTAATTCTGGGCAATCCAGACGCTTTTCACTTCTGTATAGTTGTCTAATGCATAGGATCCCATTTCTCTTCCTATGCCGGATTCTTTATATCCGCCGAACGGACTTGCAGCGTCAAAGACGTTGTAACAGTTTACCCAAACTGTTCCAGCACGGAGCTTGTTAGCAATGTAATGAGCTTTTGTAACATCGCGCGTCCAAACCCCTGCTGCTAATCCATAATTTGTATCGTTTGCACGTTCAATCAACTCATCTATATCTTCATATGGCAAAGCGGCGATTACCGGTCCGAATATTTCTTCTTTTGAAATGGTCATAGAATCTTCAACGTTGGCAAAAATAGTCGGCTCTACAAAATACCCTTGTTCGGAAGGTTTTTGTCCTCCTGTTAAAAGTTCAGCACCTTCTTCCAGCCCTTTTTCAATATATCCAAGGACTCGGTTTTGCTGCTCGGAAGAAACAAGCGGTCCCATTTCTGTATCTGCTTTTAGTCCAAATCCTTGTTTAATAGATTTTGCATGGGATACCATATCAGCCACAACATTGTCATACTGTTTCTTCTGAATGAAGACGCGGCTGCCTGCACAACAAACTTGTCCTTGGTTGAACATGACGCCATTTAAAGCACCCGGAATTGCTTTTGAAAAATCAGCATCAGGCAAAATGATGTTCGGTGATTTACCGCCTAGTTCTAACGTAACGCGTTTAAGAGATTTCGAAGCGTTTGCCATAATTAATTTTCCGACTTCAGTTGAACCTGTGAAGGCAATTTTATCAACTTGTGGATGTTTGACTAATGCATCACCTGCTGTTTCACCAAATCCGGGAACAATATTGACAACACCGGCAGGAAAACCGGCTTCTTCAATAAGTTCAGCTAAATATAAAGCTGAAAGAGGTGTTTGTTCAGCTGGCTTTAATACAACTGTACAACCGGTTGCAAGCGCGGCGCCAAGCTTCCACATTGCCATGAGCAATGGAAAGTTCCAAGGAATAATTTGCCCTACGACGCCAACTGGTTCATGACGTGTATAGTTAAAATACGGTCCATTGACTGGAATTGTTTGTCCGACAATTTTCGTAGACCATCCAGCATAATAACGCATGTGTTCAATTGCCAACGGTACGTCGGCATTGATTGTTTCACGAATCGGTTTCCCATTATCCAATGTTTCTAGCTGAGCCAGTTCTTCTTTATTTTCCTCCATTAAATCCGCCAGTTTATACATGAGCCTGCTTCTTTCTGCTGCGCTCATTCTTGACCACGGTCCACGGTCAAACGCTTCTCTGGCTGCCTTCACAGCGCGGTCGATATCTTCAGCATCTCCTTCATAAACTGTTGCCAATCTTTCTCCCGTTGCAGGGTTAGGAGTGTCAAATGTTTTTCCTGAAGCGCTTTCAACAAAGCTGCCGTTTATATACATTTTTTTCTTACCGGATAAAAACTTTTCAACTTTTTCTTTTAATTTAGGGGCTGCAATTGAGCTCATCATCAATCCTCCTTCAATTTTAGTACAATACGACCGTTGATTTTTCCTTTTTCCATTCTTTCAAATACTTCATTTATTTCTTCTAATTCAGCGGTTTCAACAATTGGACGGACTTTTCCGCGAGCAGCAAAATCTAATGCTTCCTGCATGTCCTTTCTTGTACCGACGATGGAACCTTTAACGGAAACGCCGTTTAATACTGTATCGAAGATCGGAATAGGCAGATCAGCATTTGGCAGACCAACAACAACTAATGTGCCTCCCCGTTTCACTGACTGATAGGCCTGTTCAAATGCTTTTTTATTCACCGCTACACTAATAGCAGCATGAACACCGCCTACTTGATCATGTATCGCTTTGACAGGATCTTCTTTTAAACCGTTGATTGCAATATCTGCACCTAAATCTTTGGCTAATTTTGATTTTTCATCACTGATATCAACAGCTACCACATTAAGTCCCATCGCTTTGGCGTATTGTAATGCAATATGACCAAGTCCTCCAATACCGTAAATGGCCACCCATTCACCTGGCCGAGCACCTGATACTTTCAACGCTTTATATGTCGTTACGCCTGCACATAAAATTGGCGCTACTTCAACTGGATCTAAGTTATCAGGAATTTTCGCCACATAATCTGCGGGAGCTTTACAGTATTCCGCATATCCGCCATCAACGGAATATCCGCCATTCAATTGATGCGGGCAAAGTGTTTCTTGACCAGTTAAACAATATTCACATTCACCACATGCAGAATATAACCATGGGATGCCGACGCGATCTCCCACTTTTATTGATTTAACTCCCTTTGCGACTTCTACAACAATTCCGACTCCTTCATGCCCCGGAATTAACGGCAATTTGGGTTTAACCGGCCAGTCACCATGGGCTGCATGTAAATCCGTATGGCACACACCGCATGCTTCGATCTTAACTAAAACTTCACCTTCCTCTAGTTTTGGTCTTTCCACCTCTTTAATTTCAAGTGCTTTTTTAAATTCGTTAACTACTGCTGCTTTCACTCAAAACAACCCCTTTCATTTTTTTTTCGACTTTATATCATGCAAGAACCGTACCAAAATTGAAAGCGCTTAATTTGCGGAATATTAGAAAAATACAAAATAGATTTTTGCCGAATTTTTGGCAGACTTGAACAAAATATTGGCAGAATTGTTGCGTGAAAAGAAAAAGCAGGTTGTTCCAATGAGAAACCTGCTAAAAATATAGTGTTCAGTTTTTGCTCAAGCATGAATGATCATATTGCTTTCGGCACTGACGATATGCTTCCATGCAGATATTTTTTGGGGCGACATGTTCGGATTAAAGAGATTTTAAATCCTTCATCCAACTTTTTTTCGTAATTCCGAAATAATTGTGTAATTGCTGATATATTTGAAATAATTTTTTATATTTTTCTACATGGCTGAGAATTGGTTTGTAAGTTTTCAAAATTGGCTGTTTCATCTTTTCAACAGCCTCTTCTACGCTATCATATCCTCCATTTTCCTTGCCAGCTGCAACAGAGCCAAGAATGGCAGCGCCAACTGCAGGGGTATAATCGCTGGCTGAAACAATAATCTCTTTATTTAAAACGTCTGCATATATTTGCATGAGTAAATCATTTTTTTGGGGCAAACCACCGCAAGCAAATATTTCATTAATTTTTAATCCTGCTTGTTCATAATTTGAAATAATGATTTTTGCGCCAAATGCTGTAGCTTCCATATATGCTCTATAGATATCCTCAGGTTTGGAAGCGAGGGTCAGTCCTACAATCATTCCTGAAAGATCTGCATCTGAAAGTATAGATCGGTTTCCATTATGCCAATCTAATGCAATGAGACCAGATTGACCAGGCTCTAGGTGAGATGCCTTTTTTTCCAGTAAATCAAATACTGAAATTCCTTGTTCTTTCGCTTCTTTCATCAATGATTCCGGAACTTGTTTTGCAAACCAGCCAAATAAATCGCCTACAGCGGATTGTCCGGCTTCGTATGCATATAATCTTGGGATAATAGAATTTTTTACTACTCCCGAAATACCCGGTATATGAATTTCTTTTTTGCTCAGCATAATATGGCAAGTGGACGTCCCCATTACCATTGTCAATTGATGCGGTTTGGATGAACCGACTCCTAATACTGCGGAATGAGCATCGATAATGGCAACGGCGACAGGCAGATTTTTCGGCAATCCTAAAAGACTTGACATTTCATCAGTGAGGACCCCAGCTTTTTCACCAATATATCCAATTTTACCTTTTAACTTTGAAGAAACAATGTTTTTAAATTCAGGATGGAGCTTTTCGAAAAATTGCACGGGAAAACCGCTGTTTTCATTCCAAAAAGCTTTGAAGCCTAACGAGCAATTGCTTCTGACAACTTTCCCTGTTAACTGTGAAACAATCCAATCTCCTGCTTCCAAAAATAAGCTAGCTTTTTCATACACTTCACGATCTTTGCAAAAAACTTCATAGCATTTTGGGATAAACCATTCTGTTGAAATGTTGTAGCCGTAATTTTTTAGCCAGCTTTCTTTATGTGAAGAAGCTAATTTGAACATTTCTTCTGTTTCTTTTTTCGGTCCATGATGCTTCCATAATTTTACCCACGCATGGGGATTGTTTTGAAATTCCTTGTGAAAACATAATGGTTTTCCTTTTTCATCTACTGCGACCATAGTAGATGAGGTGAAATCAATGCCAATACCAATAATTTGTGAAGAGCTGATATTTGCATCTTTTATAGCATGAGGAATTCCTTTCATAATGACTTCTAAATAGTCGCCCGGATGCTGAAGAGCATAATCCCTGGGTAATCTCGTCCCATCGTTCGTCGGAAGCATCTCTGTAATCACTCCATGCGCATATGGAATGACACATTGTCCTTTAATAGACCCATCGTCAATGTTTACTATTAAAACTCTCCCAGATTCAGTACCGAAATCAATTCCAATAGTATATTTTTCCATACCAACCACTCCATGAAAATGCTTTCATTGTACTGATTATATTAAACTAATAAAATAAAATTTACAAGCAAAAAATTAATATAATCGAGCAAAAATAAACATATTTTTGTTCATTTATATTGACAATTTAAACAATATCGGATTATATTCATTATAAACAATCAAAAACAAGCAAGAAAGAACATAAATGAACATGGAGGATTAAGGATGACAGATGTGATTCATTCAAAGGCTTATAGGTTAATAGAGCCTGGAAAATTTAAAGAAACAATTATTGAACATAAAGTAAAGGAAGGTGAAGTTGTCGTCCAGCCTATTTTAGCCAGTATTTGTCATGCAGACTTAAGATACTATACCGGCAAAAGAAGAAAAGAAGCTCTTAACCAAAAGCTTCCGATGGCATTATTTCATGAAGGGATTGGAGAAGTAGTCATTTCAAAAGATGAGTTTATACAAGTTGGACAAAAGGTTGCAATTGTGCCAAGCATCCCTGGTTACAGATTAGAGCAAAAGAAAAAAGAAGATTGTTGTGAATCCTGCAGGAGAAATGTCGCAGATAACTATTGTAAAACTGGAGTGTTTTTAGGAAGCGGATATGACGGCATTGGTCAGGAGTTTTTAGTATTGCCAAGCGAAAATGTTGTACCAATTCCAGAAAAGCTGAAAGATGAGATTGCTGTATTAGCAGAGTTATGCTCAGTTTCACTGCATGCACTGAATCATTTGAAAGAAGAAGATTTTCATAAAGGGAAAATTGCTGTGTTCGGAGATGGACCAGTAGGATATTTAACAGCCGCAATGCTATATCATTATTTTCATATTCCTAAAAGCCAGCTATTAGTGTTTGGAGCAGTGGAAGAAAAACTGAATCAGTTTGATTTTGCCACTGTACACTTAGTTAACGATTTTCCTTTTTTAGAAGCTAAAGGGGTGACAGTTGCAATTGAATGCACAGGTGGCAAGTTTAGCGAAAGCGCTATCAACCAAGCGATTGATTTATTGGAGCCTGAAGGCAAATTGATTTTAATGGGGGTGACAGAGCAGCGTGTACCAATTAATACAAGAGATGTATTAGAAAAAGGGTTGCAGCTTTACGGAAGTTCCAGAAGTTCAAGTGAAGATTTTAAAACTTTGATGCAAGCATTTCTAAATGAAGATTATCAGAAAACTCTCTCTAAGTTGATACCGGAAAAAAGCATAGCAATCCGAAACGCAGAAGATTTAAAAAAGGCAATGGATGAAGCTGCTGAACATAAAGGGTGGAAAAAAACATATTTATCTTTTTCATGGAACTAAATAAAAGGGGTGTAAAATAATGACACAAGTAACTGGAGTGAAATGGACTGAAAAATTAGGTATACCTTCTTCGATTGCATGGGGTTATTTAGGGATTTTAATTTTCATGATGGGAGATGGACTGGAAATTGGCTGGCTAAGTCCTTGGTTAATTGATCAAGGATTTACAGTTCAGCAAACTAGCCTATTGTTTTCGGCTTATGGGGTGACAGTCGCTGTTTCTTCGTGGCTGTCCGGAGTATTAGTTGAAGCGCTTGGTACAAAAAGAACGATGTGGCTAGGGGTGTTATTTTATATACTGGGAACAATTGGATTTTTGAGTTGTGGGCTGCCGAATTTGAATATTTGGTGGATGGTTCCGTTTTATGCATTAAGGGGCTTGGGATACCCGCTGTTTGCATACTCTTTCCTAGTATGGATTGCTTACCGTGCCGATCAGGAGCGTCTCGGAACAGCTGTCGGCTGGTTTTGGTTTGTATTTACAGGAGGTTTAAATGTTTTAGGGGCTTATTATTCCGTAGTTGCAATCAAATTATTTGGGCACTATACTACGTTGTGGTCATCAATCTTTTGGGTCGTATTAGGGGCGATAATCGCATTAATAGTTAATAAAGACAAATTAGAACCAAATCAAGGAAGTTCTGCAAAAGAAAAATTATATGAGCTAATAAAAGGTGTCACAATTGTCAAGGAAGAGCCGAAAGTATTATTAGGCGGCATTGTTCGTGTCATTAATACTACTGCGCAGTTTGCATTTCCTGTTTTTTTGCCTACTTATCTTGCTGGACACGGAATTCCAACATCTACATGGTTGGCTATTTGGGGGACAATTTTTACAAGCAATATTTTATTTAATCTATTTTTTGGATATATAGGGGATAAAATTGGCTGGCGCAATACCATCATGTATTTTGGCGGTATTGGCTGCGGAGTTACTACTTTAGCTATATATTATTTTCCAGAGTGGTTTAATGGTAATATTTGGATCGTTGGCTTAGTAGCCATTTTATGGGGCGGATTGTTAGCGGGATATGTTCCGTTGTCTGCTTTAGTACCTTCGTTGGTGAAAGAGGACAAAGGAGCTGCAATGTCTGTTCTAAATTTAGGCGCTGGTTTGCCTGTTTTTGTTGGTCCTGCTATCGTTGGCCTGTTAATTGGTTCAATAGGAAATGCAGGAGTTATTTGGGTGCTGGCAATACTTTATTTTGTAAGCGCTATATTAACCAAATTTATTACATTGCCTGAAGAAACGAAATAACAAGATCTGAAAAAACATAGTCGATTGAATTCCTAAAGAAAAGAGAATAATATAAGAATAGAAAAATTTAAATTGTTAGGAAGTTCGACTATGTTAGCTCTTGAAAGGCAAAAAAAAATAGTAGAATACGTAAAGGAAAAGAAATTTGCTACTGTGGCTGAATTGGCTGTATATTTTCATGTCCATGAGGCAACGATTCGAAGAGATTTGTCGCTATTAGAATCAGAGGGAAAATTGAGAAGGACCCATGGCGGCGTTGTCATTGAGGAAGATAAAGTAAAATCGGAGCCGTCTTTTCAGGATCGGGAAACCGTTCAGTTCGAGGAAAAACGAAGAATTGGCATGCGTGCTGCACAGTTTATACAAGATGGCGAAAATATTATACTAGACTCAGGAACAACGACCGTTCATATTGCTGAAGCGATATTAGATAGAAAAAACATAACAGTGATTACAAACGATATAAATGTTGCGGCAAAGTTGCGTTTTTCAAATGGGATTAAAGTTATTGTAACAGGTGGTACGCTATATCCGGAAAGCTATATGTTAAATGGACTCATTGCTGATGAAGTGTTAGGCAATCTCCATGTGGACAAAGCATTCATCGGAACGCCAGCCCTTCATCACAAATTTGGCCTTACTCATTTTGATGAACAGATTGCTGCAACGAAGCGTTCTATGATAAAAGCTGCGAAGAGCGTCTATGTTGTAACGGATCATACGAAAGTAGGAAGGATTGCTTTGCATACTGTTGCCAGTCCAAATCAAATTGATGCGGTAATTATAGGCTCTGAATTAAGTGAGATTGAAATCAAAAAATGGGAAAATAGTGGCGTTAATCTTCATCTTGTATAAAGGAAAATTCAATATTTTACTCAAAATGCTTTCATTTTTCATTAACAATAATAATGAAAAAAGCAGATTGCACCGTACGGGCAGTCTGCTTTTAATTTACTAGCGGCAATTTTGCGAAATCAAGAACGAACAAAAAAACCTCTGAGTTTCGATTAGGAGCTGATCATGCTTTTTGTCCATTTAAAGCATTCGCAAATTCCTCTACTGCTGCGTCCAATCTTTGCACTAGCTCTTCTGACAAGCTGTATTGTTCATTTTCTTCTCTGGTTACCCAGGCATCAACGGCATAAACGCCTCCTAGAATATATCTGCCTCCCATTGTGGATAACACTGGTTTTAGCGCATAATCTATAGATAGAAGGTGAGCCAATGTGCCACCAATAAACAACGGAAGTATTGTTTTACCCAAAAGCCCTTTTTGCGGAAGTAGGTCAAGGTATGTTTTCAATACGCCTGTATAAGCTGCTTTATACACTGGGCTTGCGATGATAATTCCGTCAGCTTGTTCTACTTTTTGGTTGGCGTTCAGAATCGCCTCGCTGTCGAATTTAGCTTTGATTAAATCTTCCGCAGGCAGCTGTGCTACTTGAATGTAATCAATCTCAATTCCTTTTTGCTGCAATTGCTGTTCAGCATATTGGATTAATCCATTTAATCTTGATGATGGAAACGGACTTCCATTGATAATTACAACTTTGCTCATTTACTACTATGCTCCTTTCTACGATTCTAAAAAACATATAAATCTTATTGAAATAGTTCGCTTTATGCTATCATCATTTTTATATTCTGTCAATATATGGAGGCTCTTAGCTGTTATTCTAATAGCCTTTAATTTGAGCATAAATCAAGAGAAAATAAGAAGCAACTTTAAGCTCTTGGAGATTTAGCTTTTTCCAAAATTTTTTTGAGAAAGTTACATATTGTTCACTTTCTTTTAGATTCAACAATTCGCGAAGATATGAGACGCCTCTTTACGTGCTATTCTTTAATCCCGATGACACGAATTCGCTTATAATCGGCAAACCAGATGCCATTTTTATATATGACGTTTTTCAAGTTGTTTTCCACGTTTGTGAAGATAAGATTTTTTGTTTCGTTTGTCAAACTGTTAAACAGGCTGCCAGCGAACATCTCTATCCAATTTTTTACCCCATTTTCCCCATGTAATGGCGTTGGGCGGTCAAAATGCTGGGCGAACACGACACGGAACCCCACTTCTTCCATCAACGATGAATATTCACCAATGCTCGGGAAATACCAAGGAAATTGGTCTGCTAATTCCTCCATGCCCAATTTATTGAATTCATTTCGGATGGCATCGGTAATCGTTTTGACATTGCCTTTGCCGCCGAATTCCGCTACAAAACGGCCGTTCTCCTTTAAGGCCTGGTATATATTGATTAACGCCTGTTTTGGCGGCTTGATCCAGTGAAGAACTGCATTGGAGAAAACGGCATCAAACTCGTTGCGGTATCCAAGATTTAGAACATCCTTCACCTCAAAGGTTAAACCGGGGTATTTTGCTTTAGCCTGATTAATCATATTTTCTGATTTATCAATTCCGACGACGTCAACTCCTAATTCGTAAAGCTTCCAGGCTAAATCTCCCGTACCGCAGCCGAGGTCAAGAATACGTTCACCTTTTTTTGGCTCCAACAGATCAAGCAAATGCTCTCCAAATTTGGAAACAAATGAATGTTTTGCATCATACAAAGCTGCATTCCAACTGTCTTTTTTCATGTGATAGGATCCCTTCTTTCATTTGTAGTAAAAATATGGGGGAATTTTGCAAAATGCATTTCAATGGAACATTCGCTTATTTTTGGCCATTTCTAAACGGTTCCAGTACTTCATCCACCCATTGACGAAATTTTTCATACGCTTCCTCATTTGTTTGAACATTTTCTATAAATCCACCTTTAAATTTATCATAATAATGCTCTTTATTTACAAATAATTGTTGAAATTCTTCCTCTTTTAAATCATCAAAAAATAAATCCATTGTGCCATCAGTTCTTTCCCAGGCAATTCCTTCGATGAAAGGGGAAAATTCATCTTTAAAGTTGTCTACATGTAAATGATTCCCGGTGTAATTTTTCGAATGAAAGTAGTCATTCTTCTTCATGAGTGTGTCCTCCAAATTGATTTTTACATAATTTGAATTTTTTACTAAGTATCTCGTTAAGAAAGATTACACAATATAACAAGATGTTTCTTGTTTACCAATTTGAAGAGCAATTTCGGAGCAGGTAACCTGCATCACGCTGCGCTTTTTAACTCCATTTTATATTTTAGAATATTTCAATTGTTTCTAGTAATGCTCTATTTCAAAAAAGATTGTAGCTTGGCCCTAGGAAAATGCGATGTTGAATCATTACACAGAAACAGGAGGCACTCCTCTTCTTAAAAACAAGGTGTCATTCCCTTATGGTAAAATGGACGAGAAGAATGTTTATCCCTACAATCTGGCAAAGGCGGGTAAAAAAGATGAAAAAAATAATCCCTCATATTTATTTGCATAACTGTAAGGAAGCGTTGCAATATTATCAGCAAGTATTTGGAGGAGAACTTAAAAATGTAGAGACATCCGATGGAAAAGAAATGTTTAAAGGCCACGAAGGAAAATATATTCATGCCGAGCTGCATATTAACGAATCCTGTGTACTTTATTTTGCCGATGTTTTCTCACCGGTGACGAAGGGGAACAATATATGGCTGACATTGGATTTGGAGTCAGAAGATGAAATAAATTCAATTTTTACAACATTAGCGAAAGACGGACAGGTCAAAATGGAATTGCAAGATACTTTTTGGAATTCAAAATATGGTGTGGTAATCGATAAATTCGGTGTAGTTTGGGAGCTAAACTATGCAAAATAATAAGCGGCAGAAATTCTAAAAATAAGTGTTTGATTTGAACATGTTTTGCTATAATTGAATAAAAGCTTAGAGGAGATGAGTAAGATGAGTCAGCAAACAGTTGAGAAGGGTTATTTTGGCCAATTTGGAGGAAGCTTTGTTCCAAAGGATTTGCAAAGAGCATTGGACATACTGGAAGAGAATTTCGAAAAATTTAAAAACGATTCAACGTTTAATGAAGAATTGGCATATTATTTAAGAGAATATGTTGGTAGAGAAAATCCGCTGACATATGCGAAAAATTTCACAGAAGCGCTCGGGGGCGCGAAAGTTTATTTAAAACGTGAAGATTTAAATCATACCGGAGCACATAAAATCAATAATGCAATTGGACAGATCTTGCTTGCCAAACGGATGGGGGCTACTAGAATCATTGCAGAAACAGGTGCTGGACAGCACGGTGTTGCAACAGCAACCGCGTGTGCGATGTTTGGAATGGAATGCACCATCTATATGGGCAAGCTCGATACAGAGCGGCAGGCATTAAATGTGTTTCGGATGGAGCTGCTTGGTGCAAAGGTAGTACCGGTTGAAAAAGGACAAGGACGTTTGAAGGATGCGGTGGATGCAGCTTTAGCTGATTATGTGGAAAATTACCAAAACACGTTTTACTTGCTTGGATCTGCTGTCGGCCCGCATCCGTATCCAACAATTGTCAAGCATTTTCAATCGGTTATTAGTGAAGAGTCGAAAAAGCAGATTCTTGAAAAAGAAGGGAAGCTTCCAACAGCAGTGATTGCTTGTGCAGGAGGAGGAAGCAATGCAATCGGAGCTTTTGCGCATTATCTGGACGAACCAAACGTAAGATTAATAGGAGTGGAGCCGGAAGAGGCACCAACGCTTACGAAAGGTGTTCCAGCTGTTATTCACGGATTTAAATGCTTAACTTTGCTTGACGAAAATAATGATCCAATGCCGACTTACTCTATTGCAGCAGGGCTTGATTATCCTGGAATTGGTCCAGAGCACAGCTATTTGAAGGAAACCGGACGGGCAGAATATGTTACGGTGTCTGGAAAAGAGGCTTTGGAAGCTTTTCAGCAATTATCTAAGTTGGAAGGAATCATCCCTGCCCTTGAAAGTTCACATGCTGTAGCATATGCGATGAAACTTGCCCCGCAGCTAAGCAAGGAGGATATTGTGATCGTTAATCTCTCTGGCAGAGGAGATAAGGATGTCGAGCAAGTGTTTGAAATGTTGAAAAAATAAGGTGAAAATCGGCGTTTTTGAACGTCGATTTTTTACTTTCTTTTAACGATTCATCAGCTGAATTTTTAGAAGAGCAAGTTGTTTATAGTAATATAAAAAAGGCAGATTTTTGATCCACCGGATAAGTGTATATTTATCTTTGAAAAAATTCTTGACAGCTCTGAAATGGGCAAGGTATGGGAGCTGTAGTCACGAAAGTGCTATAGAAAGTTAAAAGATATGGGATAAGTGCGCTCATCACATTTTTTCAATGAATCAAAATGGTGTAGTTTTTGAGGTATAGTTATCATTTGGTCTTAACTTTACTCTGATTTTATAGGAATCTTCTCAGCTCTTAGTATTTTATGTTGGTTGATAAATTTAGTTTGCGAAGGAATGACTGAGGGGTTCAATCTAACTGTTATCTAAGCTTGCCATGATTTCGGAGTTTACATTTAAACGCCGGACATTTACCACCAGCTTTGTAAATATATGAACAAAATAAGAAAAACTGTTGATTTAATGCTTTTTTCAGTGGTATAGGGTGTTAAATGGACAGCTTGGTATCTATTTTGTTCACAATTTCGACAAAAACATAAAAAAATGTCGTTTTTTTTACATTTTTCCGTTGCACCGTCATTTTCGCTTTGCTATAATAAAACCCGTCATTGCATTACGGCTACCACGAGCGATGCTTCGATGAATAAGCATCGAGTTGCCTCGACGCATCTCCTTCCTCGAATAAGCTGGAAGAGGAAGAGGCATGGCAAGTGCGTGTTTTTCGTCTTGATAGAAAAGAAATAATGTATGCGGGTGTAGTTTAGTGGTAAAACCTCAGCCACGAGCGATGCTTCAATGAATAAGCAT
>NZ_VISS01000005.1:51812-156756 GCF_007827555.1 Aeribacillus composti
CAAGTGCGTGTTTTTCGTCTTGATAGAAAAGAAATAATGTATGCGGGTGTAGTTTAGTGGTAAAACCTCAGCCACGAGCGATGCTTCAATGAATAAGCATCGAGTTGCCTCGACGCATCTACTTCTTCGAATAAGCTGGAAGAGGAAGAGGCATGACAAGTGCGTGTTTTTCATCTTAAATAGAAAAGAAATAATGTATGCGGGTGTAGTTTAGTGGTAAAACCTCAGCCTTCCAAGCTGATGTCGTGGGTTCGATTCCCATCACCCGCTCCATACATATCATTCATCAACGCAGTGTTTCGTTTTTATAAGCAAACGAAGCATTGCGTTTTTTCATTATAGAAATTTTGTATATGGCTGCCATGCCATTAAAAGAAAGAAAAGGGAGAGGCTTAAGCGAAAATTTGTTGGCGAGCATCTCCACCGTGAATTTGAACAAACATGTTTGCCATCGCTTCAAGTAATTTTTTTGCTTCTTCTGTCCGCATCGATGGCTTTAAATAAACGATATGTAAAGCGCTTGTTGTCGAAAGCTGTACTGCTGTTCGCTTGGAATCAACATAGGGGCTTCCGAAAGGTCCGTTTGCATCACAGGTTACTAGTTTATTTTCCAAATTTACTTGGCGGCCGTTGATGGCATCATATGAATCATCATTTTCACCGATTTTTAACGTAATAGATCCTTTTATTTTGTTTCGGTCGTAGATGCCTAACGGAATTTCATATTTCAAGGAGAAAAAATTATTTAAGTCAACGGCTGAATGGATAGACTGTAAGTATTGCTGTTTTTGAACGCGGCGAAAAAGAGCCTCATTGGATGGGCGGTATCGATTAGGATCAGTGCCAACACGCTTAAAGACTTCCCGCCATTCTCGAATGCCGTCTAATTCAGCTGCATTTTTATTTTCTAGATCGAAAAAAATAGATTCTTGAAAGAAACGAAGTCTCCCTTTTAACATTTGGGGGGATTCGGATACTTGAATATGATCATACTCAATTAAGCCTATTTTAAAGTGAGGAATTCGTTGTTTGACCTCTTCAGCAATAAAAAATTCCATTGATTTCCCTCCTATTTTCAGCCATTTTATCTTAACATAGTTTATATATTTTTTGAAATAAAAACAAAGGGGGTGGAGCGGTGTGGATTTCGCAGTTCTCAAACAAGAAATTATTGAATACAGCAAGCAAATTGGAATCGATAAAATCGGTTTTGCGAGTGCTGATGTTTTTGAAACATTGAAGGAGCGGTTAATTGTACAGCAGCAGTTAGGATATCAGTCAGGATTCGAGGAGCCTGATATCGAAAAGCGGACAAATCCTGAGCTGCTCCTTCCAAAAGCAAAATCGATTATCTCTATAGCGTTGGCATATCCTTCAAAAATGAAAAATGCTCCCAGAAGTACAAAAAAAGAGCGGCGCGGTTTATTTTGCAGGGCTTCATGGGGGACAGACTATCACGTGATTCTAAAAGATCGGTTGAAAAAGCTGGAAAGATTTATTTTAGAAAAAGTGGACGGAGCACAGGTTAAATCGATGGTCGATACGGGGGAGCTGTCGGATCGGGCCGTAGCAGAGCGAGCCGGTATCGGATGGAGCGGAAAAAACTGCATGATTATTACACCGGAATTCGGCTCTTATGTATATTTGGGCGAAATGATTACAAATATTCCTTTTCCTCCCGACAGCCCCATTGAAGACCGATGCGGATCCTGCAACATATGTGTCGATTCATGTCCGACTGGTGCGCTCGTACAAGGCGGGCAGCTCGATTCAAAGAAATGTATTGCTTTTTTAACGCAAACAAAAGGGTTTCTGCCTGATGAATATCGTGGGAAAATCGGAAACAGGCTTTACGGCTGTGACACTTGTCAGCTTGTTTGTCCGGAAAATAAAGGAAAGGATTTCCATATCCATTCTGAAATGGAACCGGATCCTGAAATTGCAAAGCCAAAATTAAAGCCGCTTCTTCATATTTCAAACCGCGAGTTTAAAGAAAAATTCGGCCATATAGCTGGTTCATGGAGAGGAAAAAAACCGATTCAGCGAAATGCGATCATCGCTTTAGCCCATTATAAAGATAGAACGGCTTTGCCTGACTTAATTAAACTGATGCACGAAGATTCAAGACCGATTATTCGGGGAACCGCCGCATGGGCGATTGGAAGGATAGGAGATCAATCAGTGCTTTTTGAATTGGAAAAAGCTCTGGAAAAAGAACAAGATGAAGAAGTAAAGAATGAAATTGTCAAAGGAATTGAAATGTTGAAAGCATGATTTTAATTGTCACCATCATACGTATATAGAAGAAACGAAAATGGTGGTGACAAATGTGGACGTACAGGCTGTTTATCGAAAAATAAATGAAAAGCTGCAATTTTTAGTGAACAAATCTGTCAATCACAATCGGCAGCAATCTTCAGAGCTTGAATGGTGTGAAAAGAAAAAAGAGCTGGCAGCAAAACGAAAAGCGGAAATAGTGAAAGCGACTTGTCTCATAAAATGGCCGAAACAGATCGAAGATGAGGCAACCGTTGTAGATTATTTATGTGATTACAGGCTTCTTTATAAGCAGGGTGATTTTTTATATATAGAAGAAATTGGGGAAGAGCGGGTAGCGAAGTTTTCCAATAAAGGTCATTTAATATCTGATGAAGTTAAACTAAAAGACTGTTTTCATAAAGATGAAGAGGATGATTGGTCAAACGAAGAGTGGCATGGAAAAGATGAACGGGTTTCTTTTCAATATGATCGGTTGAAAAGCGTCCAATATGCGGAACGGTGGTGGAACAGCAGAAATCCGAATTATCCTTATTTTGACGTAAATTGTACAAATTATGTTTCCCAATGTTTACGTGCCGGTGATGCGCCGATGAGAGGCTACCCGAACCGGTCATCAGGATGGTGGCTTGCGAATAATAATTGGAGCTACAGCTGGTCTGTAGCTCATGCGCTGATGCTGTATTTGTCCACATCAAAAACAGGACTTAGAGCGGAAGAAGTTTCGTCTCCTGAGCTGCTTAAGCCCGGGGATGTGATTTGTTATGATTTTCAAGGCGACGGCAGATTTGACCATTCAACATTTGTTGTTGCAAAAGATAAAAGCGATATGCCGCTTGTCAATGCCCAAACATCCAACAGCCGAATGAGATATTGGTCGTACGAAGACTCAACTGCCTATACAGAAAACATTCAATATAAATTTTTTCATATCATTGATGATAATGAGGATTCTTAAAAATGTTATAATAGTTTTCGAGGTGAATCATTGTGGCATTACACGTTGTTTTATTTCAACCAGAAATCCCTGCAAATACTGGAAACATTGCTAGAACTTGTGCAGCGACTAATACAGCCCTTCATTTAATTCGTCCTTTAGGTTTTTCAACGGATGATAAAATGCTTCGACGCGCAGGGCTTGATTATTGGGAATTTGTAAACATTCATTATTATGATTCTCTTGACCATTTTTTTCAGCAAAACCAGAACGGGGATTTCTACTATATAACTAAATTTGGAAAACGATATTATACGAGCTATGATTTTAGTGATCCTTCCAAAGAGATTTTCTTCATTTTTGGACGTGAAACAACAGGACTTCCAAAAGAATTGCTTGCAGAAAATGAAGATCGGTGTTTGCGCATTCCAATGACGGAAAACGTTCGGGCATTAAATTTGTCGAACACTGCCGCTATTTTAGTGTATGAGGCGCTAAGACAGCAAAGCTTTCATGGATTATCTTAAACACTTTTAGTTTTGGGCTTCTTTCGGATTGTAAATATACATTATTTTTGGCGGTTATTAAAGGAAGTATGAGAAGGAAGCGGACTACCATAAGGTTAAAAAAGCAAATACAAAGGCCAGAGCTGTCAAAGCGCCTGGCCTTTTTTGCAGTCATCAAGGTATCCCATGAAGAAATGCCAATTCAAAACGTTATTTGCGGTGTTTTTCTTTATATGCTTTCGCATATTGATCAGCAGCAAAAATCGCATCTGCTACATCATCAGCTGTCACATTGAATGCATTATGGATTGTTTCCCCTTCTGCGGTTGCTGCTTTAGCGACTTTTAGTATATCTTCGCGTGAAGCATCTTTTAATTTAATGTCCTCCAACGTGACTGGCAAATCAAGGCTCAAATAAAGCTCAATATAGCGTTCAATTTCTTGTTGTGAATGTTCTTCGAGAGCGAGCTGGACAAGAGTACCAAATGCCACTTTCTCTCCGTGTGTCAAATGATGTATTTCGCCTTCTAACGCGGTAAATCCGTTATGAATAGCATGAGCCGCTGCCAAACCGCCGCTTTCAAAACCTAGTCCGCTAAGGAGCGTGTTTGCTTCGACGACCGCTTCTAACGCAGGGGTGACGACTTTTGCTTTTACTGATTCATAGGCAAGCTTCCCGTACTTGAATAAAGTTTGTTCACATTTTTCTGCAATTGCTTCAGCTGCAATTGTAGGGATACCGCCCGCCATCGTTTTTCCTCCGGATTTTATAACACTGCGTGCTTCCACCCAAGTTGCAAGTGCATCAGCGATTCCAGAGGCAAGTAAACGTGGCGGAGCATTGGCGATAATTTTCGTATCGACAAGTACAAGATCTGGATTCTTTTTATAAAAACGGTAGCTTTCAAATACGCCGTCATCAGAATATATAACAGAAAGAGCACTAGTTGGCGCATCAGTTGAAGCAGCTGTCGGCACAATCACTATATAAGCATCTAATTCATCCGCTACCGCTTTTGCGGTATCTAACGTTTTTCCTCCACCAACGCCGATTACAATAGCAGCTTCTGCTTTTCTTGCAATATTCGCGATTCTTTCTACCTCGTTTCTTGAAGCTTCTCCGCTAAAAACTACTTCTTCGGCTGCAATATTTCCTTTTTTTAATTCGTTTACTATTGTATGCCCAGCTATTTTCCAAACTATTTCATCAGCTATCACGACTGTCTTGTTTCCAATTCCTTCAAGATAATTCGCGATTTTTGTAATGACATTTTTACCTTGAACATATTTTGCAGGGCTGATAAATACTCTTTCTGCCGCCATTATTAGCACCCCTTTTATGTTTTGGAGTTATTTTCATGGAACTAAAACAAGCCGAAATTCCCTACCTGCTTTACCGCTTCACAAAATTACCGGGAGGACTACTTGTGAACAAATCATCAATATGCACAAAATTATTTTTTGTTGACACCAGGTTTATCGTTGTATCCTGCCGTGAAAATAGCAACTAAAAATGCGATGCAGACACCTAAAACTAAAGCAGTTTTCATGAAAAAGATCCCTCCTTCATATGTACAACGTAATCAAAAATTACTAGTTTTATTATACATTAACATTCCCAACGAGTGAAAGAATTTCCCTAAGGTTTGTCATTTTGTCAAAATTTTTTAACTCATTTTCAAACATTAAGCTAATCAAAAAGCATCTTTAAGGACATCCTCGCATAAATTGTATTAATCTGGTGCTCAAACCAACGATGGAGGAGGTCCCTGATGGATATTTTGAAAAAAATCGAAAAGCATAGAGAAATGGAAGAGCGCTTAAAATGGGAAGGCACCTTCGCTGAATATTTGGAAATATTAAAAGAAAAACCATGGATAGCCCAATCCGCCCACTCTCGCGTTTATAATATGATAAAAGATGCAGGGATTGAGGAGATTAATGGCCGAAAACGATATAAATTTTTCAACCAGGAAATTTTTGGACTGGACGAAGCATTGGAACGGCTTGTGGAAGAATATTTTCATCCCGCTGCTAAGCGGCTGGATGTAAGAAAAAGAATTCTGTTGTTAATGGGTCCTGTCAGCGGCGGAAAATCTACACTTGTCACTTTGTTAAAAAGGGGATTAGAAGAATATTCGAAAACCGATAGAGGTGCAGTTTATGCAATTAAAGGCTGCCCGATGCATGAAGATCCTTTGCACTTAATTCCGCACCATCTTCGCGACGACTTTTATAAAGAATACGGCATTCGAATTGAAGGCAATTTATCTCCGCTTAATATGATGCGCCTTGAAGAAGAATACGGCGGGAGAATTGAGGATGTTTTAGTTGAGCGAATTTTTTTCTCAGAAGACAAACGGGTAGGAATCGGCACATTCAGTCCGTCTGATCCAAAATCGCAGGATATTGCCGATTTAACGGGAAGTATAGATTTTTCTACAATTGCTGAATACGGCTCAGAATCCGATCCGAGAGCTTATCGATTTGATGGAGAGCTTAACAAGGCAAACAGAGGAATGATGGAATTTCAAGAGATGTTGAAATGTGATGAAAAATTTTTATGGCATCTGCTATCTCTAACTCAGGAAGGAAATTTTAAAGCGGGCCGATTTGCGCTCATTTCAGCTGATGAGCTCATAGTCGCTCACACGAATGAAACAGAATATCGTTCATTTATTTCAAACAAAAAAAATGAGGCTCTCCATTCGCGAATTATCGTCATGCCGATCCCGTATAATTTAAAGGTCTCCGATGAAGAAAGAATTTACGAAAAAATGATTAAAGAAAGCGATGTATCCGATGTTCATATCGCTCCTCATACATTGAGAGTAGCGGCAATGTTTACTATTTTAACCCGTTTAAAGGAGCCGAAGAGATCGGATATCGATCTTGTGAAAAAGATGCGGCTTTACGACGGAGAATTGGTTGAAGGGTTTAATGCTGTAGATGTGGAAGAGCTAAAAAAAGAATATCCGGAAGAAGGAATGAGCGGCATCGATCCTCGTTACGTCATCAATCGGATTTCTTCTACCATTATTCGGAAAGAAGTGCCTTCTATCAATGCGTTAGATGTACTTCGTTCGTTAAAAGAAGGTTTATATCAGCATCCTTCGATTTCAGAAGAAGACCGTGAGCGTTATTTGAATTTCATTTCCATCGCGCGGAAAGAATACGATGAAATTGCGAAAAAAGAGGTTCAAAAGGCGTTTGTCTATTCATATGAAGAATCAGCAAAAACTTTAATGGACAACTATTTAGATAATGTTGAAGCGTATTGCAATAAAAGCAAAATCCGCGATCCGCTGACAGGCGAGGAAATGAATCCGGATGAAAAATTGATGCGTTCGATTGAGGAGCAAATCGGCATCTCAGAAAATGCAAAAAAGGCTTTCCGAGAAGAAATTTTGATTCGCATTTCAGCATATGCAAGAAAAGGGAAACGTTTTGACTACAATTCCCATGAGCGGTTGCGCGAAGCTATTCAAAAAAAATTGTTTGCAGATTTGAAGGACGTTGTGAAAATTACAACGTCAACTAAAACGCCTGACGAACAGCAATTAAAGAAAATTAACGAGGTTGTAGCGAGACTCATTGATGAATATGGATACAATTCAACATCTGCCAATGAACTTCTTCGCTATGTAGGCAGTTTACTAAATCGTTGACAATTGAAGCTGGTTTCGTTCATGATTCGCCCAATGGGCGCTATTTTTTTCAAAATTTCTAATCAAAAAAGGTGTGCAACAGCATGTCAATTTTGGAAGATTCGAGCATATGATAGAATAATCTTTTATTTGTCCAAACGAACTCATTCGTTTGAATATAATAAAAGAATTGCCAAGTTTTTTAAGGGAGGGAAAAAAATGACATCCAAAGGGAACCATCACTTTGTTGTTTCTAGAGAGGATTGGTCCCTCCATCGTAAAGGCCATGATGACCAAGTTCGCCATCAAGAAAAAGTGCAAGAAGCGATTCGCAATAATCTCCCTGATCTTATTTCAGAAGAAAGCATCATCATGTCAAACGGAAAAAATGTAGTAAAAATTCCGATACGGTCGCTTGATGAATATAAAATTCGATATAACTATGACAAAAACAAACATGTCGGCCAAGGAAAGGGAGACAGTAAAATTGGCGATGTCGTTGCGAGGGATGGCACAAATGATGCACAAGCAGCTGGGAAAGGCGAAGGCGCTGGAGATTTGCCTGGAGAGGACTATTATGAAGCTGAAGTGTCGATTATGGACTTGGAAAAAGCGTTCTTTCAGGAACTTGAACTTCCAGATTTACAGCAAAAAGAAATGGATGAGAATATTGCTGAAAAAATAGAATTTAACGATGTTCGCCGTACAGGCCTTATGGGAAACATTGATAAAAAACGGACAATGCTTTCGGCATTTAAACGAAATGCGATGGCAGGAAAACGAAGTTTTTATCCGATATATCCGGAAGATTTGAAATTTAAGACTTGGAACGAAGTGGAAAAACCAGAGTCAAAAGCTGTTGTGCTTGCAATGATGGATACGAGCGGTTCTATGGGAATATGGGAAAAATACATGGCAAGAAGTTTCTTCTTTTGGATGATTAGATTTTTAAGATCGAAATACGAAACGGTAGATATTGAATTTATTGCCCATCATACGGAGGCAAAGGTTGTCACTGAGGATGAATTTTTTTCAAAAGGTGAAAGCGGAGGCACCATTTGTTCTTCTGCCTATCGAAAAGCATTAGCACTTATTGAAGAAAAATACTCGCCTTCCCGGTACAATATTTATCCGTTCCATTTTTCCGATGGAGATAATTTAACTTCAGATAACAGCCGATGCGTGAAGCTTGTCGAAGAACTAATGAAAATTTGCAACATCTTTTGTTACGGCGAGGTCAACCAGTACAACAGATACTCCACCTTAATGTCAGCTTATAAAAACATCAACAATCCAAAATTCCGCTATTTTGTGTTAAAGCAAAAAGCAGATGTGTTTCATGCGATGAAAACTTTTTTTAAAAAACAAGAAAGTAAAACCGGCTAAGTGTGAAAAGGGAACCTGACATAGGTTCCTTCTTTTGTTTTGCAGTTTCTAGTAACAGCTGTTCAAAAAGATTTTTTGAAGGAAAATTTCAGCAGATTCATTTGCATGTTGGAGAGAAGATAAGCACGAAGATTTTCACAGTCCCCTTCAACCAAAAAAATTTCCTCCTGCGCTAGACAGGTGATTTTACTGTCTAACGCAAGAGGAAAGATCAATTCGCTAGTTTATTCATATTGTTCGCAAAAGGTATTTTTGTACGGCTACTGATTCTACTGTTCAGAGTTCTTGCCTTTTTCTTTTTCTATTGGTTTATAGTAGAGCTTTTGCGCAAGTAATGTTTGCAGAATAAGGAATGATCCGCTTACTGTCCAGTAAAGAGGCAAGGCAGCTGGTGAAGCAAAAGAAGCTGTTCCTATCATTAGCGGCGACAGCATTCCCATCATTTTCATCGGTCCTTGCAATTGATCTTCAGGTACCGTTCTAATGGAAACTTTAAATTGCACATAATAAATAGCTGCAGCACAAAGCGTCAAAATAAGGTCAGGTGTTCCGAGATTAAACCATAAAAATGAATGTGTTGCAATTTCTTTCGAACCGCGAATGGCATAATACAGCCCCATGATGATCGGCATTTGAATAATAATGGGAAGGCAGCCCATTTTCAATGGATTGATGTCGTGCTTTCGATAGAAATCCATCATTTCCTTTTGAATTTTTTGTTGTTCTGCTTGATCCTTCGCCTTTTTAAACCTTTCTTGCAGCTCCTTCATCTCCGGCATGACTTTCTCCATTTTCAATTTCATATTTTGCTGGTCTTTATATTGGCGAAGCATTAACGGCATAAGAATCAACCGAATCAAGACCGTAATTAAAATAATCGCGATTCCATAGCTGCCGTGAAACCAGTCCGCAAAAGTTTTAATAATAATTGAAAAAGGTTCAACGAATGTTTGATGGAAAAAGCCTGATTGATTTGAGCTGCCAGCGCTGCATCCAGTTAGTGCAACAAAAGTGATCATGACTACGATATACAAAATATTTCGCATCTTTTTCCTCCTTATAAATAAACAAAATGTGTCTCCAACAGGGAAGGAAAAAGATGATCCTCCATATCGTCCGGTCCCTCTTTCCGCTTTCTTTTCTTTATAAGAAATGAAAGAAAAAGGAAAGTGAAATACGGGATCTCTCTTGAAATGCTGTCAAAAAAGCTGTTTTTGAACTGTTCAAATTTCGCTTTGGCAGAAATTTGATAACCAGTACGGACATAACGATGAAAAAAGTTTAGCCCGATCTGTATGCAGATCTGCAGTGAAAGGGCGATGATTAATGTATCAAAAGTCAGCTCTAGTTCGGGCACAAGAGTCACCTCAATAGCAATTATAAAGATATTGTATCGTGAACAAGCCTAATTGTCATTTCTTTATGAAAAAACATTTTAATGTAAACTTAAATAAATTTTAGGTTTACAAAAATCGTTATTTCAACTATTATGTGATTATAAAATTTTTTCGAAAGGAGTTATTTATATGAAGTTATATGATATGGTATTAGTATCAATGTTCGCGGCTGTTGTTGCTGTGCTCGGCCTCATACCGCCGATTGCGCTTCCGTTCACGCCAGTGCCAATCACCGCTCAAACATTGGGTGTGATGCTGGCAGGGGCAATATTAGGATCCAAACGAGGATTTATCAGTTTATTGTTGTTTGTATTACTTGTAGGAGCCGGAGCACCGATTCTTGCTGGCGGAAGAGGCGGGCTGGCAGTATTATTTGGTCCGAGCGGTGGATATATTTTATCTTGGCCTTTTGCATCCTTTATAATCGGTTTTTTAGTTGAAAAGAATTTTGAAAAATTAGCATTTTGGAAAGTGTTAGTATTTAATATAATTGGAGGCATTTTATTTGTTTATTTATGCGGCATTTCCTATTTGTCTTGGATTGCCAATATGAATTGGATAAGTGCGAGCATATCGGCGTTGGCTTATATTCCAGGAGATTTAACAAAAGCGGTGATTTCAGCATTTTTGGCAGTAAGAATTCAAAAATCGTATCCATTGATTAAAGCTCGTAATAAACAGGCTGCTTAAGGGGTGAGCTGATGGGGATCGGGAGAAACATTAGTCAATTTGCATACGAACATCCTCAAAAACCGGCAATTAAACAAATAAATGGAGAGACAGTTACATATTATGAACTGTACGAAAATATAAAAAAAATACAAACAGCTTTCGTTCGAATGACAAACAAAAAAAATATAAAAGTTGGCATATTAATGGGAAACACTTCAGAATTTTTAGAAGTGTTTTTTGCCGTTATTACACTTGGCGGGATTGCTGTTCCTTTTGATCCAAAATGGAGAAAGCGCGATATCCGGCATGTATTGGAAAGCGGCCAGCTGGATGTATGCATTGGAAGCCGCGATTTTTTGGAGCGGACCGGAATAAAGCAGGAGAACGTCATGTTAATTGACGAAATAAAAAAAGATGTCCAAACGGATCATCACGAGAAGTGGGAAGAGTTTGATGAAGAATTGTTTTATCTCGGCTTTACTTCAGGTTCAACTGGAAAACCGAAAGGATATATGAGAAATCATAAATCCTGGCTGGAAAGCTTTAATGTCGGAGAACAAATTTTTGGATATGGAAAAAATGATGTCATCCTTGCTCCCGGTCCTTTATGTCATTCGTTGTCCCTGTTTGCGGCTGTTCACGCCTTACATATCGGGGCGACTTTTTATTTGCTCCCGGCTTTTTCTCAAAAGGAAACATTTAATATTTTGTTAAAGAGAGAGGCAACTGTATTTTATGGTGTTCCAACGATGATTCAAGCTTTGCTTCAAATGAAGAAAAATGAAGAGAAATGCATAATGAACAATGTAACAATCATTTCGTCTGGTGCAAAGCTTTCTTATGAAGCTAGAAAGCAGTTAAAAGAAATGTTTCCGAACGGACAGTTGTTTGAGTTTTATGGCGCATCAGAATTAAGCTTTGTCAGTTATGTCGATGATGAAATTTTTAAAAAAGCGCCAAAAAGTGTCGGCATTCCTTTTCCAGGTGTGGAAGTAGCAATCAGAAAAAAAGATGGATCGGAAGCATCCTTTAATGAAGTTGGGGAAGTAGTCGTACGTAGCAATTTATTATTTTCAGGGTATTTCAACAACCCGATTGAAACAAAAAATGTATTGAAGGATGACGGCGCATCAATTGGTGATTTAGGGTACTTAGACGAGAACGGTTTTCTAACGATCGTTGGGCGCGAGAAAAATATGTTCATCAGCGGCGGTTTAAATATTTATCCGGAAGAAATTGAAAAAGTTTTGAAGGAACGGGATGAGGTTGAGGAAGCGGTTGTTATTGGAGTAGAGGACGATTATTGGGGGCAAAAGCCGGTTGCATTTATTAAATGGAAAGAGAAAGCTCAGCATAGAAGCTTCAATGCATTAAAGCGCTATTGCCGATCTGAGCTCCCGTTATATAAATGCCCGCGAACGTTTTATGAAGTGGACGAGTTCCCTTATACATCCAGCGGAAAGATTGCGCGAAAAGAACTTGAATTCATTGTGAAAGGGGAAGAAAAATGACGATCCCTGTCATTGTTATGGCAAAAAGAACGCCTATTGGAAAAATGGGGGGAATGTTTAAAAACGTCCGCCCTGAACAACTGGCTGCTGCAGTCATCAAAGCGGTTGTAGACGAGAGCGGAATTGATCCGCAGGAAATTGATGAAGTTATTTTAGGAAATGCGGTCGGTCCAGGAGGAAATATCGCTAGACTCTCACTCCTTTTAGCGGGGCTTCCCGATCAAGTTCCGGGTATTACTGTTGATCGCCAATGCGGATCAGGATTGGAAGCGGTGAATCTCGCTTGCCGGCTTGTCCAATCAGGAGCCGGCGACATTTATATTGCCGGAGGAGTCGAAAGTACAAGCCTTGCCCCTTGGAAAATTGAAAAACCTTTATCTTTATATGAAATGAAGCCACCTAAGATCTATACGAGAGCACGGTTTTCGCCGGAGTCGTTCGGTGATCCTGAAATGGGGGAAGCGGCGGAAAATGTTGCGGAAGCGTTTCAAATTTCAAGGGAAGAGCAGGACTTGTTTGCATACAGCAGCCATCAAAAAGCGGTTCAAGCGATGGAGAATGACAGATTCAGCAGTGAAATTGTCCCTGTAAATGGCATGGATCGTGATGAATGTCCAAGGAAAAGGTTGAGCTTGGAAAGGCTTCGTGCCATGAAGCCGATATTTAAAGAAAATGGCACAGTGACTGTTGGAAATTCTTGTCCATTGAATGACGGGGCTTGTGCCGTCCTTGTCATGTCTGAAAAAAAATGCCGAGAGCTTGGGCTTCTGCCCGTTCTGAAATTTGTCGATTGTACAAGTGCAGGTGTCGATCCGAACCTTTTAGGCATTGGTCCTGTTCCAGCAGTGCAACAGCTGCTGAAACGAACCGGCTTCCAAATGGAGGATATCGATTTAATCGAATTTAATGAAGCTTTTGCCTCTCAAGTATTGGCTTCTGTTAAGCAATTAAACATCCCATTGGAAAAGCTGAATGTGGGAGGAGGGGCTATTGCCATCGGACATCCTTATGGTGCTTCAGGCGCTATTCTTGTTGCAAGGCTTTGCACAGAAATGAAAAGATTGAGAGGCAAACGGGCAATCGCAACATTAGGAATCGCAGGTGGTCTGGGCCTCGCTACATTGTTTGAATTGTATGACGCATAAAACAAATCATTGGAAAGCGCGTTTTCGAAGCAGCTTTCCAATATCCTTTCATTCGGCCAGACAAGTGGAAATAATCGCTTATCAGCGATGAATGGAATAGCTAAGCCTCAATCATCATTGCGAGCGGTATTTGTTTGATTGAGGCGAGCCAAAAGTATAAAAAACGCGCATATATTATTTTTCAGCGCTTCAGGCAAAGCGTTATGATTTGGAGCGTCGGAATCGAAAAAAATACCAAATGATGATTGCAGCAAATACAAGAACGGCGATCACAGCATAAATGATTTTCGAATAAATATCTATGTATTCGGTAATGAGAGGCCAAGCTTCTCCTAATCCCGCGCCAACCGATACGAGAAATATATTCCATACGAGAGAACCGATCGTAGTGAAAATCAAAAATAAAACGAAATTCATGTTGGACATTCCAGCAGGAATGGAAATTAAGCTTCGCAATAACGGAATAACTCGGCAAAATAACACAGTCCATATGCCGTAACGATCAAACCAATTGTCTGCTTTATGTATATCCTCTTTTGAAATTTTCAATATGTATCCCCAACGGTCAACAATTTTTTCCAACCTCTCAACATCCAGCAACAGACCGACGCCGTATAAAATGATTGCACCGACAACGGAGCCGCAAGTTGCCGCCAAAATAACTCCTGGAACTGTCAGGTTCGAATAAGTGGTCATAAAACCGCCAAAAGGAAGGACAATTTCGGACGGAATCGGTGGAAAAATGTTTTCTAGCGCAATAATTAAAAAAATCCCGAGGTAGCCATATTGTTCCATAAAATCTGTAATCCAGTTTTCCATTCAAGTTCCTCCTATAAAGAACAAATTCTCTATATATTATACTAAAGAAATTGTCCTAAATGATCAAAAATAAAAATCCAGCCAATTGACTGGATGTCCCTAAAGAAGTATATAAAGCTGATAAAGTACAAGTAGAACGGTGGACACAATGAAAATGTTTTTGGCTACTATTTGTTTTTTCTGTTTGTCAATGATTTTCAATTCTTTTTTATTTACTTTCGAGTGATTGGCTGTAATCCATTGTTTTACTTCCCTTTTGTTTTGACAGGTCGCTAAATACGTTTCTCCATTTTTTCCAGTTGCATGAATAATAAAACGGCAAGTTTTTTTTGTACTCAAATAGTATTCCCAACCTTTTAAAAAAGATTTAGATTACTGTTATTTTACCAAGTTCCAACTAACTTTCAACCTTATTTTAAGATTATTTTCCTTTTCAAAAATTATGAAAAATGAAAGGGGATTCATTATGTGCTGTCGTGCATGAAGATCAACAAGAACTTTCATACTAAAAGTAACATCGTCTGGAGGTAGTTTTATGAATACACTGATTATTTACGCCCATCCTAATCCCAACAGTTTTAATTATGCGATCTTGCAGACTACTGTACAAAAACTTCAGCAGAAACAGCATGAAATTAGAATTCGGGATTTGTATGAAATGAATTTTAATCCTGTCTTAAAAGAAGATTACTTTACAAAACAAAATCCAGCCGTATCCAAAGCGATACAAGAGGAACAAATGCATTTTTCGTGGGCAAAACAATTAATTTTTATTTATCCGACATGGTGGAACGGCATGCCCGCTATTTTAAAAGGATATATCGAAAAAATATTCACGAATGGCTTCGCTTTTACGTTTACGGATGAAGGGGCAAAAGGGCTTTTGCAAAATAAAAGAGCGATTATTTTTCAAACAACATCTCATCCGGAAAATTATTTAAAGCCATATCAGTTAATTGCATCAATGGAGACAATCGTTGATGTCGGTATTTTAAATTTTTGCGGGATTGAAACAATCACTCATAAGTTTTTTTATTCAGTTCCTTATGTCGATGAAAATACAAAAAAGGCGATGCTAAAGGAAGTAGAAGATATAGTTGAAATGATTTAATCTTTTCGAAATATTCACTTTTTGATAAGGATCATGCATAATAGAAATGATGCACCAAAACTAGAAAGGGAGTGGAGTTGGTTGGTCAAAAGCTTGCAAGATACGGTGACTTTACATAATGGTGTTAAAATGCCGTGGTTTGGTTTAGGCGTATATAAAGTCAATGAAGGGGAAGAAGTAATTCAAGCTGTAAAATCAGCAATTAAAGCGGGCTACCGCAGCATAGATACGGCGGCATATTATAAAAATGAAGAGGGAGTCGGAATTGCGATAAAAGAATCGGGAATACCGAGAGAAGAACTATTTATCACAACAAAAGTTTGGAATGACGATCAAGGCTACGACTCTACATTAAAAGCGTTTGATGACAGCCTAAATCGATTAGGATTAGACTATTTGGATCTATATTTAATCCACTGGCCAGTTTCAGGAAAATATAAAGAAACATGGAAGGCATTAGAACGGTTGTATAAAGACGGAAGAGTTCGGGCGATTGGAGTCTGCAACTTCCATGTTCACCATTTAGAGGATTTATTGCAAAGTGCGGAGATTAAACCGATGGTTAATCAGGTGGAATTTCATCCAAGATTAACACAGGAGGAACTTAGAAAATATTGCAAAGAGCAAAACATTCAATTTGAAGCTTGGTCCCCGCTTATGAGAGGCGGGCTTCTCGATAATGAAACTTTAGCCGAGATTGCTGAAAAATACAATAAAACGATCGCACAGGTGATTCTCCGTTGGGATCTTCAACATGAGGTCGTGACAATTCCAAAATCGACAAAAGAGCATCGAATTATTGAAAATGCTTCTATTTTCGATTTTGAACTATCTCAAGAAGATATGGAAAAAATCGATTCCCTCAATAAAAATGAGCGGATAGGTCCTGATCCTGATACTTTTTAAAAGGTAAGAAATAAGAAATCGGTAATACTACAAGCCTTTCCTATATGCTGTTCAGCAGCTTTTGAAAGGTGAAAAAATGCTTCAGCTTCAATGGAAATACATTTGTGAGCTTGAAGAAGAAATATGTTTGGAAATCTTTCCGGATAAATTGATTATTTTGCGATAGTGATTTGCAAATCATTCATTATTTTGCTGGAGCCAAGCGTATGAAGACGATTTATTGCAGTATGAACAAAATTTCTAAATATTGGAGCTACGGATATTCTGTCCGCTTTTCCTGTTAAGATTGACAAAATTTGATTATTCAAAAAGCCGCTTTTGAAATAAAAGCGGCTTTAACTTTCTTGTGCAAGTTTTTGTTTTTCTCCGACAGACAATTGTTCCATATTGCCAAGCAGGCATTTACAGCTTCCATATTTGTCATGAAAAGACAGGTTTTCCTTATTCTGATTTTGTCCAATTTTCCAGCGCTTCTCGAAAAACGCTTTTTTCCTGTGAACCGACGATACGATCGGCTTCTTTTCCGTTTACATAATGGACAAGCGTTGGAGTTGCATCAATGTTATACTCGTCCCAGCCCTCTTCAAACTCAAGAAGGTTGTATTGGTAGATATCCACATTTAATTCTTTTGCCAAAGGCATTAAGATCGGTGTTGTGTTTTTACAGTGCGGGCAGGTAGAACTGAAAAAATAGACAATGACATCTTCTTGATTATTTAATTTTGTTTCTAGCTCATCCGGAAGTATGATGTTTTGATAATTTGGATCATCCAGCAGCTTGACGGTTTCAGGATGCAGGCTCGACTTTTTGTACGGATTTCCTTCCGCCTTTTGCTTATTTTGCAAATTTGTTACAATTGCCAGTGCCGCGAACAGTACAATAATGATTCCGCCGAATATAAGCAGTTTTTTCATATAATTTGGCGAGAAGACCCCGTAATTTTAAAAATTTTGGGGAAAGTATCGCCGTTATTCACTCCTTTCGTTCCTTTGCACTAAAAAATGTAAACCGATTTTCATAAATGACGGGAATGACGGCAACCGCAAAAAATAAATGTTTATCTTTCTAAGACCTCATGAACTTGCCGGATTGCGATTACGTCTTAATATGGGTAAAAAAACATAATTGAAAGCTATAAATCCAAAGGTTTTGTTTGCTGGTCTATAGAATTTGCATCATTCGCCTCTTGAAAAATCTGAAAATAACGGAAACGTTATCCTTTCTGCCGTAAAATGAAAAAGCTTGTGAGGAAAATAATTGAAAAGCCAATTAAAGCCAAGAAAGGAATTGTAACGAATCCAAACCAATTAATGTAGTCGCTTGTACAAGGAACTCTTCCGCATGCGAGGCTATGTTCCCCCAAAAAAGGAATTTTTTGTATAGAATAATGGTAAATGGAAATCATGCCTCCCATAATGGACAAAGTTAAGGAATAGCTTGCAATTTTGTAATCCTTTTTTACTACAGCTATTCCAAGTATAACAACGAGCGGGTACATAAATATCCTTTGAAACCAGCACAATTTACATGGTTCGAAATGCATGATCTCAGAAAAATACAGGCTTCCTAAGGTAGAAATTAAAGAAGCGATCCAGCCTATCAACAGCAAATTGTCTTTTCGCTTATCATCCATCCAACTAACCTCTCTGTTTTCTTTCTAAAGGCATTATAATACATTTCCCCTGAATTAAAAATGATTTTGCGATGAAATCAATAAAACATCAGCTAAGAATTATTATCATTCATAAATTTTTACATATTGTTCAAACTATCAACGAAAGGAGTGAGACTATGGATAAAATTCGCGATATCATGTCTTCTAATGTCATTTCCGTTTCATCAAATCAAACTGTTCAGGAAGCTGCTCAGTTAATGAGACAGCATAATGTTGGTGCGATCCCTGTTGCAGATAATGGACAATTAAAAGGAATTATTACAGACCGTGATATTACGCTTCGCTCAACAGCTCAGGGCAAAAACGAAAGCACAACCGTTGCAGAAGTTATGTCGACAAACCCTGTATGCTGTAGTCCAGACGCGAGTCTGCAAGAAGCTGCCCAAATCATGGCACAAAATCAAATTCGCCGGTTGCCTGTAGTGGAAAATAATCAAGTTGTCGGCATGGTCGCATTAGGAGATTTAGCAACAAATAAGACTTCTGATGAAGCGGCAGGAGAAGCATTAACAAACATTTCTGAAAAAGATCTTCAATAACCCCTCTTGCAATCCCGGGATGGGAGTGCCTTGCTGAAAAAAGAGCGTCCGTTTGGCGCTCTTTTTTCCGTTCAGTGGCAAAGAGCTTTGTCGCTCGGTTTGTTTTTTTTCAAATGATACAAATAATACATAAATTTATAAATAACTGGAGAAATGGAAAGACGATCATTTGCGGAAAATATGTAAAAGCTGTTTCGAATAGTTCTAAAAATAGGGATGATCATCTCATTTCCATAAAATTTGTGATAAAATATTTCAGGAGAGAAAAAGAAGGGGAACTGGAGGGGTGTTAAGTTATGGCGAAATGGAAAGAAAATTATCAACGATGGATATCGAAAGAAGATATAGATCAAGAGCTAAAACAGCAATTACTAGAAAAAGCAGACAATGAACTCGAATTAGAGGACTGCTTTTATAAAAGCTTAGAGTTTGGTACAGGAGGAATGCGGGGAGAAATTGGCCCAGGCACAAATCGGATGAACATTTATACAATCCGCAAGGCCTCTGAGGGATTGGCAAGATATATTGAATCTTTTGGAGAAGAAGCCAAAAGACGCGGCGTGGTAATTGCTTACGATTCCCGCCACAAATCGCCGCAATTTGCTATGGAAGCGGCAAAAACTATCGCAACGCATGGTATTCAAACTTATGTATTTGATGAATTAAGGCCAACTCCTGAATTATCTTTTGCTGTCCGTTATTTAAACGCATTTTCAGGTGTTGTAATAACGGCAAGCCATAACCCGCCGGAATATAATGGATTTAAAGTTTACGGAGAGGATGGAGGTCAGATTCCTCCAAAAATAGCTGATGAAATCATCAAAAAAGTGAATGAAGTTGAAAATGAATTAGAAGTTGCTGTTGAAAATGAAGATATTTTAAAACAAAAAGGCTTGATTAAAATCATTGGAGCGGAAATAGACGAAGCATATAATGAAAAGATCAAAACGATTTCACTGAATCCTAATTTGGCAAAAGAAGTAGATGTAAAGGTCGTTTTTACGCCGCTGCATGGTACTGCCAATAAACCGGTTCGACGAGCTCTTCAATCATTAGGCTATCAAAATGTAACCGTCGTCAAAGAGCAGGAGCTTCCAGATCCAAATTTTTCGACAGTGGCTTCGCCGAATCCTGAGGAGCATGCAGCGTTTGAGCTAGCGATAAGAGAAGGGAAACGCATTGATGCTGATATTTTAATCGGAACTGACCCTGATGCTGACCGTTTAGGAGTTGCTGTCAAAAATGACAAAGGCGAATACATTGTGTTAACAGGAAACCAAACGGGTGCGATTTTGCTCAACTATATCCTTTCTGAGAAAAAGAAAAAAGGATTGCTGCCTGAAAATGGCGTTGTTCTAAAAACGATTGTTACGTCGGAAATAGGCCGTGCAATAGCGGAAGAATATGGACTAAAAACAATTGATACGCTTACCGGGTTTAAATTTATCGGGGAAAAAATTAAAGAATTTGAACAAACGAAACAATACAAATTTCAATTCGGTTATGAGGAAAGCTACGGATATTTAATTGGCGATTTTGCCAGAGACAAAGATGCCGTTCAAGCGGCCGTTTTAGCTGTTGAAGTATGTGCATTTTATAAGAAAAAAGGGCTCACACTTTATGACGGATTAATGGAAATTTTCAATCGATACGGGTATTACAGAGAAGGGTTAAAATCGTTAACCTTAAAAGGTAAGGACGGCGCAGAACAGATTAAGCGAATTTTAGAATCTTTCCGCCAAAATCCGCTTGTTGAAATTGCAGGTAAAACGGTTACGATTATCGAGGATTATTTAACAAGTGAACGTACATTGCTTCAATCGAACAAAAAGGAAACAATTGATTTGCCAAAATCAAATGTATTGAAATATTTCCTTGAAGACGGATCTTGGTTCTGTTTGCGGCCTTCGGGAACCGAGCCGAAAGTGAAATTTTATTTTGCTGTTCAGGCCGATTCACTGAATAATAGTGAAAAGGCATTGGAAGAATTAATAAATGCCGTAATGGAAAAAGTAAATGATATTTTGACAGTTAAAAAAGCTTAACTCCATTTCGATTGAGATCCCTTCAGTCTGTCCAATAAGTCTTAAAAATAAGAGCGAGGGAGAAAAACAAGACGTTTTTCCACCCTCGCTTTTTCGTTTACGCTCTTAAAAAAGCGGGCTAAGTCCCGAGTTTTGGCAAAGTTGATAGCCGATTATAGCAGCGGATCAATAGCCATGAAAAAAGGCTCCTGAAAAAACGGGCTTTCGGCAAAAACGATCGCCGCTTTCAGCATTGAAGCAATAACTTAAACGACTAAAACAGAAAGAAAAAGCAACCCCATTTTTCAGAAATAACTTTTCTGAAAAAAGGTTGCTTAAACTATTGAGTCACCTTTCTGGAAACTATTTCAGCGCGATTTCCGGTTCAACCTCTGTTACGTTTTCTAATGCATGGTCAATATAACGAAGTAAAGCATATAGTTTATGCTCAATAATTTGATAATCGTGTTCAAAATTATAAGCGTGTAAAAAATGCTCAATTTTTTTGGAAAGAAAATCGTCGTTTGTGCGCACCATTAAAATAATCAAATTGTCCCATTGCGAACGGTGCGTGTAATATAATGCTTTGTCGTAATCCATTTTATTCATAATAAACATCCCTCCCTAAAAGGAGTTATGTTTATTGTATGAATAAATCTGTTTTTTGTACCGTTGCAAATGTTGGACATAACAACAGCCGTTTCTTTCAAAACAAATGTATAAATGCCTCATTCAAAAAACGAAAGACCATTAAAGGCTTTTTTCTACTTCACATTAAACAAATGCTTCAATTCGTTTTGATTTATGATTAAATCAGCGAGTGTGTACTGATCCAGCACTTGTAAATAAGCTTGCAAGGCTTGCTGGAAAACATGGCGCAGCCTGCAGACGGATGTGATCACACATTCGCTGTTTTTTTCATTAAAACATTCGACAAGATGGAAATCTTCTTCAGTTTTTCTGACCACATCGCCAATATTTATTTCAGATGCAGGACGTGCTAAACGGAAACCGCCATTTCGTCCTCGAATCGTTTCAATATACCCGTTTTTCCCAAGCTGGTAAATGACCTTCATTAAATGGTTTTTTGAAATGCCGTACACATCCGCAATTTCTTTAATATTGGATAATTCCTCTCGGTTTTTCGTGCCAATGTAAATGAGCACACGGAGCGAATAGTCAGTATAGTTTGTAAGACGCATTGGCCTCCCTCTCTTTGTCCGTACTAGCTCCATTATACACTGATGGATAATTTAGGTTCAAAAATGTGACATCTTTTCAAAAGATGTATTTAAAATATTGCTTTTAAGACGAAGATCAACTACTTTAAAGATATATATAAAATACATCTTTTTTCAAAACAAAGGAGTGCAAATTTATGTTATCCGAACGTACTATTGAAATTATAAAGTCCACTGTGCCTGTTTTAGCTAAGCAAGGAACAGAAATCACAAGTCATTTTTATAAACGAATGCTTTCCAATCATCCGGAGTTATTAAATATTTTTAATCATACAAACCAACAGAAAGGAAGACAGCAAACAGCGCTAGCAACCACACTTTATGCTGCTGCCGAGCGCATTGATCAATTGGAGACGATTTTGCCAGTTGTGAAGCAAATTGCTCATAAACACAGAAGCTTAGGGGTTAAAAAAGAACACTATCCAATTGTCGGCGAAAATTTATTAGCAGCTATGAAAGAAGTGTTAGGCGATTTAGCAACAGATGAAATTATTTCTGCGTGGGAAGAAGCTTATAACGAAATTGCAAACGTATTTATCGAATTGGAGCAACGAATGTATGCTGACGCTGAAAATATGGAAGGTGGCTGGAAAGACTTTAAGCCGTTTGTTGTTGTCGATAAAGTAAAAGAAAGCTCTGTTATTACATCGTTTTACCTAAAACCGAAAGATAATGCTGTATTGCCATCATTCCTGCCCGGACAATATGTTACCGTAAAAGTAAAAATAGACGGCCATCAATATTTGCTGAATCGTCAATACAGCTTATCAGACGCTCCTGGCAAAGAATATTTTCGAATTTCTGTTAAACGTGAGGCAGAACCGGATCAACCAAAAGGGATCGTATCGAATTACCTGCACGATGATGTTCAAATTGGCGATGAGCTTAATATTAGCGTGCCTGCTGGCGATTTTACATTGGATGTCACGCAAAACTCGCCGGTTGTTTTCATCAGCGGCGGTGTTGGAGTAACGCCAATTATGAGCATGCTGAATACAATAGCAAAAGAAAATCCTTCTAGACCGGTTCGTTTTGTTCACTCTGCTAAAAATGAAGATGTTCATGCTTTTCGTTTGGAAGTAAAAGAGTTAATGAACAGGTTGCCAAATGGAACATCCTTTATTTGTTATACGGAGCCGTCACGTCAAGAAAGCGCCAATCATACAGGTTATATGACTAAAGACATTCTTAAGCAATTCTTATCTGAAAATGCAGATTATTTTATTTGCGGCCCTGTGCCATTTATGAAAGCAGTCATTAATTATTTAAAGGAGCTGGGGGTTGCTTCCGAAAATATTCATTACGAATTTTTTGGCCCAGCTTTACAAATTGCGCAGCCTGAAGGTTCGACCATTTAATGTAGTTTTTCCAAAAAAGTTTTTAATATTTGGTGCCGTGAGAAGGCACCATTTTTTTATAAGATTGTGTATTTTTGAACAGGAATGTCTCCCTTTTTAGCTTTTCGTTTGGTGACAGGCAGTTCAAGATGTGAAATGGAAATAGTGCAATCTGACACAACGTTCAAAATGTTTTTCATCATCTCCCGTTTGTTTTCATAAATTGTTGTAAGGAAAAAGAAGGGGGATGAACAATGAACAAGGAGGATCATAAAGTTCTTCAATATGCGATTGAAGAAATAACAGAAATCGCAAAGGGGTTTGGTCTTGATTTTTATCCGATGAGATATGAAATTTGTCCAGCTGATATTATTTATACATTTGGTGCATATGGAATGCCGACTCGTTTCTCCCATTGGAGCTTTGGAAAGCAATTTTATAAAATGAAGCTCCATTATGATTTAGGTCTTAGTAAAATTTATGAACTGGTGATTAACTCAAATCCTTGTTATGCCTTTTTGCTTGACACTAATTCTCTTATTCAAAATAAACTAATTGTTGCACATGTCCTCGCGCATTGTGATTTTTTTAAAAACAATATCCGCTTTAGTAATACGAAACGGGATATGGTCGAAAGCATGGCGGCAACAGCGGAAAGAATCAAGAAATATGAACTTTTATATGGAAAAAGAGAAGTGGAAAAATTTTTAGACGCGGTTTTATCCATCCAAGAACATATTGATCCGTCTTTAGTTCGGACAAAACTTTCTTGGAGCTTGGATGATGTTGATGAGGAAGAAGAGCATAAGACATACAAAACACCGTATGATGATCTCTGGTCTTTAGGAGAAAAAAAAGAAAAAAGTGAACAGACAATCAAGAAAAAGAAAAAATTCCCTCCCAAACCGGAGAAAGACGTGCTTTTGTTTATCGAAGAGTATAGCCGGGAGCTTGAAGACTGGCAGCGTGATATTTTAACAATGATGAGAGAGGAAATGCTATACTTTTGGCCTCAGCTTGAAACAAAAATAATGAATGAAGGCTGGGCGACGTATTGGCACCAGCGGATCATGAGAGAGCTGGATTTGACCTCTGATGAAGCAATTGAATATGCTAAATTAAATGCGGGTGTCGTACAGCCGTCAAGAACGAGCATTAACCCTTATTATTTAGGTTTAAAAATATTTGAGGATATCGAAGAAAGGTATAACAATCCGACCGAGGAAATGAAAAAGCGGGGAATTCAACCCGGTTCGGGCAGGGAAAAGCTGTTTGAGGTGCGGGAAATTGAATCGGATATTTCATTTCTTCGCAACTATTTAACAAAAGATCTTGTTATGCGGGAAGACATGTACTTATTTCAAAAACAAGGCAAAGACTATAAAATTGTTGATAAAGATTGGGAAAAAGTGCGGGATCAGCTCGTAAGCATGCGGGTGAATGGCGGTTTTCCGTACATTACGGTAATGGATGGGGATTATATGAAAAACGGCGAACTATATTTAAAACATTGGTATGAAGGGATTGAACTTGATATTAAGTACCTTGAAAAGGTGCTTCCATACATTTATCAGCTTTGGGGGAGAGGTGTCCATTTAGAAACGATTATTGAGGATAAACCTGTTTTATTTAATTTTGACGGCCGGAATGTCCATCGAAAATATTTGTAATGATGGGGCAAGATTGTCTTGCCCCACGGAATTTGTTTTTAGGCTTTAGGAAAAACGGTGTCAGCATCATTTTTTAAGATGCTTCTTCTTTTGCTTCCACAGGGGAAGCTTTTTTCTTTTTTAAATATCCGGCAAAAATAACGCCTGCAACAAGAATAATCGTTAATCCCCATTTTAGAAGCGGGTTTTCTTCAAAGAAGCCTTTTAGAAATTTTTCATCAACGATCATTTTGGCTGCAGTAAAGGCAATAACGGCAGCCCCAATTGTCACGATAACTGGGAACCGTTCAATCCATTTGATGATGAGCGTGCTGCCCCACACAACGATTGGAATGGAAATTAACAATCCGATTATGACTAAAAGGAACGATCCGTGCGCGGCACCGGCAACCGCTAAAACATTATCAAGCCCCATTAAAGCGTCTGCTACAATGATCGTTTTCATAGCGGACCAAAAGCTATTCCCGGTATCGACGTTATGTTCTTTTTTATCGATGAGAAGTTTATAGGCGATCCAAAGGAGAAGAATTCCGCCGACTAATAGCAGTCCAGGGATTTTTAAAAGCCAAACAACCGCAAGCGTCGCAATTGCCCGGATAAAAATCGCTCCAAATGTCCCCCATATAATGACCTTTGTTTGTTGGTGTTTCGGCACATTTCTAGCTGCTAAACCGATTAGAATGGCATTATCACCAGCTAAAACAAGGTCAATGATAACAATCGAAAGTAATGCTGAAAAAAACTCAGGTGAGAATAGTTCCAATATTTATCACTCCTCAAATATTTTATACTCATTTCGATGTTTTTATCCTTTGTTATGCAAGACAATATTTTTCCTGTAATTCCTTCGGAGCCATTTTGATCATTTGTTGCATGATAAAAGTAAATATAACGACATCATCCACAATTCCAATTAAGGACAGGAAATCTGGGATTGCATCGAACGGCAACAGGAAATATCCAATTATGAAAGCGATCGAGAATAGCTTTTTTTCCTATTCACCTCCTTCGATAAGAAAAATTCAAATATAAAAGGGAAAAATGAACGAAAGTTATAAATGAACCGAATTCTTTTCCATATTTTTCTCATCGTTTTCCCCTCCACTAGGTTTATTTTTTAAAATTTGTATTGTGTCATGATCCAGACTATCGATTCCTTCTTCAAACACTAATGTTGTTTTAAAACGGTATGTTAAACTGTCTGTTGTTGCGGGAAGATGCTTTGGTAAAACAAATTCAAAAGGAATTTTTGCGCAATCAGCTGGATCGATTATGTCAGGAGCGAATAACGTAATGGAGGCGATTGATTGCTGATCAGCCTGATTGTTTATTTTCATAAGATCACATTGCAGCTGCTTAATCTTTTGAGTTATAGTGCCTCCTTTAATGTAGAGCGTGCCTGTTACTTTTTCTCCTGGCGAATACGTTTCTTTATCCAGTACGAGATCGACTGTTGCAGAGCCTATTCCGATTTTGGACATATATTTTCTAAGCAGCAACTCAAATCATCCTCCCAAAAATTGTTTTAAGATGCAAAAAGACCTTTGCCATTTTTATGGCAAAGGTCTCGCTAACAACATCCAGTTGTTCAATAAAGCCGGTGGATTCCTCCACGAAATGACGACTTTATTGTTAAGCTACTCCCCTTTGGGAATTTTTATTCTTATTCCGTTTTTCTAATTTGATTATATTGGTCAAATTGCGATTTGTCTAGTATTTTTTTTACTGAAGTAAATGTGTTTTGCAAAATGTCGGAACAAATAACAATTTATAAAAATAATAAGGAATTTCAATAGTTCAAATGGAAAATCCGCGATATAATAAGGATAACATGATGATTTTGAGTATAGAATAGATAGGAGAATGATGTATTGAAAATGAAAAAGTATCTTCCGCTTATCATCATTGGTATTGCCATTCTTATACTAATACCGTTCAGCATCCCGATATTGCTTGCGCTGCTTACAGCTCTTGTACTTGAAAAGCCTATCAGCATTCTCCAAAATCGATTTAAAATAAAAAGACCTTATGCAGTTTTGCTCATTTTTGTTGTTTTTTTACTCTTATTATGTATTCTAGGCTTTGGTTTGATAAACTTTATATATACAAACTTTGTGAGTTTTATAGAAAATATCCCTTTATATGTTAGAAAATTCAATCATGATTTTATTAATCCTCTTCTTGATACGTGGGAAAATTATTCCGCTTCCCTTCCAGAAGGTGTCATGACGTCTATTGAAATTTCCATTAATAATTCTGTCAATGCAGTTGACGGTCTTGTGAAGCAATTGATGGAATCGCTCATATTATTTGTTTCCGGCATTCCTGGCTTTTTCATTGAAGCGCTGATTTACTTGATTGCTCTTTATTTAATCAGTTTAGATCTGCCGAAAATATGGGCTTCGCTCGAGACCATGCTGACAGAAAAAACGAGAAATAAAATAAAATATGTTGTGAATGATCTTTACAAAGCAGGCTTCGGCTTTATTAAAGCGCAAGTTATCTTAAGTTTGCTGACATTTATACTAGCTTATATTGGGTTGGTGCTGCTTCGTGTAGATTATAGCTTGATTTTGGCAATCATTATCGTGGTTGTTGACATCCTTCCAATATTGGGAACAGGATCGGTGCTGGTTCCTTGGGCTATTTATGCATTTAGCCAGGGGCAAACCAATCTCGGAATAGGATTAGTTGTCTTATTTCTTGTGATCACTGTCGTCAGACGTGCTGTCGAACCGAAAATTATGTCAACCAACATGGGAATAAGCCCTCTTGCCGCCTTGATCAGCATGTTCATTGGACTAAAGATGCTCGGTATATTAGGTTTATTTTTAGGTCCAGTTGTTGTGATTTTGTTTGAAACATTGCGAAGAGCAAACATTATAAAGCTTAACATAAAAATTTAAAAAGGTTTTCCTTAAATTTGAGCGGAAAATTTGGATTAGAAGCAATAGGAGGATTGAAAAAAATTGCTTAGAATATGTAAATACATGATATTCTAAATATTGGAACGAATGTTGCAAAATTGGATGCGGGAGGCAAGCATTTTGTTTAAATCAAAACTTCATTTTTGGACGTTAGAAATACTTTTGATCATTTTGATCTTATATTTCAGCACAAAAATATCTTTTCTTTTTGAGCCCATTGTGATCTTTATAACTACTTTGTTTTTTCCTATAATTATTTCCGGTTTTCTTTACTTTTTGTTTGCTCCGATTATTGGCTTTCTTGAAAAGCGAAAAATTCCAAGAGTGCTGGCCATTTTGATTTTGTATATCGTGTTTATCGGCGGAATTTCGATCGCCATCGGATTGGTAGGGCCTACGATTGTTAAGCAGTTTAATGATTTAATTCGAAACATTCCTTTTTATATAACAAAAACGAGAGAAATCATTGAAAACCTCTATCAAACAAGCTGGTTCCAATGGGTATTGACGCAAGATTATTTTTCCATTGAAAAAATTGAGAGCACCATTACGCAATATGCATCGAGAATTACAAATAATATTACGAATGGCGTTCAGTCCGTTTTCAGCGTTATCACAAATATAACACTCATTATTGTCACGGTGCCGTTCATTTTATTTTATATGATCAAGGACGGACATAAGCTGCCGCACCAGGTCGTAAAGTTTTTCCCGAGCGATTTCCGCGATGAAGTTATGATTATTTTAAAGGAAACAGGCGAAACCTTATCTACCTATATTCAAGGACAAATGCTTGTTTCCATGTTTGTCGGGCTCTTTACGTTTATCGGATACTTAATTATTGATCTGCCATATGCTTTGCTGCTTGGAATAACTGTGGCAATCACCAATATTATTCCGTATTTAGGTCCGTTTATTGGAGCTGCTCCAGCCGTTATTGTCGGCTTGCTTGATTCGCCTTTTAAAGCACTTCTTGCGATTATTGTCGTGACAATTGTTCAGCAAATTGATGGGAATGTGATTTCTCCGTTTATTATTGGCAAGAAGCTTGATACACATCCGCTGACCATTATTATATTGTTGCTTGTTGCAGGAAATATCGCGGGAATTTTGGGGATGATTTTGGCTGTTCCAACATATGCTGTAACCAAAACGGTTGTGATTAACTTATATAAATTAATTAAACTGAGGAAAGGGATTAAAAAGACGTAATTCAAAATATAAGCCGCTTGAAAAAGCTCAAGCGGCGTTTTTGGTTTTAAATGATGATTTAGGAGATTTACAGAGTCGGGATGACAGGATTCGAACCTGCGACCCCCAGCACCCCATGCTGGTGCTCTACCAAGCTGAGCTACATCCCGCTGGACAATCTGTATTATAAAGAAAAAATCAAACCATGACAATATGATTCAAATAAGTTTTTAAAATATAGCGCCTAGTTGGAAGCCGAGAAAGGCAAACAAAAGACCGAACGCATAGCTTGAAAGAAAATAGCAAATGGACACTGTTTTTTGTTTTTCTGTTAACAGCTGTTTATTTTCAAGCTGAAACGTAGAAAAGGTGGTAAAGGCTCCTAAACATCCTGTTCCAAATAACAGTAGATATGCTTCTGAAATATTCATGCCGATCAAAAGGCCGAGCAGGAAAGATCCGCTGACATTGATAATAAATGTCGCGACAGGGAACTTCATATTGCTTTTCTTTTTAATCCAATTGGTGACGATCAAGCGGGCATTAGCTCCTAAAAAACCTCCGATTCCTACAACGATAAAGTTGAAAAGCATTACTCTTCACTCCTATTCATGACGGGCCGTTCGTGCGTTGTGCTGGGAAAGCATTTTTCGGCCAAGATGATAACCAGACGAAACAAATAAATAACCGCCTATTAAGCTTGACAATGTATACATAATGGCTGTTTCCCATTTATCGGCAATCATCAATTGAATGTTCTCAAAACTGAAGGTTGAAAATGTTGTGAATGACCCGATTAAGCCAGTACCGATCGCTGCGGCAAAATGGGGAGGAAATCCTTTTATTTTAAATACATATTCAGTCAACCATCCTAAAAGAAAACTTCCAGCCAAATTGGCTAAAAGTGTCGCTGCTGGGAAAGATCCGGTCCAAAAGCTGGAAGTCCATAGGCCGACACTGTATCGAAGGCAGGCACCTGCTATCCCGCCCAAACCGACTAATAAATAAATCATTATATTCACCTCGCAATGGTGGAAAACAACATAGTTCTTTTTAGCCAATATGATTTTCTTAATCTTCGTGAAAACTATATTTCTTTTTAGGGCATCGCCTTTGTAATTGCTTCTATAATGAACGCAATACAAGCTAAAAAGATGGTCAGTAAAGTTGAACATAACAATATGTTTCTGATGACGACAGCAGCTTTGTCGCATCTGCTGAAAGTTTGAAAAGTAAAATATACAAAGATGCCTAATAGAATCGAGGCAAACCAACTTATAAAGCCTGTTTTTGTAGCTAATTTTTGCCAATCAAACATCCAAAAATATAGAATAGCGATATGAATTGTTACTAACAAAATTGACATTATGATCAAGGTTGATTTTAACATAGATCCCCTCCGCACATATTATACCATGGCATGGAAAAATGGGATGCTTAGGTTCCCAAAAAGATAAGCTCTTTTAAAAGAAAGTAGTTGCTTATCGAAAAATTCTTTCATAGCATTCCTTTTGGTTTGGCAGCAGATAAAAAAACGGGCAGTCTCTGCTGCCCGTTATCATGAGAACGTAAATTTTTACAACTCATCAAAGCCGTTATCAATCGTGTTGACTTTTGTATATTGTCTCGATTTTTGTTCAAAGAAGTCTGATTTTCCTAAGTCCACTTCTTCATAAGCCCGTATCCATTTCAAAGGATTTGTCCGATAGCCTTCAAAAGGACGTTCGAATCCCAGCTGATTGGCACGGAAATTCGCATAAAATTTAATATAGCTCTCCACATCTTTTAAATGCAGGCCTTCAATGTCATTGCCGATAATTACACCGGCCCATTCGATTTCCAGCTCGGCTGCTTTCATAAATGTTTTCGAAACGAATTGTTTCAGTTCATCTGTATCATATTCAGGATATTGCTTCAGCACCGCTTTGAAAATTTTTTCAAACAAACCTACGTGTATTTGTTCATCACGGTTAATGTAGTTAATCATCGTGCTAGTGGCTACCATCTTTTGGTTTCTGGCTAAATTATAAAAGAATGCGAAACCGGAATAGAAAAATAAACCTTCCAGTATGACATCAAAGACGATCGATTTCAACAAATTCTCCACATTCGGATTTTCTGCAAATGCTTTATACCCGTTGGTGACAAATTCATTTCGCTTCCTTAAAACCGGTTCGTTCCGCCAATATTCAAATACTTCATCCTGTACGTTTTTAGGCACGATGCTTGAAAGAATATACGAATATGAATGGTTATGAATCACTTCCTGCTGAGCGAGCAAGATCATTAAGGCGTTTATGCTCGAGTCTGTAATATAATCAGCAACTTTTCCGGCATAATCGGTTTGAATGCTGTCTAATAAAGCTAAGAGGCCGATAATTTTTAAAAATGCGTCCTGTTCTCTTTCTGAAAGCTCAGGAAATTGCTTCACATCTTGAGCCATATTGATTTCAAAAGGTGTCCAAAAGTTTGCGAGCATCCGTTTATATTTTGGATATGCCCACGGGTAGGCGACATCATCCCAATTGAGCACGTTGGAACATTTTCCGTTCACTATTGCTGTTGAACGGTTTGGTGCATCAGGATCCATAATAACTCGTTTTGTTAATGTTTGCTCCATATTAATTCCTCCTTAACTTGCACATGATTCACATTCATAAATGTCGCTTGATGTCGAACGGACATAATACGTTGTTTTTAATCCGGATTTCCAAGCTGTCAAATGAAGCTCCAGCAATTCTTTCGCTTTAATCGTGTTTAGGACGTAAAAGTTGAAGGAAATGGACTGGTCAATATGTTTCTGGCGCACTGCATTTTGTTTAATGCTCCATGTTTGGTCGATCAAATAAGCGGATTTATAATACCAAGTCGTTTTCGCATTTAAGTCGGGAACGGTAACTGGAATTTTGTAGTCTTTCTTTTCCTCTGAATAAACTTTTTGGAAAATTGGATCGATGCTTGCTGTGCTTCCGGCTATAATGGAGGTCGAGGCGTTCGGTGCGACCGCCATTAAATAGCTGTTGCGAATCCCAAAAGTCTGCACTTTTTCCTTTAATTCCTGCCATTTTTTTGACGTATAACCGCGGATCTCAAAATATCGCCCTGTATCCCACTCCGAGCCTTTAAAGAGAGGGTATGCGCCTTTTTCTTTTGCGAGCTCCATACTCGACTGAATGGTTAAATACGCAATTTTTTCATATAATTGGTCGACAAATTGGACTGCCTCGTCGCTTTCCCATGTAATTTCCTTTAGTGCAAATAAATGATGCATGCCAAACGTTCCAAGGCCGATTGCACGGTATTTTTCATTTGTAAGCTTTGCCTGTAATACCGGAATGTTATTTAAATCGATAACGTTGTCCAGCATCCGCACTTGAATAGGGATTAAACGTTCCAGAACGTTGTCTGGGACAGCCCGTGCCAAGTTGATGGAAGAAAGGTTGCAGACGACGAAATCGCCGGGCTTTTTCACAATGACAATTTTTCCATCTTCAACATATTGTTCTTCAACAGTAGTAGCACTTTGATTTTGCGCAATCTCTGTGCATAAATTGCTGCAATAAATCATGCCGGCATGCTTGTTTGCGTTTTTTCGATTCACTTCATCCCGATAAAACATAAAAGGCGTTCCCGTTTCAAGCTGGCTGATCATAATCCGTTTCATTATTTCAATCGCAGGCACTTTTTCTTTAGATAAGGAAGGATGATTCACGCACTCAAAATATTTTTCCCGAAAGCTGCCGTTACCTTTTTCTTCATCATAATAATCTTCCAGACTGAATCCCATGACTTTGCGAACTTCGTGGGGATCGAACAAATACCAGTCCCCGCGCTTTTCAACTTGCTCCATAAATAGGTCAGGAATGCATACACCTGTAAATAAATCATGGGTGCGCAGCCGTTCGTCTCCGTTATTTAATTTTGCATCTAGGAAGGCGAAAATATCTTTATGCCAAACATCCAAATAAACGGCAATTGCTCCTTTTCTTTGGCCGAGCTGGTCGACGCTCACTGCCGTATTATTTAATTGCTTCATCCAAGGAATGACACCTGATGAAACTCCTTTGAACCCCCGGATATCGCTTCCGCGGCTTCTGATTTTCCCTAAATAAACTCCAATGCCTCCGCCGCTTTTAGAAACATTGGCAATATCAGTGTTCGAATCATAAATGCCTTGAAGGCTGTCGTCTACCGTATCAATAAAGCAGCTTGAAAGCTGACCGACTGATTTTCCTGCATTAGCCAATGTAGGTGTTGCAACCGTCATATATAAATGGCTCAATGCCCAATACGCTTCCTTTACAAGATGCAAACGTTTGGACGGATGCTCGTTGATCATTAACGTCATAGCGATGATCATAAAACGTTCCTGTGGAAGCTCAAATGTTCGTTTATGAAAATCTTTAGCTAAATACCGGTCGTAAAGGGTCCTTAATCCGATGTATGTAAACAGCTTGTCCTTCTCAGGATCAATGGCATTTCCCAGCTCCATAATTTCCTCTTTTGAATAATGCTCTAGCAAAAGAGGGCTGTAGATTCCAAGATCGGTTAATGTTTCGATTAACAAATAAAAATCGCCGTAGCCCGGTTGGTTGTAATTTCTGTTTTGGCTCGCTTCATAGTAAATTTTTTCAAGAAATACGTGTGCAGCTAAAAAAGTCCAATCCGGCTCACTTTCCGAAATGTTTGCTAAAGCTTCAATAATCAGCAGGTTTGTAAATTTTTCAAGATCATCAATCTGCTGGTATTGTAGGGTTGTCGACACTCTCTCGCTGTATTCATGAAAGGAAAGGGATGGAAACTTTTTTTCAAGCTGCCTTAGATAAAGCTCCCAATCGCTCCTGTTAAAATGATTTTGAAAAACCTCGTATAGATTTAATGCTTTCGTAATATTCATCAAACATCCTCCTTATCAAAATAAAAAACCGCCCAGGAAGCTGAGCGGATCAAACGATGATTAAAAGGGAGGCGGTTTACAAGGCGAAACTACTCCATTCAAACCATCGTTTCATCTTCCCAACCCCCGAAGAATTAGAAACGTTCGGACAAAGGCAGGTCTCCTGACTCGTGCTTCATCCTACTTTGAATCCTTCCCATACGAAACGTACAGTGGATTATTCATTTCGTAGCACTCACAGTTGCGGGGACAGTTCCGGATTCTCACCGGATTCCCTTTTAAGCTGAAAACAGCACCTTTGTCGTTAGGTTTTCAATATATAGTATTTAATTGTTTTTGATTACACAATATATAGATTTTTGATGTTATATATTCATCATAATCGTACTTGGCGAAAATTGCAATAAAAAAGTGAGGCTGATTGAAATTTTGCAACCTCACGAAACAATTAATGAAACTGAATATCAATTTTCTTTTTGTTGTTTTCGGTTTGTTTTGGAATACGGATTTCCAAAACGCCATTTTTATATGTCGCGCTCACTTCTTCTTCTTTTACATTTGCCGGCAATGCAACAGCGCGGTGAAACCGCCCTACAAACCGTTCGCGTCTATGCATTTCTTCTTCCTTTACTTCTTTGCTTCTTTGAATTGTGCCGCTGATCGTAAGAACGTTGCGATCAAGATGAATGTCAACGTCTTCCTTTTTTTCAAGGCCGGGCAAATCACACGTAACAATTACTTCATTAGCAGTTTCATGAATATCAAGCCGGGGGGTATTCATAGTCTCAAAGTTTTCAAAAAAATGCGGGAAGCCTTCAGAAAAAACGCGATTCATGTTTCGTCTAAATTGGTTGATCTCAGAAAAAGGATCGTAAGGAATGAGAGCCATATGATTGTTCCTCCTTTGATTTTTTTACAGAAAATATTATTTGTGTTGAGAAGAGAAATATACATATAGCAAAGTTTAAATTACTGTTTTTAATCATAAAAATATAAATAAGTCCGCTGCATCCAAATCGTTTCTTGTTTGTTGCTTTTAAAAGCACAACCTAGCAAAATTTGGTGAACGAATGGATAGCATATTGTTGTTATTAAACAAGAATTTACATACGCAGAAAATTAAGTAAGCTGCTTAATTGCAGCCATGCTGGGAATTAACAGATCAAGCTGGATAAATTCACAATGATTGGAAACCGCTGTTGGACAACTTTATAAATTTAAAAATTATTCTTTCGTTGCACATTCTGAAACAACGATGTTGTGAAGACAATCTGCAAGCAATAATATAAAAAACAATAATAAAAAAATTTGGAATATTAAAAAATATAAAGAAGGGAGGGAAAAGCTTTATAACCTTGCAATTCAAAAAATGAAAGCGTTTAACTAATGCTTTTAGGGGGGTATAAAATGGTGGGAAAAGGTAAATTTTGGAGTGTTCTTTTTATTACTATAATGTTGATTTTATCAGGTTGTTCAGGATCGGCTGTAAGCAATAGCAAGTCTAATTCCAGCGGTGAAAAAGATACAATCAAAATTGGCGTCATCCTTTCTTCAACTGGAACATTCGCTCCGCTTGCGGAAAGCATTAAAAATGGATTTAACCTTTATCTTGAAGAAAATGATAACAAGTTGGGCGGAAAAAAGGTGGAAATAAAATTTGAAGATGATGAAGCAAACCCGCAAGTTGCTTTAAGGAAATATCGCCAATTAGTCAAGAATGAAAAAGTAGATATACTTGTTGGACCAATTTCTTCAGCAGTCGCTTACGCATTGAGAGACGAGGTGGAGAAAGACAAAATTATATTAATTGATGCCAATGCTGCCGGAAACGATCTTTCCTGGAGCAAAAAAAGCGATTACATTTACCGCCTGTCATTTTCCAACTGGCAAAATGGCAGCAGTGCTGGAGAATATTTAGCAAAAAATGTTGGAAAAACAGCGGTAGCGATTGCACCCGACTACCCTGCAGGAAAGGAAGTTGTTTCCGCTTTTAAAGAAGCTTTTGAAGCTGCTGGCGGTAAGGTAGTAAAAGAAATATACCCTAAATTAGGAACGAATGATTTCGCAACGTATCTTACTGATGTAGCCCAAGTAAAGCCTGAACTAGTTTTTACATTCATGGCAGGCAGCGATGGAATTCGGTTTGTTCAGCAATACAATGATTTTGGCTTAAAGGGAAAAATTCCGCTGTCAGGTCCAATGGAATTTGGCGATCAACTGATCCTCGAGCCTACTGGTGAAGCAGCAGAAGGAATCATTTCTGGCATACTGTACTCGCCTTGGCTAGAAAATGAGGAAAACAAAAAGTTTGTAGAGGCATATCAGGAAAAATACGGAAAGCTGCCAAACACTTTTTCAGTGGGAGGCTATGACTCCGCAAAAGTCATAGATATAGCGATTAAAGAAGCAGGAAGCACAAATGCAGAGGATTTAATAAAAGTCCTTAAAGGGATTTCCTTTGACAGCCCACGCGGACCAATTACGATTGATCCAAAAACGAACAACCCAATACAGAATTTCTACATCGCAAAAAACACAAAAAAGGATAATCAAATTGTCCCTGAAGTACTGGAGACAGTCGAAAAAGTAACGATGCCTGAAAAAGCTCCTGCAAATTAGTCCATGTAACAGGATTGGGATCTGGGGCAAAGTTCTCCAGTCCCAATTTGTCGTTTCATAAATTGAGAAAGTGGGGGATCGTTTTGTCATTGTCTATATTTTCTGTACAGCTATTAACGGGATTAGCGTATGGGATGCTGTATTTTATGATAGCAGCAGGGTTGACGATTATTTTAGGAGTTATGAATATTGTTAACTTGGCGCACGGTACATTATTTTTACTTGGATCCTATATGGCCTTTACCTTTATGAATCAACAATTCAGTTTTTGGATTGCTTTATTGCTATCAGTTGCTGTTACGGCAGTGATCGGGATTATTATTGAAAAATTATTTATTCGGCAAATTTATGGGAAAGAGCTTGAGCAGGTGCTGCTCACATTTGGTTTAGCCTTCGTTATTGCGGATACCGCAAAGTGGATTTGGGGTACAGAGCCTCAAACGATGGCTGTCCCTGCTTTGCTCGATTCGTCGATCTCCATTGGACCGATGGTTTTCCCTTTTTATCGGTTGTTTGTTGTTTTAATTGGCTGTCTGCTAGCGTTGCTTCTTTGGTATTTTGAGAGCAAAACTAGAATCGGCGCGATTATTCGTGCAGGTGTGGATGACAGGGCAATGGTTTCAGCTCTTGGAATAAATGTTGGGGTCGTATTTACTGGAGTTTTTGCTTTCGGTGCAGGACTAGCTGCGTTGAGCGGAGTATTAGGAGGACCGTTAATCGGGATGTATACAGGTATGGAATCAGACATTCTCGTTACATCATTAATTGTTGTAGTGATCGGCGGCTTAGGTTCGTGGAAAGGCTCTTTCATTGGTGCAATTCTCATCGGATTGATTGAGACCTTCGGCAAGATTTGGTTTCCTTCATTATCAATGCTAATCGTATTTCTTCTCATGGTTGTAGTATTAATTATCCGTCCTCAAGGGCTATTTGGAAGGGAGGTGGCATAGTTGAAAAAGAATATTTTAATTTTCATTGTATTTCTGCTTATTGCTTTCGTTCTGCCCTTCGTTTTAAGTGTGTATGGGATAGATCTTGTTTCCGAAATCTTCATTATGGCTATTTTTGCCATGAGTCTTGGTTTAATAATGGGGTATGCAGGAATGGTTTCACTAGGTCATGCAGGATTTTTCGGAATTGGAGCCTATACCGTGGCACTTCTCGGACCGCATATTCCAAATTCCTACTTGTTACTATTTTTTTCTATCTGCTTATCTGGTCTTCTTGCATTGGTTACTGGCGCGATATTTATACGCACTTCGAAATTTTACTTTTTAATGATTACTCTTGCTTTCGGACAATTGCTGTTTGCTCTGGCTTGGCAATTAAAGCAATGGACTGGCGGAGCAGACGGCATGAAAGTTTCCGCTCCTTTGAATCTCGGTTTTGGCGAAATTGTCAGTCCTATAGGGATTTATTCCGTAATGGCAGCAGCTTTTATTATTGTTTATTTACTGCTTAGATTTTTTGTTGAATCTCCAGTCGGTAAAATTGTCAAAGGAATAATGGAAAACGAAGCACGAATGAGTGCATTGGGGTACGATGTACGCATTTATAAGCTTTTAACATATACATTTTCCGGAGCCCTAGCAGGATTTGCAGGATCTTTATACGGATTTTACAACCTTTTTGTAAGCCCAGATGTATCGAGTTGGATGTTTTCGGGTCAAGTTATGATGATGGTAATAATTGGAGGAGTTGGTACGCTGATTGGTCCGGCAATCGGAGCTGGCCTATTCATTTTTTTACAGAACTTTATCAGCACGTACACAGAACGGTGGCCAATTATAATGGGAGCCCTGTTAGTGATTCTTGTGCTGGTTGGCAAAGGTGGAATTATCCATTGGTTTGCTTTATTGAAATCTAAGATTTTTTATAAAAAACGAAAAAATAGCGATGATTACGCTCCGCAGCATGTTGAAAAAGAGGAGGTAGTCAATTGAGTATATTAAAAGTAGAAAATATAAACAAATCATTCAAAACATTACAAGTTCTTCAAAACGTGTCATTGGAAGTTCAGCCAGGAGAACGCCATGTTATCATCGGCCCTAACGGTGCGGGGAAAACAACTCTTTTTAATTGTATTACAAATGTCCTGCCAATTGACTCAGGAAAAATATTTTTGGAAGGGCAAGAAATAAGCAATATGCCTTCCAGTAAATTGGTTCATTTAGGAATGTCGCGAACGTTTCAAAAAAACAACTTGTTCGGAAATTTGACAGTCGAAGAAAATCTTCATCTTGCTTTAACAGCAACGAAACGATATCGCTACCAAATGTTTCATGCGTTGACAAAGCATATCGACCTCAAAAAAGAAACAGATGAAATCCTTGCACAATGGGAGATTTCTACACGCAGAAATGTCAAGGTGAACAATCTTTCCTATGGAGAGCAGCGGCTTCTTGAGATTTTGCTAGCGATGGCGTCTAAACCGAAGATCTTGCTTTTGGATGAACCGACATCAGGAATGTCTCCAGCAGAAACTGCACAGACAGCTGAAATGATTCAAAAGCTTCCTCGGACGGTATCTATACTAATTATTGAACATGATATGGATGTTGTATTTTCCATTGCTGACAGAATTACTGTTCTTCATCACGGAGAAGTGATATTAAGCGGCACTCCCGAAGAAGTTCGAAACAATGAAGAAGTAAGGGAAATTTACTTTGGGGGAGGTGCAAAAGCTCATGCTTGAGCTTCAAAATGTCCATTCTTACTACGGAACGAGTCATATTCTTCAAGGCGTTTCATTTTCAGTTCCAAGCAAGAAATGTGTTGCTCTTCTTGGGAGAAATGGAGCAGGTAAATCAACAACGATTCATACGATTGCCGGGCTGCTTAAACCGCGGAGGGGAAAAATTCAATTTAAGGAACGGCAGCTGAATAACCTGTTGCCTCATCAAATTTCGTGCCTTGGAATTGGATTCGTTCCACAAGGAAGGCGGATTTTCCCTTCTCTTACCATTCGTGAAAACTTGACAATGGCTGCCCGTAAAAATTTAATAGACCGAAATAATAATTGGGATTTGGAAAGGGTATATGAATTATTTCCTGTTTTAAAAGAAAGAGAAAAAAATATGGGTACTGAGCTATCAGGCGGACAACAGCAGATGCTTGCAATCGGAAGAGCTTTGATGACAAATCCCAGCTTTTTATTAATGGATGAACCATCGGAAGGATTAGCCCCTGTCATTATCGATCAGGTCGGCGATATAGTTGTAAAACTGAAGCAGGAAGGACTTTCGATCTTAATGGTTGAGCAAAATATATCACTCGCATGCAAAGTAGCAGATGAAATTTTAATTATGAACAAAGGTACTATTGTATGGCAGGGCAGCCCAGATGAATTAATGAAAAATAATGAAATACAACATAAATATCTTGGGGTATAGAAAAACACCACATAACATTTGGAAGAATATGAGGATATATGTTCAATATACGAGCATATATCCTTATTTTTTTAATCTCCAAGCAAAACGATAACGATGTTAGAACTGCGCAAACAATTTTTATAGATCCTCGTACTATTAAATTTGTACAGAACCAAAGTACTTGTTCAGCTTTTTGTGATTCATCCAGAAAAAGAAGGAAAAACATTTGCAACAAGCGGATTTGCCGACGGTACAGGCGGTATGGTGATTTATGAAGCAAACATCTCCCGGCCGCCCTCCTTTTCATCTATCTATTTATGGTTCAGTACCAATAAAAACCCCATCTCTCCTAAGTTCGGAATGATGGGGCTCAAGCGTCTGAAAAAGAATTTATATATGATTGGCCAGCTTTTTTAAATGTTCTGAAGTCTCATTGATTTGCGCAATGAAATTTGTTATATCATCAATGATTTCAGCAAAGTTTTCGAGTTCATTTTTCGTCTTTTCAGTTTGTTCTTTATTTTTGTCGAAGGCATACAAAATATTGTCGAAGAATTGGTTCATCTCTTTCATTCTTTGCGAACCATTGCTTGTAAGCTCTGTTACTTCCACAATAGATGAAGCGGTATCGTTAATTTTCGCTCTGATTTCCTCAATTAAATTGGAAACGCCAAGCACGGAATTTTTTGTTTCTTCCGCCAGCTTTCTCACTTCACTAGCAACAACAGCGAATCCTTTCCCGTATTCCCCTGCGCGCGCCGATTCAATTGCGGCATTTAAAGCCAGCAAGTTAGTTTGTTCAGCAATAGAAGTAACAATCGAGACGACATGATTAATTTTTTCAGAAGTTTGTTCAAGCGACTTTATTTTTAAAGCAATATCATCAGTCCGTTCTTTTATATTGACCATTAAACCGGAGTGAAAATTCAAGTCTTCTCTCCTTGAACTGACCTCTGCTTCGGTTGATGCCGCTGTTTCAAAACGATCAACTGCAATTAAGGCAAATTGTTTGGATCGTTCGTTAATTTTTTGTATAGCTGAATTGGCTGATTCAATAAGATCAGCGAGACGAATGGAGGTTTGGGCGATGTTTTCATGAAGCTCCTGTTTTTCCTTTTCGATTTTTTGCCGTCTTTTTAAATACTCCTCATTATATGCTTCCAGCACAATTTGCTGTTCAAAGTTTAACATTTTTGCAATGGTGACCACCGCTTTATGATAATCTTCCTTCGATGGACACGCTTTCGCAACAACGGAAAAAATAGATTTCTGTAATTGCTGGAATGAACTCATGTACCAAATCGTATCTAATCCAATGCGGACGTGGGCTACAGCAATCCGCTTCATTCTTGTTATATCTTCATCTGTTAAGGATCCGCTAAACATAAGCAGCACATGTTTTTTCAATCTTTCCTTCTGCTTTTCGATCGAGCTGTATTTATTAATTAAGTCAATCAAAAATTGTTCTTGATGGAGAGCATCATAAAATGCATCGATAATAAACTTTATGTTTTCTTCAATCGCATCTTTTAATATAAGAGTACAAATAAGATCATCCTTTGTTAGGCCAACCATCGCTAATTGTCTTTGATATTTTTCATCAGTCACTTCAAGTTTTACTTGTTGAAGATCTACTTGTTTTTCAAAAAGTGATGGAACTTGTTTTCTTTTTTTAAACATTGGTTGATTTCCCCTTCAAAATTCATTATTAGTGTCCACTGTATATATCGGCAGCTAAATAATAATTTTTTCGATTATTTTTTAATTTTTATTCTAATTTGTTAAATTTTATATTCAAAAATGAATGATGTTTTATAAAGGCGAAGATTTTAGTATGGTGTAAAACTCATATTCGCCGAAAAGCACATTCCGAGCAAATAACCTGTAGATGATGTTGCAACTGGCGGCATGAATCAAGAATTTTTTTATAATCGACAAAATGCGCGTGCAGTCAAGACTTCCATGATGACGCTTTCTTTAACAAAATGATCTTCAGTTTTTATTCCCTTCCCCCCGATATTTAGATATTTTAGCAAAAAGATGGAATATCTACCATAATTTTTTTGTTTTTTGAATATTAATTCGATTGTTTGGCAGTCTATCACAGTGTGATGATCTAACGGATATCTAAGGTTTTTATAGACGATTTATTACTGCAATTGTTTTTAGAAAGATCAGATTTTAAATGCTTATAACAACTGCTCGAACGAAATCAGGGAAACACGACACTTCGTGAGTGGATTTGAAAGTTGAAGAGAGGTGCGATTTTCCTGTAATGGAATGAAGCTTGGAAGGATTAGAATTAACAGAAATAGAAAGAGGAAGCTGAATTGGAAGGGTTCAAGCACAAAATGGGAAATATCAGGAGAGTGAATGGTCCTCTCCTGATTTATAGCTGTTTAAATTGCGGCTCTTCGTTTTGAATGTAATTTAGTCTCGCTTTTAAATGATCAAGCACTTCCTGTTGTTGTTTTGCAAGGTTTTGGTATAACTGCTTAGCTTGTTGATCTTCTGTTTCCAGTGCGAAGCTATGTAAGTTTGCAACCGCACTTTCACAGCTTGAAATAGTTTCCATCAATTTTGTACCAACTGTCATTTGAAAAACCTCCTTATTCTCAAATAAAAGGAGACACGGGTAGTGCCTCCATAGCCATGAATATAAATTTTTTAGTTATTGTTGTTGGAAACCGCCAATTTGTTGTTGAGCAAGTGCAACTAAACGCTTTGTGATTTCTCCACCAACAGATCCATTGGCACGGGAAGTTGTGTCTGGTCCGAGATTTACTCCGAATTCTGTTGCGATTTCGTATTTCATTTGTTCAAGCGCTTGTTGTGCACCAGGAACTAAAAGTTGGTTTGAGTTGTTGCTGCGGTTTTGTTGAGCCATAATTTTCAACTCCTTGTGAAATTTTTTTTGGCTGGGTTAGCTGGAGTTGCACCAGCGTGAATCAAAAGATTCACTGCCAAACTCGGCTTAACCCACCGGGATGTATGGTGTTCATTAAGTAGTATGAGTAGGATGTAAAAATCTATTCGAAATGAGAAATGGTAATTTCTGTTTTGTGTCGTTACTCTGTAAATCAGACTAGAAAGGGAACATTATACATAAATCAACAACAAATAAAGGAGTTTTCACATGCGAGCCTGTCCGTTATGCAATGGATTTCAGCAACTTCATAAGTATTGTTCCAAATGCGGAGGCATTTTATTGGATGCAGGGAAAATAACTGATTATTTAGATGACTACAGTGCTTATATGGAAATGGACTTGATGAAGCTTTTAGATGGAAAAAGAGATTCACTAAAAAATCATCAGTGTATACATCTTTTATATTGCAGCCAATGCCATGAAGAAGAGCATGCAATCATTCAGGAAACATAAAGAAAGGGGCCTTTTAAGCTTTATGCTCTGAATTCTTTTACAGCTAAAATTTAAAAAACCTGATGTGTTTTTCAAACATCAGGCTTACTTTTCGTTAATTTTCTCTATGTCAAATGGCGGTTCTTCTTCCTCGAGGTCCCTTGCTTCTTCAATATTGGTCGCATTGTAACGGTAGTGAACAGATCCTCCTGAAAGACCTTCATTAATCATTCTGTCAATGTCCATAAACGATTGATCACGACCTTCATATAGCGAATCTTTTACTTCCTTATCCTTATCCATAACCGTATTACCCTCCTTATTCACTGGAATTATTCATTAGGTTGCTCAGGAAAAGGTAAAATTATAAAAAGAATGTATGATATCATGGATGATTACAAAAATTTGTGCTTGTGCATCCGTTTTTATCAAGTTTTTTTGAAATCGATTCGATTTTTTGCTAAATGATGGAACAATTTGCTTAGCTGGACAATTCCGTTTTGGAATATGTCTTTTTCATCGAACACCATCGGTTTCGAATTAACCTCATAAATAAAAATATTTCCTTTTGTATCAATTCCAGCATCAATAGAAAATTCCCCAATGAATTGAAAACATTGAGAGAGTGTGCTGCCAATTTCATGGCAAATAGTTTCCAGTTTTTTTGTATCGACACGGTTTTTGACAAAGGAGAAGGGAAGGATAGTGCCTCCATGTACTACATGTGTTGTAATGTTTTTAGATGCGCGCACGCCAATTCCCGAAATAACATATTGGTTTTGACTGTAATGAACGAGAATGCGCAAGTCGTATTTCTGATTGTTAATCTGATCGGAGACGATCTCCTGCTGCATCATATACGGCTCGTTTAAAATGAAATGTTTTATTTCTTTCCAAATATTTTCCAATGGAGATTCATTTTTTATAGAATTTACCGTTTTGATAATGTAGTTATGTTTGGATTCGGCTGTTATTTTAATGATTCCTTTCCCTTGGCTTTGTCCAACAGGCTTTAAATAAACGGAGGGGTATTTTTCAAAAAATGTATAAAAATCTTGTTTCGATGTTACTAATTGCGATTCAGGTATGACAGGAAGAAGGTGCTTATTTTTTTGCAAACAAGTAATGACATCCCATTTATTAAAAAAATGTCTGTTGAAATATGGGATGTTTTTTTTGTTTAAAGAGCGGAAAACGAAATCTGTTTTTTGAACTGTATCGCGAAACGGATAGCGATTATAGACAACATCTGGATATAGAAACTTTTTTTTCAACCAGCGATTTTCGTTCGGTTCATATATATAGCCGACGATCGATTTTTCTTTCATGCCAGAAGGTGTAAAAACAAAGCTTGAACTGTGCTGCTCAGCCAAATGTCTTTGTATAGCTTTAAATAACGAAATGTTTCCATAAAAAGAACCGCTTCGATCGTTATCACCAGCTAAAATTCCGACGAGCATTTCATGGGGCATCATAGATCTCCTCAGTTGAAATTGTTTTTTTCATTAAATATTCGGCATATTGGAATGGAAAGCGCAATGTTTGCCGGTCTTCTTGCTGCAAATCTTTATGCATAAAAATGGAGCGGCCAGGCTTCGAGTTCGCTTCAAATAGCCATATGTTCCCGTTATTGTCGATGCCGATATCAAAACCGATTTCTCCGATTTCACCGTCCATTTTGCGATCAATTGCCTTGCTAATAGAAAGGGCCGCGGTGGAAAGTGAACGGTAAATGTCCTCTTTATTCAACGGCAATGATAATTCATGCAAAGATTTTATTGTTCCTCCGTTTTTTACGTGTGTTGTAGGATTTCCCTTTCCCGCCAATTTCGCAGCGATTGCACTGACAAGCCAGATTCCGTTTTCGTTCTTGTTTGTGTGCACACGGAAATCGACAGGATTTCCATTCGATTGAAGAAGAGAAATGCCTTGTTGAGCAATATATTGATCTAATGATCGCTGTGTAAAAAAACGCTGCAAAAAGTCTTCAATAGAAGAGAACAGCTTCAACTGGCCTTTTCCGTTCTCATCATAATAGCAGCAAAGAATTGATCCATTTTTCCGATTTTTCACCAGCTTAAATATTCCTAGGCCAAGGCTTCCGTTTTCAGGTTTTAAATAAATCGTTTGAAAGCGGTTAATCAGCTGTTCAATTGTTTTTATGGACGGAGCATGATATGTCTCCGGCAAGTAATGCCTTACTGTCCCATCTTTGGATAAAATATGATGGACATCCCATTTGTTGAAAAAGCCTGAGTTGAAAAGCGGAATTGAGCGCATAAATAAGTTTTTTTTCGCAGACTGAAAGTAGTCTGAGTTTTCTACCTTCCGATTTGGAAGACGATCATAGATGACATTTGGAAATGGAACGGTTATTTTTACCCATCCGGATTCATTGAATGAATAGCCTTCAATCATCTCTAAATCCCAATGAATTTGATGTATCCCAAATACAAAACAAAAAGCGCCTGTTGAACAGCCGTTGACCACTAATTTTGAAAAAAATATCGATCTGTCGCCCAATGGGCGCAAAAGGGATTTATAAAAACCTGCTGTGAAAATGCCGACAACGGGGCCTAAAAATAGCGTTTCACTATGGACTAAAGCTTTGATCCTAATATTTTTAGGTAAAAGCAGAGATTCGGCAATATCTTTTGAAATATAAATGCTTTGGCTGTCTTCGTCATGGAGAATAGAACGGCACGCTATTTTCCGTTTGCCGAAAGAGATCGATTCGATCGTTACATGGGAAAAAGAGCTAGGAAGCAAAACGGTTTGGTTTAGGTGGTCTGCCTGTTTAATTTGATAAATCATTTATTTCCACCCCGGTTTGTAGAGAGTGTTGCAAGTAGCGGGCATAGCGGACAGGAGCTTCGTACAGAACTGTTTTTCTCGCAGGATCTGTTTTTAAAACGACATTTCTCCCTGGTTTAGAATTAATATCTAGAATCCATATCGTTTCATTTTGCAAATCAATGCCGATGTCCACACCAAGCTCAAATAAAGGAGCAAAATTTTTTTCAATTTTTTGCGGAAGATGGTGAGCAAGCTGTTCGATTTGGTTATAAATATGGTTCAATCGCTGCCTTGGAATATCTTTTTCCCATTGTTCAAGGGAAACGACAGAACCGCCTTTTGACAAGTTGGATACATACGTATGTTTTTGACCGATTCGAATTCCTTTTCCTTGCATAATCCATTGACCGAACTCGTTTTTTTGAAATAAAATGCGCAAGTCAAATGGACGCTGCTGTTTGTCCTTTAAAGGGAGCAATCGTTGAAGAATGTATGAGTCAACTTGTCTCTTCGCAAGAAATGGTTTCAATTGATTGAAATGTTTCAAACGGACGATCCTTTGATTCGCTCCAATGAAAAAGTATAGAAATAGCGTCTCCTTTTCCTTTTTAATTACAAGCACTCCTTTTCCTGAACTGCCGTGAATTGGTTTTAAGATACATTCCTCATATGATTGCAAAAATGTATAAACTTGATCGGGATGTTGGAAATATTCTGTTTCAGGAAGATATTGATAAATGAATGGATCAGTTTTTAATGTTTTATATTGTTTCCATTTATCTGGGAATCCGTAGCCTAGAAAAGAAACATTTTGTTGTATTTTTAATTTTTGAACGGCTTTTTTGTTTTGAATGGAAGCAGCATCTTTGCCATAAAAACAGCGGTCATAAATATAATGTGGAAGCTGAAAAGTACTTCGCTCCCATTTATTAGATGTCAAATTGAATGTAAATCCCGTTAACGTACCATTTGCGAATTGTACGTCCAACGGGCGAAACATAATACATTTCATATTCAATTTTTTTGCCGCTTTTGAAATATTTTTAAAATAGGCTGCTTCATGAAAATATTTATTGACTAAAAATCCGAAAGACAAAAGAGGTTCTGCCACAAATATCCGCCTGCCTCCGTTTATCTATATTTACCCAATTATTATATGAATCGTTATGAAACATCATAACCGCTTATCAAGAAACAATAACGGATGATTGCTTTGGCAGACGGACGAATGGAAGGATTGAGAGAGTATTCAATATTTTTGGATGGCTTTGTATTGACTTCTAAAATCCATGGTTTCTGATCCTCACTTACAGCCATATCAATTCCAAATTCCCCGTATTCTCCCTCCACGTTCATTTCAACTGTTTTGGCGGCTTCCAGTGCTATTTCTGAAAGAATGCTGCAAAGATGTAAACAAGTGCTTTTGTCAAAAATGTCAGATAAGATTTTTTTTATTTTATACAGCTCTCCGCCTTTAGCTAAATTGCTAACAAATTGATCTTTAGCGGAAAGGCGGGCGACAGAAGAGGTTATTTTCCAGCCCTGATGATTGATTTTATGGCATAGAAACCTGAAATCAAGCGGTCGATTATCCAATTTGATTGTGTCGATTGTCTGCTGAATAATATGCGGTTCTCTTTTGAGATATGGAAAGAGATGTTTATACATTTCCTGAAAGGAATGAAAAATAATTGGCTGCTCGCTTTTACCGGGATGGGTAAAGTATATTTCGAAAAGATCGTTTTTATTTTTCAAGCGAATAATTCTTCTCCCTTGACTGCCGTTAATCGGTTTAATAAATACGTCTTGAAAATCATTTACAAACACTTGCAAATCTGATTTTTTTGTTAAAAGCATCGTTTTTGGAAGATAGGGAAGAAGATGCTGGTTGGACGCAAAAATTTTATGAATTTCCCATTTGTTTAAGTAGCGGTGGTTAAACACCGGTATATCGTTTGCAGCTGCAAATTGCAAAAACTTCAAATATTTTTGAGAATACTCTAATTTTCTTGATCGAATCCGATTATAAATCACGTCAGGACAAGGAATGGTTTCCTTTTTCCAATTTTGATGAGATAAATGAAACCCTTTCTTCTGATTTTGCTGCAGATCAGTTAATGTTGAAATACAAAAAAATGCGCCAATTTCCGCACAGTAATTCGCCATCTCTTTACAAAAATCATCAATATTTCCAAACAGGATTTTTTCATCGTCCTGAATAGAATCAATCAATACACAAATGACCGGTCCGAGTTTGAAGGTGTTGGTGAATTTATCATACTGAAGACGAAGCGTTAAAGATTTTATAGGAAGATGAAGAGCGTTGTAAATCTCTTCACTGGCATAAAGAACGATTTTTTCGTTTCGGATGAAGGAGGCTTTTGTTTTAACTGTTTCTTGGCCGCAATGTAAGGAAAACGTTTGGATCAGTGGAAGGGTCAAAGCTTTTTGCAAAGAATCGCTTATTTCCATATAGAAACCGTTTTTTTCTTCGAGTGGAAGCATCAAAATTTTTGTTTCTGCCATTTGAATTACCCCGTTTGCTTACAAATGTTAACCGATTTATAATATTAACTTAGGTAAATCATGCTATGATATCGTATGTCTGGCAGTTGATCTTGTGAATAAACAGTGAGGAAGATGCAAATGGAATTTATATTAACATCAGCTATGATGGTCGTAATTAGTGCATTTATTGGCGGTGTTACGAATTACATTGCCATTAAAATGCTTTTTCGCCCATATAGACCAATCTATTTGTTTGGAAAAAAGCTTCCCTTTACGCCAGGCCTTATTCCGAAACGCCGGGATGAGCTGGCTAGGCAGCTAGGAAAAATGGTGATCGAGCATTTAGTTACACCAGAAGGAATCAAAAAGAAAATGGAGGAGGTCTCCTTCCAGCAGAAAATACAATCATTCCTGCTTCAATCGATAGATGCTTGGCTTGCCAAACAAAAAACTTTAACGGAATTACTGGAAGAGTATGGAGTGTCCAACAGCAAGGAAATGATTACCACCCGACTTGAACGAGCGATTGAAAAAAGCATACTTCATTTTTTCAATACAGATCAAAAAGTCAGTCAGTTTTTGCCGCAAGAATGGAAGAAGAACATCGAATTGCAAATTCCTAATCTTGCAGAATGGATTGCAATGAAAGGCGTTCAATATGTTGAAAGTGATGAAGGGAAACAAGCGCTGCAAAGAATGATCGATGACTTTCTTCAACAAAAAGGAACGTTTGGCGGCATGATTCAAATGTTTTTAGGGAACTTGAATATCGCAGATAAAATTCAATTAGAAGCAGCAAAGTTTTTTCGTCATCAAGGAACGATTGATCTGATTGCTTCCATTCTTTTTAAAGAATGGAGCCGATTGCTTGATATGCCGGTTTCTGAGGTTACAAGCAGGATGGACAAAGACAAGACAAGCTTGTCCATTGCAAAACTTATTTCGGAAAAAATACGTATCTACGAAACATTGGATAAACCAATTTCAGAGCTTATCCAGCCGTATAAACAAGCAATTACGGAAAAAATGCTGCCAGCTGTCATTTCCAGCTCTGTTCTTTATTTGCAAAACAGTGTGGAACAGATTATGAAAGCTTTCGATATCGATGAAATTGTGACGGAACAGGTAGAATCCTTCTCGGTTGAACGTCTCGAAGAAGTTGTACTGACTATTTCCAAAAGGGAATTTAAAATGATTACCTACTTAGGCGCTCTCCTTGGTGGTATAATCGGGTTCGTACAATCGATTATCATTCTGTTTATTTAATCCCATGAAAACAGGCAAACCGCCTGCTTCATGGGATTTTTTACATATTAAAAGAACAATTGGGCACTTTACAAGTAAAAGGTTCAAAAACCGTTAGGGGGATTCGGCATGAGTTTTTTAAAATTTTTTAAGAAATCGATCGATAAAAAGTCATTTGAACAGCTATTAGCAGACAAGGAAAAGCAAGATAGCAGCGAGCAACCGCAAAGCAAAGAAACGATCAAACGCAGCTTGCATGAAAACTTAAAAAAAATTAGAGAAGCATTTGGCAACAGCAGCGACATTGTTACAAGGGAAATAAGAATAGGAAGACAAGGGGAAATCCGCGTCGGGATTATTTATACGGACGGTTTGATTAACAGTGAAGCGAATCATAATTTTGTTATGGAATCGTTAATGTTTGAATTGAGAAGAAATGAAGTGGATCTGAAAGATCTGGCAGGTTTGACGCTGCTCAATTATATAAAAGAAATGGTCTTGACCGTCGGTTCGATTGAAGATGTGCATGATTTCAACGTTATCACGAATGCTGTTCTGTCTGGAAAAGTTGTTTTATTATTCGATGGATACGAACAAGGCTTTGCCGTTGAAATGAAAGGCGGAAAGGAGAGGGGAGTCCAAGAGACAACAACTGAAACAACTATTCGCGGTCCTCGGGAAGGATTTACGGAAAATTTGCGTGTCAATACTTCCCTTATTCGCAGAAAGATAAAAGACCATCGTTTATGGATTGAATCAAAAAAAGTCGGAAAAGTAACAAAAACGGAAGTCAGCATTATGTATATTAAAGGGATTGTGAGAGAAGAAGTGGTGCAGGAGGTCAGAAGCAGAATTGAACAAATTGATATTGATGGAATATTAGAGAGCGGTTATATCGAAGAGCTGATTCAAGATGACTCATACACGCCATTTCCAACTATTTATAATACGGAACGTCCTGATATCGTGGCAGGACATCTTCTCGAAGGCCGCGTAGCCATTTTAGTGGACGGCACTCCTTTCGTTTTAACTGTACCGTCAATTTTTGTGCAATTTCTGCAATCCCCTGAAGATTATTATCAACGCGCAGATATAAGTTCATTAATTCGTTTTCTCCGTTTTTTCGGTTTTTTCACTGCGCTCCTTGCACCGTCTCTTTATGTTGCTATTACAACTTTTCATCAGGAAATGCTGCCGACACAGCTTTTGATCAGTCTTGCCGCCCAAAGGGAAGGCGTTCCGTTTCCCGCATTTATTGAAGCATTTCTAATGGAAATTATGCTTGAAATTTTAAGGGAAGCAGGACTTCGAATGCCAAGAGCTATCGGACAAGCCGTTTCAATTGTTGGAACATTAGTTGTCGGGACGGCAGCAGTAGACGCGGGAATTGTTTCCGCCGCAATGGTAATTGTTGTAGCATTTACAGCTATCTCAAGTTTTATGGTCAGCTCGTATGACCTAGCGATCACCGTGCGGATGTTACGATTTGTTTTTATGGGGCTTGCCGCATCTTTCGGTTTGTTCGGAATTATCCTTGGATTGGTGGCGCTTGTTCTTCATTTGAGCAGTCTTCGTTCATTTGGCGTCCCTTATTTAAGTCCAATGGCTCCGTTTACGCTGGCAGATCAAAAGGACGTTTTTATTCGTCTGCCCCGCCGTCTGCTTATTTTTCGACCACGAGTTTTTAGTTCACAGCAAAATACGAAAAGAGAGAAATCACTTTTTCAAAACGAAAATCAACGAAAGAAGAAATAGATTACCTAAAGGGGTATTAAATGAATGTGGAACATAATCGGCATTCTTTTCGTTTCTGCATGTATTTTTATAATCGAAGCTCTGCTGCTATTAAAACATAAGCTCTGGAAGGATTTTATTGTGTTTATCATTTTTCTTTTTTTAGGAACAGGATTAAGTATTGCCAGATGCATTAATTTTCCTATTCCAAATCCGATTGAATTGCTCACATGGATCTACCAGCCGCTAAGCGAAGCAGTGAACAAAATATTTCAATAAGAGGTTGGTGAAGGTATGTTAGACAACGGGAAAATAACAGCAAATCAATATAAAATGTTAGTTTTATTATTTACGATTGGAAGTTCAATTCTCGTTGCTCCTACTGCATTAGTGAATGATGCGAAACAGGATGCTTGGATAGCAATCATTTTTACGGTCATCATCTCCATTCTTTTAGTGCTTATGTACATTAAAATATATTCAATTTTTCCAAATATGACTCTTGTAGAAATATGCGAGCTTTTGCTCGGAAAATGGATTGGAAAATTCGCGGTTGCATTATTTCTCATGTATGCTTTTATTTTATCCGGTGAATTGCTCAGGGAAATCGGCGATTTTACAACTACTCAAATGATGCCTGATACACCGATCGATGCTATCCATATTGTTTTTATGGGAGTCGTTGTTATGGCAACCCTTTTAGGATTAGAAGTGATTGGACGTTCTTCAGAAATCATTTCATTATGGCTATTCATCCTTTTAGCAATCTATTTCATCGCGATTTTGCCTCAAATCAAAATAGGAAACCTGCAACCGATATTGGGAGAAGGAATGAAACCGATTTTATTTGGGTTTTATCATTTTATTAGTCTGCCGTATTTAGAATTAATCGTTTTTTTAATGATTGCTCCCTTTGTCAATCATCAAAAAGGAGCAGAAAAAGGATTTTTAGTAGGCGTTATAATTGGAGGAATCCTGCTTACATTTGTTGTCATGTTTTCTATTCTTGTTTTAGGTGTCGAAAATACAGCCAGACAAATATATCCGAGCTATGCCCTGGCAAGAAAAATTGAAATAGGAAAATTTTTTCAACGCGTAGAGGTTATTATGGCGGGAATTTGGTTTTTATCTATTTTTTATAAGCTAACCATCAGTTTTTATGCTTTTGTTTTAGGTCTCTCTCAACTATTTAAAATAAAAGATTATCGTTCGATTACTCTTCCTATTTCTATGATGCTGATTGTGTATGCGATCGCCTTCCATCCGAACATCGTTCACTTTTTTGAGTTTGTACATAATATTTGGCCTTTGTACTCTTTAACGATCGGGTTTCTTTTTCCTCTCATCCTGTTGGGTACAGCTCTAATGAAAAAACGTCAGCGTCATGTGAGGGGAAATAGATGAATAAGCGGTTGACAAGTCTTTTATTCATATTGGCGTCCATCATGTTGCTGGCAGGCTGCTGGGATCGGAGGGAGTTAAATGACATCGCAATCGTTTCAGCATTAGGAATAGACAAAGTAGATGATGAATTACTTGTAACGATACAAGTGATCAACCCGGGACAGGTAGCAACTGTAAAACAAGGGGGAATAACAAAAGCTCCTGTTAGAACATTCCAGTCGAAAGCGCGTACATTGTCTGAGGCGATGAGAAAAGTGACAACTTTCTCGCCAAGAGCCGTTTATTCAAGTCATCTCCGCATGTTGATTATTGGAGAGGATTTAGCAAAAGAAGGAATGGGGGAAATTATTGATTATGTAGTAAGGGGGAAAGAATTTCGGACAGATTTTTATCTCTCTATCGCTAAAAACACTAGAGCTGAAAACATTTTAAAAGTACTTAGCCAGCTGGAGACAATTCCCGCACATAAATTAAGTTCTTCATTAAAGTTATCTGAAAAATCATGGGGGCCTATCGAAACAATAGAAATCAATCAATTTGTCAACGAGTTAGTTTATAAAGGCATTGAACCTCATGTGATAGGTGTAGAAATAATAGGCAATCCTGAAGCTGGAGAAAAAATAGAAAATGTTGAAAAAACAAAAGCTGATGCGTATCTCAAATTTGGCAGTGTAGCTATCATGAGAAAAGATAAGTTAGTTGACTGGTTAACGGAGAAGGAAAGCAATGGTCTCCATTATGCATTAGGAAAAGTGCAAAGAGCAGTCATTAATGTGCCATGCAAAGAGAAGAAGGTGGCAATTGAAACGATCCGAACAAACAGCAAGATTCAAACAAAAGTTGACGGTCATCAGTTTAAAGGCACCGTTCAGCTGCATATAGATGGGGCGGTAGCCGAGGTTCAATGCGAACGAATGGATTTGGAGAAAATAGAAACGATAAACCTTTTGCAGAAAAAAGCTGAGGAAAAGGTTAAAAAAGATATTCTGACAGCTATTCAAGCTTCCCAGAAAAAATATGAAGTAGATATTTTTGGATTTGGAGAAGCCCTTCATCGCAGCCATCCGTCGATTTGGCATAAAGTTAAAAAAGATTGGCACTCTCATTTTAAAGATATACAGGTTCATGTGGATGTTGACGTAAAGCTAAGGAGAATCGGCACAATTAATAACTCTCCTCTTCATGAAATGAAACCGTAGCTTCCCGAACTTCTAAAAAATTCCTCAGGGTGTAAGGGAATTTTAAAACTTTTTTGACAGGCGGCCTTGTCATCCTTTATATTAGCTAAAAGGGCTCGCGGAGCGAGGAGGGATTAGGAGTGTCTAATATTTTATATAATTCCGCGTACGATTTGAAAAAAGCATTAGAACAAAGCAAGGAATATATTCAATTAAAAAAATTGTATGATGATGTCCAACACGATGAATCAGCGAAAAACATTTTCCACAACTTTCGCAGCACTCAATTAAACCTGCATGAAAAACAAGTAACCGGAAAAGAAATTACTGAAGAAGAAATTATTCATGCAGAAAAATGCGTTCAATTAGTACAGCAAAACGGCAAGATTGCTGCATTGTTGAAAGCAGAGGAAAGCATGAATATGCTTTTACAGAGGATAACCAGCATTATTTTGGAGCCGCTTGATGAGCTTTATAAAAAAAGTGAATAGTAAAAGAAAAGAATATCAAATCAAGGATTTTATTGAAAAAAGTAAAATATTTGGTAGTCTAGAGTGAGATGTACTTTTTGTGCATCTCTTTTTTCATTTTCAAAATTGGAGGGAACAGATCATGAATCAAAGACTCATTTTCCATTTTTTTATTAAAGAAAAAGGAGGTGGCATATTTTATGAGCCATAGTACGCTATCCAGCTTAAAAACGGCATTGCGAGAACAATTAACGCTTTTTCAGAAACAACAAAATGACAGAACTTCTCCAATCGGCCGATTTTATATGAATAATCAAAAAAAGTTTTTGCAATATGTAAGGGAATTGGAACAGCTTTTTAATCAAGAAGATGAAGATATTTTCACAAAAGTTTTTATTGGGGCGACAGTGAAAATTGTATATTTGGAAGAAGAGGATGAAGAAACATATACAATCTGTTTTCCTGAAGAAGCTGATCCTGACCAAGGGAAAATTTCATTTTTATCTCCCATCGGTAATCAGCTGCTGCTTGAAATGAGAGGAAATTCGATTGATTTAGACATACCTGGAGGAAAAACAGCTGTTAAAATTTCTGAAATCCATTATTTAGAAAAATAAATTATGAAAAAATGAAAGGGGAAAAATCCCCTTTCATACTCTTAATTCATTTCCTCTTTCAGCATCGAGCTGTAGGAATTTCTAATAAAATATTACTTGCGAAAACCTTGATTCATTGAGATACTAAAATGTAAGGGTTTACATTACGAGCCTCTGTATATTTCGGGGTGGTTGTCATGAAAGATGAAAAAATTGTCGGCAGTTTCCAATTAATGAAATCATTGAATAAATCTTTAATTCTTAATACAATTCGGACACACGGATCGATTTCAAGATCTGACATTGCGAAAGAAACAAAATTAACACCTCCGACAGTCACAAATATTGTAAATGAATTGTTGGAAGAAGGATTGGTAAAAGAGTGGCAGACCGGATCTTCCAGCGGGGGAAGAAAACCCATTTTGCTGAAAATCAACTCATCAAATTTTTATGTTTTCGGTATTGATATCAGCCCGAGGGAAATCCGATTTGCCATCACGGATTTAAACGCTCAAACACTTTTATATAAAACAATCACGATGAAAGAAGAGATGACGAGTTCACGTTTGTTCCAAATGATTGCTAAACAGCTTTACATTATGATGGATGAAGCTTGTATAGAATTAAAAAAATTTGTAGGAATTGGCATCGGTATTCATGGCAGGATTGACGCAGATGAATGTTCAAGCGGTTTTGCTCCCCAATTGCAGCATCGAAATGTACCGTTAAAAAAAGAGCTTGAAAAAGAATTTCGTCTTCCTGTCAAAATTGAAAATGATGTTCGTGCCATGGCAATAGGCGAAAACTGGTTTGGCAGCGGGGTGGGAATTAGCAATCTTGTATGCATTAAGATCAGTCATGGAGTTGGGGCAGGTTTTATTTTAAATAAGAAGCTGTTTCATGGAACGAACGGACTAGCGGGTGAAATCGGCCATATGTTTATAGAAAGCAGCGGTTTGAAATGTTCGTGTGGGAATGACGGATGTTTAGAGGCGCTTGTTGGGTCTGAAGGGATTAAACAGCGTACATTAAACAAAATATCGCTTGGGTATAAAACGAAATTAATAGAACGGACAAACGGAATGATAGAAAATGTGAACGGACAACTGATTTATGAGGCTGCATTAGAAGGAGACCTGCTTGCTAAAGACATATTAGAGGAGACTGGCAGGTATTTAGGAATTGCCATCATGAACATTATCCATTTATTCAATCCAGAGCGGATTATTATTGGGGGCGGATTGGCAAAGGCAAAGAATTTTATTTTAACTCCGATTCAAGAAGTGGTTGAACAAAGAGCTTTGACAGAGCAAGCGAAAAAAACAGAAATTGTGTTGTCAAAGCTGGGAGATCAAGCGACGGTCATTGGCGCTGTTGCCCTAGTGCTAAATGAAATGTTTTCTGTTCAATACGAATCGGTGTCATAATGTTTCCCCTTCCTTTAGTACACAAAAGTTCTAATTTGTCTCACAAGGACATATTTTCATAATAGAATTTAACAACAAGAGAAGGGGGACAACACATGCTCTACCGCTTGCTTGCCTTAAATATCGACGGAACGCTCCTCCGTTCAAATGGACGCCTTCAGCATTCTACGAAGGATGCGATAGAATTTGTTCAAAAAAAGGATGTATATATTACTTTGGTGACGAACCGCCATTTTCAATCGGCAAAAAAAGTTGCAAAGGCGCTCAAAATAGACAGCCACTTAATTACTCATGGGGGAGCGTTCATCGGAAACCGTTTAGATGAACCTCTATATGTGAAGCGAATTTCAGAAGAAAAAACATTTAATATTGTGCAAGTGCTCGAATATTTTAATTGTAATATTCGAATCATTCATGAGCGTTTTTCGATCGGCAACCGGAAAAAAATCTCTTCAAATCTTGTAAGCAAAATGCTATTGAATTCGTCAGATCCGCTTTTTTATCCAATACAATTTGTAGAATCTCTTGCTGATGCGTTAATTGATGAGCCAGTAGCTGCCCCAAAAATTGATGTATATTTTGATACGAAGGAGGAATTGAAAGAGGCGGAAAAAACGATACTTGATTCTTTTTATGATGTAGATGTGATCAAGGTTCATGACGGAAAAATTGAAATTGTTCCAAAGGGAATATCTAAACTGAATGGCTTGCAGGTACTTGGCAATCATTTAGGCATTAAGCTGGATGAAATGGTCGCAATCGGCGACGGCCTTGACGACTTGGATATGATCCAGCAGACAGGTTTGGGGGTTGCGATGGGGAATGCTCCGTTTGAAGTAAAACGGGCAGCAGACTGGATCACGAGGTCGAATGATGAACAAGGCGTTTCATATATGGTAAAAGAGCATTTCCGAAAACAATACCCAATTAAATTTTTAAATAAAATTAAAAACAGATAAAAAACATCCGCTTCTTAGGATGTTTTTTTCGTATTGACTGAAAAAATCCCCTTTAGTACACTATAAGGAGTTTTATTCTATTCGACAAGGTGATCACATGCGCATTCAAATCAGCGGCATAAATGATGAACGTTTTATGCGGCCTCTTCAGTTAATATCTAATTTGTTTTTTGAAGAAGCCGAAATTTTTTTAAAACCTTCTGAACATGATATCGAAGCATTATTCAATTTCGAATTCAGACAAAGTGATTTTCGGTTGGCTTGCGAGCTAAAAGCAGAAGGAAAAACGTATGAAGCTTTTTTAGAAAAAAGCTTAACCGCAACAGATGAAAAAGAACAATTCAAACAAATGAAGCAGGCGGTATTGAATGTTTATGTAACAGTTCTTCAACAGTATACGGGAATTACACAAAAATGGGGGATTTTAACAGGTGTCCGACCCACTAAGCTTTTTCATAAAAAGAAGCTTGAAGGAAGAAAAAATGAAGAAATTTATAAACAATTAAAAGAAGATTTGCTCGTATCAAATGAAAAAATTCGCATCATGGAACAAATTGTAGAAAAACAATTAACTGTTGTTCCTGATCTTTACAATTTGACAAAAGAAGTAAGCATTTATATCGGCATCCCTTTTTGCCCGACAAAATGTGCATACTGTACCTTTCCTGCCTATGCTATTGGCGGCAAGCAAGGAAAAGTTGATTCTTTTCTCGGCGGACTGCATTATGAAATGAGAATGATCGGCGAATGGTTAAAAGAACGAGGCATCAATATTACGACCGTTTATTACGGCGGAGGGACACCGACAAGCATTACGGCAGAAGAAATGGATATGCTTTATGAAGAAATGTATACATCTTTTCCAAATGTTGATCGCATTCGGGAAATCACAGTAGAAGCCGGCAGACCGGATACAATTACAAGAGAGAAGCTGAATGTTTTAAAAAAATGGAACATAGACAGAATCAGCATTAATCCTCAATCATATATACAGGAAACATTGAGAGCAATCGGAAGACATCATACAGTTGAGGAGACGATTGAAAAATTTCATTTAGCTAGGGAAATGGGCATCAACAACATCAACATGGATTTAATTATTGGACTGCCGGGGGAAGGGTTAAAAGAATTTGAGTTCACCCTTGAGGAGACAGCCAAATTGATGCCTGAATCATTGACTGTCCACACGCTTTCCTTTAAGCGGGCATCGGAAATGACAAAAAACAAAGAAAAATATAAAGTAGCTGAACGAAGCGAAGTAGAAAAAATGATGAATAAAGCGGTTGAATGGACAAAGGCCAATCATTATGAGCCTTATTATTTGTACCGTCAAAAAAATATTTTAGGAAATTTAGAAAATGTCGGATATTCCCGGAAGGGTTATGAGAGTATATACAATATAATCATCATGGAAGAAATGCAAACGATTATCGGATTAGGCTGCGGGGCATCAAGCAAATTGATCGACCCGGTTTCCCGGGACATCACTCATTTCGCCAATCCAAAAGATCCGAAATCGTATAACGATGGCTTTAAACATTATACAAATGAAAAAATCAAATTGCTAAACGCTCTTTATGGCGAAAATTGATAATTTTACGCTCCACATACGTATCGGGTCGTGTTGAAAGGAGGGCCCGATAGAAAACAGGAGCTTGGGAACGACGAAGATGGAGAACGATTTCCGTATTTCCCTAAAAACACTTTAGAACAAATTTTAATAGATGAGATCGCAAGACTTAATCATAAAAGCGATTGCGCCATTAGCCTGCAACAAACGTAGCCGGCAGACTTCAGACAAAACATACAAAAGCAAGTAGAGAAATACGAGCGCTTTCTCTACTTGCTTTTATTTTTAGGACTTCTTGGACAGCCTCTGATAAATCTGTTTCATCATGTTAGCCATAATGATTTTTTAAATTAATGGGATGATATTGAAGGGGGCTCTGTGAACAAAATGGGAGATAATAAGATGTTCATCATAATTGGAATAGTCGGTCTTTTAGCTATTACTTTTTCAAATTTAGTTCTTAAACATGATGTCGTCGCGACCATTATTAGCATTGTTGTGATCGGGATTTTAGTAAGCTCCAGAACCAAAATCATCCTAATTTTTGGGAGGCAGTTTTGGAAAGAAAAATGCCCCCCACAAAATGCAGGGGACTAGGAAAAAACTGATTTTAGATGCCCACTACAATTTTTCCACACGGGTAAATGGCTAAAAAGCGTCATATCCATTTAGATATTTTAAATTAGCCTCATAAAATTTGGGGAGCAGGATGAATATAGCGGGCGGCTTATGCCGCGCAGTATTTTTGTTGTGAAAGACTTCCCCTGTCATTCTTTTGTGGACTGTCAATCCTGTTAAGTTTTAGCGATGAAATAAAACAAGCCGGCCAGAAGAAGTAACTAAGCGATGCGCGGTATTTAAACATTGATGCTCCTTCAATATTTCTGAACCGATTTCTTTTGCCTCTTGTTCTGAATTTGCTTCAAACTTTTCATTTAAAAGCAGTTCTCCTTTGTTTGTAAACGCAGTTAAAAAATATGTCGGCATTTCAAACATCCTCCCTCTATAAATGTCGATATATCAACGGTTGTAGCCGTTTCAGGGGTGTCAAAAAAATATTTTTCGACAAAGTTTCTAACATTATTTCTTAAATATGTGTATATCTTACATTGACTGGGTACGCTTCGCGGCCACTACTGGTTAAATTTGGTTGTAGTGGGGGAAGCGTATGGGATGCACCGTGGATCTCTGCATCGCTGATGATGACGAACCCTCCCATGTCTCTTGGCATCCTTGTGCCTACATTCCTTCGTTCGGTCTAGTCATCAGGCAGAGGCCGGCTAAGCTCCTTTAGGGACTCAAGGTCGAATGGATGATATCGCGCCAGCTTCTCCGTGTCATCCTTGTTGTCTAGAGAATCGAGACTATAGGCATCAAGCCGCCGTTTCGAGGCCAAAGATGTCCTGCATCATTCGCTTCACGTCAAACGCCTGTCGTTTCGTACACACAGCGTGCAGTACCTTCAGTAATTTCCCGCATAACACCACAATGGATTGCTTCTTGCGCAACGGATTATCGGGCCGTGTCGTGTAATATTCATGTAACTGTCGAAACGCTTCGTTGTGGCGGATCATCGGCATCATCACGCGGAAGAGGAGGGCGCGCAACCGCCTTCTTCCACGCTTCGAGATCCGTTTTTGCCCTTTGTGTTGGCCGGAGGAATGCTTCCGCAGTGTCAGGCCCGCAAGTTTCAATAATTGGCGCGGATCCTGATAGTGGGAAAAACTCCCGATTTCCGATAACAGTTCCACGATAGTCGCATCCCCTAAGCCCGGAACCGTTTTGAGCCATTCGTATTCCACGGATGTTTGCACAAGTTCCGTTAGTTGCTGGGTCAGTGCCTCGATTTCTTCCTCCAATTGGCGGTACCGGCGGACAAGTGTGGCGATTTCGATACGGGCCATCTGTTGTCCTTCCGTTACGCCAATGGAGTGTTGGGCCAGTTCCATCAGCTTCTTCGCTTTCGGCTTTTGTGGCGATTGTAATCCCTCGCTTTGCCGGTAAAGGGTGAGAACCTCTTCGATCTCTTTCCCTGCTAAATCCGACGGAAACGGCGTCTGTTCCAGCACAGCGAGCGCCATTTCCCCAAACGACGGAAAGACTTGCGTAAATTCCGGAAAATACCGATCGAGCCAGCGAATCATCTGATTTCGAACCGCCCCCTGCTCTTCCACGAGTTTGGATCGAAACGTCGCCCCTGTGCGCAGTTCGGCCTCCATCCCTTTCAGAATACGCGGATAGCTGAATCGGCCGTCTTTCACTAACCGGGCAATGACGAGCGCGTCTTTCGCATCATGCTTGGTTGGAAGATTGTCGTCTAGCTCTTTGGAGCGCTTCACGTGCATCGGGTTTGTCATCACGAGAGAGATGCCCTTCTCGTCAAGAAAGTAAGCGAGATTGAGCCAATAATGTCCCGTTGGCTCGATGCCAACGATCACTTCCGTTTTTTCAAATTCCTCCATCGCTTTCACGATGCACTGGTACAACCATTCCAACCCTTCTCTGGATTGCGGAACGGGAAACGATTTTTTTAGCACCCTCCCTCGCTCATCCACAAAGCAGGCATAATGCTTCTTTTTCGCGATATCCATGCCAACGACGAGCGTTTGATCGGTGACTTGATTAATCTTCTTGTTTGAGATAGAATTCATGTATAGTCCTCCTTGGTATCCAAATTAGGGGTCAATTCATCCGATTGACACCCCCGAATCATACCAAGAGGGCTTTTTTTATTCAAGTCCCCGAAAAAACTTCTAACAGGAATGCTCCTTTTTTAAAAAATATATTTCTTTTTCCTGAAAAAAAATCCTTTCAGCTTTTTTTAAAAAATTTTTGACAGGGGTCCCGGTTACCGGGATGTATTTTTTCACTTTAAAATGATATAATATGGAAAAGCAAACGTACGTTCCGGAAACAAGTGAAAAGAGGGAGACTATGACTCGCCGCATAACATTTATACATACGGCAGATTTGCATTTAGATAGTCCGTTCACAGGGCTTGAGCATTTGCCGGAAAGCATCTTTAAAAGAATTCAAGAAAGTACTTTTACGGCATTTGAACGTGTAATTGAACTGGCGGCAAAAGAAAAAGTCGATTTTATACTGATCGCAGGAGATTTGTATGATGACGAAGATCGCAGTTTGAAAGCCCAGTTGAGATTAAAGAAACAGTTTGAACGGCTCAATGAAGAAGGCATCCAAGTTTTTATTATTTTTGGAAATCATGATCATACAGGAGGTAATTGGGTTCATATTCAATGGCCTGAAAACGTTCATATTTTTTCCGATCGTGATGTAGAATGTATACCGTTTGTCCGCGACGGAAAGGTTTTAGCCAACATTTACGGCTACAGCTATCCAACTCGTTCGGTTACAGAAAATATTGTCTATAAATTTCAAAAAAGAAGCGAAGCGCCGCTTCATATCGGTCTTCTTCACGGCACCGCGTCAGGGACGGAAGGACATGAGCCGTATTGTCCTTTTACGATTCAAAATTTATTGGAAAAAGATTTTGATTATTGGGCTTTAGGACATATACATAAACGGCAAATTTTACATCGTTCCGACCCTCCGATTATTTATCCGGGAAATATTCAAGGCCGCCATAAAAAAGAAACGGGAGAAAAGGGAGTGTATCTTGTAGAATTAGCAGAAGGCGGGAAAAGCGCGTACCGATTTGTGCCGGTATTTGACATACTTTGGAATGAAATCAAGCTCTCTGTAAATGAAATAGCTGCTGTTGGCGAGCTATATGATCATATTCGAGCGGTAAAGGAACAGCAGAGACGAAATGGCTCGGCTCTTTTGACAATTATGCTAGATGGAGCTTCATCATTGTTTTGGGATCTTATGGATCAGGATCATTTGGATGAGCTTGCGCAAATATTGAATGAAGAGGAAGAAGGAAAGAACGATTTCGTTTGGATTGTTTCCATTCAGCATCAAATCGTGCCGAGCGACGACTTTTTCTCCTCCTCTTACATTTCGAAAGATTTTGAACAAATTTTGGATCATTTTCATCAATTTGACGAAGCGATGGGGCCTTTATATAAAAATCGTTTATTTCGGCGTTTCTTTCAATCTTTCACAGAAAATGAAAAAGAAGAATTGATAAAAGAAGCGAAAACAATGATTTATTATGAGCTGTTTAAACAAGAATGGAAGCGGTCGTAAAAAAGGTGATAAGATGAAAATAAAAGAACTGCATATTTATGGCTACGGAAAATTTGCAGATAAAAAAATTTCATTTTCGGATCATGGCATACAAGTCATTTACGGTTTAAATGAAGCCGGAAAATCGACGCTGATGTCTTTTATCCACAGCATGCTGTTCGGATTTCCCGTTAAACAGCATCCGGATAAACGGTTCGAACCGAAAGCGGGCGGAAAATACGGCGGGGCATTAATCATCGAATGTGAAAATTTCGGAACAGTAAAAGTGGAGCGCGTAAAAGGGAGAGCCGCAGTGGGGGATGTAACTCTTTATTTCCAGGATGGACGGACAGGAGGGGATAAAGAGCTGGCTGAAATTTTAAAAGGAACCGACAGACCAACATATCAAGCGATTTTTTCCTTTGATTTATTCGGGCTGCAAAAAGTGTATGAGCTGAATCGTGAGAAGCTGGGAAAATATTTATTTTTAACAAGTGTATTCGGGTCTGATCAGTTATATCGTTTAGAGGAGAAACTGCAGAGAGAGCAGGAGGATTTGTTTAAACCGAACGGACGAAAACCGTTGCTGAACAGATCGTTAAATGAACTGATGGAGGACTTTGCAGAACTGCAACATGCAAAAGAACAGCAGCGCGCTTACAATTTTTTGATCAAAGAAAGGGACAGCTTAGAGAAGCAGCTGAAGGACTGCCAGAACGAGAAGGTGACGCTGAAAACAGAACGGAAAAAAGTGGAAAAACAAATAGCAGTTCTTCCCCTTTTGGAAAGACGGAAAGAATGCTTGCAGCTGCTAAAAGATTTTCCTGACGGCATTCAATTCCCGGAGGACGGGTTTGTGCGGCTGGAAAAGCTTTCGGCAAGAAGAGACGAAGTTTTAGAACAGCTGGGAAGGGTGCAGGAAAAAGAAAAGGGGATCGAGGATTCCTTATCAGCCTTGAAGATCGACGGCCTTCCAGCTGACGAGACAATGTTTGAGGAATTAAAAAGTCAATTTCCCCTCATCCAAAAACAATTAGAAGAACAAAAACTTTTCATTGTTCAACAACAAATGCTGGAAGGACAGATTCATGAGGAGCTCATCTATATATTCGGCCATCAAGATGAAAATGCTATAAAAAAAATCGACACATCTGTTCGCATGAAGGAAAAAATAAAGGATGCTGCGAAGAAATATGAACAATTATTTCAAAGAAAAAAGCTTCTCGATGAACAATATGAGCGTGCCCAATATTCGCTGGAAGAATGTGAGCGCCGCATAAAAGAATACGAATCTTTTCTGCTTGATCCATCTGAAAGGGAAAGATTAATAGAGGAGCAGTCAGCCATAGAACAAGAAATGGCGCAAACAGCCGACAAACATTATTTAAAAGAGCAGATTGCCCAGTTAAAAGCAAAAATCAATGAAAGAGAAAAAAAGAATCGGGAAAAATTAAAAAAATGGAAAATTCTCACTGTATCTTTGCTATCTGTTTTTGCGTTTGCCATTGTTCTTTCGTTTGTTTATAAGAATTGGCTGTTTTTAACAGCGTTTCTTCCTTTCATCATTGTTTTCTTTTTCTTCCGTCCACAGGATGATGAGCTGTTAAAGCATTTACAAAATGAGCATGGACAGCTTGTGAAAAAACTTGATAAACAAAATGATTCCCGAATCTTGGAAAGAACGTTGCGTTTGAAGCATATTAAGGAAATATTATGGAAGGATCAGCAAGTCCGCCAAAAAATTGAGATCGAAAAGATGAATTATAAAGGTAAAGAACAAGCTTATGAACGGATTCTTTCGTTATATGATGAATGGGAACATGAAAAGTATCAATTGCAACATTTAATTTTCCCGTTTTATGAACATTTTCATCTTCCGAAAGAAGCCGAAGGATCACAATTGCTTGAGCAGTTTGAACGCATCGCAAGCTGTCAAAAGCTGATAAGAGAAAAAAGAATGTTAGAGGAAAAAGTTCGTTTGTATGAAGAAAACTTAAATCAGTTTAGAAAAAAGTTTGAGCCTTTGTGTGAATATTATAACATTCGTGCCGACTCAATTGAGAAACGCTATTCAGAACTGAGAAGAATAATGGAAGAAAATATAAAGAAACGATCGCAAAAAGAGGCATTGATGAAGCAGCTAAAAGAGGTTCAAGAGGAAAAAACAAAATTTCGTTTGACCTTTCAAAGCATTGAAAGAGAATTAGAGAAGCTGTTTCAGTCAGCCGGAGCAGCAAGCGAGGAAGAATATAGAAAAATAGGAATGCTCAAAAAAGAGAGAGAAAAAATCGAAACCGAATTAAACTGGATTGAAGGGCAGCTGCGAACGAAAGGATTATTGACATCAAGCGATATGAACGATTATCAAAATGAGAGGGCTTTGAAAGAGCGAGAAACATTTCTTGAGGAAAAAGAAGAAGAACTCGAAAAAATGGAGGATTCTATCCGGAAGAAATTAGCGGAAACAGAAATAGAGATTAGAAAAATAGAACTATCAGGTCTATATTCTGAGTTGAAATATTCGTTTGAAATGAAGCGTTCTGCAGCAAAAAAGCTTGCGAAAAAATGGGCGGCAATGGCAGTGGCAAGAGAGATGCTGAAACATACGACGAATTATGTTCGAAATGAAAAAATGCCGAAGTTGTTGAATAAAATGGAATATTTTTTCCGAATAGCAACGTCTGGGGAATACGAAAACATTTATCTGGCGGAGGGTTCGCCTTCTTTCTCAGTGAAAAGGAAAGACGGGCTTGTTTTTACGGCTGAAGAACTGAGTCAAGGAACAGCTGAACAACTGTACACGGCGATCCGGTTTGCGCTGGCAGAAAGCATGCAAAAGAGAATTCATCTTCCATTAATGATCGATGACAGCTTTGTGAATTTTGACCATTTGCGCATAAAAAATATTGTGAGTATTATGAGACAGCTGTCGGATCATCATCAAATGCTGCTGTTTACTTGCCATCAGCATATATTATCTTACTTTCAAGACGAAGAAATCATTTACTTATAAAATATATTTGTCAGACCGTCGCACATTTGGTTCGTATGCTATACTATAAGTTACGAGGCGGAAAGTGGAAGGAGAATACGATGGCTAAAGGAATTATTCATTACAATGTTGGGGAGCAGGTAGATCTTTTTTTGCTGATAAAATCAGTAACAAAAGGTATTGCAAGCAATGGAAAACCTTTTTTAACGTTAATTTTGCAAGACCGTTCCGGGGAAATTGAAGCAAAACTATGGGATGTGAGCAAAGAAGATGAAGAAAATTATCTGCCTCAACAGATTGTTAAAATATTTGGCGATATCCATCATTACAGGGGAAGAAATCAACTGAAAATCCGCAACATCCGATTGGCAGAGCCGCATGAAAATTTAAATGTACAGGATTTTGTAGAAAGAGCGCCATTATCTCAAGAAGAAATGGTTGAAAAAATTACGAAGTACATATTTGAAATGAAAAATCCAAACATTCAACGGATAACAAGATTCTTGATGAACAAGCATCAAAGCGCTTTTCTCTTATATCCGGCGGCGACGAAAAACCATCATGAATATGTATCAGGCCTTGCCTATCATGTTGTTTCCATGCTTGATCTTGCCAAAGCGATTGCTGACTTTTATCCGAGTTTAGACAAGGATTTATTATATGCCGGGGTCATACTTCATGATCTTGGCAAAGTAATTGAGCTGTCGGGCCCCATTTCCACTTCTTATACAGTTGAAGGGAATTTGCTTGGGCATATTTCCATCATGGTAAACGAAATTGGAGAAGCAGCGAAGGAACTTGGGATTTCCGGCGAAGAGGTCGTCATTTTGCAGCATATGGTATTGAGCCATCACGGGAAACCGGAATGGGGAAGTCCGAAAATGCCGATGGTTAAGGAAGCGGAAATTCTCCATCATATTGATAATATCGATGCAAAAATGAACATGCTGGACCGGGCGCTTGAACGAGTCAAGCCGGGAGAATTTACGGAACGGATTTTCGCTCTGGACAATCGCTCATTCTATAAACCGTCATTTCATCGATAGAGAATCATAATATAGAGCCCCTTGCATAAAATGAAATAAAAAAGCTTGTCTATGCAAGGAGGAGATGGAATGACGTTTCTGCCGTGGTGGGTATATTTATGTATTGTTGGAATTATTTTTAGTGCATATATGGCATATAAAACAGCTAAAAAAGACAAAGAAATAGAAGAAATTTTTATTGAGCGGGAAGGAAATGTATATATCGAAAGAATGAAAAAAGAAAAAGAAAAGCGAGCGAAAGAAAAGATGACATCTGCAAATTAGAAACTAAATTGTGTCAGCTTTTCTACTATGCTTTCAATTTCCTCTATCCGACCAGCGGGAGCGCGACGATTTTCGGAAAAACATCATCAAACAGTCAAAAGACATCAGACAAAACGTGAGCCGCTTTAATCCGGATAAAAAGATCCATTGTCAACCCGGCAAAGCTGGTGCAGGTTGATAAAAAAACATTTATATACGCTGTCATGTTTTGAATGCTAAAAAGGGGGGACGAAGCTTTGCTTTTAGTCCCCCTTTCTTCTATATGCCATATGTTAATTTTGGGTTTCAAACAAATCTTTTAGATCTTTGTCGTTTACTTTTACATCTGCGTTTTTAATTGCTTTGTCAATAGCTTCCTGCATCAATGACGGATCAGATATTTTCTGTTTTTTGACATCTTCTTTCAGGCTGTCTTTCATTTCTTCGAATGGTTTTACCGTCTGAGTGATTTTAATAATGTGGTAACCGTATTCTGTTTTAACAGGATCGCTGATTTCTCCTTCTTTTAATTTAAATGCCACATTTTCAAATTCTTTCACCATCTGGCCTTTGCCAAACCATCCAAGATCTCCGCCGTTGGAGGCAGATCCGTCGATCGAATATTCTTTTGCCAAATCCTCAAATTTTTCGCCTTTATTAAGTTTTTCTTTTACTTCTTTCGCTGTTTTTTCATCTTCCACTAAAATGTGGCTGGCGCGTACTTTTCCTTTCAATGAATCATAATATTCTTTTAAATCTTTATCTGTAATTTTAATATTCGCTTCTGTTGCCTTCTTGCGTAGCAAGTCGACCTTCACGATTTGTCTCAAAACCTTGTCTCCGTATTGCTGAGCAATTAAATCGTACTGGGAGCCGTACTGCTGTTTCATTTTTTCGAGCTCTTCATCAATTTCTTTGTCGGAGACTTTAAATTTTTCGCTTAATACTTTTTCATGCACAAGTTCTTGTAAAACATCTTTACCAAAACGGTTTTTCAATGCTTCATAAAATTCGTCCTTCGTAATATCTCCGGCTTTTGTTTCAACGACCGCATCATTTGCACCGTTTGAACATGCATTCAAAGCGAATAAGCTGGCCGTTGCGATAACCGCTAATGCAAATTTTTTCATACTTTACAACTCCTACCTTTTTTTGTCTATCTAAAACAAATATACTCACATTTTGACATGAAACTATATGATTTGCAACTGTTTGTCCAAGTAACGGAAAAATCGTTTCGAATTTGGGTTAAGAAAATTCCAGTAAGAAGGACAAATGCCTATGCGAAAAAAAGAACAGTGCATACGATAACGTAAAGACACAAAAAGGGGGTGTCGTGATGAGCGGAGGATATGGTGGAGGCTTTGCGTTAATCGTTGTATTGTTCATCTTACTAATTATTGTTGGTGCTGCTTGGATCTATTAATGGTTTCAAAAAAGTCGGCAGAAGAGGTTTTCTGCCGGCTTTTTTAATGAAGTAAAAAAACTTTTAAGTAAAGGAAATTTCTATGTATGATGAAATTAGTAAAATGGTAATTAAGACATTAATGGTGCGGAATACGTTTGACTGTTTTTCTTCAGGGAGTTCACGAATGGAACAAAGAGCAGTTGTCAGTTTGTTTATATAAAATAGAATGAAGACGGCAAAAATGATAAAATATAATAGCATTTGAAATCCCCCCTTCCATTCATACCTATTACAATATCAAAATAATGACAAAAAAGATAGGGTTATGGGAAATTTTTGGGGAGTTTTCAGCCCCCATTATGAACCGAAGAAAGATGTGATGGAATGAAAGATTTAGAAAGAAGACTGGAAACTCTAGAATATTATATGTCTTTGTTTATGAAAATGATGAATATTGAAATGTATCCTTTCTACAAGCTCGTGATGGAAAAAGGGCTTATGAAGGAGGAAATAGAAGAGGTTTTTCGCATATGCGATGAATTAGCAAAGGAGCATGAGGAGCAAAAAGCGCAAGGATTTGTATATTTTGAAAATCTCCTTACGCTTTTTGCCGGACAGCTGACGCCAAAGCTGGATGTCAATGAAACGATCGATGCCCTTTATTTACAAGGGCTGTATACTGAATTAATGAAAGACTTAAAACGAACTATTGATTCACTGTAGTTTTTAAATAAGAATGTTCCTCCACATCTTTCTTTTTCTTGATTTTTCCGTCTTCAATGACAAAGTCATTTTCGATATTATTGAATGAGCGTTCAAAAATTGTCATGAAATCGTCTCCGTAAATGTTTCGGATAATTGCTGTAATTTCGATCATTTCAGGAAATTTTCCGTATAGATTTTGCAGCGGAAGCGCGCCTTTCAGAACGGTGTTTTTGGATGGATCATAATCTTCAAGAAGCTTATGCAGCACTTCCTCTCCTTTTTCTGTTAATTGTATGTAAGTATTTCTTTTATCATTTTCTTTTTTGGAAAATTTTAAATAACCGCGTTCTTCTAACTTTTTCGAAAAGTTGAATGCCGTCGATACGTGCATGACCCCAAATTTTGCGATTTCTGAGATCGAGGCTCCTTTTAAATGATAGGCGATCCATAATATATGATGTTCATTGATGTTTAAATCATATGGTTTAATCCAGCGCTGCCAATCCTTTTCAATGGATTTCCAAAGCGCTTTGCTTAGCTGAGCGACACGCTGGCTGAACAGAAGTGCATCTTTTATCGTATAGCTGTCGAGCGATCTCTTCAATTTTTCCACCTACTTTGTATAATACTAACATTTTTAATATCTTCTATTATGCCAATAAAATAAAGATTTATAAAGATGTAATTTACGAAATTTTTAAATAAATAGTGAAACACTAAAAATAGTACACATAGAAGCGGTAATAAATTTTGCGAAGAATGATGAGAACGATCAAGATTTTCTATACTGTAACAATTTTTCATGATTATAAATTATAGCAAAAAAGAATTGACACCCTGCCAATTCTTTGACATGCTTAATATTTTTAATTGTAAAAGGCTTCCGCAAACTTGAAGCGTCAGTTTCTTTCTTTTTTGATTTGATCTTCTAGCTCTGTTAATTTATCTTTAATCTCTTTTACATGCAGCTCCAAATTTTTTTTATTCGGATCAATTTCCATCTGCCATGCTTGAATGGACCGATTGACATCTGCAGCGACTTCTTTAGCAATTTGCAAGCCTTCTTTCGCTGATTGTGCGATTTGCTTTTTTAACGATTTCCCATCAGATTTCAAGTCTCCAAATATGTTTTCAAGCTTATGCAAATTGCATCTGGTCTTTTTTAAAACATTGCCGTTCCTCGCTTGAGCCGTAATCAGTGCAGCTGCTCCGGCAACAACACCGCCGACGAAAAATCCATATAGAAAAGATTTGCCTTTTGACATTTTTACCACTCCTATAGTTCCTTGTTTTCAAAATCCGTCAATAAAAACATAGCCTTAGTTGAAGATGCATAAACTAAAAGTAAGGGAGGGAAATTATGGCGGGTGTTATTTTTTTATTTTTTATCATTAGCATGTTGTTTCTTGTAGGAGCTTTTTATAATTTGAAGTTAGCCAATTCTGCGAGTTCATATCCTCCAAAACATCTTCTGAAAAAGAGGGCGTCAGTTTTAGCGATTGGCGGATTAACGTCACTTTTAATAGCTTTTCTTCTTTATTATATACAATAATAAAACCCGATCATAGATCGGGTCAATCTGTTTTATTTATTTTCTGATAGAACGTTAGAACGTTTAAGAATGCTTTCAACAATGGGATAAATAATCACCATTGCAATTGTATTGATAACTGTTGCCGGCAATACAACCGCAAGGAACAATGCAGTAAATCCGGCGCCTCCTGGGAGACCTACAAGTAAGAGCGCTGCTAAAAGAAACACTGTGCCGGAAATTAATGTTCCTATGACTGTTAAAATTCCCGCCCTTGCTATTGCTTGTTTGAGTGGTTTTAAGGCTAGAAATAGAAAATATATTAAAAATGCCGTCAAAATTTTATCAATAATATTCGGAACGAGTCCGCCGGGAAAACTGGTTGTCAATCCGGATAATATGCCAGTTGCAATGCCCAGCAGACCGGCGTTTGTCATCCCAGGAAACAAGAAAATTCCTAAAAACATCATCAACAGCATCATATCCGGCTTCATCCCGTTAAATATGGGCGGCACAATCGCATGAAGAGCAACGCCGATGGCGACAAATAAAGATAAAATGACTAATTCTTTCGTTCTCATCTCTAAACTCTCCTCTTCTGTTCTCATCTTTAATAAACTTTCCACTATTATAGCGTATGATCGTTAAAGTTAGGATAGGCTTTTAATGTTTTTTTCTGAATTCTTTCATAAACTGGGCGAGCTTTTCACATGCTTCAATCGTTACCGCATTATAAATGGATGCACGGCAGCCACCGACAGAACGATGACCGGATAGACCTATTAATCGATTTTCTTTTGCCTCTTGAACAAACGCTTTTGTCAATTCATCAGACGGCAGCGTAAATGTTACGTTCATGAATGAACGGCTTTCTTTTTCTGCATGTCCTTTGTAAAAGCCATCGCTTTCGTCTATAGCGTTATATAATATTTGAGCTTTTTGTTTGTTTCTGCGTTCAATTTCAGCTACTCCGCCTTGTTCTTTTACCCATTCCAACACTAGAGAAAGCATGTAAATGGCAAAGGTCGGTGGAGTGTTATATAAAGAGTTTTTGCTTGCATGTGTTTGATAGCTCAAAATAGTTGGTACATTTTTATTTGCTTTTTCAATTAGATCTTTTTTAATGATGACAACAGTGACTCCGGAAGGTCCTAGATTTTTTTGCGCCCCTGCGTAAATGAGATCGAACTGTTCGATATTCAGCTCTCTGCTCAAAATATCGCTGGACATATCCGCAATCAGCGGTGCATTCGTGCTTGGGAACTCATGCCATTGCGTCCCAAAAATTGTGTTGTTTGACGTAATATGCAAATACGCAGCATTTTGGAGCGAATTTGCCTCGAATTGTTTTGGGATGTGTGTGTAATTTGACTCTTTGCTTGATGCCAACACATTTGTTTCACCAAATTTTTTTGCTTCGCTTAACGCTTTTTCAGACCATGCTCCGCTTAAAATATAATAGGCGATATTTTCATTATTCAAAAAATTCATCGGGATCATGGCAAATTGCAGACTTGCCCCGCCTTGTAAAAATAACACATCATACGAATCAGGGATATTAAGCAATTCTTTCAATAAGCTCTTGGCATTGTTGTGAACCTCATCATACGCTTGGCTCCGATGGCTCAGCTCCATGACGGACATGCCTGTATGATTGAAATTCAACAGCTCGCCTTGAGCTTTTTGTAATACTTCGACTGGTATAGCTGCTGGTCCTGCATTAAAATTGTATACTCGATCCACGATTCGTCCTCCTTTTAACACATTTATAAAAACATCCTATCATGAAAAAAGGAGAGGGGAAATAAAAAATTTTGTGTCGGTTAGAAAACAGTAAGGATCCTGTTGTTAGGATCCTTTAGCCGTTTATTTTTTATTGCAATCCGCCTTTTATTGTTTCAGCAAGCTGTGCAAGATCTTCTGGAGTATAATCATTTTGATGGGATTTCCATACTATGCCTAAACCATCTTCTTTTCCGTGTCGAGGAATTATGTGCATATGGTAATGAAACACTGTTTGACCGGCTTCTTCGCCATTGTTATTGATTAAATTTAATCCTTTTGGATTCAATTGTTTTTTTACCGCCTTTGCGACCTTCGTAACAGCTTCAAAAAAGTTTCTTGAGATGTCAGGTGTGAGCTCAAAAACGTTTTCTTTATGTACTTTTGGGATGACGAGTGTATGTCCTTTCGTTACCTGCATAATATCCATAAAAGCTAGAACGTGTTCATCCTCGTATACTTTTGCACAAGGAATTTCTCCGTTAATAATTTTACAAAAAATGCAATCGCTCATAATAACACTCCCCGCCATTTTTTTCTTTATTTTACCACGTGTTGAAAATGAAAGAAAACATAAAAAGGAACGAACATAAGTCCGTTCCTTTGAAGAGGGGTTTCAATGCACATGTTAAAAAAGCGATTTAAAAGTGTCTTTCGTCAACACCCCATTTTCAAATAATGAATGGTATTCCTTTTTGACACTTTAAACTTTTGTTAGAACACGACATGAAAAAATTTTAATGACAAACACCTGTTTAAGTGTGTGGTCACCCTCTTCAGTCAATAGCATACCCACTAATTTATTTTTTATGTTGTGTAAAATAAAAAAAATTGAGCGTTTTTTGATGATAAACATCAAAAGGCGTTTAACTCCTCGGGAAGCTCTCAGCATTGTCATGAAATTTTTTTTAAAAAATTGGCGGCATAAGCCAAAAGCGTTAAGTCAAAAAACCGTTTGCTCTAAAAAAACAATCCGGCGCCGTAAGAGAAGATTGGCTTTGTGAAATGTTTTTAGCATTCGCAGCCATCTGTCAAAACAGATTAGCTTGGAAAATGAACGCTTTTCCTCACGATCCAAATGAAAAAGAGCTTCCTGTTGAAAATAAATTAGGACGCTTCCTTAAATGCCATAAAGTTTATTCAAACCGTCCATGAAAAACGATAAAAAACAGATGTCCAAGAAGATTCTTCCGTTCCGTTCCATTCCTTTATCTTGCCAAAAACTTTCCCGAAAAGTACATATAAACAAAAACATATGCAAATAACGCATTGACTGCCAGTTGGACGCCGACAAATAAAATATTCGTTTGCGTTAATAAAACAATGGTAAGAACGGCTAGCTCAATGAAAAGAATGGTAAAAAGAAGGCGTAAAAAGCTTTTTTTCTTTACATTTTGTGGAACTGGATATAAGTCAGCGATAAAAAGAGCATCATAATGCTTGTATAAGCTCGTTAATTGAATTCCGGTTAGGAAGAGAACAGCTGCCGGCAAAATGATGCAAGATACAAGTGACAAAGGCAAAAAGATGCTGACAATAACACCGATCATCAATAAGCGGATAAACAATCCGAAATAATCTCCTGAACGAATGAAGGATCTGGAAAACATATATAAAAATACATTTGATTGCTTGTAAGGGATGAAAGACAAAATCCAGTCCATCCATTTCCGTCTTTTTGCTTCAGCCTTCAGTTTCGGCACATCAGTAAACATATTGGCCAATCTATAAAATGATTGCAATTTGCGATTTTCCTGCAAAATTAAAAATTCCCACTGCAGCGTTTTGTTCCTCGTTATCTTGAAGAAATAAATGGTTACCAATGCCATCATGCCGTAAATAAACAGGGACAGTATGCTTTCCTTAACAGCCAAATAAATTACCGTGAAATTGACAGCATATCGGACAAACTTATCCATTATCTGGGATAACCGCTCCGGAAAATGCGTCATTTTCCATTGAATCCACAAATTCCAATATTTAATAACCGTAAGCTGGAAGATAAGGAATAAATAGTTGATGCCTTCACCTTCACCGCTTTGAAAATATAAAGGTGCAAGAATGATTAGGCATACGATCATTTGGACAGTCTGAAGGATATAGCTGTATATAAAAGCACGCTGAAAATAATGGTTTAATCCTTTTTCCATAGGCAGTAAAAAGATGATGTCAGGTTCTTTTAACAACGTGCGCACTTGCGAAAAAGTTACCGTTAATGCTAACAAGAGTGCCATTAAGAATGCTGATGGAAAATGAGGTGGGAGTTGATCAAGCCATTGCTGATACGCATAGGCTCCTCCGCCTAATAAAAACATAATCACTAAAAGCAGATGATCGTTCAGCATATAACGCAAGTATGTTTGTGTTTCTTTTATATGTGCTGCCAAACGGGCAGGCCAAATATCATTGATTGATCTCATCGTCTTGCTCCTTTGTCAGCCGAATATAAAGATCGTCCAATGTTGCACCAGGCATATTGAATTGCTCCTGCAGCTCAAGTTTAGTTCCTTGAGCCCGGACGGTTCCGTTGTGCAAAATCACAAAAGTGTCACAAAACCGTTCTGCATTTGCTAAAATGTGGGTTGACATTAAAATGCCAGCACCTTGTTTTTTCGCCTGATTCATGAGATCAAGCAGGGCGTGAATGGCTAACGGATCCAGCCCGACAAACGGTTCATCAATTATGTAAAGGGATGGCTGAACTAAAAAAGCGCACATAATCATGACCTTTTGTTTCATCCCTTTAGAAAAATGTGCCGGAAACCATTTCAACTGCTTTTCCATTCGAAATGTTTTTAAAAGAGGATCGAGCCGCTCGTTAAATGTCTCTTCACTGATCCCGTGCGCCATAGCCATCAATTGCAAATGCTCAAATAACGTCATTTCTTCGTATAAAATAGGGGTTTCAGGAACAAAACTAAATTGCTTTCGATATTGCACCGGATCTTCCTGAAATGTTTTGCCGTTAATTTTAATAGTCCCGTCACTTGGCTCCATCAAACCGATGATATGCTTGATCGTTGTGCTTTTCCCCGCACCGTTTAATCCAATTAAACCGACCATTTCATTTTCGTTTACAGTGAATGAAACATTTTTTAAAACAGGCTTATTTGTGTACCCGCCGGTAATCTGATCTACTGATAATAAAGTCATATTTTCCGCCTCTCCCCTTTATTTTTTTAAAATTAAATGAGGCTTAATGTATTTAGCCGTTTCAACGATTTTTGCATGTTTTGATCCATTCTTCTCTCTTTCCATTTTAAATCATTCCTTCTCATCTTTTACAATATAATATTTCTTTACTCGGAGTGGAGAAGGAAAAATGAGTTTATCGCTCATCCCTAAAGCTTTTTTAAAGTGGTTAGCAAAAGCTTCGTTTTGATCCCATTTGTTAAAATCTTGTTCTGTCTCCCATAAAGTGAAAATGATATAAGTGTTTTTGAAAAGAGGGCGGAGAACTCTTAAGGCAACAAAGCCCGAATGGCTTTCAATGAATCGAGATAGCTCTTTAAATTGCTGTTCAAATAGAGGTTTTCCTTCATCTGTAACAGATATATAGGTAAACACGGCAAACCCTCCATCGCTGCAGATGCTTCCTCTTTTATCAATAATTTCATATTTTTTGGGTTCTTTAAAAATTGTTGTTCCTTTTGTTTCATGCATAAGGACGGCGCTTTCACCGTCATGCATGAATAACATGCATTCTGCTAGATTATTTTTTTTGATTTTGCTTAAATATTCAATAGTGCCGAAAGCTATATAAACATTCATAACAGTCACCTCGCACGAAAATCACTTGATAATTTGCGAAAAAAGTTAAACATGTTACATACTGTATCCAAAATTATACAATACTAATTATGGGAGTTAAACAGAGGTGAAAACATTGTTGAAAAAAATAAAGATGATCTCGGGAATCGTTTTATCTGCTGCTGTGTTAAGTATTATCGCATACTTTGCCATGATTTGGATAGGCGCTATCGTTGTGGATGAAAAAAAGCTTGTTTTGCATTCTGCGACCTCTTTGATCGATCAAGAAGGACGGCCCATTACGAAATTATATTTAGAAAACAGAGAGATCATCGATATTGATAAAGTTCCGAAGCATGTACAAAATGCTTTCATCGCTGTTGAAGATAAAAGGTTTTATGAGCATCACGGCATTGATTTTCGGGCAATTTCAAGGGCGCTGTTCAAGGACATTGCTGCTTTCAAAAAAGTAGAGGGCGGCAGTACAATCACCCAACAGCTCGCCAAAAATGTTTTTTTAACAAACGATAAAACGGTTTTGAGAAAAATGACAGAAGCTATCATTGCCATTTATCTTGAACAGAAATATAGCAAAAGAAAAATTTTAGAGATGTATTTGAATCAAATCTATTTTGGACATGGCGTATACGGCATCCAGTCTGCATCAAAATTTTTTTTCAATAAAGATGCCTCTGAACTGACTATTGAAGAAGGGGCGCTGCTAGCCGGCCTGCCGAAGGCTCCAGCAGCCTATTCTCCGATTTTGCACCCAGAAAAAAGCTTAGAAAGAAGAAATGCGATATTAACCTTAATGGAGCGCGAAAACTATATTTCTCCGGAGCAAGCTGTCAGAAGCCAGGGGAAAACATTAGGTCTGAATATTCATAAAACGGAAGATAAGCCTTGGCTGTCCGCCTATATTGACATGGTATTTGAGGAAGCGGAAAATAAGTATCATCTTTCAAATGAAGAACTCCTAAAAGGCGGATATAAAATTACCGTTCCGATCAATATCGATGTTCAGGAAAAAGCATTCAAAGTTTTTAAAGAAAAGGCTTATTTTCAAGGTACGAAAGATGATGCTCAAGGCGCTTTTATTTTATTAGATAATAAAACAGGCGGTGTGCTTGCTGCGATCGGCGGGCGAAATTATGTTTCCAAAGGATTTAATCGATTGACAGCGAAGCGCCAGCCGGGGTCAACGTTTAAGCCGATAGCTGTATATGCTCCGGCAATGGAGGAAGGACTTTTTCAGCCTTATTCTCTTCTAAAAGATGAGAAATTGGATTATAAAGGATACTCTCCAAGCAATTACGATGGACGTTATGATGGACATGTAACCATGTTTGATGCGCTCATTCATTCAAAAAATGCTCCTTCTGTATGGGTGCTCGATAAGCTTGGAATCGATAAAAGCAAAGAGTATTTAGAGAAAAACGGGATTTATATTGAGGATAAAGGACTGGCGATTGCTTTAGGAGGACTAAAGTACGGCGTGTCGCCGTTTGATTTGGCAAATGCATACAGAACTTTTGCCAATAATGGTCAATACAGCAAGCCGTATTTCATACAAAAAATTGTGAATGCCAACGGCGATGTAGTGGCAGAAGTAAAAAAACAAAAATATCAAGTTTTTTCTCCGCAAACCTCGTGGAATATGACGAGGATGCTGGAGCAGGTTGTTAAAGAAGGAACTGCCAAAGCGGGACAATATGAAGGAGCTTTAGCTGGAAAAACGGGTACGACATCATTTCCTGGAAAAAAGGGCGCCGTGATGGATGCATGGTTTGTCGGATATACTCCTGACGTGACGGGGGCAGTGTGGATCGGATATGACCAGACAGATGAAGAACATTTTTTAAAGGGTGGGAGCGATTATCCAACGAAAATGTTTAAAAATATTTTAAGCGGTTTGAAATTTGAGGAAAAAACATCCTTTACGATTCCGAAAAAAGTGAAAGATTTAGAAAAACCAATCAGGCTTTCACGAATCCCTTCGCTTTCCGCCACATATCAATTTCACGCACTTCAATTATTTAAAGTGACATTAAAATGGCCTGCTCAAGATGATGACCGGGTCGTATACCGAATTTATGAACGAAGCGGAGAAAGCAAGAAATTGGTCGGATCTGTAAAGGGAAAAGGAGAATATGAAATACCGTATATTAACATTTTTTCAGAGCATTTTTATCAAGTTGTCCCTTATAATCCGCAAACCCATCAGGAAGGGGAAGGTACTGATTTTGTCAGCCCGCGCTGGGAATAACAAAATGCTGGAAAGATCTTTCGTCGATTTTATGACATTTCCCTTATATTCCTATACAATCGGGCACGGGAAGAGGTATAGTTTAAAAAGAGTATTAGAAAGGAATCGTTTTTAAAGGGGGATTTACATGGATAGGAAGAAAAGCTTTAATGATACTTTTTTAAAAGCGTGCAGAGGCGAAGCGGCGGACTATGTTCCTGTTTGGTATATGAGGCAAGCCGGGAGATCCCAGCCTGAATACCGGGCGTTAAAAGAAAAATACAGCTTATTTGAAATTACACATCAACCAGAGCTTTGTGCATATGTCACTAGACTTCCTGTCGAGCAGTACGGGGTTGATGCCGCAATTTTATATAAAGATATTATGACGCCGCTGCCTGCCCTTGGAGTTCAAGTTGAAATTAAAGCGGGAACAGGGCCTGTTATTGAAAATCCGATCAGGTCGCTGGAGGATGTAAAAAAACTTGGTGAAATTCATCCTGAGGAAGATGTTCCATATGTTTTAGATACGATTAAGCTTTTAGTTAATGAGCAGCTGAATGTTCCGTTGATTGGATTTGCCGGAGCACCATTTACTCTTGCCAGCTACATGATTGAGGGAGGCCCTTCCAAAAATTATAACAAAACAAAGGCATTCATGTATGCTGAACCAGAAGCTTGGTTTCTTTTAATGGAAAAGCTTGCCGATATGACCATTACATACGTGAAAGCGCAAATTGACGCAGGGGTTAAAGCGGTGCAAATTTTTGATTCATGGGTCGGAGCATTAAATGCTTCTGATTATCGATATTATATTAAGCCGGTGATGAACCGCATTTTTTCGGAATTAAAGGAAAAAGAGGCGCCGCTTATTATGTTTGGAGTGGGAGCAGGACATTTAGTAAAAGAATGGAATGATTTGCCTTTAGACGTGATCGGTTTAGATTGGCGTCTGTCGATTTCTGCTGCCAGAGAAATGGGGATTTCCAAAACATTGCAGGGAAATCTTGATCCGGCAGTTTTGCTTGCGCCGTGGGATTTTGTGAAAGAACGGGTAAAGGCTATTTTAGAAGAAGGAATGAAACAGCCAGGTTTTATTTTTAATCTTGGACATGGCGTCTTTCCACAAGTAAAACCGGAAACCTTAAAAAAATTAACGGAATTTATTCATGATTATACGCAAAAATAGATCGAAAAAAATGATCAACTTGAATTTTGGAGGTGCACGTAATGTCGAAGAAAAAAATAGGTTTGTTAGTGATGGCATATGGTACACCATATAAAGAAGAGGATATTGAACGCTATTACACCCACATTCGCCATGGAAGAAAGCCTGATCCAGAAAGTCTGGAAGATTTAAAAGAACGATATAAGGCGATTGGAGGCATTTCTCCTCTTGCTAAAATAACAGAAGAACAAGCGAAAGGCTTAGAAAAGCATTTAAATCATATTCAAAATGAAATAGAATTCCATATGTATTTAGGATTAAAACATATTGAGCCGTTTATTGAAGATGCAGTTGAACAAATGAATAAAGATGGAATCACTGAGGCGGTCAGCATCGTTTTAGCTCCGCACTATTCGACCTTCAGCATTAAGTCGTACAACGGCAGGGCAAAGGAAATTGCAAAAAAACTCGGAGGGCCTTCCATCACTTCTATCGAAAGCTGGTATAAAGAACCGAAATTTATTGAATATTGGGCTAAACAAATAAAAGAAACGTACGCGAAAATGACTGAAGAAGAACGGGAAAAAGCTGTATTAATTGTTTCAGCACACAGTCTGCCGGAAAAAATTGTTCAATTAGGGGATCCTTACCCAGATCAATTACAAGAAACAGCTGAATTAATTGCAAAAGAAGCCGGAGTGCAGCATTTTGCTGTTGGCTGGCAAAGTGAAGGCAATACGCCGGAGCCGTGGCTCGGACCAGATGTTCAAGATTTAACAAGAGATCTGTTTGAACAAAAAGGATACCGGACGTTTGTTTATGCTCCAGTAGGTTTTGTGGCTGATCACTTGGAAGTTCTATACGATAACGATGTCGAGTGCAAGGCAGTAACAGACGAGCTTGGAGCAGCTTATTATCGTCCAGAAATGCCGAATGCAAAACCTGAATTCATCGATTGTTTAGCTACAGTCGTGTTAAAACACTTAGGAATGTCAAAATAAGAAGGAGATTTTATGGGAAGAAAAAAAGTAGCAATTGTTGGCGGGGGAATAACTGGGCTTTCAGTTGCGTTCTACTTGCAGTCAGAAATTAAAAAAAATCATCTTCCAATAGATGTTGTGCTGATTGAAGCGAAGCCGCGATTAGGAGGAAAAATAGAAACGATAAAAAGGGACGGATTTATCATTGAAAGAGGTCCGGATTCCTTTTTGGAGCGAAAAAAAAGCGCTACGCAGCTTGCAAAGGACGTAGGGCTTGGAGATTATTTGGTGAACAATGACGTGGGGCAATCTTTTGTCCTTGTTGGCGACAAGCTCCATCCAATCCCAAAAGGAGCGGTTATGGGCGTGCCAACAAATATTGCTTCTTTCGCCACCTCCGGTTTGTTTTCGTTAACTGGCAAGCTGCGGGCTTCGTTTGACCTTTTCCTGCCGAAGAAAAAAGTGGACGGAGATCAGTCATTAGGCGGATTTTTTGGCCGCAGGCTCGGCAGCGAAGTGGTTGAAAATTTGATTGAACCGCTTCTTTCCGGGATTTATGCAGGAGATATTTATAATTTAAGTTTATTAGCAATCTTTCCGCACTTTTATGAAATTGAACAAAAGCATCGCAGTTTAATTTTAGGAATGGCCAAGCAGGCGCAAAAGTCTAAACAAAAACAACAACAGGAGCAACATAAAGGGATTTTTCAAACCGTTTCAACTGGTTTGCAATCGATTGTTGAAGCTATAGAACGCCAATTGGATCATACGGTAGTGAAAAAAGGAATAAAAGTTTCGGAGATTAAAAAGGAAGATGATCTCTACCATTTGGAATTATCTGACGGAACTGTTGACAAGGCGGATGCGATAGTCATTACCGCTCAGCATGATGCTATTCCATCTATGTTTCCGAATGAGCAGCAAACACTCGCTTATTTCAAAAAAATGCCTTCAACATCTGTTGCAACCGTTGCAATGGCTTTTCCGGAAGAAGCTGTTCAGCTGCCCGCAGATGGAACGGGGTTTGTTGTTTCGAGAAACAGCGGCTATACGATTACTGCTTGTACATGGACCAACAAAAAATGGCCGCATACTGCTCCGAAGGGCAAAACGCTGCTAAGAGCGTATGTTGGAAAAGCAGGAGATGAAGCGGTTGTTGACCAGCCGGATGATGTGATCATTCAAACCGTTTTGGATGACTTAAATCGATTGATGCCGGTAAAAGGAGAACCGATTTTTTCTATTGTTACAAGATTGAGGAAAGCAATGCCACAATACATTGTCGGACACCTTGACAACATAAGAAATATAAAAAGTATTATGGGACAAAAATACCCCGGAATATATTTAACGGGTGCTTCTTTTGAAGGATTGGGGATCCCGGACTGCATTGATCAAGGTAAAAAAGCGGTGAAAGATGTTCTTCAATTTTTACATTTGGGACAAGCTTAAAAGGCAGGCTTGTCTCTTATTTTTTCAGAGGAGGCATCCATTTTAGCAAGTTTTGGCGCTTCCGACTTCTGATCTTTAAAACGCCTTGGTTGGTTCCCATTGTTTAAAGTCCGACAATTCAAATTGAAGAAAATATATATTTGTTGAACAAGTTAGCATTTCTGTTTTTTTAGAAAAAGCGATCTGGAAAGATATAAAAAAATTCATTGCACATCTGTTGACCATTGATCTATAATCAAAAGAAAATCAAGGGATCCCAAATTTTTTGGAGGAATGAAAGTGGCTACAATTGAAGATGTGGCAAAACTGGCTGGTTTATCGAAAACGACAGTTTCAAGGGTGATAAATAATCAGCCTTACGTATCGGAGGAAAAAAAACAATTAGTGCTAGAAGCAATGAAGCAATTAGGGTATGTACCTAATTCTTCAGCTAGAAGTTTAAGAAATCAAAAAACTGAAATTATTGCTGTCATTATTCCTAGGGTTATGAACCCGTTTTTTGGACAATTTGTTGAATCGCTGGAAATCGTTGCGTCTCAATACCATTATCAATTGATTGTTTGTCAAACGTTATATTCAGCAAAAAAAGAATTAGACTATTTAAACTTGTTAAAAACGAAACAAGTAGATGGAGTGATTATGACGACATTGCTAAATGGCTGGGAGGCTGTTGAGCCGTTTTTAGAATACGGTCCGATTATTTTATGCAACGAATTCGATGAACAGGCAAATGTCCCGATGATTCATATGGATCAAAACTACGGAGGGTATGTTGCAACTAAGCATTTAATCGATCAAGGATACAATAAAATTGCTTTTTGCTGCGGAAATGTAAACAGTAATGTTTCGAGAGCTAGGGAAGAAGGTTTTCGAAAAGCACTTCGTGAAGCCGGATTGTACCTTCCTGAGCAATATATTTTCCGAAATGTATTTACATTTGAAGACGGAAAAAATGTCTTGAGGAAAATGATGGAGATGGTTGAAGCTCCAACGGCAGTCTTCACAGGTTCTGATGAAGTGGCAGCCGGGATGATTTCTGAGTCAAAGAGACTTGGCGTCCGTGTCCCGGAAGAATTAGCGGTCGTCGGGTTTGACAATCAGGCTATAACTGAACTGATGGAGCCTATGATTACGACGGTTAATCAGCCGGTGAAAGAAATGGGTCATTTAGCAATGGAAGTGATGATGGAAAAAATAAAAACGAGACGGTATAAAGAGAGAGAGGTGCATCTTTTGCCTCTTACATTAATTGTAAGGGATTCTTCAAAGCTAGCCAATTACAATGTGTATTAGTACAGGTTAAGAGAAGAGAAAAAATATTCAGGCAATTCTTTTTAGAATTGCCTGAATAAATTTATTTTACATGTAAGCAATGATTGCATTTGTTCCCGTAGCATTCGTGCTGTTCTTCAATTTCTTTTCCGCATTCAATACATTTTTTTCTTGGCAAGTTTCTAAAAAATTCAGTGATTTTTTGTCCTAACATTTTTTATCCCCCCGTGCTGTTGTTATTAACATTGTATTATAACAGAATGAAAAATGTCAATACTGTTTTAAAACATTTTTTCTTATTGAGGAGGATTAGGGTGATGAAAGTAACAGTTGTAGGGTTCTGGGGAGGCTATCCAGAAGCGAATGAGGCTACATCAGGCTATTTATTTCAGGAAAAGGGGTTTAACCTGTTAGTTGATTGCGGAAGTGCTGTATTATCACAACTGCAAAATTTTGTATCACTTTCAGATTTAGATGCTGTGATCCTTTCTCATTATCATCATGATCATATTGCAGATATTGGACCGCTGCAATATGCAAGACAAATTACCGGCATGCTGCAAAAATCAAACAAAATTTTGCCCATTTACGGACATAGCCTTGATACAAAAGAATTTGACAGACTCACACATTTGAGTGTGACAAAAGGAATTTCATACGATCCTGATCAATCGATTTCGATCGGTCCGTTTACGATTACATTTTTAAAAACAGATCATCCTGTTGACTGTTTTGCCATGAGATTTACTTCAGGACATAAAACGGTTGTATACACGGCAGATTCAAGCTTTAAAAATGAATTCATTCCATTCAGCCAAAATGCGGACTTGCTTATATGCGAATGCAATATGTATGCGAATGAAGACGGCAAAAAGTTTGGGCATATGAATTCCCACGAAGCTGCGACAATTGCTAAGGAAGCAAATGTAAAAGAGCTTTTGCTGACTCATTTGCCTCATAAAGGCAATCATGAAGAATTGATAGAAGAAGCTAAAACGATTTTTAATGGATCGATCAAGCTGGCTAAAACAGGGTTGTCGTTACATATTGATTAAAGAGAAATTATATTAGCAAAATTATGGGACAGCCTTTTGCCGAACATTTCATAAACTTAAAGCTACTTGCAAACTTCATTTTGATAGAATAGTGTTCCATTTTCTGTAAGGATGCAGTATGTTGGCATCCTTATTTTTTTGGAAAATTCGTCAGAAAATAATTGAAAATCAAAAATATATTGTTATAATTTAAAGCATAAAAGTAAAAAAGGGGGAAGAAAATTTTGAAAACTAGGATAGGAGCAATCGGAGGAATTTTTTTGATGGCGCTCCTCGTGCTGTCAGGTTGTGGAAGCAGCAAAGGGTCCAGCAGCGAAAGCAATAGTGAAGAAGGAAAGAAAGAAACATTTAAAATTGGTATCACTCAATTTGTAGCGCACCCGTCGCTGGATGAGGCATTGAAGGGATTTCAACAAGCAATTAAAGATAAAGGGTTAAATGTAGATTATGATATTCAAAACGCTCAAGGGGATCAATCGAATACCCAAACGATTGCGAATAACTTCGTCGGAGATAACGTCGATTTAATTTTTGCGAATGCAACGCCTAGTGCACTTGCTGCAGCAAATGCTACAAAGGATATTCCAATTGTATTTACATCCGTAACAGATCCTGTCGGCGCCGGGCTTGTGAAAGAGATGGAAAATCCAGGAGGGAATGTAACAGGAACAACTGATACCCATCCTGATGCCATACCGAAAACGGTGAAATTTATTGATCAATATTTAGACGGCAAAAGAATAGGAATGATCTATAATTCAGGCGAACAAAACTCTGTTGCGCAAATTGACCTTGTTAAAAAAGCGACAGAAGGAACGGATTTGAAAATTGTCGAAGCTTCTGTTTCTACTTCAGCTGAAGTGAAACAAGCTGCTGAATCTCTTGTCGGCAAAGTCGATTGTTTTTACATTATCACTGACAATACCGTTGTTTCTGCGCTTGATTCGGTCATTTCCGTTGCAAATGAAAACGATATCCCGCTGTTTGTCGGTGAATTAGATTCAGTCAAAAAAGGCGGTTTTGCTGCGTACGGGTTTGAATATTATGACATTGGCTATGAAGCAGGAGAAATGGCTGCAAAAATTTTAACAGAAGGGAAAAAGCCGTCTGAACTGCCTGTTCAATATCCGCAAAACTTAAAGCTTCTCATTAATAAAAAAGCAGCAGCTGAGATGAACGTTAAGATTTTAGACGAGTGGAGCAAAGAAGCAGAGTTTATTGAGTAATTTGGAAGGGTGTTTACATGCTGACAGCAGTATATGGCTCACTTGAGGCGGGACTTATTTACGCAATAATGGCTCTCGGAGTCTATTTATCTTTTAGAATATTAGATTTTCCAGATTTAACGGTTGACGGTAGCTTCGTTACTGGAGCTGCCGTCGCAGCCGTCATGATCATAGACGGAGCTCATCCTGTTATGGCGACGATTGCCGGAATGATTGTCGGCTTTCTAGCTGGGATCTTAACGGGAATTTTGCATTCGTATGGGAAAATTAATCCGTTGTTATCCGGTATATTAATGATGATCGCTCTTTATTCCATTAATTTGCGAATTATGGGAAAATCGAATGTTTCGCTTTTACAGGAGGAAACGCTTTTCTCAAAGCTGGCCGATGCGCTGGCACCGATCGATCAAGCCGTTAAGAGCGTCATTTCTTTTTCCCCGACCACATGGTCAGTCATCATTTCAATGGTGTTATTGGTCGCTTTTTTAAAGCTCATCCTTGATTACTTCTTAAAAACGGAAATCGGACTTGCTATAAGAGCTGTCGGAGATAACGAAGAAATGATTAAAAGTTTTTCGGCGAATACAAACTTTCTTAAAGTATTAGGATTAGGATTGTCAAATGGTTTGGTTGCTTTGTCAGGTGCGCTTGTCGCCCAATATAATGGCTTCAGCGATGCCAATATGGGAATTGGAATGATTGTGATCGGGCTTGCTTCCGTTATTATTGGAGAGGCAATTGTCGGTAGCAAGACGATTGTTCGGGCTACCTTAGCTGTTATAATCGGTGCTGTCATTTATCGTTTCATAGTCGCCTTTGCATTTAGATTTAACTTTTTTGAAACAGGCGATATAAAATTAATTACAGCTTGTATCGTCATTTTGGCGTTAATCATCCCGCGATATTTTGAAAAACGGCGTGAGAAAAAAAGAAAATTGGCAAGAAAGCGGGGTGAACAAGTTGCTTCAGCTAAAACACATTCATAAAGTGTTTAACGAAGGGTCATTGGATGAAAAAATCGCCTTAGATGGAATTCATTTAGAGGTCGAAAAAGGCGATTTTATTACGATTATTGGCAGCAACGGCGCAGGGAAATCGACTTTGCTGAACATCATAGCTGGAAAGCTGTTTCCCGATGAGGGGGAAGTCTGGCTTGACGGCGTAAATATAACAACACTTCCTGAGCATAAACGATCAAAATATATCGGCAGAGTGTTTCAAAATCCGTTGTCAGGCACATCGCCGACGTTGACCATTGAAGAAAATTTGGCGATCGCTTACGGCCGTGTTCATAAACGAACTTTGGCCAGAGGTGTAACGAATAAGCGGAAAAATTATTTTAAGGAGCAGCTGTCGCTTTTAGGGCTTGGATTAGAAAACCGTTTAAATGCGAAAGTAGGATTGCTGTCAGGCGGGGAAAGACAGGCGTTGTCGCTTTTGATGGCAACATTTACGAAACCGAAAATATTATTGCTTGATGAGCATACAGCCGCATTAGATCCCGCACGCGCAGAGGTCGTCCTGTCGCTTACGAAAAAATTTATTGAAGAATATAATTTAACAACGATTATGATTACACATAATATGCAGCAGGCGATTGATCTAGGAAACAGATTGCTGATGATGAATCGTGGAAAAATCATTTTTGAGGCATCTGCTGAAGAAAAAGTAAAACTGACCATTCCGAAATTAATGGACGAATTTGCCAAAATTCAAAATGCAGTATCTGACCGGGTGCTCTTAAGCTGATATTTACCTCTTTCCATTCAGGGGAGAGGTTTTTAAATGCAATTTTGTTCAATATATAAAACAAATGTATGAAATAATAAACAAAACATAAAAAAGGAGGAAAACATGAAGCCGATTCAGCAAATTATTGGGGAAAATTTTTGTAAAATCCGAAAAAGGATGGAGCTAAGCCTTGACAAGGTGTCTGAAAAGACAGGCGTTTCCAAAGCGATTCTGGCACAAATTGAAAGAGGGGAAGCGAATCCGACTGTCTCCACGCTGTGGAAAATAGCGAACGGACTTCATGTATCATTTTCCGCTTTGATGAAGGAGGAGGCGCCAAGCGTTCAAAAAATATCTTTATCAAACATACCGGCTATATCTGATGATGATGAAAAGTATAAAGTATACCCGATGTTTACGTTTGAAATCGGCAAGCCGTTTGAGGTGTTTGAAGCACATTTAGAGCCTAGACATGTCCATCAATCGGATGAACATGCGCACGGGGTGCAAGAAATTTTGATCATTCAAAAGGGAGCTTTAGAAATTGTAATTGATGGATGTTCTTATGTTGTTCGCGAAGGGGAAGCGATCCGATTTGCAGCGGACAAAAAGCATGATTATAAAAATATAACGGATCAAAAAGTTAAATATTATGTGATCATTTATTATCCGGAAAACTAGAAATGGAGGTGATTCCGATTGCATTCGACAGCATTGGCAAAATATAAATCGGAATTAATCCAAGGCATTCAAGCAGGAATCAGCATTGCCATCGGCTATTTCCCCGTTGCCATCGCTTTCGGCCTTCTTGCTGAAAGAACGGGACTTTCGATTGCGGAAACGGTGATGATGAGCGCAATCGTTTTTGCAGGAGCGGCTCAATATATGTCATTAAGCCTAATTGCTGCGCATGTTGGTGCTTGGGAAATTATTATGACAACTTTCATTGTAAACATCCGCCATTTCCTTATGTCAGCATCATTAAATGAGAAAGTGGAGAAAGACTCCATATGGATAAAAGCTCTGTACGGCTTTGGTGTAACAGATGAAACATATGCAGTTGCGGCTGTCAGACAGGAAATGGTCACAGCACCATATATGTTTGGACTATGCTTGATGGCATATAGCAGCTGGGTGATCAATTCTGGAATCGGTCATATAGTTGGAGAAAATTTGCCCGCTTTCTTACAGGAAAGCATGGGAATTGCTCTATATGCCCTATTCATCGGCTTATTGGTTCCTTCATTAAAAAAACATCGGAAAATTATCGTACTAGCTTTATTATCTGCAGTGATAAATTCCGTTTTATTGACGACCGGACGGCTGTCTATAGGCTGGTCTATTGCATTGTCGTCCTTATTTTCCTCCGTTGTTGTGGAATGTATCTTTAGAAAATTAGAGGTGCAGCAAGATGAATAGCCAAATATTTTGGTTGATTATCGGAATGGGCGTTGTGACATACATACCGCGAATGCTTCCTTTTGTTATCTTCAGTCAATTACATCTCCCTCCGTTTTGGCAAAATGTATTAAAAAATGTACCATATGCAACATTAGGTGCATTGATCGTGCCCTCGGTCTTTTTTATTCACGAGGATTTCCTGTTTGGAGCAGTCGGTGCATTTACAGCGTTCATTGCTGCTTATTTCGGAGCCAACGTCTTTTTTGTAGTTATGTGTTCAATTGCCGTTTTATCTTTTTACAGCTTCTTTTTCTAAATATTTTGGAAAAGCAGTTCTATTACGATGTTTTTTTATCTAAACTACTAAAGGAGGGAGTTAAGCTCAAGGGGGTATTCGGCTTGAAAAAGAGTCTTCTAACGATCATTTTATTATATGCAGTTTACGGTTTGGTTTTATACTTCTATTTATTCTTCTGGACGGGTTATGAGCTGCCGAAGGGAATTGAAGGTACTGCTGCCGATCCGAAAACGTTTTTAACGGCAGAGGAGCTGCAGCTGTCAGAAAATTATTCACGATTAAAAAATTTGGTATTTTTCATATCCATTCCGTTAGAGTGGATCATCTTTTTTATTGTGCTAAGCTTTGGGATTTCAAAAACATTTCAGCAATGGGCGGAAACAGCATCCCGTTTCTTTATAGTCCAAACAGCTTTATACTATTTTTGGCTGTCATTGCTTGTCACTTTACTAACATTACCTGTCAGCTGGCTGAACTACAAACTGTCAAAGGATTTTCAAATCTCGACCCAGACGTTGAACTCGTGGCTGAAGGATGAAGTGACCGATTTTCTTGTTAATTATGTTTTAATGGCGGTTGTCGTCACGTTTCTATACATCATTATTCGAAAATTTGAAAAGCGCTGGTGGCTTTGGGCATGGTTTGCATCGATACCATTCACATTGTTTATAATGTTTATTCAGCCGGTAATCATTGATCCGCTGTACAACGATTTTTACCCGTTGAAAAATAAAAAGCTGGAGGAAGAAATTTTACAGCTAGCTTCCAAAGCAGATATTCCCGCGGAGCATGTGTATGAAGTGGATATGTCCACCAAAACAAATGCGTTGAACGCCTATGTGACAGGAATAGGATCAAATTCGAGAATCGTTTTGTGGGATACGACGTTAAATAAATTAAGCGAAGATGAAATATTATTCATTATGGCTCATGAGATGGGACATTATGTGATGAAGCACATCTATATCGGAATAGCCGGGTATTTGCTTCTTTCCTTGGCAGGTTTATATATCATTCATCAGTTAATGATTTTTTGTACAAATCGATGGGGAAAAAGGCTGAACATTCAATCTATACGTGAATTGTCGTCGCTTCCTCTATTTCTTTTGCTGCTGGGGATGTTATCGTTCGCTTCAAGCCCTATATCCGGCATAGTATCAAGGTATCAAGAGAAACAGGCGGATTTATATGCAATTGAAATGACAAAAAACGAGGAAGCGGCTGTAAAAACATTTCAACATTTGGCGAAATTTAGCCGCAGCGAAATAAATCCGCCAAAAATAGTGAAAGTTTTACGTTACGATCATCCGCCTCTGATTGAACGAATTATGTATATTGAAAATATAAAAAATAAAGAATAAACTCCTTGTTTATACAGGGAGTCTTATTTATTTTTAAATCTGTGATTTTAGCAATATAATATTAATGTTTGTCATTGCTTTTTAAACTTCCAAAAAGTATTTTTATTGATAAAATATAGGATGAGATTAGTATGAATGAAAGAGTGATCATAGATGAGCTGGTTGTCAAAACTGTTGCGGTTGTTTTTCGATAATCAGGAAGAAGAATATGAAAGAAAGATAGAAAAAAACAATTCTACTGAAAAAATAAAAGATCAATCATTAACTGACGATAGATTAGAGATGCAAGCTAGAGTTACATATCAATATCCGAAAGGAAACTTTCGGTTTCCGCTAATATCCGATGATGAAACATTGCGAGAAACGAGACGCCCAGCGGATGCGGCAAAATCAAAAGCAAAAACATCTTCTGAACGCAAGCAGTCTCGACTGAATAGTGCACAAGGCGCACAAAAGGAAAGAAAATCTTTTCAGCCAACGGAAATCCCTTCACCGATTTTTGGATTTGGACCAAGGAATAGAGATGATTTATTTTTCAAAAAAATTGAAGAGCAATATCAGCAACAGACGGACATAGACGTACATGATATTTTCATCAATGATCTGGAAAAACAAAAAGAAGTGCAAAGGGAGTTTGCTGCAGCAGAAGAAATAGAAATAAATGAAATGATAGAATATGAAAACGATTATGAAAAAGAAATATCAAAAACACAAGATCACGAAGCTGAGGATTCATATTTTGAAATAACAGCACCGCCTTCGGAGGATAAACAGCGAGAAGCTGAGGAAGCTCAATCGGTCGAGGCTTCAAAGCTGGAGATTGATTCAAAGCAAGAGACGAATCTAAAACAGTGGACGGATCTAAACCAGGAGATGGAATCAAAGCAAGAAACGAATCTAAAACAGTGGACGGATCTAAACCAGGAGACGGGATCAAAGCAAGAGACGAATCTAAAACAGTGGACAGGTCTAAAACAGGAGACGGATCTAAAACAAGAGACAGTTCTAAAGCAGGGGACGAATCTAAAACAGGAGACAGATCTAAAACAAGGAACAGATCTAAATCAGGAGGAAGGTCCAAAACAGGAGACGAGCCTAAAACAGGAAGCGGATCCAAAGCATTTAGAGAAAAAGTCCGATGACAGACGAAAGCCTGTTTCCAGAGGAAAGCTTTCATCAAATCAAAACGAAAAGACAATTATTCCATATAATGTCATTATGTTTGGACAAGATAAACGAAAGCTTGAATTAAAGGAAAAACGGCAAAATTATTTGTTTCCGCCGCTCACCCTCCTGAACGTTCAGCCGTTTGAGGAAGAAGCGGATGATCAGTGGATAGAAAAGCAAAAGAATTTGCTCGATCTTACGCTGCAAAATTTTCATGTCAATGCAAAAGTGGTCAATGTGTCACAAGGACCTTCCGTCACGAGGTTTGAGGTTCACCCTGAACCCGGCGTAAAAGTGAGCAAGATAACTAACTTGATAGACGATATTAAATTAAGCTTGTCTGCAAAAGACATCCGGATTGAGGCTCCGATACCGGGGAAAAACACAATCGGGATTGAAGTGCCAAACCGGAAAAGCAAAACGGTTTTTTTAAGAGAGATTTTACGGTCGAAAGCTTTTCAAGCCAACCGCTCTCCGTTAACGGTTGCTCTGGGCCTCAGCATTTCAGGGGAGCCGATTGTGACGGATTTGAAAAAAATGCCGCATGGTTTGATTGCGGGAGCTACAGGGTCAGGAAAAAGCGTTTGTATCAATACGATTTTAGTCAGCCTGCTCTATAAAGCAACTCCAAATGATGTGAAAATGCTCCTCATTGATCCAAAAATGGTGGAGCTTGCGCCGTATAACCGCATACCTCATCTCGTCAGCCCTGTTATTACGGATGTAAAAGCAGCTACTGCTGCACTGAAATGGGCGGTAGATGAAATGGAAAGAAGGTATGAATTATTTGCCCATGTAGGCGTTCGAGATATCGAGAAATTTAATGAACGAGTCGGCGACAAGGAAAAGGAGAAACGATTGCCGTACATCGTGATTGTGATTGACGAGCTCGCTGATTTAATGATGGTTTCGCCGAACGATGTGGAGGAGGCGATTTGCCGGATTGCCCAAAAAGCGAGAGCTTGCGGCATCCATTTATTAATTGCCACACAAAGACCGTCTGTTGATGTTATAACCGGTTTAATAAAGGCGAATATTCCTACAAGAATAGCATTTTCCGTATCATCGCAAATAGATTCAAGAACGATTCTTGATACTTCCGGTGCAGAAAGACTCCTAGGAAGAGGAGACATGCTGTTTTTAGAAAACGGTTCTGCAAAACCGGTAAGAGTTCAAGGAACTTTTGTTTCTGATGATGAAATTGATCGCGTCGTTCACCATGTAAAAAACCAGATGGCGCCCAATTATTTGTTTAAACAAGAGGAATTGCTTGCGAAAACAAATTTCCAAGCAGAAGAAGATGATCTTTTTTATGAAGCCTGCGAGTTTGTTGTAGAGCAGGGGCATGCTTCGGCTTCAAGCCTTCAACGCCGTTTTCGAATCGGTTATAATAGAGCGGCCAGATTGATTGATTTAATGGAGGAGCAGGGGATCATTTCCCCGCCGAAAGGAAGCAAGCCGCGAGACGTGCTAGTGTCAGAAGAACAATTGAAAACAATAAAAGAGAGTAGTTGAGATGTACTGAACATGATATTATTAAAATGTTGGGCTGATTTTGGCAATGCCGATTTAAAACGATATACGTTGCTTTCAATTAGGAAACACTAAAAGTATACAATATTGCGTTATGAAGCTTGCAGGAAATAAATATTATAGTTGCAAAACTAGTCATTCGTCATATATTATTTTACAGATAGACGATTGTTGGAGGTTCTTATATGACTGCTTATCATTTTGTTGGCATAAAAGGAACAGGGATGAGTGCTTTAGCTCAAATCCTTCATGATATGAATGAAAATGTACAAGGATCTGATATTGAAAAATATATTTTTACACAAAAAGGCTTGGAGGAACGGGGAATTCAAATATTTCCTTTTTCGAAAAATAACATTCACCCTGGTTTAACTGTAATAGCTGGTAATGCTTTTCCAGATACACACGAGGAGATTGAAGAAGCAAAGAGACTTCAATTGCCGGTTTACCGCTATCACAAATTTTTAGGGGAATTGATGAACAAATTCACAAGCATAGCGGTAACTGGCGTGCACGGTAAAACATCTACAACCGGTTTACTGTCTCATGTTATGCAAGGTGCTTTTCCTACCTCATACTTGATTGGAGACGGAACGGGAAAAGGAGTTCAAAACAGCAAATATTTTGTCTTTGAAGCATGTGAATACCGGCGCCATTTTCTATCCTATCATCCGGATTATGCGATTATGACGAACATTGATTTTGACCACCCTGATTATTATCGTGATCTGGATGATGTTTTTTCAGCCTTTCAGCAAATGGCTTTACAAGTGAAAAAAGGAATTATCGCTTGCGGAGATGATGAGCGTTTACAGGAAATACAAGCGAAAGTTCCGGTATTATATTACGGTTTTCATGAGGAAAACGATTTTCAAGCGAGAAATGTGGTGAAAAGCACAACGGGAACTGTATTTGATGTATATATTCGGAATACGTTTTACGGCACGTTTGAAATTCCTGCATTCGGGGATCACAACGTTCTAAATGCGCTGGCGGTTATTACGTTATGCCAATACGAAAATATTGGAATTGATGTTATTCAGGAGCGCGTCAAAACGTTTAAAGGCGTAAAAAGAAGATTCAGCGCCAAAAATTTCGGAGGACAAGTGCTGATTGACGATTACGCCCATCATCCTACGGAAATAAAAGCAACAATTGAAGCTGCGCGGCAAAAATATCCTGACCGGGAAATTGTTGCTGTTTTTCAGCCTCATACCTTTTCAAGAACACAGTCATTTCTTAATGAGTTTGCGGATAGTTTAAAAAGCGCCGACAAAGTATACTTATGCGAAATTTTTGGCTCTGCCCGTGAAAACATAGGGAACCTCACGATAAAAGATTTGCAGGCGCAAATTGAACATTCAGAGTTAATCGATGAGACGAACATTAAAGTTTTGAAAAAGCATGAAAGCAGCGTTATTTTATTCATGGGTGCAGGAGATATTCAAAAATATCAAGATGCCTATGAAAAGCTGTGTGTTTAAAACAAAACGACTGTAACAAAAAATGTTACAGTCGTTTTGTTTTTATAGCGAAGAATGCACTATTTTAAATTCTCAGGATTTAGCTGCTCCAATTCCGGAATGACAAACAGTCCGTCTTTTCGGATCAATACGTCGTCAAAATAAATTTCTCCGCCTCCATATTCCGGACGCTGAATGACGACCAAATCCCAGTGGATATTGGAATGGTTGCCATTATACGCTTCATCGTAGCATTGCCCTGGCGTAAAGTGGAAGCTTCCAGCGATTTTTTCGTCAAACAGAATGTCCTGCATCGGGTGAAGGATGTATGGATTGACACCGATGGCGAATTCACCGATATATCTTGCTCCTTCATCTGTATCCAAAATGCTGTTTAATCGTTTTGTATCATTAGCTGACGCATCAATGATTTTTCCGTCTTTAAATGTTAACCGAACATTTTCAAATGTAAATCCTTGGTACGGAGAAGGCGTATTAAACGTAATGGTACCGTTCACAGAATTTTTAACAGGCGCTGTAAATACTTCACCGTCAGGAATATTCATGCGTCCTGCACATTTAATCGCAGGAATATCTTTGATTGAAAAAGTCAAATCAGTGCCAGGACCTTTAATATGTACTTTGTCAGTTTTGTTCATCAGTTCAACAAGCGCATCCATCGCTTTATCCATTTTTTCGTAATCAAGAGTGCAGACATTAAAATAAAAGTCTTCAAACGCTTCTGTGCTCATTTTTGCAAGCTGTGCCATGGATTCATTCGGGTATCTGAGAACCACCCATTTTGTTTTCGGAACGCGGATTTCACGATGCACCTTTTGCCCGATTGTTCTGCCTTCCAGCTTCATTTTTTCTTCTGGAACGTCAGCAAATTCATTAATGTTTTTGCCTGATCTGAGGCCTATGTATGCGTCCATTTCTTTCATGACATTTGCTTCGAAATCAGCCATCATTTCGAATTGTTCTTCTTGTCCTCCAAGCAATAAAGCTCGGTTTATTTGATGATCTTTAATGGAAACAAACGGATGCCCGCCAGCTTTGTAAGCCTCGCGGATGAGAGCAATCACAAGCTCCTTCTCAAGACCAAAGTTTTCAATAAGCACTTTTTCGCCTTTTTGCAGTTGGCATGAATAATGAATTAAAATTTTTGCCAATTTTTCGATTCTTGGATCTTTCAACTTGCCGGCCTCCTTTTTTTTCGTTATACAATAATATTGTAGCGTTTCCTGATTGGATTTAAAACTTGTTCTATTTTTGACATGATCGAAAGGATTCAATTGACAAAATGTCGAATAGATAAATGATTGCAGATTTTATGTTTGCATTCCGAAAAATTAGGGAATTGTATTATTGGTTTTACTTGGAGGTGCAGCAGTTGGAATTCATATTATATGCAAGCATTGCGCTAATAGCCGTAGCTTTTACAGTGTTAGTTGTTTATTTAGCCAAAACATTAAAATCTCTGCGCATTACACTCGATCAAGTAGCCGGGACGCTTGCGGGCCTTGAAAAGCAGGTGGAGGGCATTACAAAAGAAACAACAGATTTGCTTCATAAAACAAACCAATTGGCGGAAGACATTCAGAAAAAATCTGAGAAGGTCAACTCAGTGGTGGATGCCGTAAAAGAGATTGGAACATCCATTCAACAATTTAATCGGTCTATGAAAAAAGTTTCAGCGAGTGTAACTGGACAATTGGAAAAAAATGAAGAAAAAGTTGCTCAAGCCATTCAGTGGACAAATGCTGTGATGGAATTGATTGATAAAGTAAAGCAGAGAAAACGATCAAAGAAGCAAACTGATTAATTAATTTTACTTAAAAAACAGGAGGCGCAAACATGTCAAAAAAAAGCACGAATAAAAAAGGGTTTATAATAGGTTCTATTATAGGCGCTGTTGTTGGGGCAGCTTCCGCATTATTGCTTACGCCAAAGTCAGGAAAAGAGCTTCGCGAAAATTTTAATGATCAGGCGGGAAAAGTGAAGGAAAAAACATCAAAAATTACAAGCGAAGCATATGAAAAAGGAGTACAGTTTATCAGCTTGGCAAAAGAAAAATCACAAAATATTCAACAGAAAATCCAAGAGCAGTCTGAGGGCTTGGTAAAAAAAATAAAGGAACGAAGCAATGAAAATGAAATTTCTGAAAAAGAAAATCCTTCAGATTCCGCTGACACCGAGCTTGACGACGAACAAAGTCAGAAAACAGAAAATTTGACTGACACTTCACAAGCCTCAGATGAAGAGCTTCAAAGCGAAAACAATAAAGAAACAAAGTCATAGGTTTGGCAAGACAATCATCATCGGCAAACAAGCCGATGATTTTCGTTTACAGGAAAATAGGCAGCGAATAGAGGAAAAGAGCGTGAAAATTTTCATGGGGAATATTTTTCAAACAGTGTTACAAGTCCATCAGCCGGCAAGGTTTTCAAGAATTTTAAGCTTTTGCTGCTGATTGCCAAAGCCCTAATCATTTAGTTTACATGTACAAGAATTGTCCGATTCCATAACTGAAACATAATATAAATGAAACATAAATCCCCCAAATATTGTATAATAATTTTATCTGGCATGATGATCATTGGGAAATGACTTGTGAAGAACTGAAGAAAATATTTTGAAAAAAATAAACACTTTACCGCTTAAAAGCGTTTAATCGATAAAGAAATTTTTAGTGACATTTCAAGGAATATGGTTTATAATAAACCCTAATTAAAATCAAATGCTTAAAATTTTGACGGATGTGAAAGGGTGGAAAAAATGAGCAATACAGAATTAGAAGCGCTTAGGGAACGGGTTGATGAAATCAATTTGCAAATTTTAAAATTAATTAACGAGCGAGGCAAGCTTGTTCAAGAAATTGGGAAAGCGAAAGAAGCGCAAGGAGTTAACCGATATGATCCTGTCCGTGAACGAAAAATGCTCGATTTAATAAAAGAACATAATAATGGTCCATTTGAAGATTCCACTTTACAGCATATTTTTAAGGAAATATTTAAAGCGGCATTAGAGCTTCAAGAGGACGATCATCGAAAAGCATTGTTAGTATCAAGAAAGAAAAAGAAAGAGAATACAATCGTTGACGTCAAAGGCGAAAAAATCGGGGATGGCAGCCAATACTTTGTTGTCGGTCCTTGTGCGGTAGAAAGCTATGAGCAAGTAGCTGCTGTTGCGGAAGCAGCGAAGAAACAAGGCTTGAAGCTGCTAAGAGGCGGTGCATTTAAACCTAGAACATCACCATATGATTTCCAAGGTTTAGGCATTGAAGGCTTAAAAATTTTAAAAAGAATTGCTGATGAGTTTGATATGGCAGTTATTAGTGAAATTGTGTCGCCTCAAGATATTGATGTGGCCCTTGATTACATCGATGTCATCCAAATCGGGGCACGGAACATGCAAAACTTTGAATTGTTAAAAGCAGCAGGATCTGTTCGCAAGCCTGTATTGTTAAAACGCGGTCTTTCTGCAACGTTATCAGAATTTATGAATGCTGCGGAATACATTATTTCTCGAGGTAACGATCAAATCATTCTTTGTGAACGCGGAATTCGCACGTATGAACGCGCTACAAGAAACACGCTGGACATTACAGCAGTTCCGATTTTAAAACAGGAAACACATTTGCCTGTATTAGTTGATGTCACTCATTCAACAGGCCGGAAAGACCTTCTAATTCCTGCTGCAAAAGCTGCTCTTGCTATTGGGGCAGACGGTATTATGGCTGAAGTTCATCCGGATCCGGAAGTAGCTTTGTCAGATTCTGCGCAGCAAATGAATATTGAGCAATTCAATCAGTTTATTTCTGAATTAAGACCATTAGCGAAAGTAAATGCCTAATTGAATATCGTCTATTTTTTAAAAAAGGAGCCTTTTAAGGTTCCTTTTTTTGCGTAGATCGTTTACATTATTTAATGAAGGATATACTTTAATGAACATATTTTTTTAACGAAAAAGGTAAAAATATAAGAAAACACGCCAAGCACATTGCGGACGAATGCTTTGTATCGTATGATAAGAGTTATACGGAAGAGACTGTTATTTATTTGATATAGATCATTTAGATGAGGAGTGTTGATCATGAATAATGTGACGATATATGATGTTGCACGTGAAGCGAACGTTTCGATGGCGACAGTTTCACGAGTTGTAAACGGCAACCCGAATGTAAAGCCGACAACTAGAAAGAAAGTATTGGAAGCGATTGAGCGTCTCGGCTATCGGCCAAATGCGGTCGCAAGAGGGCTGGCTAGCAAAAAGACGACGACTGTAGGTGTTGTTATACCGGATGTATCAAGCACATTTTATTCAGAATTGGCTCGCGGGATTGAAGACATCGCAACGATGTATAAATATAATATTATTTTAAGCAATTCTGACCAAAATAAAGAAAAAGAATTGCATTTGCTTAACACCCTTTTAGGGAAACAAGTGGATGGAATTGTATTTATGAGCGGCAATATTACAGAGGAGCATGTGGAAGAATTTAAACGTTCACCGGTTCCTATTGTGCTTGCATCAACTTTTGATGAGAACAATGAACTGCCTTCTGTTAATATCAATTATGAACAGGCAGCCTATGATGCGGTTAAGTTTTTAATCGATAAAGGACACAAACATATTGCCTATGTATCCGGGCCGATGGAAGAGCCTGTGAATAAAGTGAAAAAGCTTAAAGGATACATACGTGCACTTGAAGAGGCAGGGCTCCAATACGATGAACAATTTGTAGTAGAAGGAGATTATTCCTACGAATCCGGGATTGAAGCATTTGACAAAGTGTTGGAGCTGTCGCCAAAACCGACTGCAATCTTTGTTGGAACGGACGAAATGGCATTGGGCGTGATTCATGCCGCTCAAGATAAAGGCTATGAAATTCCGAAAGATTTTGATGTCGTCGGCTTTGACAATACTCGTTTGGCGACTATGGTTCGTCCGCGATTAACAACCGTTGTCCAACCGTCTTACGATATCGGTGCGGTTGCGATGCGCCTGTTAACAAAATTGATGAACAAAGAGGAAGTAGATAATCATATTGTTGAACTCCCGCATCGTATTGAAATTCGGCAATCGACAAAATCATAATCTTTTTAAGCTGGAGAAAAAACGGCCAAGCTTTTTTAAAAAGTTTGGCCGTTAACATTTTTTTTTGCATTATATTCCCTTTGCTGCCGGATGAATTGCAGAGCCAATTCAAGAGTGTGATTGTTTTTTTCTTCAATTTCTTTTTTCCTTGGAATCGGTTGATATAACGGATCGGGATCTTCCCATGTTGGGATTAATTCAACGGGAGATTTCTCCTGCCATTTTTCCAGCCATTCTTTCGGAAGAGCCCCTTGTGCTTTGCAGCTTAAATTTTTCATCTCCAGCCAAATGAGCGACCAAGCTCTTGGAACAACCCGCCAAATATCGTAGCCTCCTCCGCCGACAGCTATCCATTTTCCATCGCAGTAGCTGTGGGCAATTTCATGTGCAAGCTTCGGGATTTCCCGGTAAATATTGATGCTGGCGTGAAGATGAGTTAGTGGATCAAAATAGTGGGCATCAGCTCCGTTTTGAGTGACGATGACATCAGGCTTAAAGTACTCTGCAACTTCTGTAACGGCCTCTTTGTAAACTTTTAGCCATGATTCATCTTCGGTAAATGCATCTAACGGAATATTAAAGGCAAAACCGTATCCAGAACCTTGTCCCCGCTCATGAACTGTTCCTGTCCCAGGAAATAAATATCGCCCAGTTTCATGAATAGATAGTGTGCAAACGTTTGGCTCATCGTAAAACGACCATTGAACACCATCTCCGTGATGCGCATCCGTGTCAATGTACAGCACTCTTGCCCCATATTTTTCGATAATATATTTAATCGCCACTGCGCTGTCATTATATATACAAAATCCAGACGCTTTCCCCCTGAAGCCGTGATGAAGACCTCCGCCTAAATTTAAGGCATGCTTCGATTTTTCCATCATGACATGATCAACTGCTGTTAATGTCGCGCCAACAATAAGAGAACTGGCCTGATGCATGTTTTGAAAAATAGGTGTATCTTCCGTACCAAGTCCGTAGTTTAAAGCTTCATGCTCAGACAGCTTTCCTTCCCCTGCCTGTTTTACTGCACGAATATAGCCGGCATCATGAATAAGCTCCAGCTCCTCATCTGTTGCAAATCTTGGTTCAACTATTTCATCATCTTCAAGCGCTTTCAATTTTTTTAGCAAATCAACTGTTAATTCTACTCGCAGCTGGTTGAATGGGTGCTTATTACTAAATTTATAATTTAAAAATAAAGGGGAATAAATAAACACGCTGTCTTTCATGTTATTCCCCCAACATATGAGGCCATACAACGGTATAACCTTTTTTCTCAAGCTCAGTAATAAGCCCCATTGGATTCATCGTCTGCACCCGAAAAACTAGTGTTTTGAATTTTTCGTTTTCTTCCGGATACACAAAAACGCTGGAAATGTTTACTTTTCCTTTATGAAATACTGTTGCGACTTCTGAAAGCATTCCGGTTATATTGGGAACTCTTACTTCAATGCGGGAGCTGGGCTGATGGGCTCCAGTCAACTTTACAAACGTATTCAAAACATCTGTTTTGGTAATAATTCCGACAAGCTTTCCATTTGTAGTAATGGGGAGGCAGCTGATTTTATGCTCATAAAAAATCGTAGCAGCATCTTCAACAAAATCAAGAGGGTGTCCGGTTATGACATCGGTTTTCATAATGTTTTTAACTGGCTTGTTTAAAAGCGCATCCAATTTTTCATTTTTACTTAATATAGAGGGAGCAGCATCGCGAATATCTCTGTCTGATATAATGCCAATAAGGGTATTCTCTTCGCTGATGATCGGAATATGCTTGATTCTAGCTTTTTTAATTAAGTTTAAAGCATCTTGGATCGAGTGATCCGGAGAAAGCGTGAGTACGTTTTTTTGCATGATTTTTTCAATAATCATGTTATCCATCCCCTTTCCAAGAATAGCATGGCGATTAATACAAAAATCTGTTTGTAAACCTTAATTGGTCGAATTTCTGAATCGATTCGTTATCTACCCTTTTTCCAATACGAACCATTAGACAGTTTGCAGGATGAGAGCAAATTTCTGGATCATCTGTTGCATACCATTCAAGACCGCCTGCATTCATCATTTTTTCCATCATTTTTCTATACTCCCAAACATTTAAGCCAGTTCCTTTTAAATCCCAATGCCAATAATATTCCGTTGTAATAATGATGTAATCTTCCATTGCATCATCCATCATCGAAACAATCAATAAATTTTTTCCAATTTCACATCCGCGAAATTCTGGAATCACTTCAATGGCTCCTAGCTCAATTAAATTTTCCATCTTTCCTTCAGACCATCGTTCTAGAGGATCAGGGTATAAAAATGTAACGTACCCGATGATTGTTTCGTCTTTTCTGGCAATAATAATCCGTCCTTCAGGAAGCTTGGCAATTTCTACAAGCGCTTTGTGCTGCCTTGGTGCAGGACGGAAAGCTGTTAAATCCTCATGAAATTTATAGCCTGCCAGTTTATCGGGGGGAATTGGCCCTTCGACAATCACCGTTCCATTTGGAGTTTCAATTTCTTTGGCATGATATGTTTTTTTATGTTCCATTCATTACACCGCCTACCAATCTAATAACCTATTCATATTATACAGGAATTGTCGAACATAATCGGATTTGTTTTGTAAAAAATTTTTACAAAATTGCGAAATGGAATAAAAAGTTATATAATGATAAACAAATATACTAATTTTTAGGGGGGTACTTCGATGAAAGTGGAAGCGCTACCAGCAATAAAAGGGAACTACAACTTAGCAAACTATGAGGAAGCATATGCGAGCTTTGACTGGAAAGAAGTAGAGGAGAATTTTTCATGGAGTAAAACTGGGAAAATCAATGCGGCTTATGAGGCGATTGACCGTCATGCAGATGGGTCCAAAAAAAATAAAGTCGCACTTTATTATCGCGATGCGAATCGTGACGAAAAGTATACGTTTGAAGAGATGAAAGAGCTCTCCAATAAAGCTGCGAATGTTTTAAAACAGCATACCGACCTTCAAAAAGGTGATCGGGTTTTCGTATTTATGCCTAGAAGTCCAGAGCTTTATTTTGTCATTTTGGGCGCAATTAAACTAGGAGCTATTGTAGGTCCTTTATTTGAAGCGTTTATGGAGAGCGCGGTAAAGGATCGTTTGGAAGATAGTGAAGCAAAAGTGATTGTAACAACAAAAGAGCTGCTGTCAAGAGTTCCAATTGATGAATTGCCTGCGCTCAAACATGTGGTGGTTGTTGGAGAAGATGTAAAAGAAGAAGGAAAAATAATCGATTTCTTTGCTCATTTTGAAAATGCAAGCAAAGATTTGGAAATTGAATGGGTGGATCGGAGAGACGGACTTCTTTTGCATTATACTTCCGGATCAACAGGAAAACCGAAAGGCGTTCTCCATGTCCATAATGCGATGATTCAGCATTATCAAACAGCAAAATGGGTTCTTGACTTGAAGGAAGAAGATATTTATTGGTGTACGGCAGACCCTGGATGGGTGACCGGAACAGTTTACGGTATTTTTGGTCCGTGGCTCCTAGGTGTTACAAATGTTATTGTTGGAGGCAGATTCAGCCCTGATTATTGGTATGAAACAATCGAAAAATACGGTGTCACTGTCTGGTACAGCGCTCCAACAGCGTTTCGGATGCTGATGAGTGCAGGAGACGAATTGGTGAAAAAATATAATTTAAGCTCTCTGCGCCATATTTTAAGTGTCGGAGAACCTTTAAATCCTGAAGTTATTCGCTGGGGAATGAAAGTATTTAATAAGCGCATTCATGATACTTGGTGGATGACGGAAACAGGCGGGCATCTTATTTGCAACTATCCGTGTATGGATATCCGGCCTGGATCAATGGGCAAGCCGATCCCCGGCGTAAAAGCAGCAATTATTGACGATCATGGAAATGAATTGCCTCCAAACCGAATGGGGAATCTAGCAATTAAAAAAGGCTGGCCTTCCATGATGCAAGCAATTTGGAATAATCCTGAAAAATATGAATCTTATTTTATCGGTGACTGGTATGTATCTGGAGACTCCGCTTATATGGATGAAGATGGATATTTTTGGTTTCAGGGACGGGTTGATGACGTCATTATGACTTCCGGCGAACGGGTCGGACCGTTCGAAGTAGAAAGCAAGCTTGTTGAACATCCTGCCGTAGCGGAAGCTGGAGTTATCGGCAAGCCGGACCCTGTTCGAGGAGAAATTATTAAAGCGTTCGTTGCATTGCGCAGCGGCTATGAAGCATCAGAAGATTTGAAAGAGGATATTCGCCAGTTTGTTAAAAAAGGGCTGGCAGCACATGCAGCGCCACGGGAAATAGAATTTTGCGAAAAACTGCCGAAAACTCGAAGCGGAAAAATTATGCGCCGCGTGTTGAAAGCATGGGAGCTTAACTTGCCAACAGGTGACTTGTCGACGTTGGAAGATTAAAAAATAATCGAAGCCGTAAGTCTAGTAAATAGGCTTGCGGCTTTGTTATTGGCATTAATAATAGATTGATAAAATAAACGCTAAAAATGGAAATAGGAGAGAAGCTTATGGAATCATCCCTTTTATTGAAAGAATTGCGAACGAAAGAGGAAATTTTTGAAGGATTTTCAGTGATGAAACATTTGCGGATACAATCATTTCTTGAATTGGTGCTTGAAGCTAAACAAAAGGAAGGATATCAATTAGTTGCTCTTTACGATCATAATAAAATGGTTGCCATCACCGGATTTATGCCAATGATCACTTTATACTACTGTAAATTATCATTTTATCTCCGCATAAAAAGCCTTCTTTTTTGCAAATTCCTTCGGGATGTTCTTCTCCCCTTTTCTGAAAGAGTGTGCTAAAT
>NZ_VISS01000006.1 GCF_007827555.1 Aeribacillus composti
TTCCATTGTAAAGGATTTTTTTGTTTTGAAATCAATAAAAAATTGAACATTCTTAGTATTTTGAATCATCAGATTTAATTACTGCAATGCTAGTGTCATTGAATATCTTTCGAATTTGATAAGAAGGGTCATTTTATAACGATGAATGAAAATTTAAGGAAGAAAGGGTGATGATATGAATAATGAATGGTTGATGAAAACTGGAAGCACTCTGAAAGACAGCGGAAAATTAACGCATTCTTCGAAAATAAAAGTGAAACCGTTGACGAAGCAGGCAATTGCCATCCGGCTGACATTGACAGCATTATTCGTTATTACTGTTTATGGCTTTACAATGTTTGATTATGGCGATACAAATTTCATGTCTGGATTAAAAGAAACATTTGCGAATTTTAAAACAATGTTTTTCGAAGCAAGCTTTTCGCGTTTAACTATAACAGAATCAATCTATCAAGTGTTGATAACCTTGGGGCTTGCTTTTTTGACGACAGTGTTCGGAGCTGTTATTGCACTTTTTCTAGGGCTGTTGGCAGCGCAAAATTTATCAAATAAAGTTGTTTCCAATACCATTAAAGCCTTTGTTGCATTTATTCGCGCCGTTCCTACTGTTTTGTGGGTGCTGATTTTTTCCGTCGCTGCTGGTCTAGGAAGTGTTGCAGCTGTTATTGGCATGACGTTTCACTCCATTGGCTATTTGATTAAAGCATATTCTGAATCGTTCGAAGAGTTGGATGAAGGTGTGATCGAAGCATTAAAGGGCTGCGGGGCCAATTGGTGGCAAATTGTGTTTCAGACGGTAATCCCCTCATCAATGACGTATTTAATTTCTTGGACGTTTATGAGATTTGAGATTAACTTTTCCGTTGCTGTTGCGATGGGGGCTGCCGCAGGAGCAGGCGGGATCGGATTTGATTTGTTTATGGCGAGCGGATTTTATTTTGATTTAAGGGAAATCGGAATGATTACTTACTTCATTCTTGTTTTAGCGATCATTTTCGAATTTGTTTCGACAAGAATGAAGGTAAATTTGCGTGAAACTCATTAATTATTTTATAAAAACAGTGAAAGCAGGTGTTGACCGTAATGATTGATTTACATTGTCATTCAAATATATCAGATGGCTCAATGAGTCTATTTGAAGTAATTTCTCTTGCGAAAGAAAAAGGAATCACCCATTTGGCAATTACGGACCATGATACGACAAAAGGATTAAAGGAAGCGAAATATATAGGAGAGCAGCTTGGAGTAACCATTATTCCAGGGATCGAGATTTCGGCTTATGACTATAAAAGACAACGGAGAGCCCATATTTTAGGCTTTTTTGTGGAACCGCATCACGAAGCGATTGAAAACCTGTGCAGCCCGCTGTTAAAGATGAGACACCTGGCATCGTATGAAATGACGAAAAGAATTATGAAAGCAGGTTTTAACATTTCATGGGAAGAAGTAGAACAATTCGCCAAAGACGGCACAGGGGTATACAAACAGCATATTATGCATGCTTTAATAAACAAAGGATACGCTGACAAAATCTATGGCGATCTATATGATAAGCTTTTTTCAAAAGGCGGGGAAGGAAAGCCGCAAGGATTAGCGCACATACCTATACAGTATGTCGATGTGGAAGATGCGATTATTGCCATCCGCGAGGCGGGCGGTCTGCCGGTACTTGCCCATCCAAAACAATTTAACAATTTTGATGCAATCCCCGAGTGGGTTGAGATTGGCTTAGAAGGCGTCGAAGCAGTTCACCCTTTGCATGGACCTAAGGACGAAGAACTTGTCAAATATTATGCGGACCAATTCGAGCTGATCGAAACAGGAGGATCTGATTTTCACGGCTTTTATGGAAATTTTGAACTAGGCAGCAAAGATGCCGGAATGGTTCGATATGAAAAACTTCTCGAACGCTATCAAAAGCTATGTGAAAGCAAGAAAACATTATCGTAAATGTAAGAAGCTCTCAACTTTTATTTTTTTGGAGCCAAGTTAGGAATATAATTCGGGCAAGAAACGCTTCTCTTTTCAATAGTTGTAGTGTGTAAAAAATATGTTCCGTCATTAACAGTGGGAAACAGATGAATATTAAATTGATTCTTTACTTCGGCGATTATTTTAACAACAATTTACAGCCTTTTGTCTTCCGATTATTATCGTTTTGAACGAATAAAGGACTTACATATAAAAAAGTCCTTTATTCAATTTCTTTTCTCCCTTTTCATTTTTCCTGCCAAATTGCAGCGTGCAAGAGATCCCTCAGCAATGAGAACAATAACTGCGGCTTTTTTGACAATTTTTACTCTTTTCCCTATCATTAGGCTTTCGGCTTTTCGGTTTGGAAGATAGAATACAGAAACTGACAACTTATTAAAAATTCCGTTTTGCGCTCATCCTTCAATTATGATTTTCTGTAAGGGCTTCAACAAAATTGCTGGTAAAAGAATCTCATGTTAAAGAAAAGCTCTGTCAATCTATTCCCTCTCATCTTTCAGCACTTGAAGCTACTTCAACGGCAAAAGGCAACCTGCTCAAGTTCACTTTTTGTAACTCTCTCATGTAATCGTCAAATCATCTCTGTAAAATGGACGCTTATTAAAAAAGCGCAAGCATTTCCCTTAAAATAAAATTTATCAGAATATGGAATTTTTTCTATTATTTATGATATATTCAATCTAGATAAAGAATGGGCTCGAAATGGTAAATTAAAAAAATCGAGTGATGGCGAAATAATTTTTGCCATCGCCCTAGATTGTAAACTCAGGAGGCAGTATGTTAAAGTCTAATCTATTTTATTCGAATTTCAAGTTAAATTTTAGACGCTATGTCAATAGATTTCTTTTTTTCTTTCCGTTTGGGGAAAATTTATTGAATCAAAAAATATTACTAGTTTTATTTGTTTTCATTTTTGGAGTATACAATTTTATCCTATATCATTTAGTAGAACTAATCATTCCTTATTTTTCTCAAGCAGCTGTTTTGTTAGTCAATTTGCTAGTATTATGGAATTTAATCAGCAATCTTCGTTCTTCTCATGATATTTTGCAAAGGTTTGTCTATCCGGAAGATTTTCTCTTACTATACTCCGTGAAAACAGATCCAAAAGATATATTATTGGTAAGATTTTTTACGCAAATCATTTTCAAGTCACTGTTTTCGACTCTTTTCTTTTTATATCCAATCCTGTTCTACGTTTTAAATTTTGTAGAAGAATCAATAACTTCTAGGCTATTGTTATTTGTATCTTTTCCATTTTATGTTCTTTTTTTAATTGGGGTCGTCAGTTTTTATTCTTCAGGATTATACATAATATATTCAAAGGTTTTGCATGTTGTTTTTCAGTCAGCTGTGAAGAGTGTACTTTCTTTTGTTTTTGTTATGCTGCTATCATTTCTGTCTACGACTGTATTTGGCTGGTTAGGCTTTAGCTACTTTTATGAGGAAAACTTTATAGAATCAATCGTTCATTCTATTTCTAGATTCAATCTTGATGTGATTTTGACTGGTTATGTGCTGCCTACTAATTGGTTATTTAATACACTAATGGAAGTAGAATACTTTCTCTATTATCAACCGTTGTTGTTAATTATTGGAATCATTCTAATTTATATTTCGTTTCTTATTGTAAATAAATATTTAGACGTAAAAGATATGTCGCAGCTTTCCAATGAAAAAACAAATGTCAAAATAATAAAAAACAGATCTTTTCATAACTTTATTGATAGAAAACTAAAAAAGCTTTTATCAAGGAAAGTTTTGGCGATTATGAAAAAGGATTTCATCGCTTTCACTCGAGCGAACTTTTTAATAAAAAAGAGGTTTTATTTATCTATCTATATGCTGGCTTCCGAAATCGGTTTATTGCTCGGATTAGGAATGATGCAAAATTGGTTTGAATTCCCGGCTTTTTTCGTAATATATCCGATCATCTTTGCAGTTTCATTAAATGTCTCGTTTTTAGGAGACGGATTATTAGGGATTACATCAGCTGATGCTGAAAGGGAGAACTTGTTTTTATATAAAGGGTCAGGCTCTTCTTTGAACCAGTTAATCGTAAGCAAGGCGATTTTACATGTTATTCCTATTTTGATCGTCATGAACGTTTTATTTATATGTGTTGTCTCGTTTTTTCATCTGAAACTAAGTACTGTCATTATGATATTTGTCCTTGTAAATACTACCGCTATTATCATCAGCAGTGCTCAAATTATCGGAACGTTTTTGTATCCACGCCTCGATTGGGAACATATTGAAGATATTGGCTCTTCCGTTAAAGCTTCTGTTTTTGAACACACGATTCTTGGAATTGTTTTAATATTAAATTTAGAAATATATGGGCTGTTGGGGGTTCTTTACTGGAAAAACTACATTAGCAGCATTCTTTTTAATATGTTGGCAATCTTAGGTTCTTCCTTGCTATTCATAAGCTTTTTTATATTCTTTTACTTTTGGATAAAACGAGTCGGTACTTCTCATTGGGAGATGAGCAGATGATTATTAAAAATGTTTCAAAAAGGTATAAGGAGTATGATGTATTAAAATCAATTAATATTACATTAAAAAGAGGAGAAATATATGGATTATTAGGGCCAAACGGTGCTGGGAAGTCCACTTTGCTTAAATGTATAATCGGATTGGTCACTCCAGACTCTGGAAAAATATTTATTGACGGTAAGACAATTGATGATGATCGATCCGAATTTTTACAATATATAGGTTATGTGCCGGACACACCTTTTATTTACAATTATCTTACTCCAAAGGAATATTTAGATTTTATAGCTGATCTGCAGCAAGTACCCGATTCGCAAAAAACTGACCGTATTCAAATGTTGTTAAAAAATTTTTCACTAAAAGATAAGGAAAATGAAATGATTTCAACTCTTTCCTTTGGTATGAAGCATAAGCTGTCTGTTGCCGGTGCTATCATTCATGAACCGGATGTGCTTTTACTAGATGAGCCACTAAGCTCATTTGATCCTCCGACAACAATGTTTATGAAAAAGTTTTTAAGGGAATACGCAGATAGTGGAAAAATTATTTTCATGTCTACTCATTTAGTGCATGTTGCTCAAAATCTATGCGATCGTGTAGGAGTTTTAATCAATGGGGAAATATTAAAGGAATACACGAACATGAAAAACATAATAAATTTCGAAAATATGATTATTAACGATATGGAAGAGATTGGTTAAATGAAAAACGTTCTACTGCGAAATAAACGGGTTTTATCAGTAGCGTTTATAATATACGTGATTGAATTATCATGGGTACTTTTTTTAGCAATATCTTACCTTTAGAAAGACAGGAACCAAATGTTGGGCGTACTATATTTGATTATTTTATACATAACGTACTTGCGGATGTTTTCATAAGCTTTACTATATTTACGTTTGGAATTTTTACTGCTGCTTTATTACTAGTCAATGGTTTTTTAGTTGGTGTATCTATCATGCACAGTCTTCAACATGGGAACGATCTAATTTATATTGTAACAGCGCTAGTTCTACATGGTATATTTGAGATTCCTGCTATGATTATTGCGGGTTCTATTGGGTTTAAACTGATTGATGCAGTCATTGCCAAAATTAGGGGAGAATCAAATTCCGTTTTTTTAAAGGACATCTTTACATTCTTTTTTCTAATGATCATTTTGACATTTATCGCTGCAGTTGTAGAGGCTAAGATCACTCCATATTTAATGGCCCAACTTTCATGAGGAGGTGTAAAGCATATGCTATGGGAAAAACTAAACTTAGAAAAATTACTGAATGATTCGAATAATGGGACAGATGATGAAGAAAATGAAAAAAGCACATGGTTTATACCCGTTTTTTACGTTTCCATATTATTAGCTTTATGTATAGCATTTATTGAGATAAAACTCATTTTAATCACTTTGTTTGCTCCTGCCATTATCGTCATAATGTGGAAGCCGCCGTTTAAAAATAAAAAAAGGCTCTTCCGAATTATATCATTCATATATCTTTTATTTCTAACTATTGTTACGATATGGTGGTTCCAAGGTTGAATTTCTAACGAAAGTTGTAAAGACTGTATCTTTTGACGCTCACGAATTTTCATTTCATCTAATATATTGAAGTCTAATTCGTGTTTTTGATAGAAATATTCATTTTTGACAGATTTCGCCGCAGCCATAATGTAAAAGACAATAAAGGCTGCTCGAAGCACAAACAGGGGCTGTCCAGCAAGTCAAAATCCACTGAAAACGAAACATCATAAGCATTGATATATCAACGTTTCTAAAACATTAAAGGGGCGTCTATAAGCCGGAAAATCGATTTATTAGATACCCCCTTAAAAATTTGTTTCAGTTTGCTGGATAGGCAAAAAGATTGGTCCGGAAAATCTCCGATATTCAATGATTGATATTGATAAATGCAGTACAATAAAGGATTCTTAAAGAAAGCGCTATCGAATATATTTCTAACAAACTCTTAAGCTATGGCTTCCGCCGCTGAAGTGTATGTTAGAAAGAAAATACTTTAGATGATCATCCATCCGCACTTTGTGACATGATACGGAGTAAGCGGGGGAGTCATCTGTATAGTCTCCATTCCCTGGATCAAGTAGTAATCTGACCGAACCGTTTCAGCGTACTATAGACTGCTGACTCGAATTCGAGGAAGCCCAAGTATGAACCCACATCTTGGAACGGAAATATTTGCGTAGCCCAATATCCGCCAATCCCGTTTTTGCGATCAATCCAGTAAAACAGGTTAGCCAATCCCGACCACATCAATTGGCCTGCTGGACGACCTGTAGGGGTAGGTTCATCGTTTACCTGGAATGTATAAGACCACGACTTTTGTACGCCGGGGTAGAACTCGCCGTCATTAGCCAGCGTTGGATCGGACGAAATCCATCCGCCGCTCTTCAATTCCCCAAGTCCGTTTTGAGACATTTGCGCGACTGTTTCTGGTTTGAGTACACCCGCACCGTCATTCAAAATCATTCGGATAAACTTCGTGTATTCGCCAATGCTCGCATACAAACCATGTCCTCCCATATCCATTTCTGGAGATTGCGGGAGAATAAGCTCAGGTTTTGGTGTGAGTTGACCATCCTGACTGCGGCTGTGGATGGTTGCGCGGCGTTCCATCATCGACGGTGATAACGTGAAACCGATGTCGGACATGTCGAGTGGGGCAAAAATACGCTCTGCCATCACTTCGCCCAGTCGTTTACTGGATACGGCTTCAACAACTTTACCAACCCAGTCGATGTTGACGCCATAGTTCCAGCGTTCACCTGGCTCGAATAGAAGCACGCTCTTTACAGAGTCAAATGTACTAGTGAGAATGGAAGGTACTCCCTTTGCTTCACGGTATTTTCGATCTTCATGACTGAAGAACTCGTAGCCGAAGCCGGCAGTGTGAAGCATCAACATGTTGATCGTAACGTCGGTTTTTGCTTCCCTTAGTTTTGGCTGCCCGTCTTTGTCAAACCCTTCGAGAACTGGAATCTCGGCAATCTCAGGTACATACTTCTTGACCGGATCGTCGAGACTGACTTTTCCTTCCTCGACCAATTTCATCAATGCCGTACCGGTGATGGCCTTCGTGGTCGAAAAAAGAGCGAACACTGTATCGGTGGTCATCGGTGTTTTCTTTCCGAGATCGCGTACACCGGCTGCACCCTCATAGATGTTTCCGTCCCGGTCAGTTACCATTGCAACTACACCAGGGGCTCCTCCAGCCCTGCCTACAGCGGTATCCAACACCTTGTCAAGAGTTTCCTTGAGAGCGTCCTTTACTGCTTGTCTTGTCATATCTTTACCCCCTTTAAGCGCTTACAATTTTAATTATTTAAATAATTTTCTGTATTTTCAAAACAAACTATATCACGCTCAAACAGAGCCTGTCAAATTTTATTGTGTTGAGCGCTTTTTCATTGTCTTTTTTGAAGCTGTATCAGCAGTGAATTCAGCATTGAAGGCTAAGTTCAAGTAATACAACCGAAGAGGCAGAGAATTTTTAGATTCCACTGTCGGCAAGGATTTTCGCATTGAACGAAATGTCCTTTAGCGTCCTCAAAAGGGGGCATATAAAATATTTTGCGATTATTTCCGGGATCAATCTCATTTGGAAAAACAAACTGAATTTTTTCATCTGTGTGGGAAACTGCTAGTAAACTCGGAAAATATCACGTCCGCAATGATTTTTATAATATGACAACACATGTGATATCTAAACAAAAAAGAGTGTATTTAGCAAAGAATATGAATAAATCGTAAAAAATTTACAAACAATTTACATTCTAAGTTGGGAATGATGCATAATTGCGATTTGAAGCCGCTTTTTCATTTCTTATTTTTATTTTTTCATTTACAGAATGTTTACAAAAGTTCAAACCGCCTTTAAGTGTTCCTTAACAAATCTTTTCTAAACTTAAGATAGATGAAAAGGAAGTGGACATACATATTCCAATTGCTTGTCAGAATCAATTGTTGATTCAGGAGGAAGTGATTTTCATGGACTTAACTCACGAAATCTTTCTCTAATCGGCAATGTAAAAATGAATCTCTCCATTTCATTAAAAAATAAGAAAGGAGGAAATCAGTTCGATGAATATACGCTTTGCTTCTACACTTGCATGGGCATTTCCGGTTGAGGAAGTGATTAGGCTGGCAAAAGAGTTAAAATTTGTCGGTGTTGAGGTTTGGGCAGAGCATGTGTGGAAATATGAAAGCATGCCTAAACGAATCCGGCAGGTCAAAGAAGAAACAAACATGCAACTGACGATGCACGCAGCAAGCTGGGATTTAAACTTAAGCTCTCTAAATAATGGCATTCGCAAGCAGTCCGTTCATGAAATTATTCGATCTATTGAGCTGGCTTCACAAATTGGGGCTGATAATATTACATTTCATCCAGGAAAGCTGACTCTTGCGGATTCAGACGTTTCTATCCATGAAGAGCTTTTGTTCGAATCAATGGAAGAACTTGATCGAAAAGCTAGACAAGAAGGACTCACGTTATCGTTAGAAATGATGGAATGGAAGGCGAAAGAGTTTATTATTAAACCAGCCGCCGTAAAAAAAGTGATTGTACCTTTTTTCCCGCAAATTCAAACGACATTTGATGTCGCCCACATTCCATTACACGCAGACATTTTTTCTATCTGGAATGAAATGCCGGAGGTAAACAAAATTCATATTAGTGATGCAACAAAAGAAATTCTTCATTTACCGTTAGGTGACGGTGATATCGGAGAAGAAATATTAAACAAATTTTTAACTATCGAGAATATTCCAGTAATTATTGAAGGGTTTGATGCTTCAAAAGATTTGATGGTGTTAAAGAAAAATGTACTGTATATAAAACGGAACGGAAATCGATTGAAGGAGGTCGTCCGTTGAGAATTTTAGTTACAAACGATGACGGAATTTTTGCGCCAGGAGTCGAAGCACTTGTAGAAGTTCTTCAGCATTTTGGTGAAGTTTATGTCGTTTGTCCTGACCAAGAACGAAGCGCAGTCGGCCATTCCATTACTCTCAGAACACCATTAAAAGTGAAACCTGTGGAAATATTCTCTGGAACGAAAGGGGCATGGGCCGTAAACGGTACTCCGGCCGATTGCGTCAAACTTGGGATGGAAGTACTGTTAAAGACTCCGCCTGATATTTTGTTTTCAGGTATTAATCTTGGTCCGAATTTAGGAAGGGATTTATATTACTCTGGTACATTGGCAGGTGCGGTTGAGGCTTCTCTTTACAACGTTCCAGCCGTATCAGTATCGTTGAACGAATTTGATGAAGCGAAGGTAAATTATTTAAAAACAAAACAGCTTTTGTATAAAGCGGTTGAAATTATTTTACAAAACCGAATTCCTAAAGGAGTTTTCTTAAACATTAATTTACCGAATATTCCGATTTATCTTTGTAAAGGTGTTGAGGTAGTTCCTTTAGATTTGACAGTTTCCCGTTATCGATACGTAGGGCTAAACGATCCGCACGGTCAAGTATATTTTTGGTTAAAGGATGAATTAAACCAATTAGTAAACCTTAACGAAAACAGTGATTATTTAAAGCTAAAGGAAGGTTATATCACCGTTTCACCTGTGGAGTTTCCCGTTCATCACAAACGGAAAATGGAACAGATTGAACGCTGGTTTCGAAAATGCTCTTTAAATTTCTTAAAAGAGGGTAAGGAGGAACATTCCAATGCGTAAATGGTTGTCCGCTTTCACTATATTCACATTACTTTTTGTATTAGCTGCCTGTGGCAGCAGCAATAATGCCTCATCAAGCCATGATGTAGAAACGCAGTCAGAACAAAAGAAGGAAGTCTCAGGGGAACTTAATTTCTATACTTCACAGCCTGATGAAGATGCTCAAAGATTAGTGACAGCTTTTAATGAAAAATATCCTGATGTAAAAGTCAATACTTTCCGGTCAGGAACGGAAGAAGTGATTGCAAAATTACAAGCTGAAAAAGAAGCTGGAAACATTCAAGCAGATGTTTTGCTTGTTGCAGACGCTGTAACGTTTGAAAGTTTAAAAAATGACGATCTTTTACTTTCTTACAAATCAAAAGAAGCAGAACAAATTCCGGGTCAGTTTATTGACAGCGACGACATGTACACAGGCACAAAAGTGATGGCAACTGTTCTTGCAGTGAACACAAATAGTGTGCAAAACATACCTGATAGCTGGAATGTATTGACGGAAAGCGACGCAAAAGGAAAAGCAATTATGCCAAGCCCGTTTTATTCAGGAGCAGCTGCATACAATCTTGGAGTGTTTACAAGACAAAACGATTTAGGATGGGATTTCTTCAAGCGTTTAAAAGAAAACGGAATGGCTGTTACGAAAGGGAATGGCGGTGTGTTAAAATCGGTTGCTTCAGGGGAAAAGCCATACGGAATCGTTGTTGATTATCTCGCTGCGCGCGCCAAAAAAGAAGGTTCCCCTGTAGAATTCATCTATCCGAAAGAAGGCGTTCCTGTCATTACTGAACCGATCGGTATTATGAAGGATACAAAAAATGAAGAAGCAGCTAAAGCTTTCGTAGATTTCGTTTTATCAGAAGAAGGACAAAAATTAGCAGCTGAACTTGGATATACACCGATTCGCCAAGACGTTAATGCTCCAGAGGGATTAAAAACGATTGATGAGTTGAACGTACTGAATGCAGACATATCTGAGCTTTATCAATCTCGTGAAGAAGATAAAGCAAAATTTGGTGAAATATTTGGTCAACAATAATTAAAGGAGAGAGGACGATGTTTCCTGGTAAAGAGCAAACAAAAGGGATGACGAGGAGCATGTCCTCGTTTTCTCGTTTCTTCCCATTGAAAAACTTGTGGATGGGTTTCGGGTTTTTACTGATTATTTTATTTTTTATAGTTCCCGTTTTTCGCCTTATCTTATTAAGTTTAACAGAAGAGGGTGCCGTCTCACTTTCGAATTACTCAGAAGTGCTGAAAGAAGAACAAACATGGATCACTGTGAAAAATACGCTTTATATCGTCATCGGTTCTACTTTGGTTTCACTTATTTTAGGGATTGCGATGGCATGGGTTATCGCCTATTTAAACATTAGCGGGAAAAAATGGATGCAGCTGTTTATCTTTCTTCCGTTTATTATTCCTTCATACATTACAACACTTGCATGGGTTCAGTTTTTTAGCGGCAATGGACCAATTGCAGCTGTTCTTCATATGCTTCCAGGAGATTGGAAGCTGCCAAACTTGTATAGCATAGGTGGAATCATTTTTATTTTAGGTTTGTCTCATTATCCGCTTGTATATTTACTAACGGTGGAAGTGTTTAGAAAAATTCCTCTGGAGCTTGAGCAAGCGGCACAAACATGCGGTGCTAAAAGAGGAACTATTATTCGTAAGGTCATCCTTCCGCTAGCATTGCCCGGGATTTGCAGCGGCGGAATGCTCGCTTTTTTATCAAATCTTGATAACTTTGGGATCCCTGCTTTTTTAGGTATCCCGGCAAACATTCGTGTGCTAAGTACGTATATTTACGAAGAAGTCGTCGGATTTGGACCGGCTGCCTTTGCAAGAGCGGCCGTTCTATCGATTTTGTTGGGAGCAATTGCTTTAATCGGACTGTCTATTCAATGGCTTCTTTTAAGGCGAAGCCGTGTAATTGAAACGGTCAAACGGGATAAAGAACCTCGCATTCATTTATCGTTGACGTGGAAGCGTTTGATCGAAATAGCCGTTTGGGCACTTTTGTTGTTCACGAGTTTCGTTCCGTTCGTTTCAATGGGTACGACATCATTAATAAAAGCTTACGGGCTCCCTTTTCAATTAGAAAATTTATCACTGGAAAACTATCGATACATTCTATTCTCTGATCCAAAAACAATGTCAGCGATCAGCAACAGCATGAAGCTTGCGATCTTAACGACAATTGTCTCATTGATTGTCGGAACGGCCATTGCGTATCTTCGCTATAAATCACCAAATAGATGGACAAAGTTAGTGGAGCTGTTTGTAACGATACCTTACGCACTGCCGGGGACTGTCTTTGCTCTCAGTATGATCTTTTCATGGATGCAGCCGTTGCCAGGATGGAACCCGGGTATCTACGGCTCCATTTGGATTTTAATTATTGCCTACATTACAAGATTTATCATTTTACAGGTTAGGGGAAGCTACACGGCGCTGACACAGGTAGAGCCTTCCATTGAAGAAGCTGCTCGTACGTCAGGGGCTAAACCTTTGGTCAAATGGCGGCGAATTCTCATGCCGCTTCTTTTGCCGGGTATCATTGGCGGAGCCTTGTTGGTCTTTTTAACCTCTTTGACCGAACTGACGGTTTCCAGCCTTCTATGGTCTACAGGAGCCGAAACGGTGGGAGTTGTTATTTTTAACTACGAACAGGCTGGATATACCACTTATTCCACAGCATTTTCAAGTTTAATTGTTTTAGGAATTTTGTTCGGCAGTTTTTTGTTTATCAGCCTTGAAAAAGTTTGGAGACGAAAGGTGTTGAAACAAAATGATTCGGCTTGATGGGATTTCAAAAGCATATGGGGATGTCACAGCTTTGCATTCCATTGATTTAACAATCAAGGATGGAGAATTTATCGCCATTTTGGGACCTTCTGGTTGTGGAAAGACTACATTATTAAAATTACTGGCCGGTTTTATGAAACCGACAAGCGGAACCATTACGATAAATGATACTGTTGTTGCTTCAGCGGAAGCCGTCCTCCCGCCGGAAAAAAGGAACATAGGGATGGTTTTTCAATCGTTTGCCTTATGGCCGCATATGACAGTATATGAGCATGTTCAATTTCCTTTAATGCATCATTCGTTTGCTCCAAAGGCTGATAAGGAGCAGCGGGAGGAGAGAGTGAAAAATGTTTTACGAATGGTTGGGTTAGAGTCGCTAGCCCAACGATATCCTCATGAACTTTCCGGTGGACAAAAACAGCGGGTGTCTTTAGCACGTGCAATTGCGCCAGAACCAGGTCTTTTATTAATGGATGAGCCTCTCAGTGCTTTAGATGCTGAACTTCGAATGGAAATGAGAAAGGAGATTCAACACATTCATCGTCACACAAATGCTTCCATTGTATATGTTACCCATGATCAAAGCGAAGCATTTGCGATGGCAGATCGAATTGTCGTAATGAATCATGGGAAAATTGAACAAATTGACCGGCCGGAAATGATTTTTACAAGGCCGGAGACAGAATTTGTTGCAACTTTTGTAGGTAAATGCAATTTAATTCAAGGTAAATGGGAGGAAGGAATGTTTATTCCGAAGCCATTTCCTAATGAAAAATGGCCGGATATAGGAGTATCTATTAATTTGAAAAAAAAGGGTCTATATCCTGTCCGTCCGGATCAATGGGCGCTGTCTAAAGCAAAAGAAGGTTCTTCGCATGGGGTGGTAAAATTTGTTCAATATCAAGGAAAAGAAATGTATTACATCGTACAAGTAGGTGAAGAAGAATGGACGGTACATGAATTGATTCAACATACTTCTCGCTTTCAAGTTGGAGATCCGGTCAATCTCGTTCTTCAAAATACTGTAATAAAAAAAGAAGCAGTTCTTGTATAACATAAATGATTCAAAGGTTCTGTGTAAACTTGATTGTATTGATGGAGATTGAGTTTGGTCTAATCTGCTTGAAAGTACCCTCTCAAATGAGATGGGTGCTTTTTTGTCATTTTTATAGATTTAAAATTTTATATATTTAGAATAGATCATAAAAATGGAATAGGATGGAAGACATGAAGTCAAAAAAAGTAGTAGTGTTATCGTTGTGCGGTTTATTTCTGCTTGTCAGTCTATTTTTAAACAGTGAAGAAAATGTCAGGCAAAAAGATCAAGAGTCAACTAATGAAGCTAGTAATGGGAAGAGTAATGAAGCGAATCTTTCTTCAACGAATACAGGACAACAAAATGAAGAAACAGCTGAAAACAATGAAGATGAATTATCTCTCTTTATTTCTCGTTATCATGATGTATTTAACCAACTAACGAATCGTGTTCAGTATCAAAATATCGATTGAGAAAAATTTCAGGAGCTAGGAAATGATTTGATCGGAGAAATAAATAACATCTTATCCAAAGATGTTTCTTCAGAATATGAAATCTCTAGAAAAAGGAAGAATATCTCTTAAATTGTGGAAAATTTGTTTTTGTATAAGTTGTTAAGACGAAATTTGAATGAATTTACTTTAGAGTCTGTCTATTAAAGAATCGGCTCTACTTTTGTCTTAATAAAGTTATATAGAGGCATTTTTTGATCTATAATGCAAAGACATATAATAAATAAAAAAGATTTTTGTCCTTCATTATTTCCTATCAGATATAATGCTGCCTCGTAAGCGGAATGATACCCTTCCATGACTACAAAATCATCTGCGATAGTAATAAGATCCCTAACAAGCCAAGCAGGATAGAAGTTCATACTTGCCTGATCTGTTGGGTTAGAGTGTTGTAAAAAATTTAAAAACTTGAGTGAAAGTTTTGTGAATAAAATTTACAAAGATGTATTGATAGTGGTCTGAATATATCTTAAACTTAGATGGTAATAAAAAGTATTTTAGTAAGTAATTTACTGTTAATAGCTAAAAGAAATAAAACAAGCTGTCTTTTCTTTTAGTGCTTTAGCAGTCGGCAATTTAACGTTTGCACTGTGCTCACTCTCTTCAGCGTTTCCAGCTGCAGATCGTGAAAGTGTAGCGGCGGTTGTCTTAAATGTTGTTGAAGCTGGCGGAGCTATTACTGCACTCGTTTCTATTCCAACAGCAGTTGGTTCAGACGGACGTTCATTGAGCGCTGCAGCAGGTTAAGAAGCAATTCGTTAATATCTAAAGAAGGAAATCAAGAAAAGTGATTATCGGCTTGAAAGTCAAACTATTTTTCGATGAAGAATTTTCATACTTTGAAATACAGGTGAGAGAATGTTAATAAAGCTATTATCACTTATGCTATCGGTTAGAATGCAGCAGCAATATTCTGCTGTCATCGAATTCATTATTAAAAAAGCGCCCTTTTTAAGAAAACTTAGTTCAAAACAGTATATGATGTTTTCTTTTATTCTTGATATTTTGCTTGCCTTCGTCATCGTATCCGTTTTGTACAAATGGCTATACTCCCAGCAATATCGCCAGCAATGGGAGAGTGGTTTCATTGTCTTTTTTCTTCTTTATTCAATTTTTAAGGGAGCCGGAGCTTATCGAAGAACTCATATTCCACCGTTTATGGATCTTATTCAGGCTGCTCCAGTCTCGTTCAAATCAATACATATCACATTTATTGCTTTAGAGCTGGTATGGAGCATTTTTACAAATTCCAGCCTATTTTTTGTTTATATTTTATTTCAATCACGAATTGCGGAATCATTAGATGCTTTATTCTGGATGAAGCAGTTGAATATTTTGCTGCTGGGCGCTCTGTTGTTTATGACGAGCAATAAACTTGCAGGTGCCTATATTCATAACATTGTAGTAAAAAAAATAGGGTGGGTCCGTTTTGTATTTTTCGCCGCTGTCTCAACTGCTTTTTTTATGCTGGGGCGCGTTCTTGTGTCAGGTCTTCTAGTCCCTATTTTCAAAACATTTAAGGATAATTTTCCATCCTTTTTGGCTGCAGCTGAAGATGCAGCTTGGGTCAATCTATCTCAGCAGCTGATCAATCTATATGGGAATAAAATAAACTCCTTTCAAAAGAGTTTATTTTCAGACGGCTCTTTATATTTGCAGATTGAACATTTTATTGGGACTCCATGGATGTTAGGGCCTCTGATTTTCCTTCTAGTTGGCGTACTTTCCTTGCCTGTTAAAATGATTCCAACTGAAGATCATGGAGAGATTAAGAGATTTCGTGACTTTTTTCACTTCTATCTACAGCTGCTGCATTGGGTACGTTCTATTTTTTTGCCGAAGAATGCACTGATTTATAAAGATCTACAAATCATACGTGAAAAAAGATGGCTGCTCTCAAAAGAATTTTTTAATTATATGCTCTTATCTTACGAAGCATTTTTTTATATAGGTTTCTTTACTGCATGTATGTCAGCGACAGGGAACACGGCTCTCCAAATACAGCTATTATTTACATTGAACTTGATGGTTTTGGCTAACCAAGCAATGGAAATGAGAATGTTGACTCCTTCTTTCTTTTCTTTTAGCACCGAAAAAAGAAACATATGGATGTATCAACTATCATTTTTTTCGTTAACTGAATTCTTTTGGGCAAAATTGAAATTGTTTTATTGCCTATATTTAATTCCATCTTTCTTTTTGACGATAGGGAATATAATGATTCTTACGTATTTCCAAATAGCTGATCTCAGGATGATCATTCCTTTTATTGGAATAACTATCTCTTTTTTCATTTTTCCATTTATTCAATTATACTTGTTTCCATTTATCACCAAGTTCCATTTTATTCATGAATACGAGATTGGAACAACTGAAGAAGAGGAAAGCATAGTAAATAACGGCCAAGCTTTTATGAGGAACTTTCTCGTCATGCCTTTTATTTATTACTTGCTCGCATCACTATTTATTGGTGTATTGAGGGAAGCGGCAGGTGCTGTCAACTACATATCTGTTCTATATTTTATGATAGTTTCAGCCATTTGCCTAATTGTTTGTAAGAACACAATGAAGAAAGGAATTGACCATGTTGAAAAAGTTAAAATCCTTTCTATTACTGAATAAGTGATTGCCTCGCTGGGACTGATTTATTTCTTGTTTTTGAACTCGCTGCCATATACTCGCAATGAGCGCATTCCAAATTTACAACTAGGAAACAATTTTTCTTTCGCAGTTATTTTTATGTTAGAGAGCTATCAATGTTTGGAATTGGTTCGTTGACTTGATGGAAGATGACCGCAGTCACTTTGTTTTACAACAATTCTCATAGGGAAATCACGACTTATATGACCGCTGTCATGTAGGACTTACCTTTTTCTCACACAGTGCTTGAAAATACCGGAACTATTAATTTTTTCAATCATAAGTACTTATCTCTTTATCTTGATATTTCTGCTTTATTACGGAATAGTTTCTTACGCTAAAAGGAAGCAGAATAGGGACTGTGGCGTATTGTCTCGCTTTATTGGATTATAAACTGTTTGTTGATTATTGGAGGATTTCTAATGGTTAAGCTTCAAGTTTCACAACTGGCTTTTCAGTATGAACAAACTGCAGAAAAAGGAGTATTGCTGGAAAATGTTTCTTTTCAATTACATGCAGGAGACCGAGCATGTATCATCGGAAAAAATGGCAGCGGCAAATCAACTTTGCTAAGGCTAATAGCGGGATTAATCCAACCGGATTCAGGCAACATTTTATTTAATGAACAGTATAAGCCTGGAACAGATCGTTTTAAAGAAGCAATGGCCTATATTCCTGATAAACCACTTGTTTATGATGCATTAACTGGATTTGAAAATAAGGAGCTTATTCTTTCACTTTGGAGGATCAAAAAAGAAAAAAGAGCTGCATATGAAGAAAGATTCCAAGAGCTTTGTGAACAGTTTGATCTGACACATGCTTTGCAAAAGCCGGTCAAACATTACTCTCTAGGCATGAAATATAAACTATTCCTTATTAGTATGTTAGCAAGATCACCTGAGTTGATTATTTTGGATGAACCTTTTACTTCATTAGACGAGGCCTCACAAAAGCAGTCGATCATGATGCTGAAAGAAGCGTTCAAGGAACAATGCATTTTATTTACAAGTCACCAGCGATATATTTATGCCGAATTAGGCAGCCGATTTTTTCTGCTTGAAAACAGACAGCTAAAGGAGATGAACCTCATATGAAAACTTATTCTCACATTATGATCGCAATCAGTTTAGTCATGATTTTGGCAGTATTTGTGCTGAAAATAACAGCATTGCTTGTCGGAAAAATTCTTCTAGCCGTTGCTGCTGCTTTTTTGGTCTCCTCACTGATTCGTTTAATAAGTCTCAAAAAATAAAACCTGCCGACAGACAGCATTTCGGAAATTCGTACAGAAACAGGTGAAGTTTTTTGAAGGCACTGTGGATTGCCTCCCGGATTCAACAGTGAAATCTTACAGAACTAAAGCAGATGGCAGAATCGAGGAAAAGAAATTGTTCGTTAAATAATCAAACAGAGGGGAAGACAGAAAAACATTTTTGTTTTAAAATATTAAAACCAAGTATATAATGAAGAAAAGATGTTAAAGGGGCGTGAATACATGAAAAAAATCGTTGCCCTGACAATTTTTATTTTTATAAGTATTACCTGTTTATACATTTCTAGTGATCGTTCCAGTCAAACTATAAATGCTGTACACGAAATTAGCACCACCGATCATTTGGCAGAAAATTTTGCTCCGATTGATGGACCAGATATAGGAAAAGACTCTTGGGTTGATATTGCCAGTTACATTTTTATAGCGTTAAGCACCACTTATTTCTGCTATTGCTTTGTGCAATCTGTCAAAAGACGGTTTTTGCTGAATCCCGTCTTTTACGAATCGAATTATGTGGTCTCGCCTGCTTGAATGAATCATAAACAAATCATTCAAAGGAGGATGAGTACCATGATTTGGTTACGTATGTTATTGACAGCATTTTTTTCAATTACAGCTCTCTCTTTATTGTCTTATCAAGGATTTGAAATTTTCAACGCGTTTACTGACTTTTTTAGAAAAAATTAATGGATTGAAGAGGGTTAAAAAGAACTCTCCTTTCCTATCAGCTTGCGGAGAAAGAAGTATTTTTTCTCTGCAAGCTTTTTTATTGTTGAAAATAGTCCACTTTACACATAGATAAGTCGTCGTTCTTTCATTTGCCGCAACGTGGCCGATCTGAAAAAAATCAAGTAATGGGTAAATTTAAAACATATTAAGAGAGCTGTGCAAAAGAATCCGGCCAGCTTGTCCTCTGAATGAGAGAGGCAAGCTGGCCTCATTTTTTTAAATCGCTATGGATGAAATGGCACACTGAAAATTTTTGTCGCAGGGATTTAACGGCTTTTTTTGAAATATTCCAGAGTTTTCAATCAAAATTTTTTGAAGCGGTCCTGTGAAACAGCGCTCCCTTTTTCCAATACTCATAAAAAGTTGATCGATTAGTTAAAAATACACCAAATAAAATCAAGAAGGCGCCGATCAGCGTAATGGGTTTCATGATTTCATTTAATATTATGTAGCCGGCGATTAGCGCGACAAGAGGCGAAATGTAAAGCCAAGTTGACGGAAAAACCGGATTTGTTTTTGAAACAAGCCAATAATACAGCCCGTGGCCGACGATGGAGCCGATGATGATTAAATAGAGCAGTGATAACACCGTTTCATAGCTTGCCAGCAGCAGCCATTTGCCTTGTTCGCCCGTTAAAAAGGATACAGCCAATAAGAAAATGCCGCCGTAAAACATTTGTACGGCATTTGAAAGAAACGGCGAGATATCCGGATGTTTGCTTGTAAACATTTTTGCCCGAACTGTCCCAAGTCCATAAAACCACTCGCTTAATATAATCATAAAGCAAGCCAAAACCCACATGCCGGAGACAGGCAAAGAGAATCCCGGTGAAGAGATCAAAAAGACGCCTATTAAAGCAGCTGCCATCCCTGCTAATTGTTCTTTTTTGATCGGTTGTTTATTCTCTCTTGCCTGATGGAGCAGCACCATCATCGGGCCTGTTGCAGATAATACAGCAGCTAGTCCGGACGGGATGAATTGCTCAGCCCAATATAATGAAGCAAAAGTGATAAAAGTTAAGCAAAAACCGTTAAACACGAGCGAAGAGGAAAATAAAACGGTTTTCAATCGATAGTTCCGCATTTTAAAGACGGCCATCATAATCACCCCAGCTGCCAAAAATCGCATTCCCGCTGAAAAAAACGGCGGTGCCCCTGCTTCAATTCCGATTTTGATAGCTAAAAAAGTTGTTCCAAAAATTAAGCATATAAAACAGTAATTCAAAATAACCACGACGAATAACTCCTTTTTGTTAAGTTTTTTGATATTATAACGACAACGGTATATAACAGTACAATGCACTGTATAACAGTTATGCGCTTTTATCTTTTGTCTTTTATGTAATGGGAGGGGAGACAATGCAATTATCGATTAATAAAAAATTAGGCACCCCATATTATGAACAAATCAGCAGGCAAATCGAAGAACGGATTCAATCGGGCATGCTTCTTCACGGTGAAAGGCTTCCTTCTTTAAGATCGTTAGCAAATGAACTTAATGTAAGCTTTCTGACGGTGCAAAAAGCCTACAAACTGCTGGAATTGAAAGGATATATACAGATTCAGCAAGGTAAAGGTGTTTTTGTTGCAGCGGGAAAGAAAAAATCATATGAAAAGCACTCTGAATCTTTCGGCTGGCAGCATCAGATGAAGATGAATGGAACAAGATCACAATATCTCGCCTATCGTGAAAAAGAGATTTATGACTTTTCCCAAGCAGTCGTTTATCCAAGGCTGCTTCCATCTCACTTCCTTGTTCAAGAAATGAAAAAAATATTGGAGCAGCATCCCCTTGTGTTGTCGACATATGGTCCTATTGAAGGAGATGAAGAATTAAGGTATGAAATTGCCAATTACTTATTTAACTTCCATCACTTATCTGTTAAACACGACAAAATGATCATTACAAGCGGTGCACAGCAAGGAATTGACTTAGTGGCGCAAACTTTGTTAAGTCCAGGGGATGTTGTGATGGTTGAAAGCCCTTGTTATGGTGCGGCCATTGATGTGTTTGTCAATAAAGGATTTCAAGTCGTATCGATTGGAGTAGATGAAGAGGGACTGAAAGTAGATGAATTGGAGGATAAATTGCAGGTGCATCAACCAAAACTATTATATGTAAACCCAACCTTTCAAAATCCTACTGGAACATGCATGCCGGAAAAGAGCCGCAAGCAATTGGTAGAACTAGCAGAAATGTACCATTTTTTAATTTTAGAAGACGATTCATTCAGCGAAGTTTCATTTGACAATATTACGGTGCCAAAGCCAATAAAATTCTTTGATAAAAACGGTCATGTCATTTACCTTAAAGGATTTAGCAAAACAACTGCGCCAGGCATTCGCATTGCGGCTGTCATTGTGGATGGGGTTTTATTCGACTGGCTGTACGGCACGAAAGCAACGATGGATATCGGAAGCCCGCTCTTACCGCAAAAAGCGCTGCTTCCCATTTTGCGAACGGAGCGGATGAAAAATCATATGGAAAAACTAAAAATTGCGCTTGAATTAAGAAGAAATACGGTTCTTGACGCATTCAAAAATTTAGAGGAAGTAATGATTTATAAACCAAAAGGCGGATTGAATGCCTGGATTAAACTTCCATCCGTGATTCAGCCAATAAAATTGCAAGAAGCAGCTCGGAAAAATAAGATTTCTTATTTGCCCGGAAGCGCCTGTTTTCTTCATGAACCGAAACAACATTATATTCGCATCAGCTATTCTTATTTGAGCGAGCATGATTTGCAAGTCGGTATCGAAAAGCTGGTGGACATTTTGCAAAATATGATGGCAAATTATAAAAAAGAGATGTGACACATTTGACGCATTTGAGCTGCCGTTCATGTAATGCTGCTCGCTCGTTTCTTTTTTAAGAGAGCAGCGCAAGCAAGAGCGGCACTGTAGCAATGCTGGCCAGCGTCGTGGTTAATGTGCTGAATGAAACTAAATCTGGTTCTGTTTGAAATTGAACAGCAAACATTGTCGTGTTGGCTGCAGTAGGCATAGATGCAAGAATGATTAAAATTTTTGCAAGCAAGTCTTCAAGCGGAAGACAAAGAATAATACCAATTGAAATAATAGGCGATATGATCATGCGAATGATAAAGATGGAAGCGACGTCGCCAGCTTTTACACTTTTTAGCTGGATGTTGGCGAGCTGCATTCCGAGAATGACCATAATGGTCGGAATCGTTGCATCGGCAATCAAACCGACAGGCTGCATGATGAAATCAGGCACCGGAACATGCAGGATTTGAAGCAAAATGCCGGCAGCTGAACCGTATAAAACGGGCATTTTCACTATTTTCATAAGGGCGCTTTTTATGCTGCTGTCTTCTTTGCTGCCAATGGCAGCGTAGTAAAGACCGATCGTATTCATTAAAAAGGACTGGATAACCATCATGATGACTGCATAATCAAAAGCAGTTTGTCCAAAAACAAACAATATAATTGGGGCCCCATAGTTGCCGCTATTCATGAAAACAGCTGATAACATCATGGCAGACTCTATCGATTGTGGCAATTTTTTTAATTTACTTACAATTTTCACGATAACCATTAATATGAAACATAAAAGCAAGCAAAATATAAGAATATAAAAATAATCAAGTGTAATTTTGTTTGTATAAAATGTCCGGAAGACAAGAAACGGATACATTAAGTATGTCGTCATGACCGAAATAGATTTAATGTCAAAGCCAATTGTTTTTTGCCCTACATATCCGACTGCAAAAATGATAAAAGCCGGCAATACAATCAGAACAAATTCCATAACCTTTTCACCACTCTGCGTAAAATGAACAAACAATAGAGCATTGAGCAGATGCCCAATGCTTTATCACGTAAAGTTAAAGCTGAAATATGAAAGCACGCCAATTCTTTTTTAGATAGTTGCAAAGTTCAAATCGGCTGCCACCTTGCCTGTTCCGTCCATATTCTTCTTACACAAAAGGATAAAATACCATTCTTCCAAAAATACCCAAAAAAATTTGAAAGCCCAATTGTTGAGACCACTGTATTAAATTGGTATAAGCAACATCTATTTCAAATAATAAAGCAAAAGCCCAGTTATTAGCAACAAATTTAATAAATTTAAAGATTCACAGAAGAAATCCGAATAAAATGTAAAAGTTATATTGTTAAGGAAAATGAGAAAACAACTTTATTTTTTTAACGGAACTTTATCATACTCTTATTATTTTATGTCCTTGAAAAGTGGATGGGGAAAATTTCTAGAACAAACTGCATGATATTTTCCATCTCTAAGAATTTTGTCTTATCACCATATTCTATTTGATCCTGCACAATTTGACGTACTCATCTCTCCTAATGGTTGGTTGCCTGAACTAAGCAAGAAATTTAATAATAGTAACTTCATTTAGAATTTATAGAAAATAATAAAAATTATATTGACATAAAAAAAGGTCTTTTTTATTATTAAAATTGAAACAACGTTCCAAATTTGATTTGTGAGCGGTATCATAGGAGGAGAAACATTCATGGTCAATCCTAAGCCCTCAGATAGACAGATCAATTCAACAGTTATAAAAGCACTCACTGTTCTTGAGAAGGTTGCTTTTGCAAATGGCGGTATTTCATTAGCTGATTTAGTGAAAGAGTTGGATATGCCGAAAACTACCATTTATCGGCTGATCGAAACGTTAAAGCATTGTGATTATATTCATTTAGATGCAAATACTGAAAGATACTATGTTGGCTGGAAAACGGTACAAATCGGTGTTTCGGGATTGAATAATATTGAAGTTGTCGATATCGCTGCCCCCTATTTGACAAAATTGGCGGAGAAAACGGGAGAAACTGCATTTTTGGCTGGCTACTACAACGGAGAAATTGTTTATCTTTACAAAAAAGAGGGGACGCAGTCCATTCGAACGACAGCTCAGCTAGGGATGAGAAGACCTGTTCATTGCACAGCGGTCGGAAAAGCGATTCTTTCCACTTTCACATGGGAGGAAGTCGAAAAAATTTTAGAGGAAAAAGGGATGAAAAAATATACAGAGAACACCATTACAGATGCTCATAAACTTCGGAAAGAATTACTTGAGATTAAAAGAAACGGTTATGCGATTGACAGGGAAGAAATTGAAATAGGATTAACTTGCTATGCCGTACCTATCTTTAATTTTACTGGAAATATGGCTGGCTCAATCGGATTAGGCGGTCCAACTACGAGAATGAGAGAAAATCAAAATGATTTTACATCGCAATTAAAAGAAGCAGCATTTCAAGTTTCCAGAATGCTAGGATACGTTCCGAAAATAGGGGGAGAGACAGTTGAACGATAACAAAAGTATTGTAGACCAAATTTTGGAGAATGGAAATAAAATGAATAAAGCGGCGATAGCGACAGTCGTTCGTGTAAAAGGATCGGCCTATAAACGAGAAGGGGCCAAAATGCTAATTGATGAAAGCGGTAACACAACCGGCTTAATTTCTGGCGGCTGCCTTGAACCCGATGTTGCCGAAGCTGCTAAGCAGGTTATAGAGAATGGAAAACCTGTGCTAAGGCGTTATGATATGGATGAAGATCTCGTCTGGGGGCTGGGGCTAGGATGTCCTGGTACTGTTGATATCTATATTGAAAAAATCAATTTTGATGAATTAACATTAGATCGCTCGATTGAAGATTTTTCAAAGAATCCATTGACAGCTTGGCTTTCTTGTGTAAAAGAAGAAAAAATGGGTGTTTTAGCAACCACTTTAGACTTACCCCGTTCACATTCCGGACAGAAGCAAATTTTTGTTTCTGAAAACTATCAAACGGTAGGTAAGCTGGACAATAATGAATTACATCAATTCGTCTGTGATTTTTCGAAAAATCTATTACAAAGTACAAATCCAAAATCGGAAACAAAAACATTCACCTTATCAAACGGAGAAAAAGTCGATGTATTTTTTGATGTAAATATTCCTCCGATTGAATTAATCATTTTTGGTGCGGGTCATGATGCCATTCCTTTAGCAGAGTTTAGTGTTAGATTAGGATTTAATACAACCATAGTCGATCCAAGATCAGCCTATCTAACAGAAGCTCGATTTCCAGGTGCGAAAAGAATTTTAGCAGATGCAAGCTCAATTCCCGAAAAGGTAAAAGTCAGTTCCAAATCGTATGTGGTCATTATGAACCATCATTTGGAACGAGATATAAATGTTCTGAAACATATACTTCATACGGATGCAAGGTATATTGGGATTTTAGGTCCGCGTTCTAGATGCCAAAAAATATTTAAAGCTCTTCAAATAGACGACATTGACCAATATGATCACATATTTAATCCTGTTGGATTAGATATTGGTTCGGAGTCTCCTCAGGAAATAGCGTTAAGTATTCTTGCTGAGATCATTGCTTTTCGAAACAAGCGTGCGGGCGGATTTTTGCGTAAGAAAAAAGACCGTCAGTTAGTATCATGAGCAGCTCATGATCATTTTAATATTCCTAATATTCCCAATATTCAAAATAGTTATCCCTCTTTAAGGAGGTGATTACAAGGATTACAAGGACAAATGATCCTAATCAAAAAATAATTAAGAAACCCGTGGTGCTAGTTGAACTTTAACGCTCAACTAGCCTAAGAATCACGAGTGAATAAGCGAGTAAAATGCCATCCAAAGCTGATTCAAATCCAGAAACAGAGTTGACTCGAATCTCTGTGATCCGGTACTGATCAATAAGAACTGAAAACACGGTTTCAATGACTTTGCGCTTTCGTTTCATCCACCGTTTCCATGCTTTCGATTGGTGGATCTTCTGGTTTTTCCGAACGGGCGTCCAAAAAGCGATCTTGTATTCATCATACAGCTTCTTTTGCAAGTCTTGGCTCACATATCCTTTATCACCAAGTGCGTACGGATGAGGAAGTTGGGTCATCACGGTTTCTGCAGCTGTCCGGTCGTGGCAGGATGCTTCGGTGACGACATATCCCATCGGAAGCGCTTGGTCGGTGATCTGAAGATGAAGCTTCAACTCATAGTAAGCCATCTTTTTGGATGCACAATACCCAATATCGGCGATTCCTTGAAACCGTTTGACACGATACATTCGTGCGTGGTGGCAGAGTTCAATGGGTAAGCTGTCCACTACTGCATAAGCGTAATGTTGTCCGCGTTTGGCTAGTTGATATCGGATCCATTTGACGGCAAAGCCAAGATTTCAACAACGACGGTTATATCGAGAGCGTTCAGGAAATAAATCTTTCGAAAATAAGTTTCCGATCACCAATCGGTGCCAAGCTCGTTCGGAAGTAAAGTCAAACAGCTTTCCCAAAATGTGAATCGCAATGATCTCGTCATCTTCTTGTTTTACCAAATGACGGTTGCGGCGTTGAAGATGCACAGTTGAGCGGAGACAAAAAAGAAAATGGCGGCATATTGCTTTTGACTGTAGTAAAATGAAAGTGCTCTTGCACGAGAACTTCTCCTATTGATGTTTCGTTGCCCTTTCATTTTAAGGAGATCCTCATGCAAGGGCTTTTTTTTGCTTGTCTGATTTTATATAGCACCAAGGGTGAAAAAACTGTGTCGCAAAAACACGCGCACCCTCGGACGGAGTATCGAAGAACGCCCGCAGGAATGGGAAGAACGCAAGGAATTCGGCCATTGGGAGATGGACACGGTCATCAGAAAAGTGCAATGATAAAACCCTGATGACCGTAACCGGGCGAAAGATGTGCCGAGAAATGATCGTTAAGATAAACGGAAAGAACAGTGAAGCTATAGTCGCTACCATCGCTGACTTACAAAAATGGTATGGTTCTCTTTTCCACAAGGTGTTCAAAACAATTACAGCAGATGTGTAAATCTATCCCTTTTGGGCTTAGCCAAAAGCGAAGCATGCCGTCCAGCAACTTGACATGGATCCTCTGTGGGCATAACTTGCCAGCTAGGAACCAGCAATAAGGTAAGCTGGCTCTCCATTTAGACTATCATGCCCGCCACCCATATAAAGTTGCTCGATAATCTCAGGAAGCATCCAGCATTCGATCTGTTTATTTAAACAGCGGTTGGGTCTTGGTTTTTTTTTTAAATCGTTAAATTTATTATTTCCAATTTAAGGTTCCTTTTTTGTTTTAATTTTCTGTGATTTTGATTTTTTGTAAACGTTTTCTTTTTCTCGCATCCTGTTTGTAGGTGCGATTTTCGCCTTTTTGTCTTCAACGCTTGGTATTAGGAAGGATCAAGTACTAATCATTTGCTTCTCTACGCCATTTATCATATAGATTTATAAGTTTAACAACAGAATCATCTAAACTATCTATAATTTCCTTCATATCAAGAAAGTCCTCTTCGCTCAAACCTTTAGGTATTTTCTTGTTACTGATTTGGTCGGCAACAACTTTATTTTTCATTTCTTCCCTGCCCATAAGCAACGTATTAAACTCATGCTCCTCTAAATATCTTTTTTCCCGCAACTCAGTCTCGTGCATCTTTTCTTTGAGGAGCTGCTTCCTGTACTCTGAAGGCGTTTTTCCAAAGTTTTTCTTAAATGCAATATTAAAAGCCTTGACATCAGAAAAACCGTGTGACAAAGCGATATCAGAAATTTTTCTTTTTAAATCCGTTAAGTCATACGTAGCTTCACGAAGTCTAATTCTTGTGAGATATTCGTAATAATTAATACCGAGCTGTTGCTTTACAATTTGAGAAATATAACTTTCATGATATCCTGAAAATGATGAAAGTTCTTCAAGACTAATTTTATTTTTATAGTTTTTTTCAATATACGCAACAATATTGTCTACATCTTCTTTTCTCTTTTTATTTCTAACTAACTCTTTTGAGGACATCATTTTCGGAGGAAAATCTCTGATCAAATTGGCTATTAGCTGATTAAGAAGGCTCTCGAAGTAAATTTTTTCTTCAGGATGTTCACCTTTTATATATTTAACCATTTCGAGCGCTATATTTCTTAATCGGCTAAAACTCTCATTATTTCTAGTTTTAAAGTTAGATCTACATGAAAACTGAAGTAAATGATAGTCTTTGTAATAAGAGCGAAAATATATCGGATTAAGATGAATAACCATAGCTATTGAATTTATCTTTTTCGCAAGAGTAGCATGCCCAACATTAGAGTTAACGAGCATAATATCGTCTTCTTGCAAAATATATATATTCCCGTTTACGCTCATTTCAACCTCGCCTTGAAGAACGATGATGAACTCTAATGATTCATGCCAGTTGTAATGATAATGCTTGATATAATACACGTACTGCTTTACATCTATATCTTTTTTATCATTCTTCCATTCATAGTATACGATACTCATTAAATCCCCCCGACTTTTTTTATATTTGTAAACAGCCCGACAACATTCTTTTACTTTTTTCGACACAAGCCCTATCATCCCCTCTCTCAGAGTGAACTTTTTCACGTCCTTCTATAGGATAGTGAGTCCTAATCTCCCTTCTTCCACATTTTCTCAAACCGTATCCGGGATTGGAAATAATCCGCACAAACAATCAAAATACCCGTGGTGCTAGTTAAGTGTTAACGCTCAACTAGCACCACGGGTAAAGACTAATTGCTTTTACTTCACATAATTACAAAGCTTACCCATACCTTCTACTTCGACGACTACAGTATCTCCTCGCTTCATCGCACAACTGCCGGAAGGAGATCCTGTAGCTAAAACATCGCCGGGCTCTAACGTCATAATTCTCGAAACCCAACTTATGAGATAAGGGATCGAAAATAACATCTGATTCGTATTACCTTCTTGCACAACTTTCCCATTTAAAGTCGTAACGATTCGTAAATTAGTTGGATCAATACCCGTTACAATATACGGACCAATAGGACCAAAAGTATCAAATCCTTTACCTCTAGTAAATTGCGGATCCGTTTTTGTAAGATCCCTCGCGGTCACATCATTAAATATCGTACAGCCGAAAATATAATCTAATGCATGTTCTTCTTTTATATTTTTTCCTTGTTTTCCAACAATAAGCGCTACTTCTCCTTCCATCTCCACCTGGTTAGTTAAATCACTTGGCGGAATGATAATATCCCCTTGATCCGGAATCAAGCAAGACGGCGGCTTTAAAAACAAAAATGGTTCTTGGAGACCAACCTTCCCTCCCGTTTCAACAGCATGTTCAGAATATGTCCAGCCGAAATTAATAATCTTTGATGGTACTATCGGTTCTAAAATCTGCACATCACTATATTTTACTTTTTCACCATCGTATTTTAATTCATTGTGGACAATGTCCTTAAAATCACTAGACAGTTGTAAAATTTCATCTCCTTCTAAAACGCCATAGAAAATATTGCCTTCATATCGTTGATACCGAATTATCGTTTGGGTCTTGGTCATTATTCGCATGATTCACAAAACTCCCTCGACTACTTAATAAATCCTACCTGCTTGCTAATGTACTCATATTGCTCTTCTTTTTTTCTATTAAACTCCGCTTTATTTTGTTCGAATAGATTGTTACCTTCTGCATCAATGGAAACAATTAAAGGACCAAATTCATTCACTTCACATACCCAAAGTGACTCCGGCATTCCTAAGTCTGTCCAATAAACGTCCTTAATCCGTTCAACTTTTGTTGCAGCATAAACTGCATTACCAGCGGGAAAGACGAGATGAAGAGCTTTATAAGTTTTACACCCTTCTTCTGTCCTTTTCCCCATTCCACCTTTTCCGATAATCAGTTTAACGCCAGTTTTTTCAATAAATTGTTTTTCGAATTTTTCCATTCTCATACTTGTAGTAGGGCCGATAGAAACAATCTCATACTTTTTATCTTCAGTTTCTCTCACGATGGGACCCGCATGGAAAATCGCTTTTCCTTTAAGGTCAATCGGTAACGGAATTCCTCCTTCAACCACTCTTCTATGAGCGACATCTCTGCAAGTAACTAACGTTCCGTTTAAGTAAATAATATCTCCTATTCTTATATTCTTTAGATCTTCATCTGTTATTGGAGTAGTTAATATTTTCTTATTCACAACTTTACCCCCTTGTGTGTGTGAATTTCATAGTTCAAATTTCTATCAAAAGTGATTTTGCCTCTTCTATGCGACCAACAGCCTGTATTAACAGCTACTCCGATAGTAGAAGGATGTCTTGCTGAGTTCACGACGTTAACTCCCATGACAGACTTCGAACCTTTTAATCCTTGAGGACCAAGACCGATCGCATTTATTCCATCTTCGAGAAGTTTCTCTAATTTAGCAGCGTTTTCATTTTCATTTCGACTACCGACAGGCCTCATAAGTGCCAGCTTTGAATTTAAAGCTGCTGTTTCAACTGATGTACCGATACCTACTCCGACGAGAAGAGGAGGACATGCATTAATTCCGTAGCTTGTCATACGATCAAGCACAAACTTGACAACCCCTTCATATCCCTCACTCGGCATTAGAACCGTTGCCACTCCCGGAAGTGTACACCCCCCGCCTGCCATATAAGTATAAATTTCTGCTTTGTCACTACCTTCTACTACCTCCCAAAAAATGCTCGGTGTACCGCTGCCGATATTCTTTCCAGTATTAAATTCATCAAATGTTTCAACCGAATTATGACGTAATGGAGTTTCTTTTGTTGCTTTATAGGTACTCTCTCTTAAAATACTTTCTAACTGTCCAATTAAAGGAAAGTCTTCGCCGCATTTCACAAAAAACTGTAGTACACCCGTATCTTGACAGGAAGGTCTCTTTAACTTATAAGCTATCTTTTGATTTTCAAACATCGTTTTGTATATGGTTTTAGCAAGCTGGTTGCTTTCCTCTTCACTCAGTTCTCTCAATTTACTTTCCACATCATCTGGAAGCTTATAGCTAACGAGTGAAATAAAATTCGACATCAGTTCAATCATTTTTTCTTTTTGCTGTTTTTTATCCATCAAAATCTCAACCTCACTTTCTAATAAGATAATTTTTAAGTCGATTCAACTTTTAAGTATGAGTTTGAACAATGGTACTTTTGTTTATAAGCTAAAATAAAGCGCTTAACCACCATTTTACCTATAGAAAGGAAAGAAAATCGGTAACAAAATCATCGATACAATAATTGAAATAATAATTAACGGTGCGCCAGCTTTTACATAATCTTTAAACTTATACCCTCCTATACCATAGACCATTGTGTTTGCCGGCATTCCAATAGGTGTCGCATAAGCCATGGAACCACCAATTACTGTCGCCATTAAAACGGCCCTTGGATCTGCATCCATAGCACTAGCAATGGAAAGACTTATAGGAACGAGCAATGCAGTTGTCGCCGTATTCGACATAAAGTTTGTCATCATCGCCGAAAGTATTAAAATAACGAACAACAGAACGTAAGGAGATGGAGTGTTTCCTACAGCACCAATAATTGAATCGGCTATGACCGCCCCTGTTCCAGTTACATCTATAGCTTTAGCTAGTGCGAAAGAACCGACAAATAACATGATCGTATCCATATCTATTGACTTCATCGCATTACTTTTAGAAATAATCCGCATCGCTACTAATATTAATGCTCCTATCCACGCTGACACATAAAGCTTTATTCCAATTTGTTTTTCAAATACCATCGCCAAAATAGTTAATACGAGCACAATGAAGGACATATGCTGTTTCCATTTCGGTATGCTTGAATAATCGATTTGTTTATTGTAAATGGAATCTGAATCTAAAAGAGTATCTTCACCCTTTGGTAAAAGCTTATGACCAAATAAACTGAAGTACAAAATACCTACAATTAGAATTGGTAAACCTGCTTTGGCATACTCAAAAAAGCCGAATTCTAATCCAATATCTTGAAGCGCTGACTGAGCAATCATATTTCCAGGCGCACCAATTAAACTTAAGTTCCCTCCCATTGCAGCAGCCAACACAAGAGGTAACAATAATCTGGAACGCGAAAAACCGGATTTCGCTGCAATACCTATGACACACGGTATTAAAACTGCTGCTGTTCCAGTATTAGAAAGAAATCCAGACATTAATCCAGTAACTATCATCACAGCTATGATTAACTGTTTTTCTGTTTTAGCAAATTTAGTAACAACCTCTCCGACTTTTTGTGCCATACCCGTTTCAAAAAAAGCAGCACCAACGATAAACATCGCCATGAAAAGAAGAACATTTTCATTAACGAACCCAGCAAAAGCATCAGCAGGCTCAAGAACCCCGGAAACCGTAAGACCAACTGCAACGATCATTGCCGTGATAGATAAAGGGATTATTTCCCATACAAACATAACAATAGCAAATACTAGAAAAAATAAAGTGATAAACACCTCGCTCATCCAACATCCCCTTTCTCATTCTTTATTTTGAATATAGAAGACGTCTTCTTGATGCATATAGTAATCATTTGCAAGCGCTTAATCTATCCAATTTTTTAAATCTTTATTTTCTCGTTTGAATTAGCACTTTTTGATATCGCCAAATAATAAAGTAAGCACTAACTAAAAATAACCTAAATATTCAAATAATAAAATTAACCTTATAAGGCATAAACGCACAATATCCACAAAATTTCATTATCTTCAACAATATAAAAAAATACTTAGTAAAAACTTTATATTAATTAAGAAATAAAAAAACAGAGGAGGCGAAAAAATGGTTACTGTAAAAAAAGGTTTAGGTGTAAGTTTGAAGCGTAAAGAAGACATAAGACTTTTGACTGGTAATGGACAATTTACCGATGATATTGAAAAACCAGGCATGTTACATTTGGCCATTGTACGGAGTCCTCATGCTCATGCACGTATTGTAAATATTGATGCAAGCAAAGCGAAAAAACTGCCTGGAGTAGTAGCTGTTCTAACGGGAGAAGAGGCACTTCAATATTCAGGACCACTTGTACCGACGATCAATATATTTAACAAAGTACCAGAAGTGTATGCGATTGCCTATAAAAAGGTTCGCTATGTCGGTGAGCCAGTGGCCGTTATTGCTGCCGAAGACCGATATATTGCTGAAGATGCAGTCGATCTTATTGAAGTAGAATATGAGGTTTTACCAGCTGTTGTGACGATTGAGGATGCACTGGAGCCAAAGGCGCTTCTTTATGAAGAATGGGGAGATAATAAACAGTTAGAATCGAGAACCACTATCGGCGATATAGACGATGCATTTGCCAATTCGGAATATGTCTTTGAAGAAACCATTACACACAACCGCTACACCGGAACTCCGATGGAGTCTCGTGTATGTATTGCCGAATATAATCCTGGATCTAAAAAGATGACAGTTACATGCTCGACACAGGCACCTTCTCAAGTACGCACGCTGATTGCCCAGACATTGCAAATGCCTGAGCATAATATACGAGTTATTGCCCCGGATGTTGGCGGCGGTTATGGCACAAAATTGCAGGCAAATGCAGAAATCATTGCTTGTATCATGGCGCGCATGCTTGGCAAGCCGGTTAAATGGACGGAAGACAGAGTAGAGAATATTCTAACTGGAGTTCATTCTAGAGACTATACTTGCACGGTGAAAATTGGGTTCGACAAAGATTTTCGCATCACAGGACTTCAAGCGAAGCTGATTGGAAATATTGGGGTTGATGGAACTTGCCATGCACCGGGAACCCCTGCTTTATCGGTTGCAGGTGCTTATTTTCCAGGTCCATATAAAGTGCCTGTTTATGACGTAGAAATCATTGGGGTCGTTTCAAATAAAGCGCCTTATGGTGCGCACCGCGGATATGGAAAGGATATTGCCAATTATCCTATTGAGCGGATGATGGATATAGCAGCTCGAAAACTTGGTATATCACCAGAAGAATTAAGACGTCGCAACTTTATAAAGAAAGACGAATTTCCTTATCAACAAATTTCTGGGCCGCTTTATGATAGCGGAGATTTTGATAAACTTATGGATCTCGTAATGGATAAAATCGATTATCAAAACTTTAAAAAGAAACAATTAGAGCTTCGTAAACAAGGCAAGTACATTGGACTTGGAATCGCCGCTATGCTTGAGCCGTCTGGCGCTGCTGTCTTTAATGGCATATTTAATGGTTATCAGGCAGCAACTGTACGAATGACGCCTGAGGGACATTTCCAAGTATTAACCAGCCATCAGAACATAGGTCAAGGGGTTGAAACAACGATTCCACAAGTTGTTTCACAAGTTATGGATGTAGATATAGACGATATTCGATTTGTTTATGGAGATACGGATATTACGCCGTACGGATTAGGTCCATTTTCTTCCAGAGGTGCAACGTATACTGTTTCTGCCGTATATGAAGCTGCCAAGATGTTAAAGGAGAAGCTTTTAAAAATTGCCGGTTATCTGCTTAAGGAAGATCCGGAAAATCTTGAAATGGCAAATGGAACAGTAAGGGTTAAAGGGACGACAAATCCGGAAGCAGCCATCAGTTTAAAAGAAATCGGCAATAAAGTTTATCTATGGCCGGGACCTTATGCGACAGTGCCGGAAGGAATAGATTGCAATCTAGAAGCAACCTATACATGGACGAGTAAAGTAGTGAAGTGGGAGCCTGATGAACACGGGCGAGTCAATCTTTATACGACACATCCGACAGGAGTCTTTGTTGCTCTAGTAGAGGTTGACATTAAAACCGGGCTTGTGAAAGTAGACAAATTCGTTGTTTCCCATGATTGCGGCACAATTATCAATCCTATGATTGCAGATGGACAAATTGCCGGCGGCATCGCACATGGAATTGGTGGCGTGCTGTTAGAAGACCTTGCATATGACAGCAACGGATTAATGACAAACCCTGATTTTCAGCATTACTTATGTCCAACTGCAATGGATGTATCAGACATCGAAACCATTCACATGCAATCCCCATCACCTTTTACACCGCTTGGTACAAAAGGAATGGGAGAAGGCGGAACGATTCCGTCTCCAGCAGCAGTAGCGAATGCGGTAGAAGACGCTTTATCACCTTTTGGTGTAATTGTAAAAGATTTACCAATTACTCCTGAACGAGTTTTAGAATGGATTAAGCAAGGGGAAATGCAAAATGTCAAATCATAATTGGGAAATATACCCTTTGGTGCTTGGAGAAGCAGATGTATCAAAGGTATTAGATACATTTTGGTCGCTGAGCGGCGACAAATCGATGGTAACGGTGCCGATTTTAGCTTGGCTTTTAGTTCCGACATTTAATGAAGAGCCAATTTTAGTGGACACCGGTTTTCGAGATGCTGAACGCTGCCAGACCGTTCATGGCTTAGGTCCTCATCGGACAAAACCTGAATGGAGCCTTCGCACCCAATTGAAGAACCATGGCTTTACAGCTGAAGAGATAAAAAAGGTAATTCTAACTCATCTCCATTATGATCATGCAGGAGGATGCGCCGAATTTCCGAATGCAAAATTCATCGTCCAACGCACTGAATTGCAGGCTGCTGCGGCACCAATGGTATCTTCGCAGCTGAAAATCGGGGGAGGGGCGTTATTTTATGACAGAAAAGACATTGCAGAATTAATTGACCCATTGTGGCCTCAAGTTCATTTGATCGAAGGGGATACAGAAATAGCTCCTGGGGTGAAATGTGTCTTATTCCAAAACACTCATACGCCAGGCAGCCAAGCAGTATATGTCCAAACTGAATTTGGCACCGCAGTTATTCTTGGAGACATTGCCAGAAATGTTGAATTAAATATTAATCAAGAAATTCCACCTGGATTAATTTACGATTTAGAGGCTACCTATCGAGCGATGATTCGAATTAAGAATGAGGCTGATATTGTTCTTCCTAGTCATGATTATGAAGTAGTAAAAAAATATAGGAACGGACTAAAAGAAGGGACGTCAGTTCATGAAAATTAAAGGAATTGAACGAGTGGCATTGCAGGTAAAAGACATCGATCAATCGATCACATTTTTTTCGAGGCTCTTCGGAACAACTTTTCAGCGGCAAAATGTGCAAATAAACGATTCCGTGATAAAAGTGGCTTTTTCTCCGCTAGGAATTGAACTTTTAGAAGAGACAGATTTAGAGAAAGAATCATTGAGAAGCTTTCACCTTCGTGTGGAGAACATAGAAGACGTTCATCCTGCTGTTTTGGAAGCTGGAGGTGAGATTCTCGCGCACTTTACAGTGGGAGAAATGGAACATATGATTGCGAAAATTGGAGATTTTCGAATTGTATTTGTATCTTACGAAGGTAATGATTCTTTGAAAGCGTTATCTTCCGAAAAATGATAGGTTAGGGGGAAGAATGAATGAAACCAGTTCCATTTGAATATGTGGCTGTTAAAAGTGTAAATGAAGCGATAACCGCACTCGAAAAGTACGGAGACAATACAGTCATCATCGCTGGAGGACAAAGTTTGATGCAGGAAATGAATTTAAGGCAGGCTCGTCCTTCATGTCTGGTTGATATAAATGGGATCACAGATCTTGATTATATTGAAGAAACGGGTGATGCCATTAAAATCGGAGCATTAACAAGACACCGCACCGTTGAAAAGTCTGAAATTGTAAAACGAAATTGTCCTTTGCTTCAGGAAGCCGTTACCCATATTGCGCATTTCCAGATCCGCAATCGAGGTACGATAGGAGGAAGCCTGAGACAAAATCCGCCAGGCGCTGAATACGGAGTCGTTGCTCGTGTGTTAAATGCTCAGTTTGTCATTGCCGGTCCTGATGGCAAACGCGTACTTTCCGGAGAAGAGTTTTTCGTCAGCCACTTTAAAACAGCAGTGAAGCAAAATGAAATCATTGTCGAAATCATATTCCCAAAATTAACAAAAGATACGGGATATGGATTTTTGGAAGTAACAAGAAGACATGGACATATTCCCATTGTTTCAGCAGCGGCGACTCTTCAGTTAAATGAAGATGACACGGTGAAAGATGCGCAGGTAGCTTTAGGGAATGTCAGCCCTCAAGGTGTCCCTTACAAAGTGCAATCTGTTTCACAATTGATTGGGAAACCATTTACTCAGGAAATTCTTGATCAACTAGCAAACGATATAAAGAATGAAGTCAATCCAGATCCTGAAGCAGATGCAAAAGCTGGCTATACATTGCAGCTTTCGAGAATTATGGGACGCCGTGTTTCTGAAATTTCCAGTGCTGAGTATCGAAAAGAAGCGTCATCCGTATTGAGTATTCGGGCTTTACAAAAGGCATACCAACAAATTAAAGGAACATTTCAGTAATGAAGAAAAATAAAAAGTCCCCTTGGTTTTGATAAGGGTTTGAGGCCGTTTCCCTAACGAAAAAACCAAAGAGGACTCACTTGTATTATAACTCGATGAAAAAATTAAGCAAATGATACTAGTAACAGTCATTACCTGCATTCATCTTTTCCGAAAAGAGCTCGATATAATCGCTGCTCGTTTCATTTTCGAAAATTCAATCATTGACTTTGAACCATTGAAGAAAGGTCATTTGTAGGTGTTGAATCAGACAAAATGACCGCTATAAAAGGCTTGATCATACCGAGAGCCGGCGGTCTTCTTTTTACGAATGCTGTCACCACCGATCGCTGCGGCTTTAATTCGGAATACAGACGAATTTTTGTAAGTGTACGGAGAACATGTTCGCCTTCACTCGCGGTTACACCGAATGGTCCCAATAGAAGCGACCATGAGACAAATGTAAATTCAAGGGGGTTATAACGGGATGTTTCACTTCCTCATAGATAAGAAAACATCCCTTTACCCATATTTCTTCAATATATAGCATTTGTGCGGGGTTTGAAAAGTTTTAAAGAAAATGTGAGGAAACAATAAATAAATAATGAAAAGTAGGGGGAGGAATTTACATGATAGATAAAACTACTCGCAAAAAAATCACGGTCACTGTCAATGGAACGGTATATGAGCGTGAAGTGAATGTTCGGACATTACTAAGTGACTTTCTCCGGAGAGAATTAGGTTTAACGGGAACACATGTTGGTTGTGAACAGGGGGTATGCGGCGCTTGTACGATATTGGTGGACGGTCAGGCAGTCCGTTCCTGTTTGCTGTTAGCGGTTCAAGCAGATAATCGCTCCATTACCACCATTGAAGGAATAGGAACGCCTGATCACCTTCATCCGATTCAGGAGGCTTTTTGGGAAAATCATGGTTTGCAGTGCGGGTTCTGTACTCCAGGATTTGTGATATCTGTTTACGAATTTTTAAAAGAAAATCCTGATCCATCCGATGAAGAAATTCGTGAAGCGTTGTCCGGTAATTTGTGCCGTTGTACAGGATATCAAGGAATTATTAAATCGGTAAAAGCAGCTGCAGAAAAATTAAAACAATCGGAATTGGCTGGTTAAATAAAAAATCAGGGGCTGTTCTGATGAGTTCCTAAAATGAAGGATTTGGGAGAAATACTACTGTGAAGGACAAAAATAATGGAATCAAATTTGTACATGTTCTCATAGAGGCAATGAAGTCCAACAAGAAGCAATTGTATGTGCTGAATGTCCGTTATAAAACTTTTGAAGAACTTAATTCAGAAAGAGAGCATAAGAAAAGTCCTTCATAAGCCTTCTGAAGGATTTAAACAAGATAGGAAAAATGGTTCTGATAAGTTCCTAAAATGAAGGGGCTCCAAAAAGTCAGTTAACCCTGACCTTTTGGACAGCCCCGTAGTTTTTCAAACGACTAGGAAAATCGCCTCTGCTTTAGATGAGATTGTGACTCATTCTTAAAGCCTATCTATGTTCGTAATTGACTTTAACCATAATAAAATCAAGATTCTAGCAAAAGCATATCTGTATGGTGATGGAATACAAGGAGGTTTATGGAAATGCAAGAGCTGCTTCAAACATACCACTTAAATGAAAACAATTTCAATTGGGATAAAAACTGGTTCATACAAGCATGGCGGATTATGAACACGATACGTGTATTTGAAGAAAAAAGCATTCAAATTTACAAAAAAGGACTCATGGGTGGATCACTTCACTCATCTATTGGCCAAGAAGCTGTAGCAGCTGGAGTTTGTATGAATTTGAAAAAAGACGATTATATTTCCATTACGTATCGGGGGCGTGGTCAAGCATTAGCAAAAGGGGCCGATCCTTTTCAATTATTTTCCGAAATTTTAGGGAAGAAGACAGGCTATTGCAAAGGAAAAGGGGGCCCTATGCATATTACATCTCAAGAGCTTGGGATATTAGTAGCGAATGGCATCGTCGGTGCAGGTATTCCAATTGCTGTCGGAGCAGGTTTATCCATCAAAACGTTGAAAAAGAATCAAGTTTCTGTTGCGTTTTTCGGAGATGGGGCGACAAACCAAGGAGCATTTCATGAAGCTCTAAATTTGGCTGCGATCTATAAACTGCCGGTCGTTTTCGTTTGCGAAAACAATCTATATTCAGAAATGACGCCAATTAAAAATGCTGTATTAAATGAGCATTTAGCAGAAAGAGGACTGGCCTATCGCATTCCGTCGATCATCGTGAATGGAAATGATGTGCGAGCTGTATATGAGGTTGCAAAACAAGCTGTGGAACGGGCGCGTTCAGGTGAAGGGCCTACCTTTATAGAAGCCAAAACTTATAGATTGTTAGGACATATGATCGGTGATGCGGAGACGTACCGAACAAAAGAAGAAGTGGAGGAATGGAGACAAAAAGAACCGATCAGATATTTTCGGGATGTATGCTTAAAACAAAATGTATTGAACGAAAAAGAATTAGATGAAATACAACAACAAGTTATACAAGAAATTGACATTGCATATGAACGTGCGATGAAATCTGAAGAACCTGAAATGGAGGAGATCTTTAATGATGTCTACTAATAGAATCATCAGTTATGCCCAAGCAATCAATGAAGCTCTTAAAGAAGAAATGGCATTAGATGATAGAGTAATCCTTTTAGGGGAAGATATTGGTTCATATGGCGGCGTTTTTAAGGTGACAAAAGGTTTGTTTGATGAATTCGGAAAAGAACGAGTCATCGATACACCTATCTCTGAAACCGGATTTATCGGTGCAGGAGTTGGGGCAGCGATGACGGGGTTAAAGCCGGTCATTGAGATTATGTGGATTGATTTTTCGCTAGTAGCGATGGATCAAATTATTAATCAGGCAGCGAAAATGGCCTATATGTCTGGAGGACAAACGAGCGTTCCGATGGTAATACGTACACAAGGCGGCGGGGGAAGAGGAAATGGCGCCCAGCATTCGCAAAGCCTTGAAACATTATTTGCACATATTCCGGGGCTCAAAGTCGTTGCACCTTCTACCCCTTATGATGCGAAAGGATTATTGAAATCATCCATCCGGGAAGGAAGTCCGGTCATATTTATTGAACATAAAATGCTTTACTCTCAAAAAGGAGAAGTTCCGGAAGAGGAATATACGATTCCTTTAGGAAAGGCGGATATTAAAAGGTCTGGAAAGGATGTTACGATTGTTACGCTGTCAAGAATGGTACAGTTTTCGCTTGAAGCTGCAAAAGAATTAGAAAAAGAAGGAATCGATGCTGAAGTAATTGATTTGCGTACTCTTGTTCCTCTAGATATAGAAACAGTTAAGGAGTCAGTAAAAAAGACGAACCGAGTAGTTGTTGTGCATGAAGCGACTCGTTCTTACGGCTGGGGAGCTGAAATTGCTGCCAGAATTCAAGAGGAGGCTTTTGATGATCTGGATGCACCGGTACAACGAGTGGGGGCGGAAGATGTTCCTGTTCCATATAACTTAAATTTAGAAAAAGAAATGCTCCCACAAACGAAAGATATCATTCAAGGAGTAAAAAAATCTTTGTATTTACAAATGGAAACAGTGTAATGGCACAGTACAACAATTATTTGAAAGCATTTTGATAAATAATTGCAATTTATATACACAAAAAGATGCTATCTATGTGTTATGACGAAGGAGGAAAAAAGGTGCGGCAGGAAATTGTACTTCCTAAATTGGATTCATCAATGGAAGAGGCTCGTATAGTTTCATGGGAGGTCAAAATTGGTGATACTATTAAAATAGATGACCCAATTTTAATTGTAGAAACTGAAAAATCCAGTCTTGAGGTTGAATCAGAAGTAGAGGGAACGTTAGAAGAAATTGTTGTGGATGAAGGTGAAACTGTACCAGTAGGAACTGTTCTTGCATATGTATCGAGTGGTAAACATTCCACCGAACAAAAAGGCAGCTCCGATCATAATCCTGTAAAAGAAGAGAACATCTCACTAGGAAAGACTGAAAGAATCCGAGTTTCTCCAGCAGCTAGAAGACTTGCAAAGCAGCGCGGAGTAGATCTAACCAAAATTAAAGGCTCGGGACCAAGGGGAAGAGTGATTCTGAAAGATGTGGCGGAAGCAGCTGCAAATGTAGTGAATCAAAGTGTTAAAACAGAAAATAAAGTCATAGCATCGATACATGCTAAAGGGAAAAGGGTTAACCTTACAAGTATGAGAAAAACGATTGCGCAGCGAATGACCGCAAGCTTTATGAATGTTCCTCAATTCCAAATCAAGAAAAGAGTCGATGTATCATCCATTGTGCAATTGCGGCAGGCAGTAGTTTCAAGCATTGAACATTCGGCAGGCGTTCGTTTATCATTTAATGATTTTCTCATACAGGCGGTGGCTTTAACATTGAAGAAATTCCCGAGGGTAAATGCCTCATTCATAGATTCTGAAGGAGATCCTTATATTTTGGAGCATGAAGATATTAATATTGGTCTAGCGGTTGCTATTGATGACGGTTTAGTTGTTCCCGTCATCCATCAGGCAGATCAATTGTCCTTAATCGAGATTGCAGAAAAAAGAACAGAATTGGTTGAAAAAGCGAGAAAAGGCTTATTGAAGCCTGAAGAAATGCGTGGAGGAACTTTCACAATTTCCAATCTTGGCTCAGTTGGAGTTGACGAGTTTGTGGCAATTGTAAATCCTCCTGAAACCGGCATCTTAGCAGTTGGAAATATAATAGAACAGCCTGTTTTAACGAATCGTCATGAAACTTTGATAAAGCCGATGATCACATTAAATGCTTCATTTGATCATCGTACAATTGATGGCGCCTACGGTGGAAGATTTCTCGCTCAATTATGTGATCAGTTGCAATCAGGTCAATGGAATATCTTTTCAACAGTAAAATAATGAAATCATTAGGAAGAAAAGGACTTATTCGTTGCCATGATGAGCATTCGAACATTAAAACAATTTTTCTGAGAAGGACATTAAGCAAAGCTTTTAATCAAGCTATCTTTGACTCTGATCTGAGGAGCAGGAGCTGGTGCACACCGAAAATATTATCTGAAGATTTAGAATGACTAGACATAATTTTCAACTTGATAGAAACATATAATAGGATTTCCGGCCATCTCCTTTTTATAAACCAAGGTCAGCAGGTTTTATAAGCAGTACCGGAGGCAGTACCAGAGTATCACTCGTTTTTGAAAATAAGCTTGCTTGAAAAATTGAAACAAATGACGGAGTTTTAGATGGAGTCTTCTCCATCCTCCGCCATTTATATTTTTAGGCGGTAACTAAAAAACGAGTGAGAACTGATTCATCAACGCCTGCATCAAAAAGTTTCAAAAATTCGGAACAACTTGAAATTTTCATGAGAAGCTTTTTCTCCAAAATAATGTTAGCATGATAGGAGAGTGTAAAAATGGGCAATATGAACAAAATAACCGATACCCTTCAGCGTCCTCTCCGTGATTTGCGCATTTCAGTTACTGATCGGTGTAATTTTCGCTGCCGCTATTGTATGCCAGCGGAGATTTTTGGTCCTTATTTTCAATTTCTCAAAAATGATCAGTTGCTCAGTTTTGAGGAAATAACTCGACTGGCTCGCATTTTTGCCTCACTTGGCGTCGAGAAAATTCGCCTATCAGGGGGAGAGCCGTTGCTGCGCAAAGAGCTGCCGAAGTTAATTGAAATGCTCGGTTCTATAGAGGGTATTTCTGACATTGCTTTGACTACGAACGGTTCTCTTCTTGCCAAACATGCGAAAGCGTTAAAGGACGCTGGTCTTCACCGTGTCAACGTTAGTTTGGACAGCTTAGATGATAAAGTTTTTCGCCAAATGAACGGCGGCCGCTGTGACGTAAAAACAGTTCTTGAAGGGATTGAAGCGGCCGCAAAGGCAGGTATGAAGGTGAAAGTGAATATGGTTGTACAAAAGGGGATCAATGATCAGGACATTGTGCCCATGGCGCGTTACTTCCGCGGGACCGGACATGTTTTACGCTTTATTGAATTTATGGATGTAGGAAATAGCAACGGCTGGAATCTTACACAAGTGGTATCTAAGCAAGAAATTTTCGAACGTGTGAACGCTGAAATGCCGTTAGAACCAATCCCGTCCAATTATTTTGGAGAAGTAGCCTCTCGTTATCGCTATCGCGGCACAAATGAGGAAATAGGCATTATTTCTTCCGTAACGGACTCTTTTTGTTCCACGTGCACAAGAGCTCGACTCTCAGCGGACGGCAATCTTTACACCTGTCTATTTGCCTCGCAAGGGACAGATTTGCGGGCGCAGCTCCGCAGCGGGGCAAAGGATGAAGAAATTAGGAATCTCATTCAGGATGTTTGGAGCCGTCGAGCTGATCGTTACTCTGAAGAAAGATTTAACAATACAACGATGCCGAACAAAAAGAAGATAGAGATGTACTATATTGGAGGATAAAACAGAGCGGGGGGAGAAAAGAACATATATTTCAGCTAATCGCTATGATAACAACGAAATTGTCGGTCGATTGAAGGGACAAAAGAACGTATTTTTCAACTAATGAAAGGCGCAGGATCATTTCAAAATATACAGGTGGTGATTGCATGTTATATATCCCGAATTCTTCCCCTATCCCATTTGAAGAAGCACAACGTCTTATTCTCTCTGTGATACGTCCCCTTCCGGTTATTACCATACCTCTGTCTAAAGCTCTTGGGTACTATCTAGCGGAAACGGTAAGGGCTGATCACGATGTCCCTATGTTTGACCGTTCCACTGTAGACGGTTACGCTCTGCGTGCGGAGGATGTGATCAATGCCAGCGCTTCTGACCCGGTAAAGCTGAAGGTTTTGGAAGAGATTCCCGCTGGATATTTACCTCAACAAAAAATTACCCAAGGTACGGCCAGCCGCATTATGACGGGAGCACCTATCCCCGAAGGTGCAAACGCAGTCGTTATGGTAGAGAAAACTGAGAATGCAATGGAAGATAGCGAAAGCGTTTTGGTTTATCAATCGGTTAAAATTGGCGATGCTATTGCCAAAAAGGGACAAGATGTTGAAGAAGGGAAGGACGTCCTCACACAAGGGACGCTTTTAGGACCAATTGAACTGGGTCTGCTCGCTACATTCGGGATTGCATCTGTTGCGGTTTATGCGAAGCCTAAGGTTGGTATTCTTTCAACGGGAAGTGAATTATTAAACGTAGATGAGCCGATCGTCCCTGGAAAGCTTCGTGACAGTAACGGCGTAATGCTGGCCGGTCAAGTGAGTCAAGCAGGAGGTGAACCGGTTTATTTCGGGATTGCCCCGGACAAAGTAGAAGAGCTAGAAAAAAAGATGCTAGAGATTCTACAGCAGGTGGACATTTTAGTAACAAGCGGAGGCGTGTCCATGGGCGAATATGACTTCCTTGGAAAGGTATTTGAAAAAATTAATGCGAAAGTGATATTCTGGAAAACATTAGCTCGCCCTGGAATGCCAGTTTTGTGCGGAGTATGGCAGGATAAGCCGATTTTTGCTTTGGCAGGAAATCCAGCTTCGTCTTACGTCAATGCACATCTTTATGTGCTGCCTGCTATACGCTATATGAGCGGTTCTAAGGATCCGCTGCCGAAACGGGTAACGGTTGTATGTGACGAGGCAATTGAAGGGAAGCAAATGCTTCACACCCGGTTTTTACGAGGATTAACGTACGTTTCCCCAACCGGTGAACTAAGAGTGAAAATATCAAAGAAACAAGCTTCTAATGTTCTGTCCAGCTTTCTGGAAAGCAATTGTCTCGTTAAAGTGCCTGGGGGAAAAGGATTTAATGCAGGTGAGAAAGCGGAAGTGTATTTGCTGGGTGCGGTTGAGGAATTGAGACAGTGACAATGAGTCTGGGGGAGAGATGGTTTGAAAAAGGTTGGAGCAATTATTTTAGCAGCCGGAATGTCAAAACGGATGGGAAAACCTAAGCTGTTATTATCTCTAGGTGGGAAGCCATTATTTCGCTACTCTGTGAACACCGCTACCGCAGCTGGCTTAAAACCAATTGTATTGGTCGGCGGCAAACATATCGAAGAGCTGCGCAAACACACATCTGATTTAACAGAAATAGAAATCATTGAGAATCGGGATTATGAATCCGGCATGGCTTCCTCTCTTAAAGCAGGGATTCAGGCTTTAAAGGGACGAACGGATGCAGTCTTCGTATTTTTGGCAGACCAGCCCTTTGTACCTCCAATAGTTATAACTAAATTACTAGAATCTTATGATCAATATCGAAAAGAAGGTGTCCGCATTTTCCGCCCTAAGTATAATAATGTGCTTGGACACCCTGTATTGTTTGATACTGAATTATTTGATGAATTTGAGCAAATTCAAGGTGATGAGGGAGGAAAATCAATTGTCCAAAAACATTATTCCAGCTTAATGGCTGTACCGTTTGAAAATTCAGAATGGGGATTTGACATTGACACCACAGAGGATCTGCTCAAACTAAAAAGGATTGCGCCAAAATATATTAAACAAAAATAGGGATAACAATAGATTCATTGTTGTCCCTTTTTAAATTTGTGTAACGGTCGTTGTACTTGAAGAAGTGCGTGGTCTTTTTCAATCAAGAATTTCCCGGTTCAACAAGATTGACCGAGACTTTAGAAAATTTATTGCAGGAGTCCCATATTGAAATCGATAAACAAACAGCTCTGATGGGATCTATATATAATTCGTATCTTAATAAGGCTCTTTATGATTGTTGAGAAAATTGTATCTTAGTTATCCGGTATTAGAAATAACAAGCAAATCCTTCCTTGATCATCATTCATTAGGACACTTGTGCGAGTGTTCCTCATCTCTTTGCACCGCTGAGTACGAATGCGGTTCTTCCATTTCGTTTTAATTTCTCCCGTTTATTCAGATAGTTTATACTTGACAGTTTCTCAAAAATGGTATTAAATTTGCATTAAGGAAAAATATATGCAATAACAACAAAATTTAAACTCAATAAAATAAATATGTGTGAAGGAATTTTTTTTAACATAAAGTTTGCCCTTAGGCAATATTTATAACTATGGTAAAAAAGTAGGTGAAGGAATGGAAAAAATTCCTATTTGTGCAACATGAAGCCGGCAACTTTCTGTAAAGTATTAAGCCAAACGGTAAGCTGAATGGCGAAGCTGAAACAAATCAACTAGCGAAATGAAATTCATGTCTGTAAGTGTTTTGGCATTTATTCATTGATTGCGTTTTTTCAGTTTTGTTTCTTCTCAGGAATAAAAACAAATTGAGGTTACATATAGGAGTTTTCTATAAAAAACGGACAATGTTTGATTCCTGAATTCACAATTTGCCAGAATGGTTGTCGATATTTAATAGAAATCGTTCGCCAATAAACTAGAGAGATGGGCTGACTTAAAAATCAAATCAATTCATAAAAATAAAAGGAGAGTGCGAAAAAATGAAAAATGTTATGAAAAAAATGGGGTGCTTATTCTTAATTAGTGCCTTGCTGGTGTTAAGCGCGTGTAGTTCTGGACAAGAAGCATCCAAACGATCAAAAGATGGAAAAATTAATGTCGTCACAACGATTGCACAAATTGGCGAGCCGTTGTCTGAAATCGGCGGAGATCGCTTAAATGTCAAAAGTTTAATGGGGCCGTCTGTAGACCCTCATTTGTATAAGGCTACTCAAAGTGATATGGAAACTCTTGAAGAAGCAGATATCATTTTTTACAACGGATTGCATTTGGAAGCGAACATGGTTGAAATATTTGAAAAGATCTCTGAATCAAAACCTGTTCTTGCAGTCGGTGAAACCATTCCTGAAGAATCTCTTTTAAAGGATGAAAAAGGAGTAGTTGATCCTCATATTTGGTTTGATCTGGACCTTTGGCAGCAGGCATTGGATGCTGCGGTTGAACAATTAAAAGAATTCTCTCCGGAAGACGCAGATTATTTTGAAGAAAATAAAAAGAAATATTTTGCTAGATTAGCTGATTTGAAAAAAGAAGCCGAAAAGCTTGCGGACATTCCAGAAAGTCAAAGAGTTCTTGTCACAGCGCATGATGCTTTCGGATATTTCGGACGAATGCACGGCATTAAAGTAGTTGGTCTTCAAGGACTTAGCACTGATTCCGAAATCGGTATTACAGATATTCAAGATACGATTGACATTATTAAAAAGTACAAAGTTCCTGCCGTATTTATCGAATCAAGTATTAATGAAAAATCGATCAAGGCTGTCATAGAAGGAGCGAAAAGTGAAGGAATTAACGTTACATTAGGCGGGGAGCTTTACTCTGATGCAATGGGTGAGGAAGGAACAGAAGAAGGAACTTATATAGGAATGTATCGCCATAATATCAATACGATTTATGAAGCATTAAGCGAAGGAGGAAAATAGCATGGCTGAAGCAGTGCTTCAAGTAGAGAATCTGTCCGCTTCCTATCGAAAAAATACAGTGCTCTTCGATGTGAATTTTGTAGTGCAGGCTGGTTCGTTAGTGGGAATCGTCGGTCCGAACGGTGCTGGAAAGTCGACGCTTTTAAAAACAATATTAAATCTTCACCCTTCCTTAACGGGATCAGTGAAATTTTTCGGATTGCCATTCAACAAGGTCCAAAAAAGGATCGGTTATGTACCACAGCGAGGTTCGGTTGATTGGGACTTTCCAACAAACGCATTGGATGTTGTCACTATGGGACTATATGGGCAAATCGGATGGCTGAAGCGGCCATCCCGATTGCATAAACAAAAAGCATTCGAGGCCTTGGAAAAATTAGGGATGGCTGATTACGCTGACCGTCAGATAAGCCAGCTTTCTGGCGGTCAACAGCAGCGTGTGTTTTTAGCACGCGCATTAGTGCAAAATGCCGACTTGTATTTTATGGACGAACCGCTGGCTGGTGTTGATGCAGCAACAGAACGCGCTATTATGACATTGCTGAAAGAATTAAAAGCTTTAGGAAAAACGGTCATGGTCGTGCACCATGATTTGCAAACAGTAGAAGATTATTTTGACCATGTTCTTTTATTAAATCGCACCGTCATTCAGTACGGAAAAACGAAGCAAATTTTTACTAGAGAAAATATTTCGCGAACTTATGGAGGAGACTTGCGCTGGTTGAGAGAGGAGAGTCTTCATGTTCACAATCCTATTAAATAGCAACACACAATGGGTGTTATTTAGCACGATGATTTTTGGGATTGCTGCTGGAACAATGGGCTGTTTAGCCTATTGGAAGCGGCAAAGCTTAATGAGTGATGCCTTAGCTCATGCAGCATTGCCCGGTGTTGTGATCGCCTTTCTTCTACTTGGAGAAAAAAACTTATTTGTCATGATCATTGGAGCATCCATCAGCGCTTTAATTGGAGCATCATTTATCCAATGGATACGTTCATCAACTAGAATTTCGGCAGATACGGCGATGGGAATGGTGCTGTCTATTTTTTTTGGCTTAGGAATCATGCTCCTGACAGTTGTGAATCGGACGTCAGGCGGAAATCAGAGCGGTTTGGACAGTTTTATTTTCGGTCAGGCCGCCTCGATGGTCAGATCAGATGTCACTACAATGTTAATCCTAGCTTTGGCGGTTATTTTGATTGTATTCGTTGCATTTAAAGAATGGAAAATATATCTTTTCGATCCGGAATTTGCAAAAGGATTAGGACTGTCACTTAAATGGATGAACGGATTATATACAACGATTCTTGTCACAACGATTGTCATCGGGATTCAAGCTGTAGGAGTTATTTTAATTGCCGCCCTGCTGATTATCCCGTCAGTAAGTGCCCGCTATTGGACACAGTCTTTTCAACGGATGATTATCATATCAGCTCTGTTTGGGGGAGCGGCTGGAGCATTAGGAACATTCATCAGTGCATTGGGAAGAGGATGGCCTACAGGACCTTTTATCGTCATTGTGGCGTCTGCGCTGTTTTTCTTATCGCTTTTCTTTGGCAAAGAGAAAGGGATTCTGGTCAAGTATTTACAATTGAAAATGCAAAAAAGATTAGTGAATATTCATACCAGTAAGGCCTTAAGAACAAAAGGGGTAGAATAACCATGACTTATCATGCTATGTGGATTATCGTAACTGCTTCTTTAGTAGGGCTGTCCTGCGGCTTAATAGGTGTATTTCTGATACTCAGGAAAATGGCGATGATGGCTGATGCAATTAGTCATACGGTTCTGTTAGGAATTGTCATCGCTTTTATTATTACGCGTGAATTAAGCGGAACTCATATGCTCATTGGTGCTATATTTGCAGGACTATTGACAGCTTTTTTAGTGCAGTGGCTTCATTCTTTAGACGTTCAGCAAGATGCAGCAATAGGAATTGTGTTTACGACGATGTTTGCTATCGGCGTTATTTTAATAGCGACTTCTGTAGGAAATGCACATTTAGATGTTCAACATGCTTTAATGGGGGAAATCACCTTTATACCTTGGAATAAAATGTCACTTCCTCTAATTGGCGAGGTTCCGAAGGCTACAGCATTGCTGGCTCTCGTTTTGTTTGTTGTTTTATTTGTTCTTGTCGCTTTTTATAAAGAATGGAAAATCACTTCATTTGATCCTGCGCTTGCTGCCAGCTTAGGGATTCCTGTTTTACTCATGCATTATGTATTCTTATGCTTAGTATCGATCACAACAGTTGCTTCTTTTGATGCGGTCGGCGCAATTATGGTCGTTGCGATGTTAATTACTCCAGCTGCCTCGGCTTATCTTTGGACAGATAGACTTTCTATTATGCTAGTATTAAGCGGATTATTTGGCGTAATATCTGCTGTAGCGGGCTATTATATAGCAGCTTGGGTCGACACTTCTATTTCTGGCTCAATGGCATTTGCCACAGGATTAGTGTTTTTCATAAGCTTTTTGTTTTCTCCGAAACATGGATGGATTGCGAGATATTTGCGATTGCATAAAACTGTAAAAAAGACAGGATGAAAATCGGCTATTAAATTGTCTTTCATAACGGTTGATCTCCTCCATACGCTTGTCTTATGGTGCTTTTATATAGTAAACTTTGTATGATGAAGATATTAATGGAGGATAACCAATGCCAACCCCGAGTATGGAAGACTATATTGAACAAATATATTTGCTAATTGAAAATAAAGGCTATGCGAGAGTGTCGGATATAGCAGAAGCGTTATCTGTACACCCTTCTTCCGTTACAAAAATGGTGCAGAAGCTCGACAAGGATGACTACTTAGTTTACGAAAAATATAGAGGGTTCGTCTTAACGCCGAAAGGAAAAAAAATCGGAAAACGCCTCGTCTACCGGCATGATCTGTTAGAGCAATTTTTGCGGATTATTGGCGTCAAAGAAGAAAACATCTATCGCGACGTGGAAGGAATTGAGCACCATTTGAGCTGGGATGCTATTGACCGAATAGGGGATCTGATTCAATTTTTTGAAAAAGATAAAAGTCGAATCATAGAATTGCAGCAATTGCAAAATTTGAATGAAGAAAATGAAGAAAACGACTTCTAACATTAAACGACTTCTAATTTAGAAGTCGCTTTTTTTGTGCATGTAAAAATTTTTGTAAAAATTGTAAAAATTTTGTTGATTGATTCGTTATTCCTATTTATAATTTTCTCAAGAGATATAAAAAAAGAGGAAAAGAGGATTATGATGAAAAAATGGGGATTCATATTACTAGCTTTTATTTTGTGGATAGGAGTGATGCCAAAGCCGTCATCAGCTGCACAACAAGCATCTTTTGAGAAAGAACTGAATCAATATTTAGAGGAAGTAAGTAAACAAAGAGGTTTCAAAGTTACAAGAGAACATATCGAATTTTCGTTAGCTCAATATGAAGAAAAGATCGAAAATTTTGATTCTGTTGAAGAACTTCGTGATTTTTTAGGAGAGGTCATTCAAAAAGATTTAAGCAATTTAACCGAAATATATGACGAATTTAATTTAAATGAAGCCAGTTTGCGCCAGCTGCTTCAAGAACACGGTGAAGATCTAGATGAGTATGTGTTTGTAGAAAATTTGTATGATGCCGTCATGCTTTACATAGAGCGTGATCCAAATTTTGATAAAAATTTGCAAGACTATTTGGCGAAAATTAGTAGTATTAGAGGATTTCCTGTGACGATTGACCATATTAATAGATCTTTGAGTTTATATGAGAGAAAACTGGAAGACTTTAAAACCGTTAAAAGTTTAGAAAGATTTTTAGGAGAAGTTATTAAAAAGGATTTAAGCAATTTATCCTATATTTATGATGAATATGATTTAAATGAAAAGGAGTTGCGCCAGCTGCTTCAAGAACACGGAAAAAAATTGGAGGATTACGTTTTTCTAGATGATTTGGAAGAGGATGTTATAACATTTTTAAGTGAAGAATGGGATGCTGGTGTAGAAGACGAGCTCCTTTACGATTTATTAACGGTTTTTGAGCAGGAATACGGATTGACAAAAGAAGAAATCGAGCGGTTAAAGAACCATTTGCGATCAATTGAAGAGCATCTTATGAAAGAAGAGACAATTATAGCTTTGTTGGACTTGGCGGATCGGATGATGGCTTTTGAAGGGTTTGATGAAGCGACAGAGCTTACAAAGAGCCAAATCGAGGAGTTAATTTCGATTTTTAAAGATTTTCAACGTATTTTTAAAATTAAAGTTACATTTTCCCTTGTAAAAGATGGGTCTGAAAAGGAGCTTTCGCTGTTTGATCTATTTAACTTGAAAGAATTGATCAATGCAAAATTGAAAATCAACATATACAGTGAAAGTGGAGAATTTTTGGCTGATCTCCTCATTACCGGAGAAATCGTTGATTCAGATACGTTACATCGAACTGGGCAAACGATTCGTCACGGCGCTCAAGAAGCCAAAAGTGTGAAACAAGAGAAAAACGTTTCGCAAAAAATAGAAAAAAAGCTAAAAGCTGTAAAGGACAATGAGCATAAAACAGTAAAAGGTGCAAAATTGCCGAAAACAGATTCCGGCTATGGCATGAATGCTATGGTAGGATTGTTCATTGTTTTAGCGGGATTTTTAATTTTTAGGCAAGCAAGGAAGGTTTAATATGCTGGAAACTACAAAAAGAAGCAGCCGAAACAAGCGGTTGTTTCTTCTTTTCTTTGCATCAATGATTATATTAGCCGGCCTATGGTTTTCAGCCGCAAATAGCTATAAACTTTTCAAAGGAATGCTACTGCCTGAGACCCATTCTGAAACGAAACAGAAGGCGGAAGCTGCACAGCCGGCCCCAGAAAAAAATATGAAGGCAGAAAAGGTTTTATATCCGACACGACCTAAAATTGGGGAGCAAATAGGAGAGCTGTTTATTCCAAAACTAAATGCAGTACTTCCGATATACCATGGAACGAACGAAGAAGAGCTTGAAAAAGGGGTCGGTCATTTTGCAGGAAGCGTATTGCCAGGAGAGGCAGACAATTCGGTTCTTTCCGGTCATCGCGACACCGTGTTTCGTAGGCTAGGGGAAGTAGGAAAAGGAGACGAGTTAATCGTCACAACTTCAGCTGGAGAATTTACTTATAAAATCTATAAGGTTCGGATCGTTGATAAAGACGACCGGACCGTGATCGTTCCGAAACCGAGGGCTACGTTAACTGTCAGTACATGTTATCCGTTTCATTTTATCGGCTCCGCGCCGGAACGATACGTGCTCGTAGCATATCTTGTTTCCGAGAAGTTGAAAAAATAATCTGTTATCTTGACCTATCATAATGTTTCCAATTCCCGTCTTCCGGTGGGAAAACTATCATAAAAACGGCTTTAGCCCTGTGTTCTAAAGGGCTAAAGCCGTTTATAATCGACTGTCTGACAGGGGAAGGTTTCCCCCCTAAAATTTGTTATCATGTGCATTTTTCAAGACACTGCATTTTTTTGACAGAGTTACGAATGAGTCTTTTAATGTCCTTATTTTACGGACTTTCTACCATATCCTTGTTATTTTTATCGCTTTTTTCTTTTCTGTTTTTATTCATAAAAGAAAATATGATGAGCAGTGCTAAGATGACAAGGCAAACAGTAGAACCGATCATATTTTTTTTATTAAAGATAAAAGAGAAAAAGATGACCAATAATGAAACGGTGGCTACTATCGTTGTGTATGGGAACCATTTTACTTGGAAATATGGTTTCTCCTTATACTGAGAACGAAGCTTTAGCTGAGCCAGACAAATGCTTGTCCATAATAAAATAATCGTAAAACCAGGTATCGTCATTAAATAGCTGATGACTCGATCTGGAGTCATATAAGCTAAAAATACCCCAAATAAAATACAGATAGCCGTAACGGTAATACAGTTGATCGGTATTCCTTGTTTGGAAATCTTTAAAAATCTTTTTGGCGCTTCACCGCTTTGAGCCATGGAATATAATGTTCTGGAAGTTGCGTAAATCCCTGAGTTCGCCGCTGATAAAACAGCAGTAATAAGGACAAAATTCATAATATGAGCGGCTCCAGGAAGCCCTGTGATGCTCAATACTTGGACAAATGGACTGTTTTCCCCTGTCACTTGATTCCACGGCATTAAACCACAAATAATAAGAATAGGAAGCATATAAAAGAGAATAACTCTCCACATCGTTCCTTTAATGACTTTTGGCAAAACCTTTTCTGCATCTTTTGTTTCTGTGACCGCAACACCGATTAACTCAGCCCCGCCGTATGAAAACATGACGACTAAAAAGGCGCTTAACATTCCTCCAATTCCATAAGGAAAGAACCCGCCGTGTGCCGTGTAGTTAGAAAAAGGATCATCAATATTGCTCGGAATAATTCCAAACAAAATGCCAAAACCTAATAAAATGAAAGCGATTAATGCGAAAATTTTAATTCCTGCAAACCAAAACTCAATTTCACCATAGTACTTTACTTGAAACAAATTCATTCCAACGATTAAAACCATACAAAGGAGACTTAAAAGCCATAACGGTACGGTTGGAAACCAATATTTCAGAAAGCTTCCTGCTGCTAAAATTTCAACAACGGTGACAACAATCCAATTGATCCAATAAAGCCATCCTACAATAAAGGATATATGGAAGCCAAAAGCTTTATAAACAAGATGCTGAACGTTTAAGTTAGGATAAACAATCGCCATCTCAGCCAGTGCCGTCATGACAATAAATAATAAAAGGCCTCCTAATAAGTAAGCTATTACAACACTTGGGCCGGCAATATTTAATGTATCTGAGCTCCCTTTAAAAATTCCTGTTCCAATCATGCCTGCTAGCGCAATAAACTGAACATGTCGAGGTAATAACCCTTTTTTTAATGTTTGATCTTTTTCCATGGTGTTCATGCCTTTCTGTCCATTATGAAAAATATACTAGAATAACTGGCAGCATACTTTTTTACTTAATCGCTTTTCAGGTTTTACGCTTTTCTGCGTTTAAGTAAAAAAATAAATATGTTTCTAGTATATAATATTCTTTCGATTCATCAAAGAATAATGAAAAAACTCATTGCTATAAAACTGTTACAATTTATGGTAAATAGCAATACTCTTGAACTTCGAAGATATTTACGGAGCAAAGATAAGGTCGATTCTTCCTCTATTTAGTAGGAACTTATTACGATCTGTTCGATAAAACACTTCCTAAATGAAGAGGAATGTTATGAAGGTCCGCAAATCTTTTTCAAAACAGGGGTACTATTCTAAAAAGTGTTTTATTTTAAGAGTAGTTCAAATAAGTGTTATAATTTTTTTGTAAAAAAAATTGTCTGTTGCCGACAAATTCCACCACAAAAATCTTCTCGTTATCCGTATAATCTTAATCGTGTATTATTTATAGATTACCTTCTATACAGGTTAGGAGGAGACGGAAATGGGAGATCAATATCAGACGCGTATGGAGAAACGTCAAAAAAAGAAATCAGCTTCTAAAAAATCTCCGCTCATAAAAATCATGACAGCCTTTATTCTTGCGATTATCGTAATGATGACTGCGGGCGGTATCGTGGTATTGTCTTACATTATAAGCGCCCCTGCACTAGACCCGAAATTACTGAAAGATCCGTTATCCTCAACCGTTTATGATATGTATAATGAAAAAGTGCGAGATATTTCAGGAAGCGAACATCGGAAAATCATCAAAATCGAAAATATACCGAAAAATGTACAAAATGCGTTTATCGCAACAGAAGATGTGCGGTTTTTTGAGCATAATGGAATCGATTTTAAACGAATCGCAGGTGCAACCGTTGCGAATGTAAAAGAAGGATTCGGCGCTGAAGGCGGAAGTACGATTACCCAGCAGGTAGTCAAAAATTCATTCTTAACGCCTGAAAAAACGCTCAAGCGAAAAATACAAGAAGCTTACTTGGCTGTTCAGTTGGAACGACGCTACTCAAAAGAAGACATTCTTGAAATGTATTTAAATAAAGTGTATTTCGGTCAAGGAGCATACGGGGTTGCGACAGCGGCAGAAACATATTTTAACAAATCTGTGAAAAAGCTGACGATTAGTGAAGCGGCGCTGTTGGCGGGGCTGCCGCAAAGACCGAGCGAATACGATCCGTTTAAAAATCCGGATTTAGCTGAAAAAAGAAGAAATATAGTATTGTCGTTAATGAGGAAGTATGGCTTTATTACCGAAAAAGAAGAGCAAGATGCGAAAGCGATCCCGGTTGAGAAATTATTAAAGAAGAAAAAAGAAGGGCCGAAATATCAAGCGTTTATCGATCAAGTCATCAAAGATATTGTTGATGCCGGAATATCGGAAAAGGATATCTATACGGGCGGTTTAAAAATTTATACAACCCTTGATCCGGATGCTCAAAAATTTACAGAAAAAGTGCTGACAACTGATCAATACATTTATTATCCAGACGATCAGTTCCGGGCAGGAGTCGTGCTACTTGATACACAGACTGGCGCCGTCAGGGCAATTGGCGGAAACCGCAACTCAGATCAAGAAATACAAAGAGGTTTTAACTACGCAACACAAACGAAAAGACAGCCAGGTTCGACGATTAAGCCGATCTTGGATTACGGCCCGGGAATCGAACATTTCAAATGGTCTACATATAAACAGTTCATTGACGAGCCGCTCACCATCCATGGCAAAGAAATCAAAAACTGGGACGGTCAATATCGCGGCAGTATATCGATGCGAAAAGCGTTACAATGGTCTTACAATATACCGGCTGTAAAAGCATTTTTGGAGGTAGGGGAAGACCGGGCAAAAGAATTTGCGGAAAAACTCGGAATCCCGCTCGATCAGATCTATCCTTCATATGCGATCGGAGGCTTTAATAAAGGTGTGTCCCCGCTTCAATTGGCTGGGGCGTATGCCGCTTTTGGAAATGAGGGCGTTTATCATAAGCCTTTTACGGTAAGGAAAGTCGTGTATCCAAACGGTAAAGAAATCGATCTTTCTTCCAAACCGGTGAAGGCGATGAGCGACTATACCGCCTACATGATGACCGATATGTTGAAAACCGTCGTGAAAGAAGGAACAGGGCGACTGGCGAACATCCCAGGACTTCCGCTAGCAGGAAAAACAGGAACAACCAACTTGCCGGAAAATATACGAGGAGATGGAACATCTGATGCCTGGTTTGTCGGCTACACGACTCGTTATGCGGCTGCGGTTTGGACGGGATACGACCAGACGACTCAGGAAACGTATGTGACAAACGAGAAGGCGAAGATTTCAAGACTTATTTTTAAAGAAATCATGTCTCACGTTTCTGAAAAAATAGAAACACCTGATTTTGAAAAACCGGACAGCGTCGTCGAAAGAGTGGTTGGCGGCCGAACTGAATTATTTGTAAGGGGAACTCCAATCCCAGCAATTCCAAAACAAAAAGAAAAGGATAAAAAAGAGGATCAAAAACAGGATCAAGTAAAAGATAATGAACAGGAGCAAAAACAAGAAGAGGAAAATCAGGAGCAAAATCAGGAGCCAAAAGAAGAGAACAATCAAAATGACATGGATAAAGAGCAGCAAGAAAATTCTGAGGACAACAAAGAGCAGCCTGAAGATAATAAAGAAATAGAGCAGCCAAATCAGCCTCCTGCCAATGAACAGCCGCAGCCACAACCGCCAGCTAACAACGGCAGCGACCAAGGAAACGGCCAAAAACCACCAGGAGGAAATAACGGAACTGACGGATCAAATAATAGTGGAAACGGCGGCTCGAATAGCAACGGGAATGGCAGCGGATCAAGCAGTAATAATGGTCCAGGAAAAGGAGCCGGCACAACCAATCCGAACGGAAAATCACAATCTGAAAAGCAATCAACGGATAACGGCAGTCCATAAACAAAAGGGCTGAAAAAACATACTAACAATAGTAGTGCAGACCACGGCCATGGTTTGTGCTACTATTTTTTTTTTATAGATTCTTGTAAATTAGCACACTATTTTAGAACCACTTTTTTCAAATTATAGTAAATAACCTTTTACTGATATACTTCTAATTTAATAGTTTTATTCAAGAGATAACTGCATTATTCTAACAATTCATTATAAAGAACGATTTATTTGTAAAAAAAAATAAAAATATTTTTAAAAAAGGGGTTTACAACATGATAGAGTTCAATTATATTTAAGTTGTGTTCGTTATAAAGAACACAGTCTTAATTATATTTCTTATGAGGAGGATTTAAAAAATGGGTATTAAACAAAAGTTGGGAATGGGTGTAGCAACTGCGGCTTTAGGTTTATCTTTAATCGGGGGAGGTACATATGCCTACTTTAATGATGTTGAAACCTCCAATAACACATTTGCAGCAGGTACATTAGATTTAACTCTTGATCCGCAAACAATTATTAATGTCAACAACTTAAAGCCTGGGGATTGGATGGAGCGTGAATTCACATTAAAGAACAGCGGAAGTTTGGGTATTTCTAAAGTTCTTCTTGAGACAGATTATACTGTAACGGATGCGAAAAATGACAATAACGGCGATGATTTCGGCAATCATATTAAGGTGCAAATTTTAAAGAATGTGAGCAATAAGGAAGTTATTGTTTATGAAAAAACGTTGGCACAGCTTAAAAATCTAAAGCCGGATTTAGTGCAGGATGAATGGCTCTGGTGGAATATTGGCGGTTTAGATCCAAATGAAACGGATAAGTTCAAAGTTAAATTCGTCTTTGTAGACAACAATCAAGATCAAAATCGTTTCCAAGGCGATTCTTTAAAACTAACTTGGAAATTTGACGCGAAGCAAGAAGCAGGTGAAGCAAGATAGCTATCAATATAGGGGAGAAGGCGGGGAACTGCCAACTTCCCTTGATTGCTAAAAGTTGAAACGGTGGTGAGAGAAATTCGGTACTCACGAGTAAAAAAATTTGGGCAAAAGAAAATGCATTTGATAATAATGTTCAAAATCGTCGCAATTTGTTACTTTCTTTTCATAACATTCAACTTTGCTAGTTCCTACACCGGGGCCAGTTTTAATAAAACAGTAGCCATAACCGGTTTTCTTGCTGCAACAATTCCTGAAGAGGACAAATCCATTCTGCTGCGCTTTGTGGACGATAAAGACAAGGTCATTCAATCGTGCGGGAAAGTTCGAATATCTTCTGTTGCTCAAAATGAAGGGGATGATTTAGCGGAAGCATTGCATTATGAAATATATTTCATTGCTCAAGGAGATCCAATGAATGGAGAAAAAATAAGTCAAGGAAAGATTCCAGCATTAAAAAGTAAGAGTCAATTCCAATTAGCATACAATGCCGAAAAACCTGGAAATTATAAATTTAACGTTTTAATGAATACAAATGATGATGTTTGGAGCAAAAACATTCAAGTAATTTGCAAAAAGAACGAACAACTTGATCAACCTGCGAATGACTCAGATCAAAACCTTAATGAAGATAAGGCAGCTCAACCATCCGAACATTCGAAACAAGAACAAAAACAACTTCCAGTGGAAGAACCTATACGGGAAAATAATGGGAAAGAAAACGAAGTAAAGAAAGAGCAATCCAACGAAACGTTAATGAAAGAAAATGAGAATCAAGAAAATCATTCAAAAGATGAAATGAAAGAAAATGGAGCGCAACAAATAGAACAGAATAAAACCGAAACAAAATCAAATGACATTCACCTGAAAGAACAGCAATCAGCAAAACAAGAACAAGTTTCAAATGCTTTAGAGCAAAACGAACCACCTTTACAGTAAAGTGATTACAATTATTTCATTACGTTTTGTGTCTTGAGCAAAGCGAAAGGAATGGGTAAAAAAATGAAAAAAGTTGTTAAATGGATCAGCAACACGATATCGGTCATGCTGCTGGCTTCATTAATCATCATGTTATTCACAGTCATTTCGTCAAAAGCTTCAGGCGGGGAGCCTAAATTTTTCGGACATCAATTAAAAATTGTTCTTTCAGGATCAATGGAACCTAGTATACAGACTGGTTCCGTGATCGTTGTAAAACCTGAAAAAGAAACGGAAAAATACAAAGAAGGCGACATCATTACATTTCAAGCAGATGAAAACGTGTTTGTAACACATAGAATTATAAAGGTTGTCAAAAATGGCAATGAAGTTATGTACCAGACAAAAGGGGATAATAATGAGGAAGCAGATTCCGAACTTGTGTTAAGTAAAAATGTTGTTGCTAAATATACAGGCATTACCATCCCATATATTGGCTATTTTATGAATTTCGCCAATTCTAAACAAGGAAGCGTTATTCTTTTAATCATACCAGGCATTATTCTGTTCAGCTACTCATTAATCAGCATTTTTCGGGCACTTGCAGAAATTGATAAAAATTTGAAGCAATCAACTGCAAAAGAAGACTTCAACCATTCTCAAAATCAATAATGGAGGAAATACATGGTCAAATCAATTGGACGATGTTTCATATGTTTTTTATTTGTCTGGCTCATAATGCAAGTTCAAAATTTCAGCGCTGAAACACAAATAGGTATCGCTTTAAAAAATCTTCATTCAAACCATATGCTATTTCAAGCAGAAAACATGAAACCAGGCGATTGGGCTGAAAGAACGGTCATTATCGAGAATGTTGAAAATGCTGATATACAATATAATACTTTAATTGAAAATATAAAAGGATCAAAAAAATTATTTGATGCTTTAACTTTAGAGGTTAAAGATGGTCAAAAAAATCTTTTGTTTAAAGGATTGTTAAAAGATTTTAAAGGTTTTACACCGCGAAATATCCAAAGTTCCAAAGAAGACCAGTTGACATTTTTAATCACATTTCCTGAACAGTTAGGAAATGAATATCAAGGGTTAGAAACTTCTTTTAAAATTGTTTTTCAGGCAAATTCTTCTTTAGGCAGTATTCAAACGTATGGCAGCGGGAATAATGAAGGTTTACTTTTGCCAAATACTGCGACAAACTTTTATGCATTTATTCTTGTTGGGATAATGTTTTTCGCGATGGGAGCCATTTTTTTCTTTCAAAAACGAAATAAACATAAAGATCAGCTTCATGAGTTATGAAGCGCTTGGAGGAAGCGGTGTACAAAAAATATTGTCCTAATTGTCTGCGTTTTTCATATAGCAGCTGCTCTGAAAGAAAATGGTTGTGCCCATCATGTCGTTCTGATCTTACTTCCATGGAAGGAATATTCTGTCGCAATGTATTAAAATATTCTGCCGCCCTTGCGGAATATAAGCAAAAAAATCATAACCGAAGAGAGGTTCATTTTTCTAAACAAATATAAAAATTTTAGTTAACATTTAGATCTTTCTTTTCCTGTAATTTCCATTTTTTTGTAAATTCTAAAAACTGACGGAATTCTTCTTTCGATACTCCGGAATTCATTGCTTCCTGTACTAATAACATCCATTCAGGATCAAGAACATTCGTATTTTCTTCATTTTCCCCATTTATTAATGTATTAACAGGAACATCTAAAACGGATGATATTTTTTCCAAGAAATGGACAGAGGGATTTGATTGAAGATTCCGTTCGATAGAACTTAAATAAGATTTTGCCACCCCTGCTTGTTCAGCCAGTTCAGATAGCGTAAGACCTTTGTTTTTTCTAAGCTGCTTTATGCGATCACCAATCATCATGATCATTTCACCTTCCTTTAACGGTTCTATGTCAATTATTGGGTGTACTTGATGTGAAGAGCACCTCTTTTATATGTATGAAAGTTAGATAAGTGAGCATAATATCTTATTTCTGAGTCGATCAAAGTTGCGAATACCATAAGAAATTCGTTTCATCACTTTAATTTTATTGTCAATCCCTTCTAAATAACCGTTGGTGTAGGGATAAATAAATGAATGGATAATTTCTTTTTCCCAGCTTTTAAAGATTCGTTTCTCATTCAGTCCCGATTTATCAATAGCTTAATACAGCAGTTCTAAGTTTGACCTTGCATTTCGCTCATTATTTTGTGTCATCTATTTTTTAAAGACTTCTATCACTTGGTAAGCTTTCCTTAAATCGGGGGCAACTCTAAATAATATTGAGAGTTCCTGTTTACGTGTGATGAGCTTCTTTTTCGATTTATGGAAGAGAAACCGCAACTTTTTCATCGAGTTTCGATCTTTGTCTTGGTTCGAGTGCCCAAAAGTTTTGGCGCGCATAATGGAATTGGTCCACGATGATAATCGAATTTTGAAAGAGTTGTTGGGCCAAAATTTTATACGGCTGCCACATATCCATGACTACCATTTGAATACGATAAATCGGTAAAGAGCGAAAATAATCTTTTAACTTGGACCAACTTTCAGTCTTGAATGACATCCAATACCTTGTAGCCTTGAGGGTCACCAATGACACATTGATATGTTCCTTTTTCGGTTGTCCACTTGATCTCATCAAGGGCTAAAATTCGTGGTAATGAGTGGCTTTCATAAGTATCATAACGGTCAAAATATCGAATAACCGTTGAGTATCATCATCCAATATCTTTAGACACTTCCTTAAAATTGGCCGTTCTCCTTTTGATAAGAAGAGCTTGAAGGACAAATTTCGTATGACGCTGATAACGCCCTAAAAGGCATATAATTCAAAGAAACGTTTTCCGCAAGATGTACATTTATAACGACGCTTTTTCAGAATGAGGTACGCATACATTCCACGAAACTTGATATCTCGAATCTTCTGCAGACATAATCATGAATGGATCTTGCCTCTTCCAGCATTGAGGGCCATGTTGATAACAAGGTTTGGTTTCGAGAAAAATTCAAGGTGCGTATCTGTCTCCACAATCTTTGACGCCATTACATTTTCCAATCCAATCAGCTCTGGGATGCAAATAGTCTTGCATTTACGAAGTCTCCTTTTTAATGAGGTTTTGCCACTTTCATTATAAAAGAGAGCATTTCGTAAATGCTTTTTTATTTTTTAAGAAATTTCTTCTACCTCAACATTTGGTATAGAACCCTTTTAACCCAAATGTTTGTTTTTATTTAGAAACAACATAATCGCAATTAAAAAAAGTAAACGTAAAAGTCCAATTTTAAATCAAATTCATTTGCAAATGCATGAAAATACAAAATATTAATAAGGGAAAGCTCCATTCCGAAGAAATGACTAGAAAACATGTTTCCCCTATTCAGAATCATTTTACATCACTAAGTCGAACCATGTCTACTTATGCCGAATAAATCTTTGGCTATTCATACTTATTATATTCTCTTCTAAAAGCTGCTACCCCTTTTTTATTAATTCAAAATTAACGTTTTCTGCTCGTCAAGCTAAATGGGGGAAAATGGAGAAAAATTTCGTTGAAATTGCCGTATTGCTTTTTTATTAACTACCGGCAATTAATCGGCATAAATCCAGGTAAAGAGGCTGTAAACATTTAAGGGATTCGGAGATTTAAACTGCATGGAAAGCCGAAAAAAGCTACTTTTTCCGTTTTTGCTTCTCTTTAAATGTTTTAAAAACATCTCGTGTTTGCTTCATATATTTATAAATGCTGTAAGGCTTTTTTATGATCCGGATCGGAAGGGAAAGCAAAAATTTACTGAGGTCATTCCGGTATTCTTCTGTAATCTCAGCTGGTTTATGAACAATTTTTTCATACACCTCATGGTAAAATTCGTTTAATAAGTCAATCTTTATTTCAACTGAGTGATGGCAGTTTGCACATTCAATCCTTGAAATTTTATCGTTAATGTAAGTAATGATATGATCTTGCTCCTCATTGCAATGAATGCAAAACAACGTTGCTTCCATTTCTTTTATTTCCATGTTTCTTCACCTCTTTTTATGAAGGATGAAATTCCCAAGATCTTTCTCTACACTAAGTATATTATTCAAACCTGCATTCATTTCCTTCTATAAAAATGTTTCCAACGCCAACAATTGATAAAACATCTTCGACGATTTAAATCATTATAACCAAATTTTAATATGTATTTCAAAGTATAAAAAGTTTGAAAAATACTTTCAAGAATTTATTGACTTTTTAAACATCTGGAATATAATAATGATTACAAACGATTAACAAATGTTATAAGTCGTAACAAATGTTACAGGAAACGTGCACATACGACGAAAAAAATTGCCTAGAAGGAGCTGGAAACATGTCTATTTATCAAGAATTGCTTTCACGGGAACGTGACGGCCAGCCAATTAAAGTAGGTGTTGTTGGTGCAGGTCAAATGGGATTCGGTCTGATTTCCCAAATCTCACGCATACCTGGCATGGAAGTCAGAGGGATTTGTGATGTCAATATTGAAGCGGCAGAAAGAGCTAGCAGCTATTATCAATCGAAATTAACGAAAAAACATCCTGTTCTTGTCAGCAGTGATTACCGAAAAGTGATTCAATCTGATGAAGTAGAAGTCATTGTAGATGCTACAGGGGTTCCTGAAGTTGGTGCAAACATTTCACTGGAAGCATTAAGATCTAGAAAACATTTAGTACTGCTTAACGTTGAAGTAGATATTACAATTGGATCAATTATGCACAATTTGTTTACATCAGCCGGATTAGTTTATACAGGATCTGCGGGAGATGAACCGGCAGCAACGCTTGAACTGTATGAGTTTGCGAAGACAATGGGTCTTGAAGTGCTTGTTGCTGGGAAAGGGAAAAACAACCCGTTCATACCAAACGCCAATCCGGATACATGCAAGGAAGAAGCTGCTCAAAAACATATGAGCGCCCATATGCTTGCAGCGTTCCAAGACGGCACAAAAACAATGGCTGAAATGAATTTATTAAGCAACGCTACAGGTCTCATTCCAGATAAAATTGGTATGCACGGCGTGGAAGCAAATTTGGAAACGGTTGCCGACAAGTTGAATTTACAAGAAAACGGCGGTGTTTTAAGTCAATTCGGAGTAGTTGAATATGTAAACGGATTAGCACCGGGCGTGTTTGTCATTGTGAAAAGCGAATTAGAACCTGTAGATGCAGAATTAAGATATTTGAAAGTTGGCAAAGGTCCTCATTACGTTCTTTACCGGCCTTATCATCTAGCAAGTTTAGAAACTCCTATTACGATTGCAAAAGCAGTATTGCATCACGATACATCGATTCATCCATTAGGGGCGCCAGTTTCAGAAACAGTCGCTGTTGCCAAGCGCGATATTCAAGCAGGAGAAGCCATTGATGGCATCGGCGGCTACTCTGTAAGAGGCGTGCTTGAAACTCATCAAGAGATGAAGAAAAATTCACACATCCCGATCGGTTTAATCAGTGGAAACATTGTTGCAAAACGTTCCATTAAACAAGGTCAATTTTTAACATTAGATGATGTTGAGCTAGATCCAACCACAACCGTTTGGAAATTAAGATCTCTTCAGGATCATCTATTTTCTAACTAAAAAATGCATTTGTGCAGCGCAAAGGGGGTGATTCTTTTTGAAGCTTGCAATCATTTTATCCATGATTTTGCTAGTTCAATATGTGGCGACAATTATACAAGTCAGACATTATAAAAAATATGTTGACAAAATTGTAAGCCATTACAAGGGTAAAGAAGGGTATTTTTTGTACTCAGGCATGAATCGGCGAAAATTTAGTCCCGGCGCTATGGCAATGATTGTAGTGAACAAAGATTATGTTATAGAAGATTGCTATATTCTAAAAGGTATTTCAGTTTTCTCAAAGTTTAAAAAATATGAAAAATACATTGGCCATCATGTAGCCAAAATTTTGGATGATCACCATGAATTCACAGAAAATGCTGCAGGAAAAAAGAGGCAAATCCCTTCATTTTTGGCGGCTTTATCAATGGCGGCCGAAAATGCTATCGTTTCCATTTCAAAGAAAAAGCTTTCAATATAAAATGCGCTGAAAGGAGAAGTGAAAGATGGAATGGTTGAAATGGATTGGTGAACATTTTATCGGAATGTTCCAGGCTGGCGGAGAAACGTTTATGGGTATGTTTACAGGCATTATCCCGACTTTGGTTGTTTTGCTTACATTTACTTATGCAGTTATTAAATTTATTGGTGAAGAGCGGGTTAATAGAGCGATACAATTTGCTTCGAAGTATATGCTGTTACGATATACTGTCATGCCGATATTATCAGTATTGCTGTTAACAAACCCGATGTGTTATACGTTCGGACGCTTTTTGCCAGAAAAACAAAAGCCGGCGTTTTATGATTCAGCTGTATCGTTTGTTCATCCGGTGACGGCGTTGTTCCCGTATGCAAACGCAGGAGAATTATTTGTCTATTTAGGAATTGCCAACGGAATAAAAGAAGCGGGCTATTCTATGTCAGAGCTTGCTGTTCGTTATTTTCTCGTAGGGATCGTAGTTATTTTATTGCGGGGAATTATTACGGAATATATAACAAAATTTTTGGCGCGCAGAATGGAAGCGAAATCTTAAATTTTGGACAAAGATGAAAGCGAGTTCAAATTTTAAAGAGGAGGAGAACATATGTCAAAACGAGCTGTTTTTGTTGCAAAAGGTTCTGGCGGCTGGGGAAAAGGCTTGCGCATTGAACCGAAAGGAAAGAAACAAAAAGTTGTATCCATTACAGGCGGCGGCATCCATCCTGTAGCAGCGAGAATAGCAGAATTAACAGGCACTGAAGCTGTAGATGGTTTTAAAAATTCAGTTCCGGAAGATGAAATGATGTGTGTCGTGATTGACTGCGGCGGAACAGCCAGAATTGGTTTGTATCCAATGAAAAGAATCCCGACCGTTGATATTCTTCCTTCTTCACCTTCTGGTCCATTGGCGAAACACATTACAGAAGATATTTTTGTATCGGGTGTTACTGTGAAGGATATTTATCTTGCGGACGAAGCAGAAGAACAAAACATTCAGACGGATGCTTCGGAAACGGAGCAGCAAGAAGACAGTCCAAAATTCAATGTGAATGATAAGGAAGCATTTAAAGCTCAATACGAACAAGTAAAAAAGGAACACCGTGAAAACAATGAAAATATATTAATGAAGTTTTCAAGAGGAATAGGAAAAGTAACTGGTACTTTTTATCAGGCGGGACGCGATTCTGTTGATATGCTGATTAAAAATATTATTCCATTTATGGCTTTTGTTAGTATGTTAATAGGTATAATTAATTATACGGGAATCGGTGATTTGATCGCTAATACTCTTTCTCCTCTTGCCAGTTCTTTATGGGGATTGATCGTCATCGTTATCGTATGTACAATCCCGATTCTGTCACCGGTGTTAGGTCCTGGAGCTGTTATTGCGCAAGTCATTGGGGTATTAATTGGAAGCCAAATTGCAGCGGGCAACATTCCGCCTCAATTTGCTTTGCCGGCTCTATTTGCCATTAATGGCCAAGTGGGTGCGGATTTTGTCCCTGTCGGTTTGTCTCTTGGAGAAGCGAAGCCAGAAACGATTCAATACGGTGTGCCAGCTGTATTGTACAGCCGTTTAATCACAGGAGTTCTTGCAGTTTTAATCGCATATGCCGCAAGCATCGGCATGTATCAATAATGAATAGGATTTCAAGGAGGATCATAAGATGTCGAAAACGATTATTCGTGAAATCGGTACTCTAGTCCCATCATTTGAAGAAGAAAAAGTTTTAATTCTCTTTGGACCTAATGCTCCTCAAGAGCTTAGAGAAGTATCTGTTATTCATGAATTTGAAGGCGATGTGTCGGATGAGCCGCTTGTTGAGGGCGGAAAAATTATATGGGGCGATCAAGAATATTTCATCACAGCAGTCGGCTCGGCAGCAAACAAAAATTTAAAGGAATTAGGCCATATTTCGATCTATTTTTCCAAACCAAATGAACATGTGCTTCCAGGAGCTGTTTTTGTCGAGCCTTTTACATTCCCACATATCGAAGTTGGAAAAGAAATTCGCTTTGAAAAATAACAATTTTCTTTCTGTTACCATTATAATTTAATACGAACCTAGATTTTATAGAAAGAAGTGGGGAATTATTGGAAGATAGAAGGCTGCTTGTGAAAATTTCTCATATGTATTATGCGGAAGGAGCTACTCAATCAGAAATTGCAAAAGTGTTCGGTGTAAGCCGGTCGCTGATCTCAAAATATTTATCAAAAGCAAGAGAATTGGGAATTGTTGAAATTAAAATTCATGACGGCTCCCATCATCCTCTCATGAATATAGAAGCAAGAATTGAAAAAAAATATGGACTTCGGGAAGTCATTTGCGTTCCGAATCTAGGAAACGGACCGGATTTGGAAAATATCGGGGAATATGCGAGCAAATATTTATTAAGGATATTGAAAGACGGACAAATTGTCGGGGTTTCTTCTGGCACGACATTGCTTTCTGTTGCGAAGCAGATGCCAGCTAACCTTAATTATTCCTCCACGACCTTTGTTCCGATTGTAGGAGGAATGGGGGATGAACGGGTCGATATACATGCCAATGTTCTTGTTTCGATGTTTGCTGAAAAATTGAAGGCAAATTATAAGCTTCTCCATGCCCCTGTGATGGCTGACAGCAAAAAAGATAAGGAATTGTTTATGACCCAAACATCTATACAAAGCATTTTTAACCTTGCCGAAAAAGCGGATATCATCCTTGTAGGAATCGGCGGTTCACCTAAACACTCAACCATTACGAGATCAGAGCTGGGAAAAAAATATAGACAATATTTTAATGAACTCGATGCTGTTGGCGATATTTGCTATAAGTTTATCGATGAAAACGGAAGCGCCCCTTCAAATATTTGGAATGATAAAATCATTTCTTTTAATATTGAAAAATTAAAAGAAATTCCGTTTGTGATTGGAGTGGCAGCAGGACTGGAAAAAGTCGATGCGATCAAAGCCGTTTTAAAAGGGAAGTTAATAAATGTGTTAATTACAGATGAAAAAACAGCGGAAATGCTTTGACCTAAAAAAATTAATCATATGTGTAAGATGGTGTTTGATAAGTCCCAAAATAAATCAAGTAAAAAACAATAAACCGTTTTTCTCTGCTTGATTTCGTATGTTTTCTATTTTGTCTAAAAGAGCTGAGCTGCCATAACTACAAATTGGCAGCCATTTTTTTTGCATAAAACATGGTTGCAGCCCCTCGATTATCTTTAGTTTACCAAACAAAAGAAAGAAGCTTGAGTACTTCCACTATTTTGAAAGACTCCAATAAATAAGCTTATATAGATATTCCTTGACTATTTTCGGAAAAAACTCTATATTTATTACAAAAGTAACTATAAAGAACAAATGTAAAGGAGAGGTGGAAGAAATGAGTAATCATGCACTTCCAGCATTTATAACGGATGAAAGATTAGTTGAATTGTATAAACAAATGTGGCTGATTCGATATTTTGATGAAAAAGTCGACCAATTTTTTGCAAAAGGGATGATTCATGGAACGACTCACCTTTGTGTAGGACAAGAAGCAACAGCAGCAGGATCAATTGCCGTTTTGCAAGAGAAAGATAAAATTACCAGCACACACAGGGGTCACGGCCATTGCATTGCTAAAGGTGCAACAGTCGATAGAATGATGGCCGAACTGTTTGGCAAAGTGACCGGATACTGTAAAGGGAAAGGCGGTTCCATGCACATTGCAGATGTAGAGAAAGGAAACCTAGGGGCAAACGGAATTGTTGGCGGAGGCATTCCTTTGGCAGTCGGTGCGGCATTAACTTCAAAGATGAAAAATGAGGGGTATGTTGTATTGTGCTTCTTCGGAGATGGTGCAGCAAATGAAGGAAGCTTCCATGAATCATTAAACCTTGCTTCCATTTGGGATCTTCCAGTTGTGTTCATTTGCGAGAACAATCAATACGGAATGAGCGGGTCTGTAAAAGAGATGTTCAATATTGAAAATATAGCAGATCGTGCACAGGCTTACGGTATTCCAGGCAAAGTAATCGATGGAAACGACATGCTTGAAGTGATGAATACAGTTTATGAAGCTGTTGAACATGCCAGATCAGGGAAGGGCCCTGTGCTGATTGAAGCAAAAACATATCGATGGAAAGGCCACTCAAAAAGCGATGCAAAAAAATACCGCACTCGTGAAGAAGAGCAAGAGTGGAGAAAAAAAGATCCGATCAAACGGTTTAAAGAGTACTTGATTGACAAAGGAGTATTAACAGAAGAAAAGGCTGAACAGCTGAGAGAAGAAGCATTCCAGGAAATTGAAGACGCTGTTAAATTTGCGGAAAACAGTCCAGAACCGTCTGTTGATACATTGCTTGAAGACGTTTATGCGTAAATTTAGGGAGGGGAAAAGCGATGAGAGAGATCACTTATTTAGAAGCAGTTCGAGAAGCAATGAGTCAAGAAATGAGAAAAAATGAAGATGTTTATATATTAGGCGAGGATATCGGGGTTTACGGCGGTGCATTTGGTGTCACGCGGGGGATGATCGAGGAATTTGGTCCGGAACGCGTGAGAAATACGCCAATTTCTGAAGCGGCCATTGCAGGTGCGGCTGTCGGATCAGCGCTGACAGGCATGCGGCCGATTTTGGAGCTTCAATTTTCAGATTTCATCACAATCGCTATGGATCAGCTTGTGAACCAAGCTGCAAAGCTCCGATACATGTTCGGAGGTAAGGGGAAAGTTCCGATGGTTGTAAGAACTCCTGCCGGATCAGGTACAGGCGCAGCTGCCCAGCATTCTCAAAGTTTAGAAGCTTGGATGGCGCACATTCCGGGGCTGAAAGTCGTACAGCCGTCAACAGCTTACGATGCAAAAGGATTATTAAAAGCAGCGATTGACGATGATAATCCAGTTATTTTCTACGAACACAAACTCCTTTACAAAACAAAAAGCCACGTTCCAGAAGAACAATACTCGATTCCATTAGGAAAAGCGGATATTAAACGGGAAGGTAAAGATGTGACGATTGTTGCAACAGCGATTATGGTGCATAAAGCATTAGAAGCGGCAAAAGAGCTTGAAAAAGAAGGAATTGACGTCGAAATTGTCGATCCAAGAACGCTTGTCCCGTTGGATGAAGAAACGATCGTCGAATCTGTGAAAAAGACAGGTAGAGTTGTAGTCGTCCATGAAGCTGTAAAACGCGGAGGATATGGCGGTGAAATCGCTAGTGTCATTGCAGAGAGCGAGGCCTTCGATTATCTCGATGCCCCAATCAAACGTCTTGGCGGGCTGCCTGTCCCTATTCCTTATAATCCGAATCTTGAAAAAGCAGCTGTCCCGCAAGTACCGGATATTATAAAAGCAGTAAAAGAAACGGTTCAATTTAAATAAAAAGGGGGGGAGAACCGATGGCAAAAGAAATTTTTATGCCGAAGCTGAGCAGTACGATGGAAGTCGGCACACTCCTTCAATGGTTTAAAGAAGAAGGAGAATCCGTTGATATCGGCGAACCGTTATTTGAGATAATGACCGATAAAATCAATATTGAAGTTGAGGCATATGACAGAGGAATATTGTTGAAAAAATATTTCCAACCGGATGACCAAATTCCGGTCAATCAAGTGATCGGATATATCGGCGAACCGGGGGAAAAGGTTCCTGACGAGCCGCCGGCTTTATCAGAGGAATCAAACGAACAATCCGGTGAAAAGACTGAACAGTCTGAAACAAACGAAGACGCTGTCGAAGTAAAAAGCAATGAGAATGGTAAAGTACGAGCCACACCTGCCGCAAGACGTTTAGCAAAAGAAGCGCAAGTGGATCTTCGAAACATTGTAGGAAGCGGGCCAAAAGGACGCATACACCTTAAAGATGTGAAGCAATATTTAGAAACAGAAAAGGCACAACCGAAAGCATCGCCGCTGGCAAGAAAAATTGCAGAGCATGAGAATATAGATTTGAAGGCGCTTCAAGGCTCAGGTGCAGGAGGCAAGGTGATGAAACAGGATGTTATCAACGCCATTCAAGCATCAAGTCAGAAAGCTCAGCAGTCTGAAGTTCGGAAGAAACTATCCGGATTGCGGAAAGTGGTTGCCGACAGAATGGTGCAAAGCGCATTTACTGCTCCACATGTTACATTGGCCAGCGATATTGATATGACAAAAGCAATCGAAATGAGAACAGCGCTTCTTCCGGTTGTCGAAAAACAAACTGGATTCCGCTTAACTTATACAGACATTATTATCAAAGCAGTCGGTACAGCTTTATCACGATTCCCTGAAGTGAACGTTCATTTGGAGCATGATGAAATCATTTATAAAAATGAAGTTAATGTTGGAGTGGCAGTTGCGGTAAAAGACGGTTTAATGGTGCCGGTAATTAAACAAGTTGAGCAGAAAGGATTGGCCGCTATTTGTGCAGAAGCAAAAGATTTAAGCAAACGTGCAAGGGAACAAAAACTCCGGCCTGACGAGCTTAAAGGCTCTACCTTTACGATCAGCAATCTCGGCATGTATCCGATAGATGTATTTACACCGATTATTAATCAGCCGGAAATAGCCATTTTAGGTGTTGGTAGAACCCAAGAAAAAACTGTAGTAGTCAACGGGGAAATCGTCATTCGGCCGATGATGACAGCCAGCCTGTCTTTTGATCACCGTGTAATAGATGGAGCACCTGCTGCAGAATTTTTGGCTGAAGTAAAACGCATTCTTGAAAACCCGTATGAAATGATCTTATAAGGAGGGGGCTCAATTTGACAAAATCGTATGATATTGCAGTAATTGGCGGTGGACCAGGAGGCTACATGGCAGCACTTCATGCAGCTCGGTTTGGAAAAAAAGTAATGCTAGTCGAAAAAGATTTTTTGGGCGGCACATGTTTAAATAGAGGCTGCATCCCTTCCAAAACATGGTTGAAAAACGCTGAAATTATTGAGGCAATTGAATTATCAAGAGAATGGGGAATTCAAACGGACAACATCACGATTTCATTAGACAAAATGAAAAAGCGCAAAGACGAAGTCATCTCCCGTCTCAGAAACGGTGTTATGTTTTTGTTAAAGCAAGGAAAAATTGATGTATATGAGGCAGAAGGCTTTGTAGAAGAAGGAAATATTGTAAAAGTAGTTTCGGATAAAAAAGAGGAACGTGTTCAAACAGACAAAATTATTGTGGCAACCGGTTCATCTCCTTCCGTTCCCCCAATAGATGGACTGGACTCTGCGTCTTTTTATACAAGCGATACCATTTTTGATATTGAAAAAATACCAAGCTCCCTAACCATAATTGGCGGCGGAGTCATTGGGGTGGAGTTAGCTACTATTTTTTCCAGTCTAAAAACAAATGTAACGATCATTGAAATGGGCGGACGGATTATTCCAACTGAAGATGCTGACGCCTCCAAAGCGCTTGCTAAATCGCTGCAGAAAAAAGGAGTCCAAATTTTAACAGATGCGAAAGTAACAAGCGTGAAACAAAACGGAGACAAAACCATTGTCGAATGTCTAAATGAAAAAGGCGAATCGGTATCGGTAGAAGGGGAGGCGCTTTTAGTAAGCGTTGGAAGAAAACCTAATTTATCTGCCGTTCAGGCATTAAAGCTAGAACAAAACGGGCCTTTTATTAAAGTGAACGAAAAAATGGAAACGAGCTATCCGAATATTTATGCTGTCGGCGATGTCATAGGAGGATATCAGCTGGCGCATGCGGCATATATGGAAGGAATTGTTGCCGCATCGAACGCAGCAGGCTGTGAACGGAAAATGGATGAAAAAGTTGTTCCCAGGTGCATTTTTACGCTTCCAGAAGTAGCTAGTGTTGGCTTGACAGAAGAGGAGGCCGAGCGCAAAGGGCTGCAAGTAAAGGCTGAAAGATTTGATCTTGCCGGAAATGGAAAAGCGCTTGTTTCTGGCGACACATCAGGATTTATAAAAATAGTGTATGATGAAAAATATGGAGAAATAATTGGAGTCACAATGGTTGGCCCACACGTGACTGAAATGATTTCAGAAGCTTCCTCTTTCATATCCCTGGAAGGCACTGTAGAAGAGCTGGCCAATATGATCCACCCTCACCCAACCATATCTGAATCGTTTTTTGACGTCGCAAGAAACATTATAGACAAAAGTAAAAAATAATAGCGTGATGTAAAAAGGGCTTATTTACAATTGTTATACTAATTAACATTTAGTAAAACAAATTTGTAAATAAGCTCTTATTTTTTCTAATTTAATTAAAAAGTATTGACTCGATAATTCGAACAATTTAAAATATTATTAACAAATGTAATATTAAAGAACTTTTGGAAAGGGGATGAGAATGTTCCAAATGATTGTCTTTCCTTATAAAGCAATAGGGAGATGGTTTTATGGAGAAGTTTGTACATCTAGATGAAGATATCATTTGCTTGGATGTCGACAAAAAAACGAATGAAGATGTAATTACTTATATGTTTGAAAAAATGAAAAAAAAGAATTATGTGAAGGAATCGTTTCTTAAAGCTGTTTTAAGTAGGGAAAAAGTATATTCTACTGGTTTACCTCTTGAAAATATGGGGGTAGCGATTCCACATACGGATCCCGAACATGTTAACATTCCAACTGTTGGTGTTGCAGTTCTTCGTGAACCTGTGACTTTTCAAATGATGGGAAATCCATCTCAATCTGTAGAAGTAGAAATAGTTTTTATACTAGCAATTAAAGATCCTAGTAAGCAGTTAACAATGTTAGAAAAATTGATGGAAATGTTTCAAAATAATGATGAAATGTTTAAATTAAAAAATGCTAGGGAAAAAGCTGAAATATACAAAATATTAGATAATAAATTCAATTTATAAAATTTTAAAATGTAAGCGTTTTAAATACCTTATTTATTACAGGGGGTGGGTGAAATGATTAAACAAGCTGTTGATTTTATTCTTGATTTAGGACCATCCATCATGTTGCCTATCATAATGACAATTTTCGGATTGATTTTAAAACAAGGATTTAAAAAATCATTTCGGGCTGCTTTGACAATTGGAATTGGTTTTGTTGGAGTAAACCTTGTCATTACTCTTTTAACTAATTCATTAGGTCCAGCTACAGAGGCAATGGTCAAAAAACTTGGTTTGGAGTTGGGAATTTTAGATGTTGGCTGGCCGATAGGTGCAGCTATTTCATTTGGTACTCCAGTCGCTCCACTTATGATTCCTTTAGTACTAATTTTAAATGTTATTTTATTGTCGATTAATTTTACTAAAACTTTAAATGTTGATATTTGGAACTTTTGGCATTTAATTTTTGCAGCTTCTGTTACTTATTATGCTTATGACAATATGATACTTGCATTGTTTGTGGGTTTAGTGGTTTCTGCGATTACATTAAAACTAGCCGACTGGACAGCACCAGCTGTTGAACACCATTTTGGCTTAAAAGGCGTGTCTTTAGCACACTCGGAAACGGTCAATTTTGCCCCAATCACTTACGCAACAAATAGAATATTGGACAAAATACCGGGAATTAACAAAATTCATGCAGATCCTGAAACTTTAAGTAAAAGATTTGGAATATTTGGGGAACCGTTGATGATGGGGCTAATTTTAGGAATGCTAATTAGTATCCTTGGAGGCTACGATTTAAAGGGAATTTTAACACTTGGCGTACAAATGGCAGCTGTGTTAGTTCTTTTGCCTCGGATGGTATCCCTCCTTATGGAAGGGCTGATCCCTATCTCTGAAGGCGCAAGAGATTACATTAATAAAAAATTTCCTGGAAAAAACGTATATATTGGATTAGATGCTGCTATTGTAATTGGTAATCCAGCAAATATGGCAGTAGCTTTAATTATGGTTCCTATAACGATTCTTTTGGCCGTGATTCTTCCATACAATCAAATGTTACCATTTACAGATTTAGCGGTTCTGCCTTTTACCGTCATTTGGGCTGTAGCAGCAGCTAGAGGAAATATTGTTAGGGGATTAATTAATGCTATCATTACGATCATGATTGTTCTTTTTATAGCAACGAATTTAGCGGAATTGGCAACAACAATGGGAAGAGCAGTAGGTTTTGATTTTCCTGAGGGAGCTTCGTTGATTTCTGGTATTGATTTAGGATCTCATGTTATTCCTTGGATCATCGTTCGTTTACTGGACCCAACAAATCCTTATTTTATTGCTGCAATTATATGCGCAGTACTATATGGGTTGATTTGGTATTGGGTGAGAAATGATATCAAAAAGCAATTCGCAAAGGAAATGGGAATCTTGGAAGAGAATAATAAAAATATAGAATAGCAAAAAATATGAGGGAGGAATAAATTTGGCACAGAAAAAAATTTTAGTATGTTGCGGAACAGCTGTTGCCACTTCTACTGTAGTTGCCAAAAAGATTGAAGAAGTTTTAAAAAATAAAGGATTCAATGTAGCTGTTGAACAATGCAAGGCTGCAGAAGTGCCTGTAAAAGCTGAAAATGCTGATGTAATCGTTACGACAACACCAGTAAGTAATGTTGGGGATGTGCCAGTTATTCAGACTGTCTCTTTTTTAACGGGTGTTGGGATTGATGATGATATTAACAAAATTATTGAATATTTAAACAAGTAACATGTATCAGGAAAAAGAGTTAGATTTCAAATTCCTTAAAAAAGAAATCTAACTCTTCTTTCAATTCGGAGGTTGTTATGAAAAAGTATAGGTATAGTAAATGGATGGTTTGCAGTAAAAATTTTGTTCCTTTGATTTTAATGGTTGGTTTGTTTGGTTATGGGATATATGGCTATCTTATTGATGAACATAATGAATTATATAAACTATTAATCGTTGTTATGCCTTTTTTAATATTATCCTCCGTTATTGGTTTACAATTTCCTTCTTCTATCACGGTAACGAAAGAAGGAATTTTATTTGAAGGATTTGGCAGACAGCATAAATATGATTGGAGTGAAGTTAAAAATGAAATGAAAATAAAAAAATATGATTTTGCTGGCCAAATATACATTCGCATAGGTAACCCGCGAATATTTGGCGGAAGATATTGGATTTCATATAAAATGGACGGTTACTCTGAATTATTAAGTGAATTAATAAATAGAGGTGCTCGCGTACTTTAGTGGAGGAGATCAATATGAAAGCTGCTGTCTTTTATGATAGGGAGGATATAAGGTATGAAGAAAGACCAATTCCTCAAATAGGTGAAAATGAAATTCTATTAAAAATGAAGATATGTGGTGTATGTGGAACTGATATTCATAAAGTAGTCGATAGAACTGTACCGCCTAATACAGTATTAGGGCATGAAGTAGCAGGGGAAATTGTACAAGTTGGTAAAAATGTTACACAATTTGAAGAAGGAGATCGTGTTTTTGTTGCCCATCATGTACCATGCTTCACCTGTCATTATTGTAATAGAGGAAATTACAGTTTATGTACTCAGTTTAAAGCAACAAATCTAGATCCTGGTGGTTTTTCAGAATATATTCGAGTCTCTGCTGTTCATGTAAAACATACAATGGGAAAATTGCCATCTGCTATGAGCTTTGAAACAGGAGCTTTTGTAGAACCAGTTGCTTGTTGTTTGCATGGATTTGAGTCCATTGCATTAAATCCTGGAGATACAGTTTTTATAATGGGGGCAGGTCAAATAGGGTGCATTCAAATTCAATTGGCAAAATATTTCTTAGCTGACAGAGTAATCGTAAGTGATATTAACCCATTTCGGTTAAACAAATCATTAGAATTTGGTGCGGACTATATCATAAATAGCAAGAATGAACATGTGAGGGACAGAATAATGGAAATAACAGATGGCCAAGGGGCAGATGTAGTTATTATTTCAGCTGGTGTTAATCATCTGTTGACGGAAGCAATGGAATGTGTAGGCAAAGGTGGGACAATATTAGTATTTGCTCCGTTTAAGAGGGACCTTGTCCCATTACGGGCGGATAGGTTTTTTCAAGACGAAATTAAACTTGTTGGCTCCTATTCATCCAATCCATATAATTACGATAAAGCATTACAACTACTTAAGATGGGTGTTGTAGAAGCGGATAAGATGATCACACATCGTTTCCATTTATCACAGCTGAATGAAGCCATTCAATGTGCACACAGTACTAAAGAGAATGTCCTAAAAGTATTGATTAAATCGTAATAAATGGTGGTGAAAAATCCTTTGGAAATAAAGTTAAAAAATAAAGTTGCGATCGTGGTTGGAAGTAATTTTATTTTTGGGAAAGAGATATGTTTAGCACTTGCTTTATCTGGCGCTGAGGTATGGATTCATCATTTTAACGAGGAGGACAAAATTGAGCAAATTTCTAAAGAAATCTCCTCACTCGGCGGAACAGCAAAGGTCATAACCGATGATTTAAGAAACCCGAAAGAGGTTCAAAATGTTATTTTAGAAATTGCAAAGAGTAGCGGCAAGATTGATATTTTGGTCAATAATATGCACGTTTTATCCAAGAAAACCATTGTGGATTTAGAACCACAGGATTGGATTGAAACATTGGAGTTCAACCTTGATATTCCGTTCTTATGCAGCAAGGAAGTGATTCCACACATGCTAAGAATTGGGGAGGGAAACATTATTAACATTTCAGCAACTGCGGCAGTCACCGGTGAAATCGGCCCCCATTATGCAGCGTCGAAAAGCGCATTAAATTCAATGACTAAAGGATTGTCTAGGGAATTCCGTGAATTTGGAATACGTGTAAATAGCATTTCTCCTGATATCGTTCAAACATCAACATCATTGTCTTCTCTCAGTAAAGCAGTTGCAAACACAGTTTTGTTTTTATGCTCTCCATATGCGACACATTTAAAAGGCGAAATAATTTTCCTTGGAGAGGAGGAAAATATTCATTGAATAGAGAGAATGTATTGGTAATTGGAGGAGCGGCGGGCATTGGAAAACAGATTGTTTTAGACTTTGCCGGAAGGGGAAAAAAAGTAGCAGTAGCTGATATTAATAAAAAAGCACTTGATCAACTAATCAATGAAAGCGGAAGACCAAATGACATTTTTAGTTTTGAAGTAGATGTATCGAACTGGGAAAGCGTTCAAAATATGATGACAAAAGTTAAAGAAACTTTAAATTCGATTGATATTTTTGTTTATTCTGCAGGGATTACGAAACAAGTTTCTTTTTTGAATATTGATTGGGCATCGTGGAAAAAAACAATAGCTGTAAATTTACATGGACTTTTTTTCAGTACAAAAGCAGTGTTGCCATTAATGAAAAATAAAAATGGGGGTAGTATTATAATCATTGGATCTGGTTCTGCCATAACCGGTTCAGGCGGAGGTATCCATTATGCTGCTTCAAAAGGTGGTGCTTTTGGATTTATGAGATCTTTAGTAGGAGAGCTAGGTAAAGAAGGAATTAACATAAATGTGATTGCTCCTCGTGTAATTGAATCGGACATGCTTGACCGCTTGTATCCTTCAGAGGGATCCAAAAATACTCTAAAAAAAGAAATTCCGATAGGCAGACTAGGTAAACCTTCTGATATTTCAAATCTCACTAATTTTTTGTCTAATGAAGAATCAGCATATATTCATGGACAAATCATTATTGCAGATGGCGGGAGAACATTTAGACCAAAAAGCGGTTAAGTTCACTTGATTAGTTTTGAACTTGATCATCTATTTCTTGAGCTTTACAAGAACCATTTTTTCATCTTAAAAATAATGGTCAATATTGTATTGGGGCAACTTTATGTTCAAAAAACAATAGCTATATGTGTTTTTCGTTCATAATTGTTTTTGCTCACATAAAATTGAGCCACTTCGCTCATGAAAACGTGAACCACTCCATTTCCATCTAAAAACACCATCTTGATATGGAGTGAGAGGCATGATAGGCTTGTTGCCTATCGAAACACTTTGATGTGTCGCGTTTCGAGTGAAATCATGCCTCTGGAGGCTCCATGTCAAGACACTCCAGATTTACCATTTGCCAATTTCGAAGTGACTCACAAGTATGTAATCGGAGTGGCTCAAAATTCAATTATCAAATACAATAATAAAAAAGATTAATAAGAATTTATATGGAAACAAGGGGAATGATAGTTAAATAGTCTAGATGGTCCCAGTTCACCTTCGTTAAATTGTTGTTAAAACATGGCGGATTCTTTTTTGTGTTTGACCTTTTTGATTAAAGAAATTGAATAAAGGAAAAGTCCTTTGTTTATTTCAATATAAAAGTGTGGAGAGGAATAAAGTGCTTATGCAGTGATATACACTGGGCTTTACATGGAGGAAGGCAATAAAAGTTTAACTGTTTTAACTGGTGATTGTTGGAAGAATTAAGCTGCAGCGGCTCCATGTCAAGCCTTTTATAACTGAATCGTTGAGTTATATTATTGCAAATTTTTAATGTTGACTCCACACTCTGCTTTTTTTCTTGCAGAAATAGTCCTTCTCAGCTCTGGCAACAACTTTCACCATTCCCCATTTTAGATCTTTCGTATGCTTTTCATTTAGGCTATCTAACTCAAGTGTAGAAACTTAAGGCCGTTAGTTTCTTAACGTGTTTGATGAATCAAATTGAACAACTCAGAAAATTCTTGCTTATTCATTTTACTTATTAGTTCATTTGTTGTGTTTTTTGTGTTATCCTTATCCATGGGAATTATCCTTATAATTAGAAATTCTAATTATAAGGATTTTTTATACTGATTAAAGACCATGTATTTTCCATATATTTAAAAATATTACAAAATTTTTTGAATATAACAACTTGAGGAATAAGATTAATTTAAGTCAAAGGTTAGTTAATATAAGTTATTTTTAACAATGCTGATGGTTAAATAAAGAGGTGAAGAAATGTTAACGTGGGAAGAAAGGAGACAACTTGTCAAGATAGCGACTTTATATTACACAGAAGGATGGACACAAGAGCAAATTGCCAAAAAGATTGGCGTGTCTAGACCGATTGTTTCGAAAATGATACAAAAGGCAAAAGAAGCAGGAATTATTGAAATATATATAAAAGATGAGAGTATCCATACAGTTGAATTGGAACAGAAGCTGGAAAAATATTTTAATTTAAAGGATGCAGTTGTTGTTCCTTCTGTAGGTTTAACTCCTGATTTGGTAAAGAGTGCAGTAGGACGAGCAGGTGCTTATTATCTTTCTAAAAATTTAAAAAACGTAAAACGTCTCGGAATTTCCTGGGGAACTACACTTGCCGAACTTGTAAAGGAATTTCCATATGTACGTAATGAAGATATACATATAGTTCCGCTCGAAGGTGGTATGGGAAGAAAATACGTTGAAATTCATGCAAATCAACTGGCATATGAACTGGCAAAAAAGTTAAATTGTACATGCTCTTATTTATACGCTCCTGCGATTGTAGAGACAGAAGAATTAAAAGAAAGATTATTAGCAATGCAGGATATAGAAGCAGTGCTTGAAGAAGGACGAAATGTCGATATAGCAGTCATCGGAATTGGTAACCCGCATAGGTCATCTACATTGCGGAAGTTAGGTTATTTGAGTGATGAAGATTTAAATTATTTACGCAAGCTCGGTGTAGTCGGAGATATCGGATTTCGTTTTTTTGATGATTTTGGAAATGTTATTATCGACTCTTTTACGAACAAAGTAATTGGCGTTACTTTAACAGAACTGAAAAAAATTAATCAAGTAATTGCTGTTGTTGAAGGGATACACAAACTTGAAAGTATAAAAGCTGCATTAAACGGTGGATTTATAAATGTTTTAATTATCGATGAACAGACTGCTGCAGCAATTGTTGAAAACTGGTAATACCCTGTTAATTCAATCCCATGGGCCGATTTATAGAAAAATTAAATAAAAATACTATGCTCCAACTCTCAAATCTTAAGTTTTGAAGTTGGAGTTTTTTTGATTTTGCTGAAATATTTTGCCGATTTAAAACGTCGACGCTTACTTAAAAAAATCACGCGTCTTTGTTTAGCATGGGGCATTTTGTAACGGATCATTACAAGGCAGTTATTCCACTAAAAAAAGTGGGGTAAAAAATTTAAAAGCAAAGTTGAAAATGGTAATGGCGAAGGAACAGATAAAGAGCGGACAATAGGTTGAAGGAAAGCAAGGGAGGAGAGGCAAAAGTTGAAAATTCAACGCATTGAAAGGCAAAGTCGGCGAAAAATTCTGAACTCGTTTTTAGAATAATCGTTGTTATTGAGAACTCATAATGTAGGTTCGAAAGCCTTTCTATGTCCCGATTAAAAAAGAAAATGTCCGTAAGAGAAAATTGACACCATTAGTATTCAACGTGCGATGACTGTTCCCCTGATAAAGCCAACATAGCATTTATTTGTCCTAGCAATTTAAAAATGAGAAAAGTGGTCCAGCTCAATGATTTTTTCGTTTGTTTTTCACCTCTAGCCAAGCTTAATCAGAATGAAACATATATCGATTGACAGGTCTTCCGATGCTGCCATACTGAACATGGATTGAGACTTTTTTGATTTTCGCCAGGTAGTCTAAATATCTTCGTGCAGTAACGCGTGCAATACCGATTCCTTCCGCAACTTCTTCAGCGGAAATCGGTTCTTTTTGATTTTGGAGGAAACGGATGATCTTATCAAGTGTTACTTGGTTCAACCCTTTAGGCAGGTCTGGATCCTCTGGCTTGTTCTTGAATTTATTGTTTAACAACATAGTGTCTACATCTTTTTGCGTTAATTTTTCTTTTTCCTTCAGCTGGCTATGATAAAGCAAATAGTTTTTTAATGATTGTTGGAGCCGTTCAAATTTAAACGGTTTCATAATGTAGTCAAAAGCGCCGTTTTGCAGGACACGGCGAACAGTTTCCATATCTCTCGCAGCGGTAATCGCAATGACATCTACGGAATGACCCTCTGACCGGATTTGCTTAAGCGTTTCTAATCCATCCTGATTAGGCATGTAAATATCTATAATAACTAGTTCAGGTTTCAATTCTCGAACAAGCTCTATGCCTTCTTTTCCGTTCCCTGCGATTCCAATCACAGTAAAGCCGTCGACTTTTTGGATAAATTGTTTATTCACCTCTTGAACCATGGGATCATCTTCAATCAACAATACACTAATTTTTTTGTTCAAATTTTTTGCCCCCTTTGTTTTTTACATATCAAATGTGATGATAAATGTAGTTCCCATACCTTTTTGCGACTCAACCTGAATGTGACCGTTTGTTCGGTCAACAATTTGTTTGACCAGATATAAGCCTATTCCATGATTTTGCTTGTTTTTTGTGGAAAAACCCTTTTCAAAAATGTTCGGTAATACAGAATCGTCTATGCCAGAACCGTTATCTTCAACTAATATCGTGCAAATTTCTTTATTTTGATCGATGCTGACGAATATTTCTTTGTCAGGATCAGTCGACTCTTGAAAGGCATCAAAAGCATTTTCAATTAAATTCCCAATGATGATCACCAGGTCGTTATGATCGATATTTTTTGGAAATCGCTCCAAATGGCTGTTTCTGTCAATGACTACTTTAATTCCGAGCTCTTTGCCCCGGCTGATTTTGCTGAGTAAAAGGCCCGATATGCTTTCATCTTTAATATGTTCAGTTAAAAAGTTTGTCAGCTCTTCTTGCTCTTCCGTTATTTTGAATACATATTCTAACGCTTTTTCTTTATGTCCAAGCTGAATGAGACCTGCTATCGTGTGCAATTTGTTCATATGTTCATGATTTTGAACACGAAGCGCGTGGACAAAAGCTTTCACTCCGGTTAATTCTTCTGCAAGCTTTTTGATTTCAGTTCGATCCTGGAAAATGGCGACAGCTCCGACCGTTTCGTTATTCACTCTGATCGGGATGCGATTGCTTAAAATGCTTAGATTCCTTACCTGCAATTCTTTGTTATAAATAGGACGGTCAATTACTAATATTTCCGGGAGTCGGGTGTCGGAAATAACGTCACGAATCGGCTTTCCGATCACATCTCCTTCAATGCCCATCATTTGTTTGGCACGGTCATTAAAAATAGTTATACGTTCATTTTTATCAATGGCAATGACTCCTTCGTGCATAGCATTAAATGTTTCAGTCCGTTCAACTAGCATTTTAGCTATTTCAAAAGGCTCCAAGTGAAACATCTGCTTTTTTATATGTCTTGCCAGGAGCCAGGCCCCCAAACCGCCTAATAGTAAGACAAGAAAAGAAATCGAAAAAATTTGCGATTTTAAATTTGCAAGCAGCTCATATAAGCTTGGAAGCTTATAGGCTGCGATGACGACTCCAACTTGTTTATGTTCTTTATTCATGACAGGTACAAAGGCGCGGATAACAGTGCCGATTTCTCCATTTGCTTTTGACGTATATGTGTGTTCGGCAAAGGCAGGACCTTCATCTTCTCCTTCCGATTTTGTTCCGATTAACGATTTGACCGGATGGGAAAGGCGGGTACGATCCATATCGAGCACAACAATATATTCTGTTCCGTTAATGATTTGAAGACGTTCAATCATCGAAGGAATCAGCTGGCGATCTTTCAAGCTTCCATTGAGCCCGTTTCTGACTTCAGGCAGCGCCGCAACCGTCCTCGCAGCTAATATAGATTGCTGTTTAAGCTCTTCTTCTTTTTGGTTTAAATATTCGTTTACAATAAATAATCCTCCGAAAAAAAGCGATAAAAAGACAATAATAAAAATTAAACCTGTTATTTTCCATATGATTGGTAATCGCTTCATAAGGCAACCTCTTTTAGCTAAACGTTCATACTTGCTTTATTTTATCACAGATTTGCTTTCCTTTACTTTAGAGAAAGAGCATGCTTGGTATAATTTATGTTAAAATGATCAAAAACAAATGGTGTGATGAATCATGAAGAAAAAAATCGTGAGGTATTTGGCTATAGTATGTGCCGGGTTAGCCTTTGCGTTATTTTCCTATAATATCATTATACAATCTCAAAATGATCCACCGGTTTACGATGATGAGCAAGAGGGGCTAAAAGAGCAAATTAAAATCTATTTCAGCCATGTAGTGGCGGAGGATACGCCAAAAGGCTTGGCTGCACAAAGGTTTGCAGATTTGGTCGAGGAAAAGACGAAGGGCCGAGTAAAAGTGATTGTGTTTCCAAACGGTTCATTATATTCAGATAAAGATGAAATAGAAGCTTTAAGAAAAGGCAAAGTGCAAATGATTGCTCCTTCCTATTCAAACGTGGCAGAATTGGTTCCGGAATGGGAAGTGTTAGATTTACCGTTTATTTTTCAAAACGATGATAATGTTGAAAGGGTTTTAACAGGAAAAATTGGCGAAGAGCTGCTCAGTATGTTAGAACCGAAAGGATTTAAAGGACTGGCTTTTTGGGGAAATGGATTCAAACAAATGGTAAATAGTCAAATGTTTATGAAAAATCCGGATGATTTCAAAGACCAAAGATTTCGGATCATGCCTAATAAAGTCATAAAAAAACAATTTAACATGTTAGGAGCGGAACCGATTGCCCTCTCATTTGATCAAGTTTATGAATCATTAGAAGAGGAAGCATTTGACGGACAAGAAAACACAATTTCGAATATTTATTCAAAAAGATTTTATCAATTTCATCCGTATGTAACAATTAGCAATCACGGTTATTTAGGATATGTCGTAATGGTCAATGAAACATTTTGGAATCAGCTACCTAAAGACGTTCAAAAACAAATTATGAAAGCAATAGAAGAAACGACAGCTTGGAATATGAAGCAATCGAAACAGCAAAATATAAGACAGCTTGAAGAAATGAGGCAAAATCCAAATATACATATTCATACGTTAACGGAAAAAGAGCGAAAGAAATGGCAGGAACGATTTGTGCCGCTTTACCAAGAATATGAAGCGAAATATGGAAAGCTATTAAAAGAAATAAGAAATGCAGCAAGCTGAACTAGCCATTGTTTCAGCAAAAAATGGACTGTCCGCGAGGCGGCAGTCTTTTTTTATGGAATTTGAGAGAAAAAAAAGAGGTGTTATATTCGCCGCTCTCATCCATTTTTACGCATGATACACCACAAGAAATAGTCCAACGAGCATTCGGTGGAAAGATGTAAGATAAAGTACATGGACATCACAGCGGCTGAACTTTCTTTACAGGAATGGCTGAAATAAAACCTTTCAGCTTATCGGCAGTAACTATTTGAAACGAATGAATGATTCTAAGAAACTCGATCTCATGGTTTATCGCCCGTTGTGTTTTGATTTTTTTTTGGGTTACAAATGGACAATCGGTTATGAAAATGGTCATCGTTGGAGTTACGACTGAAGCATGAGAGTCGTTGGGCAGTAGTTAACCAGCTCTGTTAAGGAAGGAGAACAAGCCGTTTACGTTTCTTTGGAGTGACAAGCTCGTTAGACTTTAAGCGGGAGTAGTTGAAAAGCAAAAATGAATCTATTAAGAGTTTCTGCTTCTGTTTCCCAGAATGACTAGGGAGGTGCTGATCCTTTCTCATTTTTGGCCATTCAAATTAATTTTGAGACCAAAAAGAACAAAAAGATTAATAAAACCATAATATTAAAACTTTTTGAACATTCTATTAACATAAATGTACGGACGTTTGAAAACGTTATCAAAGGGGAAAGGAGAGAGATAGATGCGAATAAACTTTAAAAACCTGACTGTACAAGTTATTATCGGTATCATTTTAGGGATTACAGTTGGATTTTTATTCCCTGAGTTCGGGGCGAAATTAAAGATTTTGGCAGATATTTTTATTAAACTAGTGAAAATGGTGATTGCACCAATTGTATTTTTCACCGTTGTCATCGGCATCGGATCGATGGGTGATCTGAAAAAAGTAGGCAGGATCGGCGGGAAAGCTCTGATCTATTTTGAAATTGTTACGACGATTGCTCTTGCTATCGGGATCTTTGTTGTAAACATTATGAAGCCAGGTGAGGGCTTTAACACCGATAGTGTGCAAGGAAGCGATATTTCTCAATATACGAAACAAGCAGAGGAAACAAGTCACGGTGCTTTAGACTTTATCATGAGCATTGTGCCAGAAAATGCAGTGGGAGCGCTCGCAAACGGAGAACTCTTGCCGATTTTATTCTTCGCAGTCCTTTTCGGATTAGCAGCGGCAAGACTAGGGGAAAAAGCAAAACCTGTTATGAATTTGTTTGAACAATTGACAAATATCTTTTTTGGCATCGTAAATATGGTTATGAAAATTTCACCGATTGCAGCTTTTGGTGCAATGGCCTATACAATCGGAAATTTCGGTCTGGGATCGCTTGTGTCTTTAGGAAAATTAATGGCCTCTGTCTACATGACGATGTTCTTATTTATCGTGATCGTTTTGGGACTGATCACAAAATTTTACGGGTTCAGCATTTTAAAATTTATCGCATATATAAAGGAAGAAATATTGCTTGTGTTAGGAACTTCCTCCTCTGAATCCGCATTGCCAAAATTGATGGAAAAGCTTGAGAAGTACGGATGTTCTAAGTCTGTTGTTGGTCTTGTTGTTCCGACTGGGTATTCTTTTAACCTAGATGGAACGTCGATTTATTTGTCAATGGCGGCTATCTTTATTGCACAGGCATATGGGATCGATTTAACCATTTGGCAAGAACTGACTCTACTTGGAATTTTAATGCTGACTTCAAAGGGCGCTGCTGGTGTGACTGGATCCGGATTTATTACATTAGCCGCTACTTTGGCTGCATTTCCAATGGTTCCGGTTGAAGGAATTGCACTTCTCATCGGTGTTGACCGATTTATGTCAGAAGCCCGTGCGATTACGAATTTAATTGGAAACGGTGTCGCAACAGTTGTTGTGTCAAAAATGGAAGGAGAGTTTCATCCGGAAAAAGCTTCTCAAGAAGAGCAGGTTTCCAGTCAGGCGACTGGCACTGTATATGCTAACGAACAGTGATCCGAAAATTTGATAACAAATCAAAAAGAAAAGGATGTTGAAAGAATTCGGCATCCTTTTCTGTTTTGATATTGAAGGTTTCTCTTCAGCGAACTCTGTATAAAAAATGAAAAAAGGTGAAAAAATTTCAAGAACTGCTTAATATAAATAATGGGGAAATTATTGCAGAAAGGGAGTGGAACAAGGTGGTGCAGTCTCCAATTTTTTTAAAGCCTGTTTTTAAAGATCGAATTTGGGGTGGAACAAACCTTCGCACTCATTTTCATTACAAAATTCCAACGGAGACAACAGGAGAATGCTGGGCGATTTCTGCCCATCCGCATGGTCAAAGCATTGTAGCAGAAGGAAAGTTTAAAGGAAAAACATTGGGTGAATTATGGGACAACCATCGAGAATTGTTCGGCGGAATAAAAGGGGATCGATTTCCTCTCTTAACGAAAATTCTTGATGCAAACAACGATTTGTCCGTACAAGTGCATCCAGATGATGAATATGCAAAAAAGCACGAAAATGGTGAATTAGGAAAAACGGAGTGCTGGTATATCATTGACTGCTCAGAAAATGCGGAAATCATTTACGGTCATCATGCCAAAACGAAAAAAGAGCTCGTATCCATGATTCAAAGCGGAAAATGGGATCAATTGCTGAGAAGAGTAAAAATAAAACCGGGCGACTTCTTTTATGTTCCGAGCGGCACCATCCACGCCATCTGCAAAGGAACGCTCATCCTTGAAACGCAGCAAAGTTCTGATACGACTTACAGAGTGTATGATTACGACCGTGTAGATGCAAACGGAAATAAAAGAGAATTGCATTTGAAACAAGCGATAGAGGTGGCGACTGTTCCTCATAAAGATTACACGATTGAACGTTCTGTGGAAGTAAAGGAAGGAGCAACGATTACCACATTTATCAAAAACGAATTTTTTTCAGTTTACAAATGGGAGATTGACGGCGAAGGGAAGTTTGTTCAAAATCATCCGTTCCTTCTTGCAAGCGTGATTGAGGGAGACGGGGAGCTTACTCATGATGGCCGTTCATACACACTAAAAAAAGGGGCTCATTTTATTTTGCCGAACCAAACAGGCGATTTCGCAATAAAAGGAAAATGTGTTCTCATTGTATCTCATGTATAAAACATTTATCCCGACTCTTCTTTCTCCTTTTAAAGGAGGGAGAAGAATCGGGGTTTTTATTTAAAAAAGGTCATTCGGTTGAAGAAATACTTTCCCCAACTCAATTGTACCCCCATAGAAATTCGCCGATATACTTGTCCACTTTCGGATGCTCATGAAGACCGCTGTGTGTGGCAAGTTTATCTTTAACAATGATTTCATGATAATTTTCTAACGGAACAATATTTCTAGCGCTGAGAGCGCTCTGGATGGAGACAACTCCATCACTGTCTTTATACTCGGGATTGATCCCTGCGATATTGAGAACTTTCGTTTTTTTAGAAAATTGATCCCGGTTGTTCAATATTTCTAGTAAAGCATGAGAATCTGGTTTTAAATCAATGATTGCTTTACCTGTATTTAGCTTATGGTAAGATTCCTGTTCTATTCCTTGAAACGGGCTGCCTATGACCACCATTTTGCGGACAATCGGGTAATCCTTCAAGTTGTTCGTGTCCTCGATATATTTTGTCGAAACGAGTCCTCCCATCGAATGAGCCACAATGTATAGCTCGTCTACCGAATAGTTTTCTTTTAATAAGCGCATTGCCTTTTTCAGAGAATTTGCCGTTTCCTCAATACTTGTGCGGTTTTCCTCAAAAACAATTTGTATAAAAGGATTTTTTAAGTTTTGTGGGATTGTTCCGGAAATATGGACAATGCCCATGCGATCAACTCGAATGACCATTGATTTTGTTCCCCAGCGGTAATCATATTCAAAACGATGCAGCATATGTTGGAACGAGCGCATTGTTCCTTTATAGCCATGGACAAAGATGGTCGGAATTTGAGGTTCAATGCTTGCAAAAGAGTCGTTTGAATCGACATGCTTCGAGCGCCACGTAATAAAAAAAACGCTTAAAAGAAAAAACGTAAATAAAAAAATAGATGCCATTCGCCCCATCGTCGATTTTTTTCTCACGATAAGTTCACCTCGTAATGATAATATTATACTAATTTTTTGGTTTTATCATGGAATTTTTTTCTTTTTTTACAAAAAAGTTTAGAAATTTACCAAATTTTCTTGAAATTCGTGTATAATATACATCGAAAGAACTAGTAAAAAAGTCTAATGTCATGCAAGGATTGTCAAATAGTGAAGAAAAAGGGGTGAAAGAGTGGAGCAGGTCAAAAATTATATTTTAACTTGTGACACGCTAGCATTGCTTCCTTATTTTAATAAGTATGGAGAATGTTGGACAATTGTTATTGAGAAGTATGAAAAGTATCTTGTGAAAGAGAGGCCGAAAGACATTTTGGCAGAGAGCTGCAGCTATTACGGTGTGTCTCTTAAAGGCATCATAGACGCAGCTAAGAAAATTCTGCCGCACCAGCGTATGCTTCCTGTATGCATTCCTGTCCTCGATCTTTGTTTTTTCCCTACTAAATCAATGGAGCATTTAGACTGCCAATGGATTGCGCATTCGGCTATTCGACATGTCGTTTCAAAAGGAAAGCATTCAACAATCGTTTTAATCAATCATGAGAAAGTAGTAGTGGAGAAGCATATGAGTATCATTTACAACAAAATGAAAAGTGCGTCTCATATCAATGATACATATAAGAGAAGGATCAATGAGGGGAAGGAATACCATTCCTTTATTTTATATGAGAAGCCATCTTGTTATGATTGTAAACGAAAATCATAATGCTGCTGAATTATTCTAGGCTTGCGGGGATTTTTTATTATAGGGAATGGCGGCAGTTCTTATAAAAATGCGGTCGAATGGTGAACTGCCGCACTATTTTTTATTTTTCAGCGGTTTCCTTCTTTAATTCCAAATGTTTTTTCAGCTCGTTGGAAAGGGAAAGACGTTCATCTTCAGGCACAATATAGTAGTAAATGCCGTTAATTTTTTTTCCGCTCCCTTTTATTTGATGCTGAATGACATTTTTTCGGGCATCTTTGTAATTTTCTTGAATTGCCCACATTTCATCAAATGTAAGATTTGTTTTTACATTGTTTTCAATGACTTTAAACATTTCTCCAAATTTTGTAATGGATGTAATGCTTGCTCCCTTTTCAATAACCGCCTCAATAATTTGCCGCTGTCTTTCCTGGCGGCCGAAATCGCCCCTTGGATCATCATATCGCATTCTTGAATACGCAAGAGCTTTTTTGCCATCCAAGTGAATGGTTCCTTTTTCAAAATGGTAGCCCTCGTAAGTGAAATCTAAATCATTTTCAACCGTCACACCGCCGACTGCATCGACAATATCGCGAAAGCTTTCCATATTCACTTTGACAAAATAATCAACCGGCACATCTAAGAAATTTTCAACCGTTTTAATAGCCATTTCTGTTCCGCCGAAAGCGTAGGCGTGGTTAATTTTGTCTTGAATGCCTTTTCCGACAATTTCTGTTCTTGTATCGCGGGGAATGCTGACCATTTCCATTGACTGTTCTTTTGGATTGACTGTCATCAAAATGAGCGAATCAGACCGTCCTCGGTCTCCTTTTCTTTCATCAACACCCATCAGCAATATGGAAATAGGATCGCGATTTTTAAAGTTGACTTGCTGATCGCGTTTGTCTGATTTATCCCGCCCGATGTTTTCTTGAATGTTGGCAATGGTCGATTGTGCTTTGTTCCAAATGTAAAAGGCATAGGATCCCGTGGCAATAATGAAAACTCCAATGACTGATAACAAAATCCAGAGCCATTTCTTTCTCTTTTTTCTCTGTCTATCTGATCTCATAATTCCATCCCTCATTACTAAATTTATCTAATCTGATTATAAGTTTCCAATTCTATTAAGACAATATATTTGTGAGGAAAATATTTTCGTATACACTTGTCAGCACCGCTTGAAAAAATGAATTGACAGCATGGAACGGCAGGGCATTTTCCGCTATAATAAAGTGAGAAATTTGTCGTTTGGAGGATTATCTGTGAAAAAAAGGATTATTGTTAGTAATGTTGTCGTTTTATGTATAGCATCAATTATTGTCGGCCATTTTTACTGGAAACAAAAAATTTCAAAACCGACAGCTGCTCATGTGGAATCGTCTGCAGAAAATATAAAGGAAGACAATAGTAAACAAAATGATACGCGAGAGGACTACGCCAAAAATTTACCGGAGGATGTTCAGAAAAAAATCCAAACAGCATTAAAAGAAGAGAAACAATTGAACTTTGTAATTTGGGGATCTGAATCAGTTCCTTCCGATCAAAATGGGTGGCCGGAAAAACTGAAAAAGGAGCTTCTTTCTGCATATGGAGATGAGCTCTTTAACATCTCGATTGTTTCCGATGCTGAGGAGACAACCCATAGTGTATTGAATAAAAAATTATATAAAAAAATTGCAGACAAAAAGCCTGACATCCTCCTTTTCGAGCCGTTTATTTTGAATGATAACGGCGTTGTCGGCATTGACAATACTCTAAGCAACATTACGGACATCTTGCGGAAAATTCAAGAAGCAAATCCTGGCGTATCGATTATGCTGCAGCCTGCGCACCCGCTCTATGGTGCAAAATTTTATCCTAAGGAAGTAGATGCGCTCAAACAATATGCCGAAGAAAACCATTTTACATATTTAAACCATTGGGAAAATTGGCCGGATAAGGAAGACGAACAATTGAAGCAATACGTTACAGAAGACCGATCCAAACCGAGTGAAAAGGGAAATCAGGTATGGGGAGAGTATTTAATTAAATATTTTGTCGCTGCGGATTAATGATAAATTTTTTCGGAAGGAAGTATATAATATAACATTTTCCGGGAAATAGTGATTTTGTCGATTTTTTTGTTGAGAATGGTAGCTTAGCCAAAGATCAACGTCAAGGCAAAACGCTGTCATTTTTTAGTTGTTGTTACCATAGTGTTGCTAGCTGTCGGTTCATAATATATGAAACAATAGTGAGGATTGTGCTAAATAAAAAAAAGCTTCATCCCTGTCTACTGATTTAGGCACATTTTTTTTGCGGCAACTAAGACATAGTCAAAAGAAATACTGCGAATTGCGATTGTTGACAAGCATTCCATAGGAAGCTGGCTGCCTTTGAATTCTTATCGGCATATGCAGAGAAAAACGAGAGGTTGGAGAACGTTTTTAAATTTGTATAGAAAAGTATAGGATTTGCTCCAAATTGTGCGACAGATCCTAAGCTTCGCCAATGAGTCGAAAGGGTCAACTTTATGAATCAAATTTATGAATCAAAACATTTATCGGCAGCGAGATGTTCGCTATTCTGCTAGAGCATCACCGACTAACTTGGTTACCCTGAGGCAATTGTATCCTTTATTCTAAGCCGAGATGAACTAAAGGAGGACTTTTTGGAATATTCGATTAGAAAACGGAAATATTAGGTAAAAAATAAGGGGAATCTCAAGAAATTTACAAATCAGTTTTATTAAAAATGTTAAGATATATTATGTTCGAAAAAAATTTGTGAAGGTGATGTTCTTGAAAAAAATTAAAGTAATGACGATTTTTGGAACTAGACCTGAAGCAATAAAAATGTCTCCGTTAGTGCTGGAACTCAAAAAACATACAGACAAAATCGAGTCATTTGTAACCGTTACGGCACAACATCGCCAAATGCTTGATCAAGTATTGGATGTTTTCGGTATCGTTCCGGATTATGATTTGAATATTATGAGGAATCGGCAAACGTTAGTTGATATTACGACAAGAGGATTAGAAGGCTTAGATGGCATAATGAAAAAAGTAAAGCCTGACATTGTTCTTGTTCATGGAGATACCACGACAACATTTATTGCTAGTTTAGCTGCGTTTTATAACCAGATTGCCGTTGGTCATGTGGAGGCGGGGCTTCGCACTAATAATAAATTTTCTCCATTTCCAGAGGAAATGAACCGCCAATTAACAGGAATTTTGGCGGATTTGCATTTTGCTCCCACTAAGAAAGCATTTGAAAATTTAATAAAAGAGAATAAGCCGGAAGATTCGATTTTTATAACAGGCAATACGGCAATAGATGCTTTAAAAACAACAGTAACAGATGATTATCACCACGAAATTTTTGATGAAATTGGAAATGACCGAATGATACTGCTTACTGCACACCGACGCGAAAACTTAGGGCATCCGATGAGAAGTATGTTCCGGGCCATTAAAAGATTAGTAAAAGAATTTGCTGATATCCAGGTTGTTTACCCTGTTCACCTTAATCCGGCTGTTCGCGAGGTAGCAGTTGAAATTCTCGGAAATGACAGCAGGATTCATTTAATTGAACCACTGGGAGTTTTGGACTTTCACAATTTTGCCGCCCGTTCCCATATTATCCTGACAGACTCCGGCGGCGTGCAGGAAGAGGCTCCGTCTTTAGGCGTACCTGTTTTAGTTCTCCGCGATACAACTGAACGACCTGAAGGAATTGAAGCAGGAACCTTGAAGCTTGCCGGTACTGATGAAGAACAAATATATCAATTAGCTAAACAACTGCTTACAGACGAAAAGGTATACCAGAAAATGTCGCAAGCATCCAATCCTTACGGAGACGGCAAGGCATCAGAACGAATTGTAAAGGGGATTCTGTATTATTTTGGTTTTGAAGATATAAAGCCGAATTCATTTGAGATTATTTAACAACAAATTTTTCAAAAAGGGTAAATTCCTGCAGGAAGACTTTTTTCAATGGATAGCATCTCGTCTATGTTAAAATATTAGTTTGAAATTAAATTTGTTAAGGCTTATAATGGATGATGTGCAAAAAAATGAAAGGCCTTTTATTTTGATTTGACAGTTCATTTGTAATGTAAAAATTAAATTTGATAAATGTTGTATTAAAAAGTTATAATAATGTAAATTAAATGTAAATCCTTTGTGGATTTTTTTGTTTATTATGATAATATAACAGAATTATATAAATATGAATGGTTCTTTGGATACTTTCCTTAAAATTAGGAGGGATAAGGGTGAAGAAAGTTATTACTTATGGAACATTTGATTTGCTGCATTGGGGTCATATCAATCTATTAAAAAGAGCGAAAGAACTTGGGGATTATTTAATTGTCGGTCTTTCAACAGATGAGTTTAATGAGCAAAAAATGAAAAAATCTTATCATTCATATGAAAATAGAAAATTAATCCTTGAGTCAATTCGATATGTCGATGAAGTTATTCCTGAAGAATCTTGGGATCAAAAAGTTCGTGACATCCAAGAACATGATGTGGATATTTTTGTAATGGGCGATGACTGGGAAGGACATTTTGATTTTTTGAAAGATTACTGCCAAGTAATATATTTACCAAGAACAATTGGCATTTCGACAACAAAAATTAAAAAGGACTTAATGATAAAAAATGGTTAGGGAATTAGCTATATGGCTTTACTTGATTATTTTTAAAACATTTTTTCAAATTTTTAGCCTTTTCCCGCTGAAAGATAAAGCGGCATTTGTTGTTTCGTTTGGCGATAATTCTTTATATGTTTATAGGGCTTTACGGAAACAAAATGTGAATATAGAAGTAATCTTTTTAGCAAAACAAAAAACTGATTTTTTAAAAGAAGTCGATGAACCTGTTTTATCTTTTGAAACGGCGAATGTCATAGACATGATTCAATCGATTTACCATCTCGCTACTTCAAAATATATATTTATTGACAACTACTACGGTTTCCTATCGGCTGTTTCGTTTAAAAAAGAAGTTCAATGCATCCAACTATGGCATGCTGTAGGAGCCTTAAAACAGTTCGGTTTAAAAGATTTATCTATTAAAAAGCGATCAAAAAGGGCTCAAAAAAGATTTTTAAAAGTGTATGAAAAATTTCATAAAGTTGTTGTCGGTTCGAATGAGATGGCCAAAATATTTATGGAGTCGTTTAATCTCACCTCTGATCGGATTTTAAAAACAGGGGTTCCACGTACCGACCTTTTTTTTGACTTAAAAAGCAAAAAAAAGATTCGAGACCATTGGTTTTCTCGTTTTCCGATAATGAAAAATAAAAAAGTAATCTTATATGCTCCGACATATCGAGATAACTTAATAGAAAATTTTCGGATTCAGTTAGACTTCAAAAAAATGTACGATGCTTTATGCGATGAATATATTATCATCATAAAATTGCATCCTGCAGTTCGCGAGCAGGCAAAAAATTTAGAATCAACCTATAACGGTTTTGTCTATGATTTGTCTGAATATGACAATATCAATGAATTGCTAATTATTACAGATATATTAATTACTGATTATTCTTCGGTGCCTTTTGAGTTTTCATTACTTCAACGGCCTATGCTGTTCTTTGTTTATGATTTTGATCAATATAGCCATACAAGGGGGATTATAGAAAATTATCAAAAAGAAGTTCCGGGGCCGATAGTCTATAACACGGATGAAATTATTCAGCATATTAAGAAAGGTGACTATAATATTGAAAGCATTGTTGAATTTTCGAAAAAATGGAATCAATATTCGGACGGAAAATCTAGTGAAAGGTTAGTTAGGGAACTGTTTCAATCGGATTATTTTATGTATAAGGGTGTAAGTTATGAATCAAAAATTCATGGGATTGGTAAAGAAATTCAAGGTTAAGTCATTGGTGGTAAAGCTGTACAAATTGATCTTTATGATCCTTTCCCAACTTCCCGTAAAAAAAAATCTCATTGTTTTTGAAAGCTACTTAGGAAAACAATATAGCTGCAATCCCAGGGCAATCTATGAGTATTTGCAGAAGCATCATCCGGAATTCAAAATGGTTTGGAGTGTACAGAAAGGGTATACAGATGTTTTTGTAGAAAAAAAAGTGCCTTATCTTAAACGTTTTTCTCTAAAATGGTTGATTGCAATGGCTAGGGCGGAATATTGGGTTTTCAACACCCGGCTTCCGCTTTGGATCCCGAAGCCAAAGCATACAATATACTTACAAACTTGGCATGGCACACCGTTGAAAAAGCTGGCAAATGATATGGAAGAAGTCCATATGCCAGGAACGAATACTGAAAAATATAAGCGAAATTTCACCAATGCAGCAAAACGATGGGATTACTTAATTTCACCCAATCAATATTCAACCGAAATATTTGCACGGGCTTTTAAATTTGAAAAAACAATTTTAGAAACAGGATATCCAAGGAATGATTTTTTGTATACACATAACACAAAGCAAATAATTGATCAATTAAAGAAAAAATTGGATATTCCAGTAAAGAAAAAAGTGATTCTCTACGCTCCTACATGGCGGGATGATCAGTTTTATCAAGTAGGAAAATATAAATTTGATTTAGCCCTTGATTTAGGAAAACTAAAAGAACGATTAAAAGATGATTATGTCATTCTGCTAAGAATGCATTATTTAATTGCAGAAAACCTTGATTTAAGTAATTTTGAAGGGTTTGCTTATGATGTATCTGATTATGAAGATATTCGCGATTTGTATTTAATTTCAGATCTTCTCATCACAGATTATTCATCCGTATTTTTCGATTATGCTAATTTAAAACGACCGATCATCTTTTTTGTATATGACATCGACAGTTATCGAAATAAACTTCGCGGTTTCTATTTTGACATTGAAAAAGAAGCTCCCGGTCCATTAGCATATACTACAGATGAGGTACTGCAACAAATTTCTTATTTTGAACGCAATAATTTTGAAGTTTCGCATTCATTTGAAATGTTCTATAATAAATTTTGTTATTTGGAAGACGGTGAAGCTTCCAAAAGGGTTGTGGAAAGTGTGTTTTTTTAATGATTTAAAACCTTGTGAAAGGATTAACTACTATAAAATAAAACGGCCGATCATTTTTTGATAATGAATAGAAAGTAGTAAAATTAAAATAGTATCAAGGTGAGGGTTATTAGCCTTGATTGTTTTTCAGCTTTATATTGAGTATAATTCTAACAGTAGTCAAAAAGTTGAATACTTATAGCTATTGAAAGGAATTTCTTCATGAAATCTGCTATAACCGTTATAAAAGAGCAAATAAATCATTTTTATTTAATTAGAAGACTTTCGTTATATGAATTAAAAAGCAAAAACAAAAATAATTACTTAGGAATGGCATGGGAAGTCATTAATCCATTAATTCAAATATTAATTTATTGGTTTGTATTTGGTAGCATCCAAAAAAGAGCTGATATTCAAGTAATACCTGGGATGGATGTTCCTTTTATTGCATGGTTAATGGGTGGATTTATTCTTTGGACCTTCTTTTATCAATCGACAATACAAGGTTCAAAATCGATTTACACTCGATTAGCCATGTTATCTAAAATGAACTTTCCGATGAGTGCAATCCCTAGTTTTGTTATATTTTCTCAATTCTATGTCCATTTATTCATGTTAATAATAGTTTTAATATTGCTCCAATTCATGGGATACTTTATAAATGTTTATTATTTACAGCTCATTTATTTTATGTTTGCTACTATTTGTTTATTATTTGCTGTATCTTTAATTATGTCTACATTGTCAACTATCATTCGGGACGTTCATATGTTCTTAAATGCGACATTACGAATGTTTCTCTATTTGTCGCCAGTTTTATGGCCAATTTCAGCTGTTTTAGATAATGCTACAATCATAACAATTTTGAAATTAAATCCTTTATACTATTTAATTGAAGGATATCGTTCTGCTTTCTTTGGAACTGAGTGGTATTTCATAACGAATTGGGAATATACACTTTATTTTTGGGGACTGGTCATAGTATTGTTCTTATTTGGTTCAATGCTACACATGAAATTTAGAAGACATTTTATCGATTACTTATAAAGGCTTGTGGTATGATGGAGAAGGCAATAATAGTTAAAAACGTAACAAAAAAATATAAATTATATAACGGAATGAAAGAAAGAATTTTAGACCTAATTACGCCTAAATCCTATGGTGAGGACTTTTATGCTTTGAGAAATGTAAGTTTTGAAGTTGAAAAAGGGGATGTTGTTGGGTTTCTAGGAATAAATGGTTCGGGAAAATCGACTTTATCAAATATCATTGCAGGCATTGTTCCTGAAACATCCGGTATTGTTCAAGTCAATGGCGATGCTGCTTTGATTGCTGTGTCAGCTGGTTTAAAAGGTGAGTTAACAGGAAGAGATAATATTGAACTAAAGTGTTTAATGCTTGGATTTAGCAAAGAAGAGATCAAGCGAATGGAACCGGATATAATCGAATTTTCTGAGCTAGGGAAATTTATTGATCAACCGGTAAAATCTTATTCAAGTGGAATGAAGTCACGTTTGGGTTTTGCTATCTCTGTCAATATAAATCCGGACATATTAATTATAGATGAAGCGTTATCTGTCGGAGACAAGGCGTTTGCTGAAAAAAGTTTTGAAAAAATGAAAGAATTTAAAAAACAAGGGAAAACGATGATTTTTGTCAGCCATTCGATCGGACAAATGAAACAGTTCTGTGATAAGATTTTGTGGCTTGAATTCGGAATGGTAAAAGACTTTGGCGAGGTGAACGAGGTTATCCCTAAATACGAAGATTTCATAAATAAATGGAAGAAAATGTCTAACGAAGAAAGAGAACATTACAAAAATGAAGCATATAAAAAACATCAAAAATGTGCAAATTAATTTAAAAACGGGGAGTGATGATTTATAAACACTTCCCGTTTTTTTATCAGTTCAAAATATTACATTACAGTTTAACTCCTTTATTCTCTAGCATTCACACTAATTTCGTTTCTGAAAAATTGCAATTGTATATTTAAGAGAATAAAGTGAACAATTGAATACATTCCGATTTTAGTAAATTTATAGAGAGTTGCAACGGCATATATATGCCTTGTCAATATGTTTTGTTTTATTTTAGAAGAAGGCATAATTCTCAACGACACACATATTTTTCTGTAAAAGAAATAACATGTATGGTTATGTTTTACTTTAATTATTATATTTAGTAAAAATTCAATTTAAATCATAAGATATTATGTTATAATAATAAAGGCTTTTAGCGCAATGTTGTTATTTTGATGGAAGGGAGGAAACAATGAGAAAGTTATCAATTTCATGTATTGTTTTATTGATTTTGTCTAGCTTTTCTTCGGCAGTTTTTGCGGATCAAAGCTTAGCAAATCAAAATAATGCTTCCATTAATAATGAAAGTGAGCAAGATGTAAATTCCATGGAACAGGAAGCGATTAATGAAGGGGAACAGGATTTAAAACCTCCAGATCAGGATATAAATTCTGAAAACGAATCAGCTTCAAATGATGAAAGTATTCTAGATGAAAGTCAACAAAACATAAGATCAGAACAAACAAATAATATTGACGAAAATATTGTTGAAAAATCTAATAACATTGATAGTCATGCTGTGAAAAATGAGGAAAATGAAGAGCAGCAAGAAAAAGATGAGACAGTGAAAGAGACAGTAGAAAACAAATCATCTATTAAAATGGGTTCCTTTTCTATTAGTCAAACTGCAGATTCAAATGTTGTAAATGAAACTGCAACTAGCAAACTAGGACACATAAAAACAAGATCAGTAAAAATTTATAAGAATTTAAATGATTTTACTCAATCATTTGAAGCTGGGGAAGAGTATACAAATCGGGTTTACTACATAAAAAAACAAGCCTCTGTTAATGGAGAACTATTTTATTTGCTAAGTTTAAGAGCTAGTAGTACCATTGGTGTTGTTGGTTGGGCAAAAGCAAGTGATATATCATCCCATGATCATAAGACAATAGACAGCAGAAGCAAATTGCTTTATATCAAAGGAACAGGCAGTGCTTATAGCAAGGCTTGGGGTGGAAAGAAAGATTTAGTTTATGAGGATCTTTCACAATTTAAAAATCAGAAGTTTCAAGTAGACCTAACTGAAACAGTTGGCAACAATGTATGGTATAGAGGATGGCTAAATGGGGAAAAGGTATTTATACATTCAAGCTATGTGAGTTTGGAATCGGTAAAAGAGAGTGCAACAAGCAAGCTAGGGCATATACGGACACGAGAAGTAAAAATTTACAAAACATTAGGAGACCCATCGACAGCTTTTACATCCGGTGCGGAATATACCAACCGAGTATACTATATTAAAAAACAAGCAACGATGAATGGTGAACTGTATTATTTACTTAGCCTCCAACCAAGTAGTACATCAGGTTTAGTGGGCTGGGTGAATGAAAAGGATATGTCAGTTCATCCTCATACATCAGTTGATAAAAAATCAAAAGTATTTTCCATCAAAGGAACAGGCAGTGCTTATAGCAAGGCCTGGGGTGGAAAGAAAGATTTAGTTTATGAGGATCTTTCACAATTTAAAAATCAGAAGTTTCAAGTAGACCTAACTGAAACAGTTGGCAACAATGTATGGTATAGAGGATGGCTAAATGGGAAAAAGGTATTTATACATTCAAGCTATGTGAGTTTGGAATCGGTGAAAGAGAGTGCAACAAGCAAGCTAGGACATATACGGACACGAGAAGTAAAAATTTACAAAACATTAGGAGACCCATCGACAGCTTTTACATCCGGTGCGGAATATACCAACCGAGTATACTATATTAAAAAACAAGCAACGATGAATGGTGAACTGTATTATTTACTTAGCCTCCAACCAAGTAGTACATCAGGTTTAGTGGGCTGGGTGAATGAAAAGGATATGTCAGTTCATCCTCATACATCAGTTGATAAAAAATCAAAAGTATTTTTCATCAAAGGAACAGGCAGTGCTTATAGCAAGGCCTGGGGTGGAAAGAAAGATTTAGTTTATGAAAATCTTTCCCAATATAAAAATCAGATCTTCCGCGTTCACTTGACGGAAAATGTAGGAAAAAATGTTTGGTACCGCGGGACATTAAACGGAAAAACAGTATTTATCCATTCAAGCTATGTGACAAATGCTCAAGAAACTGCCACCAGCAAGCTAGGACATATACGGACACGAGAAGTAAAAATTTACAAAACATTAGGAGACCCATCGACAGCTTTTACATCCGGTGCGGAGTATACCAATCAAGTGTATTATATTAAAAAACAAGCGACGGTGAATGGCCAACTCTATTATTTGCTCAGCCTTCAACCAAGCAGTACATCAGGGTTAGTTGGATGGGTTAAAGAAGAGGATATGTCAGTGCGTACTCACAATACAGTTGATAAAAAATCAAAAGTATTTTTTGTGAAAGGGACTGGAAGCGCCTATAATAAAGCCTGGGGCGGAAAGAAAAATTTAGTCTATGAAGATTTATCTCAGTATGAAACAAATCTTTTTAGAGTTCATTTGACTGAAAAGGTAGGCAATAACACTTGGTATAGAGGAACGCTAGATGGAAAAACCGTTTGGATCCATAGTTCTTTTTTATATACAACGTTGTATAAAAATTACAATATTACCCTTGATGAGATGGTTAATATTCAAATGAAGGCCAATCCAGTAACAGATAAGTACGGTATAACTTATAAACTGTGGATTAGAGAAGATGCCTTTGAAAAAATTTATACGAAAAACGGTCAAAAATATGGACTTGTTAAAGCAGATGCAAATTGGAAAATTAGAAGAGGTCCAAGTACGAGTTATCCTGAATACGAGCGAGTAAGAAATGTAGACCTTCCTATTTATGGTAGCGCTAAAAGTGAGGATAATGACGGAAAGATTTGGTACCATGTGAAAAACACTAGATGGGGACTTGCCAGCAAAGCTGATGTAAAATATTATTTGGATCCAAACAATTTCACAAACGATCTTCGGGGATTGTTGCAGTTTTTGAAACTGTCTGCTAGTGCTAATCTGAATGCGGCAGAGGTTAATAATAAAATTTTATATAATAAAGGGATTTTAAAAGGCAAAGCAAGTTCTTTTATAGAAGCTGGCCAAAAATACGGAATAAATGAAATTTATTTAATCTCCCACGCACTGCTGGAGACAGGAAATGGGACATCTGCTCTTGCAAATGGTATAAAATACAACGGAAAAACTGTGTATAATATGTATGGAATAGGTGCTTATGATAATTGCGCAGTAGAATGCGGTGTTAAAAGAGCATATGATGAAGGATGGTTTACACCTGAAAAAGCTATTGTTGGCGGTGCGAAGTTTATTGCTGAAAAGTATGTTTACGATGGGCGGGACACTTTATATAAAATGCGATGGGATCCTGATTTTGCTGATGTAAACAAAAGATACGGAAAGCAATATGCTACAGATATCGGTTGGGCATATAAACAAACAGCTAGTATGTATAATATGTACAAATTACTAGATTCGTATACTTTGGTTCTTGAAATACCGGAGTATAAAAAATAAGTGATAAAAAAAGCTATTCAAAAGTATTTCCTTTTGAATAGCTTTTTTTAGTTCTTTATTTTTGGGAAAATTGGCCGATAAGATAATATAGAGTAAAAGTTGGGAAGTAGGAGGTAATATGAAGAATTTTGTTATAGCATTCTTTTCAATTTTTATTGTAATTATTTTTAGTTTTATAACTCCATCTTATGCAGAAGCTAAAAGCTATCCAGACGTCAATCGTTACATTAATTCGAAAAAATTACCTGTAGCTAGAACAGAATATAATCATATCATGATATTTCCTAAAATGAATTATCGTTATGGCTATGGTCGAGTAGAAGGCGTAGTGGCTCATGAAACAGCAAATGATAATTCGTCAATAACAAATGAAATTAATTATATGGTAAGACACTATAATAATGCATTTGTCCATGCTTTTGTTGACCATTCAAGAATTATTGAAATTCATCCAACTGACTTAAAGGCTTGGGGTGCAGGAAAATATGCCAATCCTCGCTTTGTTCACGTAGAATTAGTAAGAGTTAAGACCTTTGATCAGTTTGCTAGATCTATTAATAACTATGCTAGCTACATTGCAAATATCTTATATAGATATAATTTAGGTGTTACAAGTGCTGAAACCGCTGGCCAGGGAACATTATGGTCACACAGAGCAGTCAGCATCCATTTAGGCGGTACGGATCATGTTGATCCCCATGGATATTTTCAAAAGTGGGGATATAATTGGAATCAATTTGTAACACTTGTTAAACAAAAGTATAATGAGCTAACTGCAAAGAGAAAGCAATATACTAGCAAACTAGGACATATTCGATCACGAAACGTGCGTATCTACCCTAATCCACTTAATCCAGCAAATTATATGGTTGCTGGAGAAAAATATACAAATCAAGTTTACTATATTAAACAAGAAAGCAGCTTAAATGGAATAAAATATTACTCATTGAGTTTAAAACCAAGTAATCGAGAAGGATTAGTGGGTTGGGTCAAGGCACAAGATCTAACTGTTCAAGAACATGTGGGCATTAAAAATAATAAACAGGAGTTTGTAGTTACAGGTGCAGGCAAAGCTTATAATAAGGCTTGGGGAGGCCAAAAAAATATCATATATAATACGTTATCTGCATTTGAAGGGAAACAATTTGTCGTCAATTTAACAGAAAAAGTTGGAAACACGATTTGGTTCAGAGGAAGTTTAAATGGTAAACAAATATGGATCCAATCAAATTATTTATCTAAACAATATGCAACAAGCCTGCTCGGACATATCCGCAATAGTAATGTGCAAATTCACAAAAAAATAGGGGATAGTACATCAAGTTTTAAAGCTGGATCACAATATACAAACCAAGTGTATTATATTAAAAAGCAAGCAATTGTCAGTGGTCAAAAATACTATTTGATAAGTTTAAACCCAAGCAGTACATCAGGAGTAGTTGGCTGGGTAAGGGCAGAAAACATGGCGGTTAACAGTCATAAAACAGTGGATAAACAGGGAAAAACTTATTATCTCAAAGGAACTGGCAGCGCTTATCGGAAAGCTTGGGGAGGAAAGAAAGATTTAGTCTATGAAAATCTTTCCCAATTTACAGATCAGGTTTTCCATGTCCATTTGACGGAAAATGTAGGGAAAAATGTTTGGTACCGCGGAACATTAAACGGCAAAACGGTATTTATTCATTCAAGTTATGTGACAAAAGCTCAAGAAACAGCCACCAGCAAGCTAGGGCATATTCGGACACGACAAGTGAAAATTTATAAAACATTAGGTGATCCATCGACAGCCATTACATCAGATGCAGAATATACTAATCAAGTGTACTATATTAAAAAACAGGTGTCTGTAAATGGCCAAGTGTACTATTTGCTTAGTCTAAAACCGAGCAGCACCAATGGTGTAGTCGGATGGGCAAAAGCAGAAGATGTTTCCATAAATACCCACAAAACGGTAGACAAACAAGCAAAATTGTTTACAATCATAGGGAATGGTAGTGCTTATAATAAAGCTTGGGGAGGAAAGAAAAATATTGTTTATACAGACTTATCAGATTATAAGGGAAAAGAATTCAAAGTTGACCTTACAGAAAAAGTTGGTAACAATACTTGGTACAGAGGTCTTTTAGATAATAAAAAAGTATGGATTCACTCGGTCAACCTAGCTGATACAAGAACCACAAGCAAGTTGGGGCATATTCGGACACGGCAAGTGAAAATTTACAAAACATTAGGTGATCCATCGACAGCCATTACATCAGGCGTAGAGTATACCAACCGAGTATACTATATTAAAAAACAAGCGACCTTTAATGGAGATTTGTATTATTTGATAAGTTTAGAACCAAGCAGTATAAATGGTGTAGTCGGATGGGTACAAGCAAAAAATATGTCCGTAAATACCCACAAAGCAGTAGACAAACAAGCAAAATTGTTTACGATCAAAGGAACCGGTAGCGCCTATAGCAAGGCTTGGGGTGGAAAGAAAGATGTAGTTTATGAAAATCTTTCCCAATATAAGGGGAAGGTTTTCGAAGTACATTTGACCGAAACCGTTGGGAAAAACACATGGTACCGTGGAAGGTTAAATGGAAAAATAGTTTGGGTACATGAATCTTTCATAAAAAGGTAAATGGCTCAACCTACAGAATTTATGTTGATTCTGTAGGTTTTCCCTTTTTTATTCTCAATTAACCCGTTATAAATATATCTTTTAATGAATAGACATGAACCATTTACTTTTAAATAGTTAACAATTATAATAATTTAGGTAAGTCTATCTGAAACTTTCTTTGCTAACATCTAGGCAGAAAGGTAGTAAAATATGATTACTGAAAAATTAAAAAAGAAAATTAAAAACTTTAATAGAAACAAATATTTATATTATTACCAAAAATATTATAAAAAGCTAAAAATTCAACAAAACTGCGTTCTAATTGAGTCTACTCATGGGGCAAATATTTCTGGTCATATGTTTTACATTTTGCAAGAACTGGAAAAAAATTATAATCATTTAAATTTATTTGTTGCGGCAAAAAATATTGAGTCAATACAAAAATTTTTAAACGATCAAAATATAAAACGTGCAAAGGTTGTTAAGCACCTTTCTAAGGAATATTGCAGGTTGCTTGCAAGTGCCAAATATCTGTTCAATGATACTACTTTTTATCCTTTTTTCAATAAGAAAGAAGGACAAATTTATATTAATATATGGCATGGCACCCCATTAAAAAAACTTGGGAAGGATTTAGAAAATGTCACTGAAGTTGGCAATGTGCAAAAAAACTTTTATATGACAGATAAAATTATAGTGAATAATGAATATACAAGAAATATTATTGAACATGCTTTCAATATTTCTGGTGTGTATCAGGGGAAAATGGTTGTTGGTCCCTCTCCTAGAAACTCTGTAATGTTTGATGAAAAAATACGCCAAAAAATTCGTTCTGAACTAGGAGTAACGAACGAAAAAATATATTTCTATATGCCCACTTGGAGAGGAAGTGTCGGGCGTGTTAATCATGACCACAGCAAAATCCTCTCTGATTTAGAAGAAATTTCCGGAAAACTCCAAAAAAATGAAATATTTTTTGTGAAATTACATCCTTTTCAAGCGAATATTGATCTTTCTGAATTTAAAAACATATATTCAATGCCTGAAAAATATGAAGTCTACCAATTTTTAACTGCGGTTGATGTTTTGATTACTGATTATTCATCAGTAATGTATGATTTTCTTGTTACAGGGCGAAAAATTGTGCTTTACACATATGATAAAGAAGATTATTTTAGTACACGTGGTGTATATGAAGATATTGACGATTATCCATTTGTTCAAGCAAAAACAGTTGACGAATTATTAATTGCTTTAAGAGATAATAAAACTTTTTCATACAAAGAAATGCAAGAAAAATTTTGCCCATTTGACAATATTGAAGGCACTAAAATTTTATGTGATTATTTGTTTAATGATACAACTTACGAATGTATTGCAGAAACGGATATCTATAACGGCAAAAAAACAACAGCTATTTTTTGTGGTGGTTTATGGGATAATGGAATAACGTCTGCCTTGTTAAACACGTTAAATAATATTGATACTTCTCAAAGAAACTACATCTTATTTTTTGAACGTAAACGACTAAAAAAAGAACATTTTTATAAAGTGCGGGATCTACCAGAGGGAGTTTTGTACTATCCAATCCCAGGCGGACTAAATGGTACTTTTATCGAACGTATATTTTATAAATTTTATTTTAAATATGAATGGTTTAAAGGGCCAGTTGTACAACATTTTGTCAAAAACATGTTTTTGCCTGAGCAGAGGCGTTTTTTTGGTGATTTAAAAATAGATGATTACATTCATTATACTGGCTTTGATCGGAAATTTGCGGAATTACTTTCGCACTTAGATGAAAATATCAACAAAATTATTTTTGTCCACACCGATATGTTTAAGGAGTATGAAGCAAAGAAAAGTTATAGTAAAAAAATTATTTTTGGAGCGTACAAGAAAGCGGATAAGATCGCTATTGTAAATGAATCGTTAAAGGATGATTTGGAAAATAATTTGCCCTTTACAAAAGGAAAGATTTTCACAGTAAATAACTTTTTTGGTGAAAAACGCGTGCGTGAACTTGCAAAAGAAAATATTTTTGCAACGATCTTTCCAACTTCTATTACGTATGCTTATGTTCCGACAGAAAAGATGAATTTCCAACATTTGAATAAAAATATTAATCTTTTTTTACAGAGCCATGAAAGATTTCAAGAATACAATAATCTAAACATACGGGATGATTTGGATCAACTAATGAAAGAAAACCATGTTAAAATTGCAAAAAGAATCGAGGAAAAAATAAATTTAGCAAATGAAATCATAATAGAAAAAACTATTGGCAAAAGTAAATCTCGATTGCTAAATGAATTATTTGACGAAAATATTAAATTCTTCATTAACATTGGGCGTTTTGCGTATGAAAAAGGGCATGAACGGCTAATTGAAGCTTTTGAAAAAGTTAATAAAGAAAATCCAAATACAAGATTAATTATTATTGCTCCTCATGGTCCATTAAAGAATAAAACCGTTCGGCAAGTAAGTAACAGTTCAGCAAAATCGTCTATTTATATTCTTGGAAGAATGAGCAATCCGTACGCCTTACTAAAATTATGTGATGCCTTTGTATTATCTTCTTATTATGAAGCATTAGGTCTGGTAGTATTTGAATCTCTCGCTGTTGGAACGGCTGTCATTACAGTAGATTTAGAAGGAACAGTAAAATATTTACAAAATAATGAGGCTATTATTGTAGAAAATAGTACGGAAGGGCTTTATCAAGGAATGCATAAGTTTTTATTGAACCCTTATAATTTCAATTCGTTCAATTTTGAAAAATATACAAAACAATCTATAGAACAATTTAATTCTTTATTAAATCATTCCCTTATTAGGTAGTAATTCTCCTAATAAGGGGATTTTTTATTATATAATTTCTATTTTTCGGGATCGATGATAGTAAGCGCCAAATCTAAACATCTTTTAACCTACATTATAATGAATATAATGAATGGAAGATAAAGTTGGAAGAAACATAAAAAGCAGCGTGACAGAGTGGTGCACCGCAAATGAAGTGAAAAATCACCTTTTTTTTAACTGGATTTAGAAGGTAGTCTCATCGTTTGAGGAAATGAAAAGGTTCTTATAAAACTTGCGAAAAAACTATTGGATTTAATCAAGTCATTTAAGAAAATCACAAATAACGCTTAAAATACAACAATTGAACATTTAAACATTTATTTATAAAAAGGATTACCATTTCTTTTGAAAGGCAATAATGAATCATAATAAATTTGCGTTTACATTAAGTTCATGTAAAAAATGTTAAAACCCCATATTTTGAGCGTTCTTCATTGTAAAATAATAATATCATATCGGCATCTCTATTCATTCTTGGGGGAGGTTTATGAAGTGAAAGTCGTGATATCAGGGTTTTTCGGTGCGGGGAATACGGGAGATGAAGCTATATTGGAATCAATGATCGATAATTTAAAGGAGGAAATTGATCCGATTAATATAACTGTTTTTTCACTGTCCCCTGAAGAGACCTCACGGAAGCATCAAGTAAAAAGTATATATAGAGGCTGGCGTCGTGATTTTCTAAAAAAGATTCAGGCACTTCGCGAGGCTGATCTATTGTTAAGTGGAGGCGGAGGGCTTTTGCAGGATACATATTCGACAAAATTTTTATTTGGACCTTTGCCATATTATTTATTAATTGTGTTTTTAGCGAAGCTGTGTGGAACGAAGGTAATGTTTTTTTCCCAAGGTATCGGGCCGATTGAAACCCGATGGGCAAAAATTTTAATGAAAATATTTGCAAATATGGCAGACTTTATAACAGTAAGGGATGAGTTTTCAAAGGATTTGCTTATAAAATTGGGGATAAATAAGCCGAAAACAGTCGTAACGGCGGATATTGTGTTTGCTTTTAAAATAAAGCAGGATGATGCCTGTTATAAAAGTTTACCGTTAACAGGTAAAGAAAAAATTATTGCTGTCTCAGTTCGTCCATGGTTTCGTCATCATCAGGCATTTCAAGTTTTAGCGGACGCGCTTGATGAATTAATTGAAAAGGATCAATTCACGCCCGTCTTTGTTCCAATGGAGGGAGAACATGACAGGATACAGTCTGAAAAAGTGATGGGTTTAATGAAGAACCGTGATAAGTGCTATATTTTGAGCACTGACTTTAAACCGCATCAATATTTATATTTTTTTAGGCATGCCAAAATTGCGATTGGTATGCGGCTTCATTTCCTTATCTTTGCCGCCAAAATGGGGACACCGCATATTGGAATAAGTTATGATCCGAAGGTAAAAAACTTTCTGGAAAGAACCGGATTGTGGTGTTATTCTTTTTCAATGGAAAATCTTGAAAAGCAGCGCTTACTGGAAAACTTCCGGGCAATATTGATGGAGAAACAAAACGTTAAAATGAAATTAACAAAAAGTATTCAAGATTTGCAGCAGGAAGCAAAAAGGAATATTTATCTCATGAAAGAAAACTTTTTGTAAATGTTTATGGTAAAGAAGGTGTCATGATGTCAACACTCAAAAAAGCGGCGATTTGGTCAACGATCTTGGCTATTGTTTTGAAGCTTTCCGGTTTTTTAAGAGAAAGTATCATGGCCAAGGAGTTTGGAGCAAATGAATATACGGATGGCTATTTAATAGCTTTTTCTTTCATAACATTAGTCGTAGCAATGATTTCTAGCGGATTTAATCATGCCTTTTTACCAATATATATAAAAGAGAAGAACAAAAATAGCCAATTAGCAGATCAAAATGCAAATGCTGTATTAAATTATACAGTTTTCCTTTTTTTATGCTTATCGATTGTTGTATTTCCTTTCTATCCAATCATTTTGAAAACTTTATTTCCAGCTATGAATGCAGTAACAGAACATGTAGCTGTAAAAATAACCGCGATTTTCCTGCCTTTTATAAGTTTAATTGTATTAAGCGGAATTTTGGATACGTATTTGCAAAGCAAAAGAAGTTTTATTCCTGCTCATGTATCAAAATTGCTGCCAACGTTGTTTGCTGCAATATTTGCATTGACATTATCGGAAGTATTAGAAATTTACAGCTTAATTTACGGGTTTATTATCGGTACCCTTTTGGGTGTGTTCATTCAATTTTTTTATTTAAAAAAAAATGGCTATCATTGGGCATTTACTTTTAATATAGAGAGGCAATTTCGAAAAAGCATCATTGTATTATTTCTCCCTTCAGTCGCCAATTCGGTAGTCGGTCAAATTAATATGTTCGTTGACAAAATGTTTGCTACAAGTACAATTAGCGGAGCTGTCACATATTTAAACAATGCTTCATTAATTGTAAGCATTCCCTTCACTATTTTCAGCACAACGATTGCGGCCATTATATTTACGATTTTGTCTGAAAAGGTAGAGGACGATCGAAGCTTTGAGAGAACCGTATTTCTTGGCGTTGAATCATCCGTGCTATTATTATTGCCTGTAACAATCGGTGTAATGTTGTTGGGGGATTTAGCCATTTCATTTGTATATGAAAGAGGAGAATTTACCAGTGCGGATACGAAAAAAACGTTTGCCGCCTTAATTTATTATGCACCATTAATTTTGTTACAGGGTACACAATCGGTAGTTTCTAAAGCGATCTATGTAAAAGAAAAGACAGTATTTCTGTTTATAGTTAGTGTAAGTACAATAGTGCTCAATGTTATTTTAAATTATTTTTTTGCAATAAAACTTGGATATATTGGTTTAGCTTTATCGAGCTCCATTGTTTCATTATACTATCTTGTTTTGACAGTCATTTACGTTTATCGCCAATTTCACGTTAGCGAGCAAAAAAAACTTTTGCAGCTTTTAGTAAGGATTGTAGTTCCATGTGTAATGATGGCTGCCGTTATTATTTTGATAAGAAGAGCGGCATTTTTACAAAATGTTTATTCATTATTTCAGCTGCTGGTCATTTCTATAGTTGCAGCTATTGTCTATGCAATTGGCATATATTTTTTCTATCGAGACGGATATAACCGTTTTAAAAAGCTGCTAATGAAATAATAATGGTGAAATCTTTACGATATTTTAATACTCTGTTTGCAAAAATCAATAATTTCTTAAAAATGGTTTGTTATGATTACTGGTATTAAAACATAATAAATTAGAAAAGATGATGATTGGGTGATAATGATGGAACGGTTAAGGAACTCGTCGTTCATGATTTCGCTAATATTATTGGTAGCAGCTTTATTTACCTCTAATCAATATATTGGCTATTTCATTTCCTTGCTCATTATTGCATTAATTTCGGTAAATTGGAAATCTGCCATTTTTGTTTTGATCATCTATTTCCCTATTCGCCCATTTTTAATTGAAATGAACCCGGGATTGAAATATTTAGGGGACGGAATCATTTGTGTGTTATTTTTCCTTATTGTCATACAAAAAGTTATCATACATAAAGAACGATTTGGACGCACTTTTTTATTTTCAGTCTTTTTTCTTCTCTTTTGTTTAATTGGTGTTGTTTCAGCATTCATAACAGGAGTGGAGATAACTTCCATTATTTTTCAAATCAGGGCATTCGTACTTACTTTTTTATGTATGATCATTGTTAGTGAATTGAAAATTACTGAAAAAGACATTGCACAATTTTTTCTTGTTACTGTCTGTTTAGCAACTGTTTTATCTGTTCATGGCTTAATTGAAAAGCTATCATTACGCACATTGCTTCTTCCAGAAGCGTGGGTTCAAATGGATTTGGCAGAAACAAACCGAATTCGCATTTATGGACTTGCTGGAAATCCGAATATTTTAGCGACTTATTTAATGATATCATTTTTTTCGATTTTTTATTTAATCAAAAAGTTTGATCGTTTTAAACCACTTTTATATGTGATCGCAACGCTAATTTTTGGCGTTGTATTATTGACCTATTCAAGAGGTACGATTCTTTCATTCGCAATTGCTTATCTTGTTTTTATAGCTGCAACACGTCAGTGGAAATTAGTGAAATCACAAACCATTGTGATTGCGGCTGCATTATTTATCATATTTTTGCCGACTGCTTATACTGCTGAATATATAGAAAATCATTTTAATGACAAGCAGCTGGCAGAGCAATCTCAGAAAAAGATACATAAAGAGAATCGTTATTTTGACATGTTTTCAGATGATACCATTTCAAAAAGCACAGAAGGTGGCAGAATTTTTATTATTAAAAAGGGAATAGAAATTTTTAAAGAACATCCGCTGATTGGAACCGGCTTTGGAACTTACGGCGATTCAGCCTCATGGGCGTTTGGTTCTCCGATTTTAAAGGCTTATGGAATTCAAAATCCAATCTACTCCGATAATCAATATATACAAATTTTAGTTCAATCAGGTGTAGTTGGCGCTTTGTTTTTCTTTCTTTTTTTTGTAATGGTAATCATAACGATTATTCGCAGTAATCGCGAAAAAATGGAAAAATGGATAGTATTAGCATTTCTAATTGTTGGTGCAACAGCCGCAGTATTTTACAATATTTTAGAAGATAAAACATTTACACTTTATTTTTATATTGTCTTGGGCTTCTTATTAAACAAACACAGGAAATTTTCGCTTCCATTCAATCAAAAAATGTAGGGGATGAGTTATGAATATCTTAATGACAACAATTTTTGACATTCCACATGAGGGTGGTTTATCAACACATGTTCTAACTTTAAAAAATGGATTAGAAGAGCTTGGGCATAACGTCGATATATTGTCATTTTCTAGTATGAATCCCATTTTGAAAAAAATTTATGCACAAGCGCCAGGATATTTACTTAATAAGATTCAAAAAGGAAAAGGACAGGTGATCAATGATGGCCAACGGAAAAAAATGTTGAAATCGATATTGAAAAAAACAAAAAAGCGTTATGACGTCATCCATTGCCATGATGTGTACGCTGCTCTTGCAGCTGTTGAAACAAACATGCCAACGGTTGCGACTGTACATGGATATTTTTCATATGAAGCGATCAGCAGGGGAGCAATTTTGAAGGATAGTAAAGAAGATCAATATATTCAGCTGATTGAAAAGGAGGCATATGAAAAAGCGGACCATTTAATAGCAGTTGACACAAGAATTCAACAATATATTTTTGATAAAACAAATAAAAAAGCGACCGTTATAAAAAATTTTATCAATACAAATGAATTTAAGCCGCAATTATATCATAAACAAGAAGTTCGAAAACGTTTGGGCCTTCCAGAAAACAGGAAGATCTTATTTGTACCACGAAGATTGACGGAGAAAAACGGGGTCATTTATCCAACACTCGCACTCCCTAATGTATTAGAAATATTTCCAGAAACGTTTTTAGTTTATGCTGGCACAGGAGAGCAAATGGAAAATATTTCAACAAAAGTGCAACAATTACAATTAGAACATCATGTTCAGCTACTAGGCTCTGTTCCTCATGACCAAATGATGCAGCTTTATTCCGCGGCTGATGTTGTGCTAATACCCAGCGTTCACTCCTATGGAGTAGAAGAGGCGACATCGATTTCGGCCTTGGAAGCGATGGGATCTGGTTCTCCCGTCATAGCTTCAGCTGTCGGTGGATTGAAGGAAATAATTAATGATCAGAAGGATGGTCTATTAGTAGAAGAAAAAAATCCAGAGGAGCTTTCGGCAGCAATTATAAAATTGCTCAAAGATCCGCAATTAAGCCAAAATCTTGCTAAACATGCAAGGGAAAAAATTGAACGAGAATATTCGCATATTGAAGCAGCCAAGAAAGTTTCTGAAATATATAATCAAGTACAATTGAAAAAGATTTGTTAAAAAAGAATAAAATGATTCCTATACTTTCCTAAGAAGGGGTTATGAGAATTTGGGGATGACTATGAAAGAAAAAGTAAACATTTTAGGAATACCTTTTATAAAAACTAAAAGAGAAGAATTAACAAAATTGCTTATTGATAAAATGGATTATCAAGAAAAATGCTTTGTTGTGACGGCCAATCCGGAAATTGTTATGCATGCCCAAAAAGATGCTGAATATCAAAAAACTGTTCTTTCAGCAGATTATATCGTACCGGATGGAATTGGAATAATTATTGCTTCACGGATAATACGGGATTATTTGCCGGAGAGGGTGGCTGGCTTTGATTTGATGATGGATTTGTTAAGTGAAATTAACAAACGGAAGAAAAAAATTTTTTTACTTGGGGCAGAAGTTGCAGTTGTAAAAAAGGCGGCTCAAAAAATTTCTGAAAGGTTTCCGCAAATTCAAATAGTCGGTTATCATCATGGATATTTTCAATTGGACGATCTAGAAATAGCACAAAAAGTTCTTCATTCGGATGCAGACTTAATTTTGGTTGCATTAGGTTTTCCAAGACAAGAAATGTGGATTTCTAAATATTATCAAATGTTTACTAAAGGCGTTTTTATTGGTGTTGGCGGCAGTTTCGATGTTTTGGCTGAAAAAGTAAAAAGAGCACCTGTTTTATGGCAAAAATTAAATATTGAATGGCTTTATCGGCTCATTCAACAACCTTCCCGTTGGAAGCGCATGATAGCATTGCCGCAGTTTCTTATCAAAATTATATGGTTAAAATTCAAAAAAAATGTGAGGATGAGGTTAAATTTATGAAAGTCCTGCATTTAAATGCTGGAAATGAAACAGGCGGAGGCATGGTTCATATTTTGTCATTATTGAAAGAATTCAATAGGGACGAATTCATTCTAGGCGTTTTTGAAGAAGGGAAGCTTCTTGAGAAAGCAAATGAATTGGGGATAAAGACAGTTTTATTTCCACAAAAAACGAAATGTGATATTACTATCGTAAAAAATATCGTACAATTTATCCGTGAGCATCACATCGATATGTATCATACCCACGGTCCGAGAGCAAATGTAATAGGGGCACTAGTACGCTTATTCACTCCCTGTAAATGGATTGTGACTGTTCATAGTGACCCAAGACAAGATTTTATTGCCAAGGGGTTTATCGGAAAAATGCTTTCAAATTTAAATATATTCTCCTTTCGCAGAGCTGATCATATTTTTGCGATTTCCGAACGTTTTAAAAAAATATTAATTGATTTACAAATCGAAGAAAGAAAAATAACAACGATCTTCAATGGAATAGATTTTTCGAAAACGCTGGAACCACCCTATAAGCGGGAGGAGTTTAATTTAAGCAAAGATGCTTTTGTGATTGTAATGGTTGCCCGGCTGGAAAAAATAAAGGGGCACCTTATAGCATTTAAAGCATTTAAACAGGTGCTTCAAAGCTGTCCGTCAAGCCATCTGTTATTGATAGGAAGCGGTTCGTTAGAAAATGAGTTGAAACGAAAAGTTGTGAAAGAGGGGTTGCAAAACCGGGTCCATTTTCTTGGTTATAGAGAAGATGTAGAGAGAATTTTGCCAATTGCAGATGTACTATTGCTTTCATCGTTTAGTGAAAGTTTTCCACTTGTCATTTTAGAAGCGGCTAGAGCCAAAATACCTGTCATAACAACGAATGTCGGCGGTGTTCACCATTTAATTTCCGATAAAAGCTTAGGCTGGATTGTCCCGATCGGCGATCATGAAAAATTAAAAAGATCTATAATGGAAGCTTCTGCATTAAAAAAACGGGGAAAATTGAAAGAATTTGGTGAAAGGCTTTATTTAAAAGCTTCTAAAAATTATTCGATTCAAAAATTTTCCGAAAGCATTTACAGTACCTATAAAAAAATATTAGATATTATGTGAAAAGGTGCAAAGGTTTGCGCTGATCGTCTGCTACTTGTGGTATAATCTAAAATGGTGTTGTGGAATTTTTTTGCTAGCGGTTCCTATAGCGTATGGAGATTTGAGATGTGGTTACATTAAGGGTTGAGGAGGAAAATTTTAATGATATATATATCCTTGATCATTTGTTTTGTCGTTTCTGTTCTCATAACACCAATTATAAAAAAATTTGCTTTTAAAATCGGAGCTGTTGATAAACCTAATAATCGAAAAGTACATAGCAAGTTAATGCCAAGAATTGGCGGATTAGGAATATTTATGTCGTTTTTGGTCGGATTTTTACTTTTAAGGCCGGAAAACCAATACAGCATCCCGATTTTAATTGGAAGCTTCATTATTGTGATTACCGGCATAATTGATGATATTTATGAAATATCTCCAAAATTTAAATTATTAGGACAAGTATTAGCTGCATCCATTGTCATTTATCATGGTTTAGATGTTGAATTTATTAATTTGCCTTTTGGAGGCCAGATCGAATTTGGAATTTTTACGATACCGATTACTTTATTATGGATTGTCGGGATTACAAATGCGATCAACCTTATTGATGGCTTAGATGGATTGGCAGCAGGAGTGTCATCCATTGCGATCATTACCATTTTTGTGATGGCAATTATTATGGGGGATTTTTTCGTTGCCGGCATGTGTTTAATTTTGTTAGGGAGTACGTTAGGGTTTCTTGTCTATAATTTTTATCCCGCCAAAATTTTCATGGGGGATACTGGAGCATTATTTTTAGGATATATGATTGCTGTACTTTCATTGTTGGGATTCAAAAATGTCACCTTTATATCATTTATTGTACCAATTATTATTCTAGGCGTGCCAATCTCTGACACGTTTTTTGCTATTATTCGCCGTATCGTGAGGAAAAAACCATTGTCTTCTCCTGATAAATCACATCTTCATCATTGTTTGTTAAATTTAGGTTTTGGACATAGGGAGACTGTTTTAATCATTTATACAATGAGTGCAATTTTTGGAGGAGTAGCCATCATTTTTTCGCAAGCGACAATGTGGGTTTCATTAATTGTCATTTCGATTTTATTGATTGCCATTGAATTGGTGGTTGAGATAACAGGATTAATTGGTTCAAATTACAAACCGATATTAAAGCTGTTTAGAGAAATAAAAGTTGAAAATATGAAAAACCGATAAATAAGCAGAAGAGATTGTAATGAATTTTTGTTCCATTACGAATCTCTTTTTTTGTTTGCACATGATCATTTACAGGAATAAAAAATCAGGCTTCCCGCCTGATTCATACAGAAATCATTGATCTAGGTTTGATGACAGCATGGCGTTGTACTCCAAATGCTCTCTCAACTCCGTTGAAACTTTTTCCAAAGAATCCTCTTCCAGTTGGTAATAGTAAGTTCCATTTATCGGATTGTCGTGCCCGTCAATCGTTAAAGATTCAATGCTGCTGATGGAACCGGAATATTTTTGCAGCGCTAAGACATTACCAATGCTGAAATTTGTTGTTAAGTTTTTCCCTAAAGAGTCGATAATATCATCGTATTTCGTGATAGCCGATAAGGATGAGCTCTTTTTAATTATTGCCTTTATAACCTCTTGCTGCCGCTTGCCTCTTCCGATATCGCCTAATGGATCTTTTTTGCGCATTCGGACATATGCTAAAGCTTCTTCGCCATTTAACGTTTGTACACCTTTCTTAATATGAATGGCGTTCTTTCGCCCTTTGCTATCTTGCTCAGTAAATTCTCTGTCGCTGTTCACTTCAACGCCGCCAAGGGCATCAACAATATTAATAAAGGCTTTAAAATTTAATTCTACATAATAATCGACGGGTATATTCAACAAGTTTTCAACTGTCTGAACCGTTAAATCTTTTCCACCAAAGGCATGGGCGTGTGTAATTTTATCCAGATTATGTCCTGGGATTTCCACTCTTGAATCTCTAGGGATGCTGACCATTTTAATCGATTTTTCATCTTTATTAAATGATGCCAGGATTAAGGCGTCAGATCGGCTTTTCTTTTCACCTGGCCGCGCATCGACTCCAATGAACAACACCGAAAAATTATCTTTTTTCGGATCAACTGGTTGTTCCCTTAATTCAGATTTCCTTCCTCTCTCCAGATCTTCTTGTGCTAGAAAAGAAGCATTAGCTAATTTGATCGATAGATAAACGGCGTAACCGCCAGCAATTAAAAACAGGATTAAAAATAAACAGCCAAAGACTCTTAATTTTTTTTTCTTTTTCTTTTTTCTCGTTCTTCTATTCATGTCTAACTCCTTGTTTTTTAAATTTAGTTTTTAACCTTCTCCTCCAAATATACTAAGTCGCCTTCTTTGATCACACATTTCCCATTGGTGAGATCGGTCATCCAGTCTTTGAAGCTTTGAACCCGGCCTTCCTCTACATATGTTTCAACTTCCACATGATCGGTATAGTAGATGTCTTTCAGCTTATAGACAGACGAGCGCAATTCGTTTTCGATTTTGCCGAGAAAGCTGTAATCGAACGTAGTGCGAATAATTTTCATTAGCTTGCGTTCGATGATGCCAACGTGGTCAATGGCTTCTGAAACAGCTTTTCCGTATGCACGGATCAGCCCGCCGGCGCCGAGTTTAATCCCGCCGAAGTAACGGGTGACAACAACGACAGTGTCTTTTAATTGTTTCTTTTTCAACACTTCAAGCATCGGCACTCCTGCTGTTCCGCTTGGCTCTCCGTCGTCGTTCGCTTTTTGAATTTGGTCATGCTCTCCAATTAAATATGCGGAGCAGTTATGTGTGGCATCCCAATGTTTTTTTTTGATTGTATCAATAAACTCTTGAGCTTCTTTCTCAGTTTTGGCACGATTAATATAGCAGATAAAACGTGATTTTTGAATCACGATTTCATGCTCTCCAAAGCCAGCTACGGTATAATAGGAGGAAAGCAATTGTGTATCACCTCCGAAGAAACAAAACGGCATAACTTTTTTTGACAAAAATCGACTTTTTTTATAAAAAAACACTCACATTAGAATATTATAAAACGACAAAATTTTTACTTCAATTATGAACTGATAAAGTTTTTGTAACAACTTTTTTATAATGGAGGAAAAGGCTGTGAACTCCAAAAAAATAGATTCTGCTGTAATAGACGATATTTTAAATAAAATGATCGAAACCGTCCAATCAAGCAAAGATCAAATTTTTGAAATCGGTGAAAAATCCCGCACAGAGTATGAGAAAATAGTAGAAGAATTGGAAGAAGTGAAAGAGCAAGTAAGTGAGGTGATAGAGCAAACCGATAAGCTGACGATTCAATCGAAAATCGCACGGCAGCGCCTCGTGGAAGTCAGCCGCAACTTCAACAAGTTTTCAGAACAAGATATTTTGAATGCCTATGAAAAAGCGCAAAATATTCAAATTGAACTGGCCATGCTCCAAGAAAAAGAAAAACAATTAAGAAAACGGCGGGATGAATTGGACCGCCGGCTTTTATCATTAAAAGAAATGATTGAACGAGCAGAGGTCATAGTAGGTCAAATTACTGTTGTACTGCAATATTTAAACCAAGATTTGCGGCAGGTTGGCGATTTGTTGGAAGATGCAAAGAAAAAACAAGCCTTTGGCTTAAGAATTATAGAAGCGCAGGAAGAAGAACGGAAACGGGTGTCACGTGAAATACATGACGGACCAGCTCAAATGCTTGCAAATGTTTTGATGCGCTCTGATCTGATTGAACGAGTTTTTCGGGAAAAAGGGACTGCAGAAGGGTTTCAGGAAGTTCAAAATTTGAAAATAATGGTGAGAAATGCGTTATCTGAGGTTCGGCGCATTATATACGACTTAAGACCTATGGCTTTGGATGATTTAGGTCTCATTCCAACACTTAGAAAGTACCTTTCTACTATTCAAGAATATGAAAAAGACATAAAAATCAATTTTCAAAACATCAGTGATGTGGAAGAAAAACGGCTTCCGGCGAAATTTGAAGTGGCCTTGTTCCGGTTAGTTCAAGAATCTGTAACGAACGCTTTGAAGCATGCGGAAGCAAAGCAAATTGACGTTAAATTTGAAGTCCGTCCAAACCAAGTAAATGTTGCAATAAAAGACGACGGCAAAGGCTTTGATGTAAAGAAAGTGTTTAAAGAAAAAAAGGAGTCATTCGGTTTAATGGGAATGAAAGAACGAGTGGAGCTGTTGAATGGGAAAATGGCAGTCCATTCTGCACCCGGAAAAGGAACGTTCATTATTATTCAATTGCCTACTAATCTATGAAATAGAGAAATGGTCTGATTGACTTCATGCATACATCACTGAAAAAATAATAATGGGGAGGATTGTAAATGAATAATCAAGTTAAAATTGTCATAATAGATGACCATGCGCTGTTTCGGGAAGGTATAAAACGTATTCTTGATTTTGAGCCTAATTTTGAAGTGGTTGCGGAAGCTTATGACGGCAGTGAAGCTTTAACAGTTGTTGAAAGCTATATGCCGGATGTTGTCATTATGGATATTAATATGCCTGGTGTAAATGGCGTTGAAGCTACTAAGCAGCTGGTTAATTCATATCCGGATACGAAGGTTATTATATTATCGATCCACGATGATGAAAATTATGTGATACATGCTTTGAAGACCGGAGCGAGAGGATATTTATTGAAGGAAATGGATGCTGACACTTTAGTAGAAGCAGTTAAAATCGTGGCAGAGGGAGGAAGCTATTTACATCCAAAAGTAACTCACAATCTAGTCAATGAGTTCCGCCGTCTGTCATCAGCCAATAATGGACAAATTCCAGCTACAGTCCGGCGCCCTCTTCATATTTTAACACGACGTGAGTGTGAAGTTTTGCAAATGCTTGCTGATGGAAAAAGCAATAGAAGAATCGGTGAAACGCTGTTCATTAGCGAAAAAACGGTGAAAAACCATGTCAGCAACATTTTGCAAAAATTAAATTGCAACGATCGAACACAAGCTGTAGTTCTTGCCATTAAAAACGGCTGGGTGGAAGTTAAGTAAAGTTACATATTTTCCATGGCGATTAATTTTGAACGATTTGAATCGTCAAACCGTGAAAGTGAGATTGATTTCTAAATACCAATTTTGCTCGGTGTATCTATATTGTTTTTTCCGACTTGGCTGATTGTCCAGCGATGATAAATGAATTCAATTGCATTTCTTCATTACGGCTGGAAACATAATATCATTTGGCAACTTGTCAATCTATTCGGATCCTGACCAGAGAAATGTTTTGATCAGAAGCTACGAGAATGAATCATAGGAAGCATTACATTCAACGTTCCGGTTTTGCAGAATCAACTTAGGTGAAAATGTATCAACAGGAAGCATAACGGCCTCTTCAAATAACTACAGGCGCTGGGAAGAGGCCGGTTTGCTCAGAAACAAGAAAAAATGCAGCAAAATTGGTAACCGCAATTGAAATCCACATAAAAGCTCCGTTTAAGCTGCTCAAAAATCCTTTAAAAAGGTGTAGACCTCATAAGAATAACCTCAACGAAAATCGTAATGAGCCGATCGACAAAACGAAATCCGCATAAATGGCAGTATAAAGACTTTGAAGCAGCTAAAAAATTTTTCATCCTCTTGCAGTTTCATGGAAATCCGGCAAAGTTAATGATAAAAGCTTGCATTTTTTATAAAATAGTCTTATAAAGGAGAGAATGAAATTATTAAAAGGAAAGGAAAAACATGATGCAAATTGCAATTGTAACAGATAGTACTGCTTACATTCCTGAAGAAGTTCGAAAGAGGCATGGCATACATATGATTCCTCTTAGCGTTATTTTTGGAGACGAGTCTTATCGTGAAGAGATAGATATGACAGCAGAGAGTTTTTGGGAAGAAATAAAGCGACAGAAAGAGCTGCCTACAACTTCTCAGCCGCCAGTTGGTGAATTTGTCGAGTTGTTTGAAAGCTTATCGAAAGAATATGATGCAGTCATCAGCATTCATCTTTCAAGCGGTATCAGCGGCACTTACAATGGTGCTGTCACAGCAGGTCAAATGGTAGACAGCATTAAGGTATATCCTTACGATTCTGAAATAAGCTGTATGGCTCAGGGATTCTATGCAATTGAAGCAGCGAAAATGGCAAAGGAAGGGAAAAAACCGGAAGAGATCATCGCTCGCCTTGATGAAATTAAAAAATCAATGGATGCTTATTTTATGGTGGACGATCTTTCTCATCTTCAGCGCGGCGGACGATTAACCGGAGCTCAAGCTTTAATAGGGAACCTGCTGCAACTGAAGCCTCTTCTTCATTTTGTTGATAAAGTGATCGTGCCGTATGAAAAAATTCGTACGCGCAAAAAAGCAATCCAACGTATCTATCAATTATTTGACGAAGCTGCAAGCAAACATCCGGTGCGGGCGGCTGTCATTCATGCCAACAGGCCGGAGGATGCCAAAAAAATGAAAGAGGAGCTCGAAAGTAAATATCCAAATTCTGAATTTATTATCAGCTATTTTGGCGCTGTCATTGGAACTCATCTAGGAGAGGGAGCTATGGGTCTCTGCTGGTATAAAAAGTAATTGCAAGAAAACGTTAAAACCATTGTGAAAAATGGCTGTATCCATCCTCTTAAAAGAACTTCCCCTTCAAAACGAGAAAAGGTGTGATCTACCAAAAAATGGAACGGTGTCTGACCATCTGAAGGTGCAAAAAGCACCTTTTATTTTTTACAGAAATGAAGGATATAAATGATTCATATAGCATCTTTCATTCGGACGAAAAGCAATAAGATCAATTGATTAAATGTATTGATTTTTCAGAAAATATAAGGTAAAAAATAATAGTAAGAAACAATATGGTATGTACAAGCGGAGGTTTTATATGCATGATCATGATCTCCAAAAACATCTTCTTGGAAGACATCTCCTTTCAAATGAGTTCCCGTTTTCAATGGATGCCGTTCAAAATGCCCCCTTCGTTGAAATAGAACAAGGTGTTGTGAAAAAATCCGGTTTTTTTTATTGCAATCGATGTGGAAATGATCAGCCCTTTTTATTTGCAGGCTTTGACTGTGCAAAGTGCGGAAAGTTTTGTCATTATTGCCGGAACTGCATCATGATGGGGCGAGTAAGTGAATGCTCAAAGCTTGTTAGTTTTCCAAGACGAGAGAAGGAGGAAAAACATTCGATCCAATCGGATCAAACAAACTTTTTGCAATGGGATGGCGAACTGTCTCCGGCGCAAAAAAGAGCATCTGACCGGATCGCGGAGTCCGTTTTGCAGCGTACAGACTGTCTCATTTGGGCAGTTTGCGGAGCAGGAAAAACAGAGGTGCTGTTTGCCGGCATAAACACAGCTTTGCAGAAAGGGCTATTTGTTTGCATTGCTGCACCGCGTACGGATGTTGTTTTGGAGCTTGGACCGCGTTTGAAAAACGTTTTTCCGAGCATCGATGTGGCAGTGCTTTACGGAGGAAGCGAAGATCGTTTGAAGCTGAGCCCAATTACCATTTCAACGACTCATCAGCTTCTTCGGTATAAAGAAGCCTTTGACGTGGTGATTCTTGACGAAGTGGATGCTTTTCCATATTCTGTAGATTCTGCTTTGCAATTTGCGGTTGAAAAAGCACGCAAACGAAACAGCTCCCTTATTTATTTAACTGCGACTCCCTCCTCATCAATTAAGCGGCTTTTTAAGCCTTCCGAAATTGTGAAAATCCCTGCTCGATACCATGGTTATCCCCTACCTGTTCCTGAATTCAAATGGTGCGGCAATTGGAAAAAAAGATTGGAGAAAGGAAAGCTGCCGAAAAATATCATCACATGGGCAGCCGAACAAATGCAAAAGGAAAGACAAGCTTTTCTATTTGTACCGGAAATCAAAGTGCTTCATGATGTCGTTCCGTTACTAAAAAAATTGAATTCAGCGGTTGAAGGAGTACATGCCGAAGATCCCCAAAGGAAAGAAAAGGTTCGGGCATTTCGAAATGGCCGGATTCCGATCATTGTCACAACTACCATTTTGGAAAGGGGTGTAACAGTTCCTGGAACTGATGCAGCTGTTTTAGGAGCAGAAGAAACCATTTTTACAGAAAGTGCCCTTGTTCAAATATCCGGCCGTGTTGGACGGAGCATGAACAATCCAACAGGCTCCGTTATCTTTTTCCATTATGGCAAAACAAATGAAATGATTGCAGCGAAACACCATATTCTTGCTATGAATCGGGAAGCGGCAAAGGAAGATTTGTTAAAGCGTTAGTATTTAGAAAATGAAGGAAACGATACAGAATGTGTAAAGTTGGAAAAATATTTTCAATTTTGGCTGAAAAAAGAAATTCCTTTTTCCAGTATGATCCAATATAATACAGATTAGAGATCATATATTTGGGGTGAGGACATGATAGTAAACGCTCTGGAAAAAATTATGGAAGAATTGCTAGATGAATATATTGACCAATTTCATATGGAATGCACGTGCCCAACTTGCCGCAATGATGTTTTAGCTCTAGTGTTAAATAGAGTTCAGCCCCGTTACGTAACGAGTGAAGATAAAATTACATATGTAAGAGCGGAATTTTTTGATCGGCAGCAAATGACATCTCTTCTTGTCAGCCTGGCAGAATGCGCAAGAATTGTTTCAGAAAACCCACGATGTGATAATAGAAAGGCTTGATGCGAATTATGGGAAGATGTCTTTATTGTTTTAAAAGTATAGATGTCCGCTTGACTTGGAGACGGCTTTTTTTCCTCGAAAAAGACCCTGTTTTATGCGAAGAATGCTCCAGCAAGCTAAACGTTATATCAGGCCCCATTTGTCCAATGTGCGGGAGGCAAAACGAAAAAGCCGAGTATTGCACTGATTGCGCGGCTTGGGAAAAACATCCTGACTATCATGGAGTGATAAAGAAAAACCGCTCTGTTTTTCAATATAATGAATTTATGAAAGAAGTGCTTGCTAGGTTTAAATTCCGCGGGGATGCGATATTGGCGCAGATGTTTTCCGAACCTTTTGTGAAAGCATTTCACCATCACTTCGACAAATCGATGATTCTCGTTCCCATCCCATTAGGTGAAGAAAGGCTTTTGGAACGCGGGTTTAATCAAGCAAAATTATTGGCCCAGCTCCTTCAGCTTCCGATTATTGAGCCTTTGCGCAAAACAGATGCAGCAAAACAATCAAAAAAATCACGGATCGACCGAATGAAGACGAAAAATATGTTTACTGTAACAGATCCAAAACAAGTACATGGTCAACATATTGTTATCATCGATGACATTTACACAACAGGCGCAACGGTACGCCAAGCTGCAAAGCAGCTGATGAACGCTGGTGCGAAAAGTGTCGAATCATTTACGCTTGTCCGCAGCTAAATGACAAATCCGTTTTTCCGATATAAAATAATAATAATAGGAAGATTTTTGAAAGGTGGATTTTTATGGGGGAATTAGCAAACTGCCCAAAATGTGGTTCCTTGTTTGTCAAAACGCGGCTTCGTTCAATATGTGATGCTTGCTACCAAGAGGAAGAAAAGGCATTTGAAACAGTATATAACTTTTTGAGAAAAAAGGAAAACCGCAGATCGACCATTACTGAAGTTGTGGAAAAAACAGGAGTGGAAGAGGACTTAATACTGAAGTTTATTCATCAAGGACGCATTCAACTGGCGAACTTCCCGAACCTTGGTTATCCTTGTTCACGGTGCGGCACACTTATTCGCGAGGGAAAACTTTGTGTTTCTTGCAAAAAGGAAATACAGTCTCAAATTGAGCAAATGGAAAGAGAAGAGCAGTTTCAGGAGGAGAAAGAGAAGATGCAAACATACTACGCTATCCAACCGAAAAATAATGAAAAACGTTAACAAATCCCTCTATCGATCCGATAATGAATATAGAGATAGATTTCCAGCTGAAACAATCGTTCCATTAGAGCAGGAAAGGAGGCGGTGTCCATGAAGATTCACAGCTATCGGTCATCAAACGTTAATCCTTATCAAAAGCAAATGGATGCCAGCAAGCAGATGAAAGTGGAAGTCCAAAAAGATAGAGTGGAAATATCCAAGCAGGCAAAACAGCTTCAGCAGACGAGCGGTTTTGATCTTCAGCGTCAAGAAAAAGTGCAGGCGATAAAAAAAGAAATTGAAAGCGGGACTTACAAAATCGCCCCAGACCTGATCGCGAAAAGTATGATCCAATTTTATAAGAAAAAAAATGAAGAATAAATTGCGTCAATCCGTTTCGGTTTTTGATTTGGTTGCGTACGAAGCAGCCTGTTTCGATTTTTGATTTGGAACAGAATGAAAATGTGCTGGACAACTATATTGTACATTTCTGCATTTTTAGCATCTTCATCTTTACAACAAAAAATTATTTTTCATGTCCGGCTTTGGATCACCTTGTCAATGTTCGGAACGAAGCCCGGTAAATATGATTTTATTGAATTTTGCGGGGAGGACGTTTTCGTGTCTCTTGCCAATTTAATTAACGTTTTAGAAAAGCAGTTAATCATTCATGAACAGTTGTATAACTTGGCAGTAAAAAAAACGGATTTGCTGAAAAAAGATGATGTTAATCAATTAATGCAGCTTTTAAAGGAAGAGCAGAAATATGTAATGCAGCTTGAAAATGCTGAAAAGGAACGGATCAAAGCAGCGGCTTGCTTTTTAGAAAGAGAAGACGATTTAACGATTTCCGCCTGTATTGAAAAAGCGGAAAATGAGGATAAAGAACGGTTGAAAAATCTAAAAGAAAAATTGACAAACGTATTGGCTAATTTGAAAAACGCGAATTTTGTCAATCAACAACTGGCATTGCAAGCATTGCAGGTTGTGAATTTAACGCTTGATCTTTTCATGCCGGAGGAAGCATCGCCGAATTACACGAATCCGAATCAAGAATCGAAGCAATCGAAACGGCGTTCATGGTTTGATTCAAAAATTTAACGGGGGAATTCGCAATGGTATCAACATTTTTTGGACTGGAAGCGGCTAGAAGCGGATTGTATGCCGCACAAAGCGCTTTATATACAATTGGACATAATGTGGCAAATGCCGAGACACCTGGATATTCGCGGCAGAGGGTAAACCTTGTGCAAAAGCAAGCGTATCCGACACCAGGCCGTTTTCGAGCTGATATCCCTGGGCAGTTTGGAACAGGGGTGGATACACAAACAGTGCAGCGGATCCGCGACCGCTATCTTGATGTACAATATCGCGGCGAAAATTCTAAGCTTGGCTACTGGAGCTCTAGATTCAACGCATTATCAAGAATGGAAGATGTGATGAACGAGCTGAACGAGACAGGCTTGAACGAAACGATGGATAGCTTTTGGCAATCGCTGCAAGATTTGGCGGCCAATCCTTCCAACCTCGGTGCCCGCTCTGTTGTCCTTGAGCGCGGAAGAGCTGTTACAGAAACGTTCAATTATTTGGCGGAATCATTAAAGCATAATCAGAAAGATTTACGCAACGAACTCGATGTCGCAACAACGAAAATTAACTCTTTGCTTGAGCAAATCAACCAAATTAACAAACAAATCGGCGAAGTAGAACCGAATGGTTATTTGCCAAACGATTTGTATGATGAGCGCGATCGATTATTGGATGAGCTTTCTTCGTATATTGATATTAAAGTGACGCCGGTTGAAAGCGGAGGCAACGCTTTGAAAGTAGCCGAAGGAAAAGTAACTGTCGAGCTTGCTGGCTTCGAACCGCCAATCACCCTTGTCGACGGAAATAGATACAAAGTAAGACAATTTAGCCTCAATGAATCCAAGACGAACGGTCTCATCGAATCTATTTCTGTTGGTGGAAGAATGATAGGGGCAGACGATTTTGTTGAAAATTTAAACATCAATGGAAGTTTAAAAGGCTTAATCGAGGCGCACGGCTATACGAACATAGGCAGCACGATTGAACGCGGCATCTATCCTAGCATGATGTCAGATTTAGATCAAATGGCATATGATTTTGCGAACGCATTTAACACTGTCCACAGAAACGGATGGAGCCTTGAGGACATAAACAACGGCGTTCAAACACAGCGCGATTTCTTTGATCTCGGAGGTTTAAGCTCTCCTAAAGGCGCTGCGGCTGCCATTAAAGTATCGGATGATATGAATCGCGAACGAATTGCAGCTTCTGCTACAGGAGAAATCGGCGACGGCCAAAATGCGCTGAAGCTTGCTGAAGTAAAAAATACTTCGTTTCAAAGTTATTTTGAAGCTGTTATCGGCGAAATGGCTGTTATGACACAAGAAGCGGAGCGGATGAAGGAAAATTCAGAAACCTTAGTTTCATCTGTTGAACAACGCCGCAAATCCGTCAGCTCCGTTTCATTAGACGAAGAAATGACAAACATGATCCAATTCCAGCATATGTACAACGCCGCAGCAAGAATGATCACTTTGCAGGATGAAATTCTAGACCGAATCATAAACGGCATGGGACTGGTCGGGAGATAAAGTAAAATTGACTGTTGAATAACCATATTGGAAAATGAAAGCAAAAATTGTCGGGTTCAGAATGTATGAAATAAGGTAATGAAGCGAATATCATATAAGAAATGTACTATTTACACGTTATGAATTCATACAAAAAATTTATTTAATGAAAGAGAGGTGCAGCATATGCGTGTCACTCAATCGATGCTTGCGCAAAACTCGCTCCGCCATTTAAGTAAAAGCTATGAGCTGCTGGGAAAATATCAAGATCAGATGTTGACAAGAAAAAAAATCACCCGCCCGTCCCAAGATCCCGTTGTAGCAATGAAAGGATTGTACTATCGGACAAACTTAAAGGAAGTTGAACAATATAAACGAAATTTATCAGAGGCTTACCTTTGGATCGAAAATTCTGAAGCGGGACTAGAACAGGCCAACCAAGGGCTGCAACGAATACGCGAGCTTTTGATTCGGGCAAAAAACGGTACAAATTCAGAAGACGAACGTGATGCGGTTGCCCGCGAAGTGAAACAAATTAAAGACGATCTTGTTGCTGTCGCCAACACACAAGTGGCCGGCCGTTATATTTTTAATGGAACGAAAACAGACTCAGCGCCTGTCAGCGGCGACCCGCCTGTCGTTAATAATAACAATGAACCGTTTAAAATCGAGCTTTCAAAAAACATTCAAATCCAAGTGAATATAACGCCTGACAATGTCTTTAACCAAGCATTGTTTGATACAATTCAAGACATTCAAAATGCTTTGGAAAACAACGACACAACGAACTTGGACAACCTGCTCGGCCAGCTTGATGACCATATTGATGCTCTTAACGCTGAATGGGCTGAGCTTGGCGCCCGTTACAACCGGATCGAGCAGATGGAAAACCGCATCGGTCAACAGGAAGTAATCTCTACTAAAATTTTGTCGGATAATGAAGATGCCGACATCGAACGGGTCATTATCGACTTGAAAGAGCAAGAAAGCGCGCACAGAGCAGCGCTTGCTGTCAGCGCCCGCATCATTCAGCCAAACTTAGTTGATTTTTTGCGATAATGTGAGAGAAAGGACCTGCATAAAGGTCCTTTTTGTTCATCGTTATGCCTTGCTTTTGTTCCATGTTTTTCGACTTCTAAAAGAGGTATATAGTTTACTGAAGAAATTTCACTTTTCGTTGATTAGAACGGTATAGTCTTGTTAGTCATTCATATTTTTGACAAGAGCCCCTTGAAGGAACTTCAATTGCATAGGATAGTTGAAGTACTTGCTTATTATTGTCTGTTGAATTTTTGTTTCTTCGAAGAGAATTTCTTTTCTGCTTTAAAACTTTTGTTGTCAGTCGAGGTGAGAGAAATGCTCCTGCCGCAAATTAGAATGGAAAGCCAAATGGCGAAAATTGCGATTAGCACCACTCCTGGAAAGCAGTCAATCAAACAGCCGAAAGCGGATATCGATTTACAGCCGGCGAAAGTAGCGATGGAAATCAACCGCACTCCTGGAAAATTGACAATCGATCAAACGAAAGCGTGGGAAGATCGAAATTTAGCTGATACGTTCCGTTTCATTGAAAAAATAGCTGAGGAAGGCTATCAAGCTTGGCTTGAAGGTATTGCCCGCCTCGCCGAGCAAGGAGATGAACTGATGAAAATTGAAAACGGCGGCAGCCCGCTGGCTGATCAAGCGAAAGAAAACAGCGAATCCCCGATGTATGAAGTGAATGTCGGCTGGATTCCATCATTGTTCAGTGTGAAATTTGATTACGAACCAAGCAAGCTTGATATTAATTGGCATTTGAAAAAAGCTGAATTTCGTGCCATTCCCAATAAGCCGATCATTCATTACGACCGTGGCAGAGTCGATATAAAAATCGCCCAATACCAAAAGTTAAAAATCGACTTTGCCAATCTCACCTTTAAAGGACCAAACTTTGAAATGAACATATGAAGGTTGTGAGAACATGAGACTTAAGACAAAATATCATGGTGAAATAGAAGCCGCAAGCGACAGCATCATCCAATTTCCATCGGGAATTCCGGGGTTTTTAGATGAAAAGGAATTTGTGCTTTTGCCATTTGGCGCCGAATCGCCATTTTTTATTTTGCAATCGGTCAACACAAAGGAACTTGCTTTTGTCATGACAATTCCTTTTTTATTTTTCAAAGACTATGCTATCGACTTAGACGATGCGACGATTGAGCAGCTGGAAATTGAGTCGGAACAAGATGTCGCCGTCTATGTGATTTTGACGGTAGAAGAGCCGTTCGAAAACACAACCGCCAATCTGCTAGCTCCGGTTATCATCAATCAAAAAAACAAAAGGGCCAAGCAAGTGATTTTAACAGGCACTACTTATAAAACGAAGCATCCACTTATGGAACAGAAGGAGGTGTGAAGCCGTGCTCATTTTAACAAGAAAGCTGAACGAATCCATCATTATCGGCGACAACATCGAAATTACCATCACCGCCATCGAAGGCGATCAAGTCAAACTCGGCATTAAAGCTCCAAAACAAATCGATGTTCACCGAAAGGAAATATACGACACCATTCAAACAGAAAACAGCGCGGCTTCCCGCACCGACCTTGACCTGTTAAAACATTTTCAAGAAAAGCTCAACAAAAAATAAACCTGAGGTTTGAAGCTGTAAAAACCGTAATCAAACAAGGATGTTCAACCATTTTATTTTTCTATTAAAAAAGTCCCATTTTTTCTTTTCAGCCTATTAAACATCAAAAAAACAATCCGATATAAAACATGTAAAGAGCAGCGGCGGCCGACGCTGCTCGCACATAAACCACATGGACGTGGAAAAACAACAATTCAAGGAGGAAAAAATCATGAGAATTAACCACAACATCTCGGCGTTAAACACTTACCGCCAACTTTCATTTAACAACACACAAACTGCGAAAAACCTTGAAAAGCTTTCTTCCGGCTACCGCATCAACCGCGCTGGCGACGATGCGGCAGGTCTTGCGATCTCTGAAAAAATGCGCGGCCAAATTCGCGGGTTGGAAATGGCTACTAAAAATGCGCAGGACGGTATTTCTTTAATCCAAACAGCTGAAGGAGCTTTAGCAGAAACTCATTCCATCCTCCAACGTATGCGTGAATTGGCTGTTCAATCTGCGAATGATACTAATACAGATATTGACCGAGCTGAACTACAAAAAGAAGTCAATCAGCTTGCACAAGAATTAACACGTATTGCTGAAAATACGGAATTTAACACACAAAAACTACTAGATGGCACTTTCACAGGTACTTTCCACATTGGTGCTAATGAAGGACAAAATTTGCAAATTAGTATTGAGGCAATGGATTCTGTAGCATTAGGCGTTGCAACAGCTCAAAGCGGATTATCGCTTGTTTCTTCTGGTACAGTATCTGGTGTTAGTGGGCAAGTTGTTTTACAAGATGGAAGTGGTAATAATATAGCTGTTCAAATTAGTGGTAAGTGGTATAATGTAAGTGATGTAACTGCACAATCAGGTTCTTTGGTAGTAAGTTCTGGAGCACAAGAACTTTTTGTAAGAGCAGATTCTAATGGAAACTACACAATCTTTACAGCTATTGATATTTCTGAACAAAGCGGAGCAGATAGAGCAATTACAACAATTCAAGCAGCAATTGATAAAGTTTCCGCAGAACGAGCTAAACTAGGTGCTTATCAAAACCGTTTAGAGCATACAATCAACAACTTAGGTGCTTCTGCTGAAAACTTAACTGCTGCTGAATCTCGTATTCGCGACGTAGATTATGCTTTAGCCGCTTAGTCGGCGAAAGCACAGTCGTCCTAACTGGTAACGGTTAGGAGTATCACCGGGTGAATTGCTGGAAACCCCTTAGAGCCTTTGGCGCCACAACGAAGCTGGAAACGGCAAGCGTGATGGCTTGAAAAGCCAAAGGATTGGGCAACCGAGCAGCCAAGCTCCTGTCTCGAAAGAGTGGAGAAGGTTCAACGACTAGGACATACCGCCTAAGGCGAATGCTATGGCGATGAAGTCCGTAGGATGTGCAGGATTCTTCCATCGTCCTGTATCAATCCGAAGTGCCCGGCCCCTAACAGGTAAAGCTGAGGGTGAAGAGATAGTCTAGTCATTTGTGAAAGCAAATGTTCGCACGATGGCGAAAGAAATGATGGAATTCACGAAGAACAACATCCTTTCTCAAGCAGCGCAAGCGATGCTGGCTCAAGCAAATCAACTTCCGCAAGGAGTTCTTCAATTATTACGTTAATTTTAACCATTTCTTTGAAGGAGACCTTAGTATACTTACTGAGGTCTCTTTTTGAATTTTTTGGGATGTTTACTATCTCTATCATTTTCTATGTTAAAATTTACAACTTGTAAAATCTTTTTCCTAGGGATTCTAAGATACAGGTTTCTTTTATTGAAAATAATCAATCCACCAATAAAAGGAGCTCGAGTTTTATTTTCTAGGACAAATTTTTAATAGCTTACTTTGATTGCACATTACCTAACACTACGGGCAACATATGTTGATAATTGTGTTACATATTCTATATTTAAAATTGTTGGATTTTGTCGATATAATATATATGAAACCATCAGTTGAGGAGTAGCGCGATGAATATTATTTTTCAAGATAAAGTGTTGAAAATTAACGAAAATAATCTTGATGAGCTCGAAAAGTTTATGAAACACGTAAATGCAAGATTAAATGAAAACGGGCTTGTTTTTAGCCATTTTCTTGTTAACGGTACGCCATTTTATTCTGATATACAAGATTTAATAAATGAATACAGCAATCAGGAAGTTCCTGTTGAAATAGTTGGAATCACTGAACGTGAATGGATGTTAGAATTGAAACATGAAGGCTATCAATATATTGAAAGGGCAGAACAGGTTTTAATACAACTGTCGGAAAAATTGTATGCTGGGGAAAACACGGGGGACATATGGCAGCAATTTGTCCATCTTTCCGAAGGACTTAATTATTTGTACCAAATTTTTTCCCAATCCAAATTAGGAGAAAATCATGAAAACATTGTCGCCGGAATAAGATCCGTATCTGAGCAGCTCCTTCAAGCAATGGAAAATCTAGATTTTACCCTTATAGCGGATTTTATTCAATATGAACTTTTGCCGTTATTTGCACAAATGAAAGAGATATTAAAAGCAGAGGACGATTCAAATGCTAATTGATAATCGAATCATTTTGCGGGAAAAAGCGAAAAATGTTTTAGAACGGTTAGATGAATTAAACGAATCAGAGAATGTAAAATTAATTGAGGCAAAAAACGGACAAAAAACGCTGCAAATCGAAACAAACAACCAAAAGCAATTTATTCACAGTGCTTATAATCCTGAAAAAGAAACAGATGTTTTCGTTGAAAAAATAAAAACAAAATTAGAAGAGAGGGAGCCGATCATTTTTATAGGTTTTGGACTAGGATATCATATCGAAGCCATTGCAGAAGCGTTTTCACCTTCTTGGTTTTCTATCATTGAGTTTAATCCTTTCATATTAAAAAAAGCACTCAGTGTCATAAATTTAAAAAAGAAAAAAGTCTATTCAAACATCAAACATTTACATTTAGTTGAAAAAGAAGAACACATTTTACCAGCGATTTTACAAGATGTCAACGATGTAAACAACCCCCCGCAAATCATTGTGTTACCGAGCTATGAAAGAATTTTTAAAGAAGAGGTCAATCGATATTTCACTGCATTTCAACAATATTTAAAAGAGAAAAAAAGTCGTTTTATCACGACGATCAGCTTCCAAAAACGCTGGACATATAATAGTTTGAAAAATTTCCCGTATTTATTAAAAACGCCAAACATATTAACCGATTTCGATACATCTTTGTTTGAAAACAAACCTGCTATTTTAGTAGCGGCTGGACCGTCTTTAAATGAAGAATTTGACAACTTAAAAAAAATTAAAAAAGATCGTTCTGCTTATATTTTCTCTGTCGGCTCTGCGATCAATGCATTAATTGAACATGAAATATATCCGGATGCCGCTTTTACATACGACCCTACTAAAAACAATCAGTTCGTTTTCCAAAAAATAAAAGAAAAAGGAATCATGGATATTCCGATGGTTTTCGGTTCCAGCGTCGGATTTGAAACATTGGAAAACTACCCGGGGAAAATGGCGCACTTTATTACAAGCCAAGATAATATTTCAGCACATACCATTAAACATAACGAATATGATCATATCGATATTGCAGTCGATTCTCCGTCAATCGCGATTATGACTTTACAATTATTAAATCATTTGGATTTTCATCCCATTATTTTAGTGGGCCAAAATTTTTCCTATCAGCAAAATAAACGTTATGCTTCAGGAATTGAGTATGATTTTGTGAAAAATGAATTAAACGAAAAAGAAATAGAGAATGCATTTGAAATCGAATCAGTTGACGGAGGCAAAGTCCTCACAAATGACGGATTTGTCCGGATGAAAACAAGTATGGAACATATTTTATCTGAAATGAAAGATAAAACAGTTTATAATACGACCAAAAATGGCGCAAAAATCAAGCATACGATTTATAAAGAATTAGCAGCAATTATGAAAGAGCTGCCCCAAAATGTTGTAGTTAATCATTGGCTGTCAGATCAAAAACCTAATTACAATCTCAAATATATAAAGGAACAATGGCAGCAATTGATCACAGATGCGGAACAAATAGAAGGAAAAATAAAGGAAATTAATAGCTTCATAAATAAAATAGAAGAAACGGTCAATTCAAGAAAGCTGAATAAGCTGCATCGTTTATTTACGATATTGGATGAGAAAGTAAATGAAGTATTAACAACATTATTTTACAAAATATTTCTCCGGCCAATGACACAAGTTGAATATGAATACGCATCAAAAGAAATAACGGCTGTCCGAAGCAGCTCTGATCTCATCAACAAGGCAAAAGTGATTGTAAAGGAATATAGACGCCTAATCGCAGAGTGGGTTGTATCGTATCGGTTGGTGAAAAAGGATTTGAATGATGTATTTAAAGAGATATTAGAAATTGTAGATTGATATTTTTAAGCTGTTAAAATAATTGGTATGAATTGAAGATGAGGAAGGATTCACAATGATACTAGATAAAAAAGTTGTTTTAATTACAGACGGAACAGGATCTTTTGGCAAGCGCTTTGAAAAAAATAATAAAATATGATGTTAAAAAAGTGATTGTTTTTAGCCGCTATAAATTAAAACAATATGAAATGGCACAAGAATATACAGACTCAAGACTTCGTTTTTTCATTGGGGATGTACGAGACAAAGATCATTTATATCGTGCGTTTGATGGTATTGATGCAGTTGTGCTAGCTAATCCCATGAAGCAAGTGCCGGCATTTGAGTACACCCCTTTTGAAGCAGCAAAAACAAATATTTACAGAGCACATAATATTACTGAAGCAGCGATTGACAGAGGGGGTTCAAAGAGTTATTGCATTACGTACAGATAAAGCTTGTAGTTCTGTAAACTTGTATGGTGCGACGAATCTTGCGTCTGGACAAACTTTTTATTGTTGCAAACTCTTACGTAGGTGAAAACACGAGATTTTCAGTTGTTCGTTGTGGAAATGTTGTAGGCAGCCGAGGCATTGGTATTCCATTCTTTAGGAAAATTCGGCATGCTGGTAAATAGCCTATTACAGATGAAAGAATGCCTCGTTTTTGGATTACACTTGATCAAGGTGTTCAGTTTGTGATTAACTCTCTTGAAAGATGAAGACAAGGGAATTTTTCATTCCTAAAATCCCAAGTATGAGAGTGTTGGACTTAGCAAAAACGATTGCGCCGGAATGCGAAATCGAGATTGTTGGAATTCGAAACTAGATTAACTGCTGTAAAAGTTAATTGCTCAATCAATTTCTTAATTCATTGCAGAGACAATAGAAGAGAGGCTGCCTACATTGCGTTGATTCAAATGGCAGCGGTTTTGCCAAGATCAGAACAATGGTTGCTTGGATTATCAGTAAACCGCAGGAAATTCCCTTGGATTCTTCTAGAAGAAACAGGATTTTTTGAATTCCGTCAATTGATAAATTTTTTATTCATTTCTATATTCCGTGTGTCCATAAGCTAGATGAACATTAGAAAAAACATAATTAAGAAAGTAAAAATCGCTCCTCCTTGAAAAGAATCAATACTTCAAAGAGGAGCAGAGGGCTTTCATTTTATTTTTTCCCCGCTTTATCCAGTTCGGCAATAATTGGAGTTCCGTAAGTATGGAAAGTTTCAACCGTTTTATTTCCCCAGGCTTGGCCGCGTTTGCGTTCTTCTTCAGTCCAAGTAATTGGCTTCCAATCTGGTGCAAGAATCAGATATCCGCCGGAACAGACTTCAATACGGTTTCCGCCTGGTTCATAAACGTAAACAAAGTATGTTTGGTTGATGGCGTGTTTGCTTGGGGCAAATTCAATATAAACGTCATGGTCAATAAAAAAGTTTGCTGCTCTCACAATGTCTGACATGCTCTCGACGGCAAAAGCGATATGGTGCAGGCGTCCTTTTGATCCAGTTGAATCTTCGGTATATACAAGAACAAGATCGTACGATTTATTAGTTGCTCGATACCAGACAGCTGCTTTGTGGCCGTCATTCATGACGATTTGCTCGGTTAAACGGAGACCTAAGACATTTTCTGCAAATTCTCCATCATCTCTATTATCATTTTTAGTCTTGCGACAACAATATCGGGATTTGTTGATAATGCAACATTGTTTTCATGGTGCAGATTTTTAGCAGGAATTGGCTTTGGCGGCGCATTGCCTTCAGTGATCTCACTTCTTACAGAATATATTCCTAAATCCAGTAAAAATAAAGCGATTACATTGGCATTGTGCGGAAACCAAGTCGGCGGTATACTTGCACCGCTTGTCGGAGTTTTATTTATCACATCATTCGGCTGGAGACCTGTTCTATGGTTTTCTGTTATTCCTTTGTTCATCATCCCTTTTATGATTAAGTCTTTGCCTGAGTCTCCACAATTTTTAATTCGCAAAGGCAAACTGGACGATTTAGAGCGCACTTTAAGAAAAATTGACCCCGACTATAAAAAGCAGTTGATTGAAACCGAACAGGAACCTGAGATGAAAACAGAGAAAATTCCATTTATTGGGCTTTTTCAAAACAAACTGGCATTGCCTACGATTCTTTTCTGTATTGTTTACTTTATGGGGTTGTTAATGATCTATGGCCTAAATACTTGGCTTCCTAAATTAATGGAGACAGCAGGCTATCCGCTTATCTCCAGTCTCGGATTTGCGATCTTCTTAAACGGCGGTGCATTGCTGGGAACTATTATCATTGGTATTTTGGCGGATCGCAGAGGTTCGAAAGCATTAATTACCGGTTTGTATATTCTCGGCGCAGTGTGTCTTGCTCTTCTTGGGATCAAAAGCAATATTTTCTTCCTTTATTTGCTCATCGCCATTGCTGGTGTTTGTACGATGGGGAACCAAAGCTTATTAAACGCATTTGTTTCCCAGTATTATCCCGCACATGTGCGTTCAACAGGGGTTGGATTGGCGAATGGTGTAGGACGTCTCGGCGGCATGGTTGGCCCTACATTGGGCGGGATGCTTTTATCTCTGAAAGCACCGATTGGCATATGCTTTATTGCCTTTGCAGCTCCGGGCATTTGCGCAGCCTTGGCACTGCTTCTCGTTCGAAAAAAGCATGATGATCCAACAGTTCTTCAATCAGAAGCCGAATTGACATTGCAATAATCATTCATACAAAATTTGCACAATTAGATGAACTTAACTAAGGTAAAAAAATGGTTCCTATTTTCCGTACAAGAGACTGAATATTCAGTCTCTTGTGTAATCTCTAGTTAAGGATAAAAACAGCAAATGATTAAACCTATTCCGCTGTTTTAAACAAGTTGACTGTGTAAACAAAGGTGTAGAGCTAGGGTCGAATTTTCTGTTGCATACCATGTACGTAAAATACTGAGACCGAACTAAAAGAAATAATTTATCTAAAAAAACTGCGGATTAGTTGCTAGTAATGAGTTGCAAACTTTTTTAAGAACTGTTGACAGACAAAAAGCTCGGCATATGCTGAGCTTTTTGTCATCAATTCACTAAAAATTTTTTTAAATACCGATTTCCCGTTTCAAAAAGGGAACTATTTTCAATCAAAACCCAGAAAATGCTGCGAGTATTATGAGAGCTTTACAACCGTTCTGCCGCGCAGCTTGCCTTTTAGAATGTTCGATAATGCGTCAGGAAGCTGATCGAGTGTGATTTCTTGTGCAATAGATTCTAGTAATTTATCAGGTTTTAAATCAGCGGCCATTCGCTCCCAAATTTGTTTTCGCAATTCCATTTGGCAATAGACCGAATCGATGCCAAGCAGGTTGACTCCGCGTAGAATAAATGGGAAGACAGTCGTTGGAACGTCGCTGCCTCCAGTTAGCCCACTGACTGCTACAGAGCCGTTGTATTGAATTCTGCTAAGGATTGCGGCAAGGGTTTTCCCGCCTACAGGGTCAACGGCTGCTGCCCAATATTGTTTATCTAACGGACGGATCTGTTCTGGACAAACTTCTTCGCGAGAAAGGATTTCTTTTGCGCCAAGCTCGCGTAAATATTCATGTTCTGTTTCTTTACCTGTACTTGCGACAACATGATAGTTTCGTTTTGCCAACATGGAAACTGCGATGCTTCCGACTCCGCCGGTTGCTCCTGTAACGAGTACTTTTCCTTTTTCAGGAGTTAATCCATTTTCTTCTAAACGATGGACAGACAATGCCGCCGTAAAACCAGCTGTTCCTAAAGCCATAGCTTCTTTTAGCGTCAATCCTTTTGGAAGAGGGACAATCCAATCTGCAGGAATGCGGGCGTATTCGCTGTAGCCGCCGTAATGCGACACGCCGATTTCATAGCTTGTTGCAATAACTTCGTCTCCCTCTTTAAAGCGCGGATCTTTAGAAGAAACAACAGTGCCAGCTAGATCGATACCTGGTACGAACGGATACGATTTTACAATTTTCCCATTCGGAGTGGAAGCTAATCCATCTTTATAATTGACACTGGAATAAGCAACTTTTATGACGACATCTCCTTCTGGAAGGTCATTCATGGAAATGGTTTGTACTTTCACTGAAAAATCTGTCTCCGTTTTGTTCACTACTAACGCTTTGAAGTGGTCCACTCGAAATCCCCCTTATTGTTTTTCATATTCTTGTTTTTACGATCACTAGCATTGCAGTAATTAAATCTGATGATTCAAAATACTAAGAATGTTCAATTTTTTATTGATTTCAAAACAAAAAAATCCTTTACAATGGAA
>NZ_VISS01000007.1 GCF_007827555.1 Aeribacillus composti
CTTGGTGGCCCCGATGAGGGGGATTGCGAACCTACGTTCCCAACCCCCTCATCGGGGAATTCTAAGAATTTCTCCCACAAACATTTTACTCACACTCCATTCAGAAAATACGAAAGCGGATGTCTTGAAGCAAGTCATCCAACTCTGTATTACCTTCCACAATGTTTTGCCTTCGCTTTTAAACGCTTTAACTCTCTTTTTCGCTTGATGAGAGCTTCGCGAAAGCTCCTTGCGCAAAACTTTTCTCTCTTTTTTACGATGCTCCAATTCTAGCTGAAGAGCTGTTTGTGCATATGTGGAAAGCGGCCTTGTTTTCATTTCCTTTGCAGCTTCACGCTGCAGTGGCTTCGGATTTTTGCGCTTTTTCATTTCAAGCGGCACGGCGGTTGTTTTACGGCACTTGTGCAGTATCGATAGCATCGGGCCATTCGCAAATGCCAAAACTTCATCATCTTTTGGCTCTGGACGAAATACGTAGCGAACCGCTTTTAAAGCTTCACCTTCCTTTTGCTCAACCACACCGATCCAGAATTGTCCATCGTAAAAAAAAGTCAACTTCATGAAAGTCCCTCCTTGTAAAACGTAACGACAGCGATGGACATCCCAAGGAGGGGAAGGATACTGACACTCTTTCGGAGTGAGCCCGGACTGCCAACCGGGACTGTGTTTTTATGCTGTCTATGTTTTTATTATATGTTTGTTTATTGGCAATAAGAAAATATTTACACATCGTCTAGGCTATGATTTTGTGTGCTTTGAGCTTTAATTAAAAAAGGTCTAACCAAATAACTCGGTTAGACCTTTTCATAGATAGTGTTATTTTTTCAAGTTATAGAAAGATTTAATTCCTTGGTAAATTGCAGTATCGCCAAGTTGATCTTCGATGCGAAGCAATTGATTGTATTTCGCAACGCGGTCCGTGCGGGAAGGTGCGCCTGTTTTAATTTGGCCTGCGTTTGTTGCCACAGCAATGTCTGCAATGGTGCTGTCTTCCGTCTCGCCTGAGCGATGGGAGATGACCGCTGTATAGCCGGCGCGTTTTGCCATTTCGATCGCATCAAACGTTTCTGTTAACGTTCCGATTTGGTTAACTTTAATCAGAATAGAGTTGCCGACTCCTTTTTCAATGCCTTCCGCTAATTTTTTTGTATTTGTTACAAATAAATCGTCTCCGACAAGCTGAACTTTTCCGCCTAAACGTTCTGTTAACAGTTTATGGCCTTCCCAGTCGTTCTCATCAAGTCCGTCTTCAATCGAAATGATCGGATATTTGGAGACAAGCTCTTCATACCATTGCACCATTTCTTCCGACGTTTTTACAACGCCTTCTCCTTCTAGGTGGTACTTGCCGTCTTCTTTATTAAACAGTTCAGAAGAAGCAACATCCATCGCAAGCTTAACTTGTTCGCCAGGTTTGTAGCCGGCTTTTTCAATTGCTTCGATAATAGTTTGCAAAGCTTCTTCATTTGATTGTAAATTTGGAGCGAATCCACCTTCATCACCAACAGCTGTATTATATCCTTTTCCTTTTAATACAGATTTTAATGAATGGAAAATTTCCGCTCCCATCCGCAGTGCTTCCCGGAAGCTTTCCGCGCCGACCGGCATAATCATGAATTCTTGAATATCAACATTGTTGTCTGCATGAGCGCCGCCGTTTAAAATGTTCATCATCGGCACAGGAAGAGTTTTCGCATTGAAGCCGCCGAGATATTGATACAGCGGAACACCTAAATAATCAGCTGCAGCACGAGCAACGGCCATAGAAACACCTAAAATTGCGTTTGCTCCCAGCTTTCCTTTATTTTCTGTTCCGTCAAGTTCAATTAATAATTGATCGATGGCATTTTGTTCCGTCACATCAAAGCCTAACAGTTCTGGGGCAATAATTTCGTTCACGTTTTTAACTGCTGTTAAAACCCCTTTTCCAAGGTAGCGTTCTTTATCACCGTCACGCAATTCAACAGCCTCGTACTCACCTGTGGATGCACCGCTAGGTACAAGCGCCCGTCCAAATGCACCCGATTCTGTATACACCTCTACTTCAACTGTCGGATTTCCTCTTGAATCAAGTACTTCACGTGCATAAACATCAGTAATAGCTGGCATATTGCTTCATCTCCTTTATTTATGATTTAATAAGACTTTTCCCTGTCATTTCTTTCGGTTTTTCCAGCCCGAGCAGCTCGAGCATCGTTGGTGCTAAATCGCCTAAAATTCCGTCTTCTCTCAATTCGATTCCTTTTTTCGTTATAATAACCGGCACTGGATTTGTCGTATGTGCGGTTTGCGGTTTTCCGTCAAGTGTGACGACTTCGTCCGCATTTCCGTGGTCAGCAGTTATAATAGCTGTTCCGCCTTTTTCGAGAATCAAATCCACCACTTTTCCGAGACATTCATCAACCGCTTCGACTGCCTTTATCGTTGGCTCAAGTTTGCCGGAGTGGCCGACCATGTCCGGATTGGCAAAATTCAATATGATCGCATCATGCTTGTCAGCCTCAATTTCTTTTAAAAGCGCCTCAGTTACTTCATATGCGCTCATTTCCGGTTTTAAATCATACGTGGCTACCTTCGGTGAATCAATTAAAATCCGTTCTTCGCCAGGAAACTTCTCTTCCCGGCCTCCGCTCATAAAGAACGTAACATGCGGATATTTTTCTGTTTCTGCTATGCGCAGCTGCCTCAATCCGGCTTGGGAAATGACTTCGCCAATTGTGTTGTCCAAGTTAACCGGCTTGAAGGCAACATATCCTTTCACCGTTTCGCTAAAATGCGTCAAACAAACGAAGAATAAACGTTTTGGATGTTTCGGTCCCCTATCAAAGGAACGGAAATCTTCATTTGTGAATGTATTCGAAATTTGAATAGCGCGATCCGGACGGAAATTATAGAAAATGACCGCGTCATCATCTTGAATGGTTGCAACAGGACTGCCGTCTTCTTTTGTCATAACAGAAGGGATGACAAACTCATCATAAATCCCGTGTGCATAAGAATCTTCAATACATTCGTATGCGTTTTTATAAGCTGGTCCTTCGCCATACACCATCGCTCTGTATGCTTTTTCTACTCGATCCCATCTTTTATCTCTGTCCATCGAGTAATAGCGGCCTGAAATCGTTGCGATCTGTCCTACTCCGTATTCATTGATTTTTTCATTCAGCTCATCAATATATTGCTTCGCCGTTTGCGGACCAACATCGCGTCCGTCCAAAAATCCATGAATAAACACATTTTTCACTTGCTGATCTTTCGCCAATTTTAACAAGGCGAACAAGTGGTTAATGTGGCTGTGAACGCCGCCATCCGATAATAAGCCGAAAATGTGAAGGTTCGTTCCTTTTTCTTTCACGTGGTTCATAGCTGAAAGAAATGTTTCATTTTCAAAAAATTCGCCTTCACGAATCGCTATGTTAACGCGTGTCAAACTTTGGTATACAATTCTGCCTGCACCGATGTTTAAATGTCCAACTTCAGAATTTCCCATTTGACCTTCCGGCAAGCCGACAGCTTCTCCACATGCTTTTAATGTTGCATGCGGGTATGTATTCCAAAATCGATCAAAATTCGGCTTGTTCGCTTGAGCCACAGCATTTCCTTTCACTTCGTCACGCAGAGCAAAACCGTCTAATATAATTAACGCTACTGGCTTTTTACTCATTTTGGCCTGCCTCCAATAGCTGCAAGAAAGAGCGTGGTTCTAGGCTTGCGCCTCCGACTAATGCTCCGTCAACTTCCGGCTGGTTTAGAAAATCTTTAATATTTTCCGGTTTAACACTGCCGCCATATTGAATGCGAACTTCGTTTGCAACATCATCGGAATAAATATCGGCAATTACACCCCGAATATGGGCACATACTTCATTGGCATCCTCAGGAGAAGACGATTTTCCTGTGCCAATCGCCCAAATCGGCTCATAAGCAATCACGATGTTTTTCACAGCCGACGCATCGACTCCAGCCAACGCTTTTTTGACTTGGTCGCCAACAATTTCATTCGTTTTTCCAGCTTCCCGTTCAGCTAATGATTCGCCTACACATACGATCGGAGTTAATTTGTGTTTGAAAGCAGCCAACACTTTTTTGTTCACGGTTTCGTCTGTTTCGGCAAACATTTCCCGGCGTTCGGAGTGTCCAATGATCACATAATCAACACCGATATCCGCCAATGCAACAGGGCTGATTTCCCCTGTATAAGCTCCGCTTTCTTCAAAATGCATATTTTGAGCGCCAATTTTTAGTTCAGAGCCTTCAGCCAATTCCACAAGCTGACCTAAAAATAAGGCAGGTGCACATATAACGGAATCAACTTTATCCTTTGGGGGAACGAGTGATTTGACTTCCTTTACAAAGCTTTTTGCTTCTTCCAACGTCTTATGCATTTTCCAATTCCCTGCAATAATCGGCTTTCTCATCTTTACACCTTCCTTTTTACAGAAATGGTTGTGGTTATTTGTCTTCCAATATTTGAACTCCCGGAAGTTTCTTTCCTTCCATGAACTCTAAAGATGCTCCGCCTCCGGTTGAGATGTGGTTCATTTTATCCGCAAGGCCGAATTTTTCTACTGCTGCTGCTGAATCACCGCCGCCGATGACCGTATAAGTATGTTCTGCTTTCGCCAAGCTTTCCGCTACAGCTTTTGTTCCCTTTGCAAAAGCATCCATTTCAAAAACGCCCATCGGTCCGTTCCAAACAACAAGCTTTGATTGTTGAATGACATCCGCATAAATTTCAGCCGTTTTAGGTCCAATGTCAAGTGCTTCCCAATCAGCCGGAATGCTGTCAATATCCACTACTTTTGTATTGGCATCATTTGAAAAATCATCTGCTACCACAACATCTACAGGCATATAAAAGCGAACGCCCTTTTCTTTGGCACGTTCCATAAACGATTTTGCCAGTTCTATTTTATCTTCTTCAAGCAAAGACTTGCCGATTTCGTGACCCAGCGCTTTTACAAACGTATAAGCAAGTCCTCCGCCGATAATCAAATTATCTACACGTTCTAATAAATTTTCGATAACTCCGATTTTATCTTTTACTTTTGCACCCCCGATAATCGCTGTAAATGGGCGGTCAGGATTATCAAGCGCTTTAGATAAAACATTGATTTCTTTTTCCATTAAAAATCCTGCAACAGATGGTAAATATTCCGCAATGCCTGCGGTGGATGCATGTGCGCGGTGAGCGGCGCCAAAGGCATCGTTAACATATAGATCAGCCAATTCAGCAAAAGCTTTAGCTAGCTCAGGATCATTTTTTTCTTCGCCAGGATAAAAGCGTACATTTTCCAGAACGAGAATGTCGCCATTGTTTAACTTGTCTACTTCCGCTTTTACAGCCGCACCGTAAGCTTCATCTACTTTGACCACCTTTTTGCCTAACAGTTCTTCTAAACGCTGCGCTACAGGCGTCAATCGAAGCTCTTCCACAACCTGTCCTTTTGGTCTGCCAAGGTGGCTGGCAAGCAATACTTTCGCTCCTTGATCCGCCAAGTATTGGATCGTTGGGAGTGCAGCTCGAATGCGTGTATCATCGGTTATTTTGCCATCCTGCATCGGTACATTAAAATCAACTCGGCAAAATACCGTTTTCCCTTTCACATCGACATCTTTTATCGTTTTTTTGTTCATGGCTCAAGCTCCTCCTTCACAATAACGATCAGGAAAAAATTCTTCCTACATGTTGAAAGGGAAAGGGGAATGTAAACGTCCCCTTCCCCTTCCCGCTTTTCATTATAGCTTTTTAAACAGGCAAGCTACAAGTCCGTATTTAAAGATTATAAACCTTGTTTTGCAATGTAAGCCGCCAAATCTACCACGCGGTTTGAGTATCCTGTTTCGTTATCGTACCAAGAAACAACTTTCACCATGCGGTTTTCAAGCACCATAGTAGAAAGCGCATCAATCGTAGAAGAATGAGTATCACCATTATAGTCTCTGGATACAAGCGGCTCCTCGCTGTACGCTAAAATACCTTTCAATTCTCCTTCAGCTGCTTCTTTAAGCGCAGCATTTACTTCTTCCACTGTTACGTCTTTTTCAAGCTCAGCCACTAAGTCAACGATGGACACATTTGGTGTCGGAACACGCATTGCCATACCGTTAAGTTTTCCTTTTAATTCAGGCAATACGAGCGCAACTGCTTTAGCCGCACCAGTTGTTGTCGGTATGATAGATTCTGCTGCAGCGCGAGCGCGGCGGTAATCTTTGTGAGGCAAGTCTAAAATTTGTTGGTCATTTGTATAAGCGTGCACAGTTGTCATCATGCCTCGAACAATGCCAAATTTTTCATGCAAAACTTTTGCAAACGGAGCTAAGCAGTTTGTTGTACATGAAGCATTGGAAATGACATGATGATTGCTTGGATCATATTTGTCTTCGTTTACGCCCATAACAATTGTGATATCTTCTTCTTTAGCCGGCGCAGAAATGATTACTTTTTTCGCACCTGCTTCAAGGTGTTTTGCTGCATCTTGACGGTTCGTGAAGCGACCAGTAGATTCTACTACAATGTCAACGCCAAGGTCTCCCCAGCCTAATTGAGCTGGATCGCGCTCGGATAATACTTGAATTTCTTTTCCATCCACGACCAAGTTATTTCCGTTTACCCCGACTTCCACATCGAGTTTTCCATGAACAGAATCGTATTGTAAAAGATGTGCAAGCATGTTTGCATCTGTTAAATCGTTTACTGCTACTACTTCTACTTCAGGATTTTTTAATGCTGCGCGGAATACATTGCGTCCAATACGACCAAAACCATTAATACCAATTTTCACTGCCATCTTTAAGTCCTCCTTCAATTTTAGGAATGATGTTTATATTGAGGGAGCTTTACAGTTCCCTTAATAACTCTTTAGCTGCCACTTCGTCAGTTACTAAAATCGTGGCTAATGATTGATTCATATACGCTTTGATCGCTTTTGCTTTAGAGGCTCCTCCAGCAACCGCGATCACATTTCGTATGTTTTTTAAGTCCTCCAGCTGCATTCCAACCGTTTGAACTTTATGGACGACTTCACCTTTTTGGTTGAAGTAATAACCGAAAGCTTCGCCTACTGCTTTTCCTTTTTTAATTTTTTCGAAATCTTCCTTCGGAGTCTTTCTTCGCTCCGCCATTGTTTGAGCATCCCCGATGCCATGAACAAGCATTTTCGCTGAACGTATAATTTTTAAAAGGTCTTTTATTTCCGGTTCTTCGATAATGGATTCATATGCTTCCTTGCTTAGCTGGTCAGGAACATGGAGCAGCCTGTATTTCCCATGTGCACGTTCAGCTATTTTGGCGCAAATCGTATTCGCCTGGTTTTCAACATTTTCCCCTAGTCCGCCTCTTGCAGGGACAAATAAAACATTTCGGCGATGACCTAACGGAATCATCATTTCAGCAACAGCTGCCAGCGTTGTGCCGCCTGCCACAGCAACAACCTCGTCATCCTGCAAATGATTCATAATGCATTGTGCACAAGCTCTTCCCATTTCTTTTTTCACGAGGGGCGAATGGTCGCTGTCACCTGAAACAACAATCACTTCGTCTAAATGAAGCTTCTCTTTTAATGTAGTTTCCAAAAAAGTTAAACCTAAAACATCTTTCATCATTTCTTCCAATGATGAAAGAAGATCATCCCCTTCTTTCGTTAAGGTCATTCCCGAGGGGTGAATATGAATTAAATTTTGTTCTTTTAAAAATTGCACTTCTCCACGCAGAATTCTTTCACTGATGCCTAAATTGTTTGACAAGCTTCGTCTTCCTACAGGCTGCATCAGTCGAATGGACTGCAAAATTTGATAGCGCTTTTGCATAGTTTGGAGAAGATCAGGCAATAATTTTTTTTGAGCTTCAATTAATGATTGCATTTTCAAAACCCTTCAGCTCTTTCTTTCCGGGACTTTTTTTGTCCCTGTAAGACAAATTATGTCCCAATTATAGCAAAAAAATTCACCCCTTGCTACATATATTATTTTAGCAGGAGCGCAAATGTTAATCAACAGAAACAAGTTCCAGCAAACGTTTTCTTAAAGAATTTTCTTCAATTTTCCCAAAAATAACAATCTTTCCATTCACTTCAATCACTGGAATCATTAGTTGATATTTTTCCAGCAGCCGGTCATCTTGATAAATATCTTTTTCTTTCAGATCAAAGGGTATTTCAGCTTGCAGCTTATACAGCAATTCCTTTGCTTCATCACATAATGGACATGTTTGCTTCGTATAAAGAACCACTTGATTCACGAATCCAATTCCTTTCTAATTATATCTTTTTCGCAAATTGGACGAAGGGATATTGAGCTGATCGCGGTATTTGGCCACTGTTCTTCTCGAAACATTCATATTATAATTCTCTTTCAACAGGTTGGCAATTTTTTGATCTGAAAGCGGTCTTTGCTTATTTTCTTGATCAATTAATTGCTGAATGACCTGTTTAACATTCGCACTTGATGTATCTTCTTCTCCCACTTTGTTAGTGAAAAAATATTTCAACTCATATAAGCCGAAAGGAGTTTGAACAAATTTATCATTGACCGCTCTGCTTACAGTCGACTCGTGAATGTTAAGAGAATCAGCGATATCTTTTAATGTTAGCGGTTTCAAAACGTTGTTTTTCAAATAGAAAAAGTCTTTCTGAAATCGTATAATTTCCTGCATAACTTTGACAAGCGTTTCCTTCCGCTGCTCAAGCGATTTTAACAGCCAGCGTCCTTGATGGAGTTTAGTCTGTACATAAGATTTTACATCTTTTTCTGTTTGTACAATCGGTTCATAGTCCCGATTGATTTTAATTTGCGGCAAAAGATCTTCATTATAATATACAATCCAATCTCCATTTCGCTCTTCAATCATTAAATCAGGGATGATATAATTCGGGGTTTCCTCATCAAATTGCAGACCAGGTCTTGGATTCAATGTTTGAACAAAATCGAAAATTTGCTGAAGAGCATTCAGCGACAGACCTGTCTTTTTGGAAAGATCCTTCCAAGCTTTTGTGGCAAACAGATGAAAATGCTCTTTTAACACGAACTCGGAGCCTTCAGGTTTTTCCTCGATTTCTTTAGCCTGCAAAAGCAAGCATTCTTGAAGCGAACGTGCCCCGACGCCAATTGGATCTAATGATTGCAGTACAGACAGCTGTTTTTCCAAAAGATCGATCGAAATTTGGAACTTTTCCGATAGGCGGGATAAGTCTTCTGACATATAACCATTTGAGTCCACTGCATCGATTAAAATATGAATAGCACGCCGTTCGTTTTCGGTAAAACGAAATTCTACGAGCTGATTTCGCAAATGATCTTTTAGCCCCATCCCTTTTTTCGGCATATTTTCGATCCAGCGGCCATCCTCCTTGTTTGCCCTCTGCTGCTTTCTTTGATTATGATAAAATATCGTTGGATGGGATTCTTCCAATTCCACAAAGGGGTTTTCAAGCGTAATTTCCCTCAAGTAAGATACTAAATCGATTGTAGAATATTGCAAAAGCCCAATGGCTTGCTTCAGCTCTTTCGTCATCGCCAATCTCAAGGATTGGTTTTGGACTAAGTCCATTTTTATATGCATCAGAACTCCCCCCCTTTAGTTCTATTTTACATGAAGAATTTAAAAAAAGAATCTAAAATTTTGGAGGAACGAAAATGACACAGCTTTTTTCTGTTTCCTATTTTAAAGAAAACTTTAAACAGTACATTGAAATGAATAAAGAAAAATCTTCAAAGATTGATGCCATGAACAGCTACTACCGATCTGTCGTCTCAACTTTAATTTACGACCAGCTAACCAAAAATGCTGAAATATTGAAAAGACTGCAAAATCTTGATCAAGCATATAATCAAGTAAAAAACGAGGAATAAAAGGACTTTTAAATTTTAATGTATGAGATCAGTTTTTGAAGTCGGCATATAAGCCGATTTCTTTTTTTTGCAGTAAAACTTTTGGCTAAAACAAAAACTGAGCAAATATAAGCTGCCCAGCTTTCGTTTTCGTTTTTATTTCGATTCATGTTTTGGCAAATATTCTGTCGTAAAAATTTCCTTTGCATCAAATGTTTTTTCTAATAAACCGAGATCGTGCAATTGTTTAATTAATGTTGCCCAGCGTTCTTCCGTCATATATCCGACTCCATGCTCTGCTGCATCTCCTCCATATACAAAATCCACTTGTGTTTCGGCTTCAAATTTTAATGATTCTAATTCCATATCAGCGTTGTCTTTCTGAATCACTTTATTAATCTCTTCGTAAGAATCTTTGTATAAATACCATCCTTCGACAAAGGCATCCACAAATGCTTTGACAGTTTCTTTATTTTTTTCTAAATAGTCTTTTGTAACATATAACACAACGTTATAAGGATTATAACCTGCATCAGATATGAGCTTCGTTTCTACATCTACTCCATCTTTTTTTAAGAAAAACGGCTCTGAAGTCACAAAGGCTTGGCTTACGGATTCGACATCGCTAATAAAATTCGAATGCTGTCCTGTATAAGCCAATTCTTGTACATTACTTAAATTATATTTAGATTTCAAAAAGTCCCAATACGTAATACCAGGCTGAATATATACTTTTCTTCCATTTAATTCATCAAAATCGTCAATTCCCTTTCCTTTATGGAACATTAATGCCTGCGGGCTTCCTTGCATGGCAGCAGCTACAGCGACTAATTCAATTCCTTGATTTCTAGCAATAACCATTTGGTCAGCATGTGCAAGCCCAAAGTCAGCACTTCCAGATGCAACCATTTGAATAGACGAGACTTGCGGCCCGCCCGGTTCGATCGTGACTTTTAAACCTTTTTTTTCAAACAATCCGTTTTCTTGTGCTGCATACAAACCGCCATGCTGCGCCTTCGGAAACCAATTTAATACAATTTTTACATCTTTTAAGTCTTTTTTCTCTTCATTCGAAGCGCTGTCTCCCTCGTTTGTTGAACTGCTCGACTCTTGTCCGCCGCAGGCGGTGAGGAAGAACATGAATATAATCCCGATTAATAGAAAACTCGCTTTGCACCATGCTTTCAATTCTTTTTCCCCCTTTTTTCACTTTGTTTCCGCAAAATTAATTTTTTATTGAAGCTGCAGCCTAAACTCAGCAAGGTAATCTTTTGTAAAAAAATCGTTAATTCAAATTGGATCCAAACAGCATCTTTATTTTTTATGCAAAAAAATGGCACAATTCATTCGGATCATGCCAGCAACAGCGATTATGTCGAGTTAAAAATTGAATAGCTTCGTTTTTTATTTTTCTCCCTTCATCGCGGATTCGTGCCATGATCTCAGCATGAAATGAGAAAACAAACTTACGAGTAAGTAAAAGACAATCCCAAAAATAGCAGCGGCAATTCCGCAAGCAAATAAATATGGTGTTTTTAATTGAACGGCTGCTACCGTAATGGCATACCCTAAACCGCCTTTTCCTCCGCCAATTCCAGCTATATATTCACCCGTAATAGCTCCAACGATCGATAGCGTGCTGGATATTTTTAAGCCGGTCATCATGTAAGGCATAGCAGCCGGAATTCGGAGCTTCCACATTTTTTGCCATTTTGACGCATTATATAAAGTAAATAATTCGCTCATATTTTTATCGACTGAATTCAATCCCATTAACGTATTTGAAATAATCGGAAAAAATCCAATTAAAAATGAAATCATCACAATCGAATTGAAGCCCGAGCCGAACCAGATAACAACGATCGGTGCAACAGCTACAACCGGTATCGTTTGTAAAATAACCGCATACGGGTAAATGCTTATTTCTAAAATTTTTGAGCTTGCTAATAAAACCGCAAAGCCAATTCCAATGATGGCGCTTATTACAAATCCGATCACAGATTCAGCCACCGTTATTTGTATGGCTGGCCATAATAACTCCCAATCTTCAACCGCCGCTTGAAGGACGTCCGTCGGTTTTGGAAGTATAAACGGCTGCACGCCAACCATAATCGGTACAAACTGCCATAAAGAAAGAAAAACAACAAGCGCAGCAATCGGACCAATAATCTTCCATTTTGATTTGCTCCATATTTTCAGTTTGCCAGTATTATTTGATTGAGCGACAATTTCCTTTGTTTGAGTGGTTGCTGTTTGTACAGACATTTATACCAACTCCCTTCGGGTTGAACTATTCTCAAGACTTTGCGAGGAAATATCGACATATTCTGTAAACCGTTCATCTGTCCGCTCCCTCGGATAAGGAAGATCGACATCGATGATAGATGATAATCGTCCGGGCCGAGCTGACAACACTGCAATTCTAGTAGAAAGATAGACAGCTTCAAATACATTATGAGTAACGAACAAAATTGTCATTTTCTCCCTTTTCCATATTTCAAGCAGCTCCGTCTGCAAGGTCTGTCTTGTAATCTCGTCTAATGCAGCAAACGGTTCATCCATTAACAGCAATTTAGGTTTTGCAGCCAACGCTCGAGCTATAGACACCCTCATTCTCATTCCGCCTGACAACTGCCTAGGATACGACTTTATATGATCCTTTAGTCCAACCATCTCCAATACTTTGATCGCATCCTCTTTGCGGCTTTTTTTATCCGAACCCCTTAATTCTAAAGGCAGCATCACATTTTCCAGCACCGTTCTCCATGGAAGCAAATTGGCATCTTGGAATACAAACGCAACATCATTTGTATTTTTTATAACTTCTTTCGGATTTTGCCCAAATACCTCTACCTTGCCCTCAGTAGCATCGCCTAAACCTGCCACCATTCTTAATGCCGTTGATTTCCCGCAGCCAGACGGACCGAGGAAGCTTATAAATTCTCCTTCTGTGATGGAAAAATGGAATTGGCTTAAAGCGACTGTGCCGGTATTGTAAATCTTACTAACATGATGAAATGCGACAATCTCGTTTTGAATTGCTTCCACTGCTTATCCCCCCTTACCTAAGTTAGAATAGCTGAGTTTCTTATTCTTGTTTTTTTATAATTGACTTTTGTATGCTCAAGAGCCTCTTCCAGCATTCTTTCAGCAGCTTTTTGCGCCCGCATGGCAAATGATTCTTCATCGATATTGACAAGACGCCCTTTATCTACAACAATCTGTCCGCCAACGATAGTCATATCGACTGTCGGTGTGCCCGCTAGAATCGGAAGTGCCGTATCGTTGAAAAGCGCACCAGCAAATTCTAATCGATTCGTATCAATCATAAACATATCTGCAGCCTTGCCGACTTCCAATGAACCAATGGCATCTTCCCAGCCAAGCACTTTAGCTGAGCCTCTCGTTGCAATCGACAAACAATCTTCAGAACTTAGCGCTGTCGTTCCATGCTGAAGATTATGGAGCAGGTTCATAATTTTTAAATCTAATAATAGATTGGAAGAATCATTAGAAGCTGAACCATCAACACCAAATCCCACTTTTACCCCTGCCTGCAGCATGTCCATAATTCGCATCGTTCCGGATGCCATTTTCATATTGCTGCTCGGACAATGAGCAACTCCGCAGCCACAAGCACCCAGCTTGGCAATTTCTTTGTCATCAAACCAGATTCCATGCGCATACCACACGTCTTCGCCGACCCAACCTGTTTCTTCCATTAGTTCGAAAGGACGCATGCCAAACTTTTCTCTGCAAAAATCCTCTTCATCTATCGTTTCCGCCAAATGGGTATGCATCCGAACGCCATAACTGCGTGCTAAATCCGCTGATTCACGCAGCAAGTCTTTGCTAACCGAAAATGGTGAACAAGGCGCAACACCTACCCGCAGCATCGAATATTTACTAGGATCATGATAGGTTTCAATAATTCTCATGGTATCTCGAAGAATAACATCCTCCGGCTGAACGATTTCATCTGGCGGCAATCCCCCTTTTGATCGTCCTAAACTCATAGAACCTCTAGTTGGGTAAAAACGAATTCCGATCTCACGTGCTGCCCGTATTTCCTCATCAATTAATTCACAGCTGACTCCATTCGGAAAAACGTAAAAATGGTCAGCTGATGCCGTACAACCGCTTTTAAGTAACTCACCTAATCCGACAACAGCACTTAAATACACATCTTCCGGCCTTAGATGGCGCCAAATATCGTACAAAGCGATTAGCCAATCAAACAGCTCAACATTTTGCACCCAAGGGATATTGCGGGTGAAAGTCTGATACAAATGATGATGCGTATTGATTAACCCCGGATAAACAATTTTTCCGCGCGCATCAATGACAATATCCGCTGACTCACAAGGTAAATCATAGCCGATCGCTTTAATCTCTTGACCGACAACATACATGCTGCCGCCTGGATATTCCGTTCGATTTTCATCCATCGTAATAATATTTTTGGCATTTTTTACGAACAACGTCTTCATTCATTCACCCCTTTATAATACGATCAATCCCCTTTATGTTAATTTTTATAACACAATACGTAATGTGTATTTATTATATATTCTTTTCAACTGTATAACATTAGCGAATATTCACAATTTTTAATGTGATTTTGTGTATTTTAACTAAAAATTTACGTATTTGTGTTATATATTCTGACATAAATGACATTTTTTTTAGGTAGACGGTATATGTGGGAGCGGATTTGTTTCCATATTTCAGAAATAAAAAGCCCAGTTTTTCAACTGAGCTAAATAAATAATTTTTCAGTAACCGTCACATATAAGGACTTCCAAACGAACAGGCAATGTTGAATGAATCCGAATGTGACAGTAAAAGAGATGACCAGATTTAAATCTTGTACTCTTCATCCGTAGTGTAATCCCTTTTGCATGCCGGTTGAAATTTTGCAACGTGACTGGTTCATTCGGATGGCCGCCATCAGTAACCGGCTTTGTCCGAATTGTTTTGTCCGAAAAGATTTCCTCCTGCAAATTCGGCTTCCATCAGAACCATTTTATCCGATCACATATAAGGGAATACGCCAGGACGAATGATCGGCGCCGTAACAGTCAGATACCCTTGTGTCTTCTTCGTAATCTTGTATGCGTTTTTCCCTTATACACATTACATCCTTTCTCAGGTAAAATAAAAAGCACTCCTAAAAGGAGCGCCAATTTTTGAAAAATTAATGGAATTCAACATCATCTATCTTCCATGAAAAACGATCAGATCTTGTATCTTCATTTTGTTTTTCTTTTTGATCATCAACAGGTTTATTTTTATTAATAACAACAGGTTCTTTACTATCCTCTTTCATTTTCTTGACCATCTCACATATAAAAAATTGTGATCACTATAATCTGCTTTATTTTAAAAGTCGCTTCTTTATCCAAAAATATTTCTTCTTCTCCCTAATAAACTGATTTGGAAAAATTTTTTCTTCAACAATGCTATTAAACGGTTTAAATTCAACTTTTTCGCTTAATTCTTCATCATCAAATGCTGGGTATCGTAACGTACCTACAACCATATGGATTACCAGGAAGCCCTCCTGCAGGTGGATTATTTACTGTACAAAAAACTTTCCATCTATTTGTCTATGAGCTTTTCTTACTCTTTTATCGTGTGATATCGATTATTGTTTCAAATCTTATGGGTTAGATAAAAACGAAGAGTTGCTTCAGCCTTTCTTGCGGTCTGATACAGTTTTAATTCCTCATAGTTAAGATAAAAACGTTGCCGAATCCGCAGCCGAATCCGAATCCGAACCCGTTTCAATTCCTCATAGTTAAGATAAAAACAGGAGACCGTTTACGAAATGATTAAGGTAGAAATTCGTTTCAATTCCTCATAGTTAAGATAAAAACAGTGGATTTCCAGTTGCAAGTGCTTTGATCTCCGCAGTTTCAATTCCTCATAGTTAAGATAAAAACCAGCAAATCCTCGCTCATCGTTAACCGATTTACAATGTTTCAATTCCTCATAGTTAAGATAAAAACACATTCCCTTTTCACAAATTGCAAAAGTGCATTTGTTGTTTCAATTCCTCATAGTTAAGATAAAAACGTTGCTTGCACTGGGTATTCGTTTCCTTCTAAGTCTAGTTTCAATTCCTCATAGTTAAGATAAAAACGTTTCTTTCGATCGCAAGACTTAATTGGCATGATTGAAGTTTCAATTCCTCATAGTTAAGATAAAAACCCCAAAAAGTTGTTGATATGACTAGATTTTGATAATAATGAAAATTTTGTTATTTCAATTTTAGCTTAAACAGGAATTTTTATCAATTCTTTGTTTTTCGTTTATTTTCTGCAGATTTTGCATCGTTACTCTAAAAAAGAAAGTGTCGTCGATCCCCCGGGATTTTTGCACGATTGGAGGTCGACGACAATTTTTAAGAAATGAGATTTCATTTTATATTGGATAATGAAAATTACTTTATATATTCATAACAAACTTTGAATTTTAGGTACCGTCAAGAATTTTGTGTAATGTAAGATAGATAGGGTATCTCTGAAATGGATTTAGAATAGAGAGGGATATTTCCTCCACACAGGAGACTGAATATTCAGTCTCCTGTGTGGAAAGGGAGAATCCCCTTATTTTGTTTATTTACAATATTTAGTTAACAATAACGTTCTTCAAACATTCGTTGAAGGGTTTCATGCGCTTCGGCAAATCCTCGCAACTTTCGCCCTGCCCATTTCTCATTAAAATCTTGAACAGTCAAATACACGACTTTTTCCGCGGCTTCTAAACTGCTCAAACTGTTCATCGGCTTTAGACGTTTCCGAATCTCAAGTATCCGAGAGAAGTTCAATCTTGGGGAAATGAGTTGGATGTCCTTCTTACCTTTATGAATGATCCAAGCAGTATTCGAAGTGTGCTCGACCATTTTGACTCAAAACAGTTGAAACATCTGTAACGCTATTTCCTTATTCGGTGCGCAAAAAATCAGTTTGAGATCTTCTGCCACTTCAAATTGGTCTTTTTTTCGAACACGACTGAGTGTGTTACGGACTTTGTGAACGACACAACGCTGCACATCGGCTTTCGGATAAACAGTTTTAAAGGCTTCTTCCAGCCCCGGTAGTCCATTCGTTCCAGCCTGTTCAATTTCGAGGAAACTTTTCATTTCTTCTCGCATGATCAGTTCTAATTTTTCCTTTACAAACTGACGAATAACACTTTCCAGTTGATTTGCCCAGTCTACATTCGGTATACTTTTAGACATAGGCAGGGTTCTCCTTTCTCTGGAATGTGTTTTTGTCCAAATCAGAGAATACCCTATTTCCTTTTGGTCTAGCAAAATGCTTTACACAAACTTTTATACATCATCAAATTATTGGTGCTCAGCTATTCAAAGATAAGAAGAGAAATTTTATTTAAAAAGCAGCCTAAAACACGAATATAGAAGGTTTAGGCTGCTTCCTTTTTCTATTGACTTTTAATATTTTAAGAGTGCGGCACTTGTTAAGTATTTTATTAAAGAGATAGACATCATTCTTGCTTCCCTAGTTAATCAATGAACGCTTTTTCACATCATTTTAATAAATTTTAATGTTGCCGCTTGATACGCTTACGTCGATAGGATGTTCACCTGACCCATGGGTACCTTTGATGTTTTTATTATCTATTTTTTTGCTAGTTAGCGGAAAATCACATGTTATATTGCCGCTGTTTGTCTTTCCGTTTAAAGTAAAGTCAGCATCAGTCGGAAGATTAAGATCCACCACTCCTGAACTTACTTCAATATCAACTGAATCTGTTAATTCATCCATTTGTATATTTAAATTTCCAGATGATAGCTCAGCCTCAATAGCTCCGATATAATGCTTTACTTTGAGGTTTCCAGAACTAATATCAAATGATCCTGTTTCTGTCGTTAATGAGTCTATATCGACATTCCCCGATGAACTATCATGCTCAAAATGTTTAACCGATACATTCTTCAGGTTGACTTTTCCCGAGCCTATATCTAATATTAATTCATCTAGTTTCATCGGTTCATTTTTTGAAAGGCCAGAGAAATTCAAATTCCCGGAGCCAAGATTTATAGCCATGTTTCGATCATAATCTTCAGGGATGTAAATATTCAATCTTGCCTTGTTATGAAACAACCACCCAAACCATTTCCATTTCTGTTTCGCACTTACTTTTACTTTGTCTCCATGCTGTTTAACAATCAGCTTTCCCTTTCCATCTAAATCAGCTTTTAAATCTTCTCGATTTTCCGGAATAATCGTTGTGCTAACACCTGAGGCATCAATTTCAATCATTTCAATTCCCTCTGATGTAACGGACTGGGTTCTTTGATTTCCTAAAGGCCACCAACTAAAATTGATTGGATTCAAAAAGATAATATATAAACCAATAAATCCGATGATACCCAACAGAATCGCAAAAAATCTTTTCAATGTTTTCCCTTCCTTCCCAAAAATTTTTCGCAGCTTTATCACTTGATTTGTTTATCCTTTAGCACTCCGCTCAGCAAGGGGCAACAAAGTAGCACCGATCCTCCCCTTGTATACAAAATATTTTGACTAGAATTTTACATAGTCTTCTTCCACATATTGCGAATTTTCATACTAACATGTCAATGAAACAGCTTCATTAACAAATCCCTAGTGCAAGAAGTTCGCCTAAACAAATACAAAAAAAGCAATGACTCTCCAAATCCACAGCCTTTTCGCGTTCTTATTTTAGAGAAGATTTTTAGCCTCATAAACAGCTATTATCCAAAAACTTCAAGCTGGATTGATTAAATGAATTTAATGGAAAAACAAATTCAATTACTTTTCTCTTCCTTAGAATACAGAGAAAAGTGATTTTCCAAAATGGACCTCAAATGTATATTCAACTAAGTCTTGAGACTTATTTATGATGAAATGATTATGGGGCCTGTCCCCCACTACGTGATTGTAATGAGGGAAGACCCCGTATACCGTAAGTTTCTAATCCGTACAATAAAAAATATGGTCTTGATGCGTCTAAAGCCAAGTGATATTGTACTCCCATTTTTCGACTATTAGTACTTTCCTACAGGATGTCAAGCAAAATTCCATCATCATCCTGGTCATTAAAATCCAGAAGAATCAACATGTTGCGCTGGAGTCAGAAAACACTGTCAATGTAAAATGTTTTAATTCCTCGTAGTTAAGATAAAAACGAAAGTACATCCAGACTTGAGGTTTTGGTTGTTGGTGAGTTTCAATTCCTCATAGTTAAGATAAAAACTGTTTTGCCGGTGCCACTTGCTTTTCATTCCTTTCTCTGTTTCAATCCCTCATAGTTAAGATAAAAACTTTATTGGTCGGAAAGAATCAAAGATGTCGATAATTATCGTTTCAATCCCTCATAGTTAAGATAAAAACGCTAGAAGACCCGGCTCACCCGGCTCCGTCTGAAAAAAGTTTCAATCCCTCATAGTTAAGATAAAAACATTTCTCTGATTTTAGCTTTTATTTCACTCTCGATAGTTTCAATCCCTCATAGTTAAGATAAAAACGTCTACACCGGGCGCGGTACAGAATCTCCGGGAGCGAAGTTTCAATCCCTCATAGTTAAGATAAAAACCCCCACCTCGTGGATAACGATAAATTGCTGTTTCTGCGTTTCAATCCCTCATAGTTAAGATAAAAACCTATTTTTTTCGCGAAGTCTAATACGTAAGTCGTGGTTTCAATCCCTCATAGTTAAGATAAAAACCCAAAAAATCATTGATGGTGCAAGGTTTTGATAATAATGGAAATTTTGTTATTTTCATTTTAGCGTAAACAGTCAATTTTATCAATTCTTTGTTTTCCTTGTATTTTCTGTATTTTTTATATCGTTACTCTGAAAAATGAAGTGTCGTCGATCCCCTGGGATTAGTGCGCTATTGAGGATCGACGACAAAGAAAGAAAACTATTCTATGATTTCAAACATACCGAATCCTTGTGAATTTTTGGCCCCGATGCCGACGTCATACATAAATTTCAAATAAGAAGGCGGAGCTTGAATTTCGTAAGTTCCATTCCATGCATTGATACGAAACTCTTTAAACGCTGTAACAACTTTATCTTTTTCCGTTACTTTTATCGGCTTAATAGTTACTCTCTCTGTTGGCTGTTCTTGAAAATAGGCTTGAAACTTATTGCAAAAATTTTTCTCTACCATATCTGAAAAAACAAGATCAAACGGCGAGAAAAAATGCGTTCGCTTTTCACCGTATCGGTTTTCATAAGTGCTATAAACCGTAAGTGGCGATAGCATCCGAATTTGATAAGTATGTTTTTCCGCGATCTTTAATGGTTTTACCACTGTCTCCTCGATATGAATCGGCTGTCCGTTTAACATGAATTGTTCTTTCAATAAATAGTTTCTCGCTAAATCCACAATAAGCGAATCTAACATAGAAGAAACATACCATGTTACTTGGTCAAAAAACTCGATTTTTTTCTCATGACGATGAATGCGGTATGTTCCATACAAACGGCTAAATGTAAACATTTTAAACCGCCGCTTTTCCTTCGTATATCCAACGTTATGCAAAAAATCCGCAAGGTCAAAATCTTGAATGGAGCGGTATAAAAATCCTTGCAATACTTCTTCATAGTTGATAGGTAATATAAGGGTTCCATTTTTTGGTCTAAATCGAATCGTAAGCCTCATCTGTTCCTCCTATAAAATGTTGTCTTCTCCACCTTTGCGTAATCCCATCTCTTCCCGCTTCGAATATTTTTGCGTGCGAAACGTATAAAACACTACAGAATCTGTATCGGGATCCATGATGTTCGCCAGCTCCATTTTTAACTTTACATAGTTTGCTTCGGAAATTTCCCCTTCCAACACCGAGTTTTGCACCCAATATAAATATTTCCTTGCGATCTTTAACGCTTTCGCGACACGTTTTTTATCAAAATCATAGACTAGTATCACAAACATAGCAACACCTACCATAACGAGCGATACGGCTCATATTCTTTTTCGCCGAGAAGATGCTTTTGAATTTTATAAAGCTCGAGACGAATGAGACGACGGTATGAGACAGACTTACCAAGATGCCTGTGATTGACTGTTGTTTTCATGCGCTTGTCCAATTCCTCGATAAATTTTCTCCGCCCCTCCTCCGATAACAAAATTCCTTCCATATGTTTGTCAAAATCTTTTTTCGTAATCATCTTTTTATTTACAAGAGTAAAAATGAGGCGATCGACCATAATCGGTTTAAAAATTTCCGCAACATCTAGGTTTAAAGAAAATTTTCTAAAATTAGTCGCGTGTAAGAATCCGATACGCGGGTCTAAATACGTTTTGTAGATTTCACTTAGCACCGTTGTATAGCAAATCTGATTCCCGAAACTAATCATTGCGTTTAAACGATTGAGCGGCGGCCGCTTCGAGCGCTTTTCAAACAAAAAGTCTCGGTTATGGTTTAAAATATCATCAAACATGCTGTAATATTTCTCGCGTATATGCCCTTCTGTCGACATCATTTCCTCGACGCTTGTCCATTGTTCCAGTTTCGCCCGGCTTGATTGGAAATCCAAAATCATTTCCTTAAACTTCTCGTTATTGGTTTTAACACGGTTTTGATAATATTTCAGCACTTGTATCATTTGCCCGATCGAACCTTCAATGAATTTTCGCGCTAAAGCAAGACGTTTTTCTGGATTCAAATACGCTTCGGCCTGTTTTAAAATGACGTGACCCGCATTTAAATGCTCGCGCGGATAAAACGTTCCCGTGTAATAGCCGTAATGATTAAAATAGTGAATGCAGATATTTTTTTGTGCCATCAGTTCTAAAAACTTCTTCGTTGCATTCACTTCTCCAAAAATATAAATATCATTGATATCTTCAACAGGAAGCTTCCGTTTACGCTCAGTTGTCTCAAAACAAATACTGTTGTCTTCGCGGCTTAGTTCGCCGCTTTGAAAAATATAGAGCGTCTTTTTCATCATGATTCCTCCGCAAAACAATATTCACGATAGGCACAGCTTCGGCAAAATCCTATTTTCTTTGGCTCTGGCGGTACAGGCAAACGGGCAATGCGGCGAATTTCAGCTATCGCCTCTTCCAATACTTTTTTTCCTTCTTCTGTCCATTCCACTTTCGTTACTTTCTTTTCTTTTGGAAATAAAAGCTCCCCTTTTGCCTCAATTCCCATTTTTCGCAATGTGTCAAGATAAAACAATAATTGGTAATAGGCACTTTTTTCATATGTGGATGATTTTTTTACTTCACCGACAACAAGCGTATCCCCTTCGCGGCGAATGCGGTCCACTTTAATATTGCCGATCAGCATTTCTTTCTTCTGACGCTGATAGCTTGTTTCCGAGATAAAACGGCCAATTTCGAGGTTATCATCCTCTTGGTCGGCGGCGATCTGATGTGTAATCAGCCAAACCTCGCGCTTGCAGATGAAGTAGTACCAAATATGTGTTCCATTTACATCCATTACATAGTCCATGCATCCACCATCTCGCTTGAGCGAATCAGTCCATATTCGCTGTTGTAATATTGGTTTAGTATATCGTTGGATAAATGAATCATTCTCGTTTTTTCGTATAAATCCCGATCCAGATTCTTTACAAGTTTAATCGGAGCGGAAATGACATATTGGCGCACGTCTTTTTTCAAACGCAAATAGTTTTCAAACCGAGTTTCTAAGTCTTTCTCCTCAATCACCTGCTGAATATATTGCTGCCAAATGTCCATCGCTTGATCATCTACTTCGACAAACACATCCACTGCTTGATGCGCGTTTTCAATCAATTGAAATTCCGATACATATTTGGGCTTATTTTTCCTTCCCGACTTATCTTTTGTATCAAATTTTAGTTCTTCAATCGCACTTATAATCCCATCGGAAGCATCGAACGATTTTTTGCCGCGCACTTCAGTAAAATATTGCATAATGATATCAAAAAATTGATGCTCAGATACCGGTGTTTTCGGTAGCACTTCCTTCGCTATATTTGTATGAACACCCTTATACACATATTGTGATTCTAACTTTCCATCTCGCTCAATTGGCGTTATATAAACCTTGCCAAGTCCATGTAACTTTCCGTTACGATTGCAGCGTCCCGCCGCTTGGACAATGGAATCAATAGGTCCTAAGTCGCGATACACCACGTCAAAATCAACATCGACTCCTGCTTCGACAACTTGCGTTGAAATAACAACAACTTTCTTCTTCTCTTTTAAAAACTGTCTTATTTGTTCAATGCGGCATTTCCGCTCACAAGGCACAATATTTGTAGAAAGGTAGATTACGTCATAACCGCGTTCTTTTAGCCATTCTTTTATCCCTTCATAAATTTCAATCGATGTTTTAATTGTGTTAAAAATCGCCAAATAAGTTTTTCCATCTTCAAAACGGTTTTGAAACAGTTCCATCCATTCTTCGGGACTGTATGCGCCTTTATCCCCTCCTAGCCAATGAAGCTCGACCCGTTCCATTTCTTTAAAAAAGTCAATTGGCTTTACCATTTCCGCCTCCAAAAGTTCAACCGTTTCACCTTCTGGGAAAATAAGCGGCTGCGTTGCTGTTAACAACAAAATTTTACAGGAAAACAATTCTGCCATTTTGTACAACACGGAACGCAACAAAGGCCAATACTCAATCGGCACGTTTTGGATTTCGTCGAGAATGATAATGCTCCCGGCAATTTGATGGAATTTTTTTAACGCGCGGTTTTCATAGCCAATCAGTGTATGAAACAATTGCACAAATGTCGTGACAATCAGCTCTGCCTCCCAGCTTTCCGTCAGCAACAATGCTTTGCGGAGAGGCAGTTCCTCGTATTCAGTTTTGTATTGAAACGCAGATAAGTGGTGATGCTTAACTAAATACCGCTGCTCATTTGCATGAAAATCATCCAACTGGCTTAACAAATCACGGATTACTTTTTCATTTTGATCGATAACGCTTGTAAACGGCAGAGCGTAAATAATTTTTGGGGTATATCCATGCTGTCGTTCTGTTTGCTCGCGCCATTTTAAAGCAACCGAAAGCGACAGCAGCGTTTTTCCCGCTCCCGTCGGCGCCGTTAATGTGAACAATCGCTGTTCTGGTTTTGTTTTAAAAAGCCCCTCTATTCGTTCCATCACTACGTTGTACATCCGATTGCGCCACCCGTTCGTTCCTTCTGTCACGTTCACATCAAAATTCGCTTCGCGGTACTGGTCAACAAGATGAGCTGGAATGTGAACACGCGGTTTCCGTTCGATGTTAGCCGCCGATAATTTATCCGCATCAATAAGCACAGAATATAGCAATAGCACATAATAATAAAGTTCCCTCGTCAATTCTTGTTTTCTTCGTTTATCGATCAAATAATATTGGCGGTATACCTCATCGAACGTTTTTTCATAGTCTTGAAGGAAGTTGTGCAGTTTTTCAGAAAGGGACAATGGAATGGACAGTTCATCCCATAAAGGAGATAAATCTTCCACAATCGCAGAAGCATGGTTCTTTATATCATCGATTTGCTGTTTTAATGTAATGACTCGGTAATATAATGAATCTTGCACGGTATTTTCTGCAATATGGCGCGATTTTGTTACATCTAAAGAAATATCGCGCAAATTCCCATGATGGTGCATAACGACGAAGTAGCCTAATAGCGGGGCAAATTCAAACCAAGAAGCATTTAAGTTCACCGGATGGCGCAAAAGATGGGCGGCAAACACGGCAGAAATAAAGGAATGATGATGTAAATCTCCCCTTGCTTCACCTGTTTGCAAATAATCCTGAAAGTATGATAAATATTTACCGAAATCGTGTGACACCGCAACAATTTTTCCTATATATTCAAGCGTCGCTCGATCTCCCTTAGACAACGGCACATGCTTAAGCATATCTTGCAAATATTCGTATACTTCCTTTAAATGTACAGTCAATTTTTTCTCTGGATGATTATGAGACAAATACATATGCTTCCCCCCTAGAAATAAAGCAGCGATGAGGTCACCGCTGCCTTACATCCATAAAATGTTTTCTTTTTCTCCCCCATAAGCAACGGATACATATGGTACAGCCGGAATCGCGATGAATTGCCGTGATTGTTCAAACAAGTAATAGTCTGTTTCTTGAATCATCCGCTCATTTGTAAACTGGCGTGTCATAAATTCTTTTAAAAAGCGAGTTTCCTTTGAAAATTGGATCGATCGCTCACGCAAATTAGGAATTCGCACAACAGAATGGATCGGCACCGCATCACGACTTTCCATTACCGTTCCCTCTGCTTCGGCAACCCAGTTTAACTGTCCAAGCAATTCAGAAAGCCCTAAATACGGCGGATAAACATATCGGCTTGATTGGATTCTTCCCCTCACGCTTTCATAGATAGATCGGTCAGAGTGGGAAAAATAAATGCGGTACCGCACATTGGCTTCTTCTCCCCCGGGAAGCACTAACTCAAGGGGAATTTGCGTATGTCCTCCGCTATTGTTTAAATGGGCTTTTGACTTTACAAACATATAATTGACTGTTTGCATCACTTTGCGAATCGGCGTGCGAACAGATAGCGCAATTTGGCATTGATTCGGTGAAAACACTTCATAATAACTGTCGCGCTCCATTCCTAAAATACCAGCGAGTATGCCAACAATCGTTGTTCGCGGCGGAAAGGAGTACGAAAGCGAAGATGAGTTCGTATCGATTTTTCGGAAATGTCCCATCTTCCCGATAAGGTCAAAAATAAGTATCTTCATAAACGTCACCCTTTTTTACAATACAGGAACGAGTTTATCCGCCAACTCGGATGGAAGAAGAGCTGTTAGCATCCCTTTTTGTCCTTCATAATTCAACAATAAATTAGAATCTTGCCAGTAATGGATGCGGGCAATTTCACCATTTACTTCCAAAAGTTTATTCACAAGTGCATCAACATGCAAATTAACTTCGGAAATGCTGCGCAGCCCTTCTGTTTCCTCTAAACTCACCAAATCTCTCAAATCGCCGGCAATAAATTCAGGAGAATGATATTCTACACGTAAGTAAAGACGAGGGTATTGTCCGACTTTGCTTCGTGTTGCGCTCAATGGAATCGCTTTAACAACCGCTTGATCAAATAAACTGACATCTTCTTCGGTCAATCTCGTATGCACCGCGCGATGACCGCTTATGATGCCATGAAACGCCAAAAATGAATAATAGACACGATAGTCTTTGCCGATAGTACCGCCGTCATTTTTATCATCGGAACCGAAATGTGAGGTAATACTTGCCGATTCGACAAGCGTGACTTTATTTAACGAGTAGCCCCAGTTAAACTGAATCGGACCAGTAAACGTCATGGAGCTTCCTTTATCCTCCGATTTAATCGGCATTGTCGCACCGAACATGCGGACATCAGTAAATTGCTCAAGCATCCAGTTTTGTTCCTCTTTTGATAGTTTATTAAGGTTCACTTTTCCATCATACTTTTTCTCAAATAAACGCTTAATGCGTTCTGTCGCATTGACCGTTTCTCCATCGACTTTACCTACAAAAATTTCGTTTCCGAGCTGTTCCAAATAATCGCGAATATATCGTTTTAAACGCACATCACTCACTAAGTTTAATGAACGTTCATAATCCATGCGCGGGCGGTTTTCTTCATCAATATCGCCGTTCGGGTTTGTTAACTTTGCATCATAAAGGAATAAAATATCGCTATTATTCATTTTTTTCATTCCTCCTCGTGTATAATTAATGTTAGAAATGATTTTTTAAGAGATTTTGCAGTTTATCCAAATGCCTTGACCAATTGTTTACTATTTGGAAGGAAGAGCTCCCCTCATCTTATACAGGATTGGACTTTTCGCAGTATTTGGGGAATCTCTTCTTCCTTTCCATTCGTAATACTTTATTTTTCATTTTCAAAATCAGGGTCGGAATTATCCTTTTTGCTGCTGTTTAAAATCCGCTTTGTGCCATATGCGTAGCCTGAAAGCAAATAAAAAACGTTTTCTCGATCACTTAAATTCCATTTTCCCTGCAATGCTGAATCAAAGAGACGTTTATGTTCCACATAAACAGCTTCAATTTGCAAAGAAGCAATTTTCAGTTGTCTCAGCTTTTCAAATACTTCGTTTGAAAGCATGATCAGTTTTTGCCTATTCATACCATGATAATTAATCTTCGATAAAATCGGCTTATTTACTGTTTTGCCGCTTCGGACTTGTCCAAACGCTTCTGCACGTTCTTTTGCTCTACGAACTTGTTCAGTTCCAATTTTTGCAATTAAATACCCAAGTAAAAATAAAGAACTTTGCGCGACGTTATAATTCATGGTTTCCATATATTCGACCATGTGGGCATCAGACAAGTCATATGTTACCTTTGCCATCTCCCTTTCCTCCTTAATTAAGTTAAGGTTTTGCAACAGTTTCAAGAACAATTGCGCTCGCACCATTGCATTCACTAATCGAAAATCATTGGATTCTTCCTTGTCGTTACTATATTGATAAAGGTTATAGTTAGCATACATATGAACTTTGGCAAGCTGCACAAATTGCGTGATCAGCCATTGGTATGAAAGCGTTTTATTTGTCAAAAGCGACTCGTATACTTGTAAAATTTTACGTTTTTCAAAGTTTTCCCTGCGTTGAACACGCATCGGAACTAAGTAGTAGATTGGTTCCAAGCCGAGATTGAATTTTTCATTGCCAAAAAAGTGTTGTCCTATTTCCCCTGCTTTTCGCATCTCGTAACCTAGTCGGCGCAAATGAGTGAGCGGAACATCGGATAACAGTTTATTCACCTTTAAAGCTGACTGCGCTTTTGTGTAAAAAAGAAAATGTAACGAAATATGGTTGTCCATTTGATTATTGAATTCTTTGTAATCTTCTATTTCCCGATGCAAATCTTCCGCTGTTTCAACCGTTTTGACAGTGCGGACAAACTGATGAATGTGCTCACTAATATCTTGAAGCGGGACATTTTCAAACGGCACATCATATAAAAAGTCTGGGATGATATAACAAGGAAGGTCACTGAAACGAGTATTAAAGTTGCGGAGAATGTACGCTTCCCCTGCCATAATTGCCTGATAAGCATCTTTGCTGATGGATAAGTTTTTGACAAATGATTTTTTCTCTAGATCGCTCGCAAAGCTGATTTTATCGTTTATGTAGTAGTTAAATTTCAGTTTTGTCGTTTCTCCTGTCACAAAGTCTTCTTTGTTTGTAAGGGCGCATACTCCCTTTTTCGCCTCTTCAAATACACTTAGTTTCTCAGCGATAACGAGTCGTTCATATTCTGGTTGCGATACGACGAGCTGTCCGTCAATGGCAAGAGAATACAAGAGGACATCTTTGATGCTAACATTGGCTTCTTTTTCAATAAAAGCTTGAAACTGCTTCGCTGCTTCCTTAACCGCTTTTTTCGCCTCTTTTTCCGTCAATTCGCCGCCAACATATGCTGGATTAAAAACATAGCGGTATCGTTCGTCTGATTTTTTGGCCGCGCCAAGATCCAAGAAAAAAACATCTTGTGCTTTTTTTAAAAGAGAATAGTAGGAATCCTCTTGATTCCAACGTTCGAGAAGATTTGTAATTGTTTGACTAAGCAAATATTCGACATTGCTCACCGTTCCAAACCATTGTGGGCTCGCTGCTCCATCCGCTGTACCAATCCATAGCAACTCTAATGAGGTCGATTCGCTTATTTCTTTTGGCGTTATTTTGACTTTTTTATCTTTAATAGAAAAGTCCACAATAATTACATATTTAGTTGTGCCATATGATCTTGCAATGGGCAGCGTTATTGCTTGAATAAGAGATTTTTCTTCGGTTAAATACTTATTTCCAAGGGTGTAAATCGTTTTTATCACCGTCTGCACCTCCTTTAAAGAGAAATATAAATTTTTACAATCCGTTTAAATTCTACCAATTCTATCTTTTATTTCAATATTTTTTGTATAATTTAACATTTTGTTCAAAAATACAAATAATTTCCTAAACTGGCTTAATGTCTTCTAAATATCCAATCATCCTTTTTTATTTCTTCATGTAAGTAAACTTTTTCGATATTTTCCTTACACCATTTCCCTCTTCTATAATTGATATAGTCGACATATTAACAATTGTTCTTTCAAACATTTTTACACCTCCTCATTTTTTTATATAATTACATTTTCAATTAAATTTTATTTATTCAGAAAATTAATGTCAAGAATTTTTTGTTATTTATGAAAATAAGATATCTCTGAAACGATTTGGAATCAATAGAGATATGTTTCACCAAAAAAAAAGACTGAATATTCAGTTTTTTTGTAAGAAGAGAAAATTTCCTTATTCCTTTATGATTAAAATATTCTTCAAACATACATACGTTGAAGGGCCTTCTGTGCTTCGACAAATCCTCTTAACTTTCACCTTACCTATTTCTCAAATCTTGGATACTACTTGATCGTTCACCTCATGGTATTGGTCGTGTACATCACACTCTGAATACTGCTTATATGAATCATAAATTTGGTCTAGCCAAATGCTTGACACAAAAATTTTTATACATCATCTTTGCTATGAAAATTATATTTAGTCCTAAGTAGGTAAGATAATAATTACATTATCAATGTTTCAATGCTTTAATAAGCTAAGATATGGAAAATGATAACTATAATTTGTATTATATATTAAATGAAATATTTAAACAAGCCAGTTGCAAATTATTAAAAATACAATATGATGCACATAAGAAGTAGGATTGGGATATAAAAAATGTTACCGAACATTCATGTATTCTCTAACCTTTTATTTTCTTATTTGAAACAGCCATGTACTAAAAGTAGTTTCTATAAACACAGATAAGGCACGGCTTTATGAATCTTTCCTCGTTCTATTTCGTTTATTGATCGGTGTTATCAAGTTTTTTATGCTTTCTACCACTTCAACATTTCCTAACACAAAAGAAATAGACATATCTAATTCTTTTTAAATCTTATTTTATTCTTCAAATTGCAGAGAATATCGAATTTATCGTACGAGGCGGGAAATTTACTTACAACAGCAACACTTTAACCTAAGAAAGCGACAACTTGATTCAGTTGTTCCAAAGCATGAGGAGGTATTTTCAGTGTTGAGGTTGGTTCTCCCGTTCCTCCGTAAATGAACGGATAGCGAAAAAGTTCTTTATCGATTATACAAGGCAAAGAAAGACCAACTAAAGGAACGCTGCCGACAGTGTATCCCGTTATCTTCTGGACTTCTTTTGGGGGTGCCATTTTTAATTGATTGCATCCCAAGATTTCGGACACTTTTTCCAGATTCACACGACCGCGTCCTCCTGAAACGATTATTGCAAAATAGCCTTTGTCAGACTTAAGTATCAATGTAGGAGCAGTCTGACCTATTTCGATTCCAAAAAAATCCGCGCCTTCCTGCGCTGTGCGAATTGGATTTTCGTGATAAAGGATGTCAAATGGAATTCTATTTTCCTGTAAAATGCTTTTTAAATGATCCATAAGTAAGCCCTCCTATTACAAATTCCACGAAACGGCCTCTTCTACAATTTAATTGCCAACAGCTTACTTCCACATATTAATCCAATTTCCTTTTGAAAAGTGGTTTTCTTTACAAAAAGAAGTGAAATACAGTTGAATGGAACTTTATGGGGATTGTTGCGAGTAAATGCTATTCATAAACTGGAGAGTTTCGTGAGTATCTAAAATGGTATTGAAATGTAAATGAAAACTCCAAGAAGGCTGCCGCAAATTTTTTATCTATATATTATCCGGTTGAAACTTCAAATGAATACAGTAGAAGCCGAATCGGCATTCATTAATAGTTCCGCAATTGCCTATACTAAAAAAGAGAAAGTACCGTAACCTGATGGATCCTGTACATGTTCTTCCCGTTGATTTCAATCGGCAGTATACGGAAAGTACCGTAACCTGATGGATCATGTACCCTTCCGCTTTGTTACTCGTCCAATTTAAAATCTTTTTTTCTCTCTTTAATAATTCTTTCTGAAATTCTTGCCCGTCAAAGCGGCGTACTACAATTTAGCTGTCGGCTCTTTGCAGCTGCAATTTCCGAAGCCTATGACGCCACAGCAGCAGATGTACTGTGCCTTTTCACATTTTTCAATCACTATGCAAAAAAGGCTATCGAATGCACTCGATAGCCTTTTGAAAATGATTGATCTAAGCTTTATGGACTTGGGTTCCTTGCGAATTCATGGATAATCGATACTATCCTTTATGGAACTCGGAAGCAATTCTGTACAGTATCGTACTGTTATCCCATGGATGATCGATCTTATCCTTTCTGAACCTTGATTAATACGTCTTTTCCTCCAACTACGTTGGATGGATAACTACTATGGTCGATTTTAAACTGATCTCCGTTCAGTAAAATAATAGGAGTAATGGTGTTGTACCCTTTTTCGCCAATTTGGTCGATGGCGAATTGTGCGATAAGATCTCCTTTTTTGATTTTGTCTTTAGGTGAAACTTTTATTTCAAAGCCTTCTCCTTTTAAGTTCACTGTTTCTAGTCCCAAATGAATCAACAGCTCTGCTCCTTCATCTGAACGAAGTGTAATGGCGTGCTTGGTTGGGAATACATCGACGATTTCACCGTCAACCGGGGAATAGACATCTCCGCTTGTTGGTTGAACAGCAATGCCGTCGCCCATCATTTTTTGAGAGAAAACTTCATCAGGCACTTCTTCCAAAGAAACAACCTTTCCTGATAATGGCGCTACAAAACTAATAGTTGATTCTTCTTTATATTCGTTTGTTTCCTGATTCATGATATCTAAAATTTGATTTTTTAAAGTGTCTGAAGTAGGTCCAAATATTGCTTGAACTCCATTTCCTACCTCCAATACGCCTGAAGCACCAAGAGCTTTCAGTTTTTCTTTATTAACAGCGCCTTTGTTTTTTACACCTACTCTTAAACGTGTAATACATGCATCAAGATTATTGATATTTTCTTTTCCGCCAAGTGCTGCTAAGACTTCATACGCTTTTTGATTGACAACAGATTCATCACTTTTTCTATTTGTTTTTTCTTCGTAATCTTTTCTAGTATAAAGTCTGTTCGAATCTTCATCTCCGCGCCCTGGTGTAAGGAGATCCCACTTTTTAATAGACCATCTGAATACAATGTAGTAAACAACAGCCATTGCCAGACCAACGATAATGACATACCACCATGGCTCTCCAACACCAGGTAATATACCAAATAAGATAAAATCAATGATTCCGGATCCGCCGGCATATCCAACATTCACATCTAAAACATACATCAGCATAAATGACAGCCCTGCCATTAATGTGTGGAAAACGTATAATAATGGCGCTACGAACAAGAACGTGAATTCAAGCGGCTCTGTAATTCCTGTAAAAAATGCTGTTCCCGCAGCAGTCAACAATAAGCCTGCTACAGCTTTTTTGTTTTTCGGTTTTGCCATGTGATACATTGCTAACGCTACCGCTGGCAGACCAAACAGAACAAACGGGAATTTCCCTGCCATAAATCTTCCTGCTGTTATTTCAACGGCATCATTTACTTGTTTATCCGCAAGCTGAGCCATATACATTGCCGTGTCTCCGGAAACGACAGATCCAGCAAGTGTTGTATACGTTCCGCCAACTTCCGAAAAACGAATTGGGATATAGAAAATATGATGCAATCCAAACGGAATAAGGGCACGTTCTACTAGTCCATAAATGAACATGTAAAGCGGCGGCGTATTTTCTCCTGATAAGGCAGTTCCAAGTGCATAAATGCCGTCTTGTACATGTGGCCAAACAAAGGCCAAAATCAGTGCAATAATGATTGAATAACCTGCTGTTATAATAGGAACAAATCGTGAACCGCCGAAAAAGGACAGCATTTCCGGCATTTTGAAATCATGATATTTTTCATAAAGAACTGCTGCTACAAACCCGATGATGATACCGCCAAAAACACCGATTTGAAGTGTCGGAATCCCTAACTCAAGTACACGCCCTGGTTCCGATACGTTTTCCGGCGTAATTCCAAGGACAATCCCGATAACGGTATGCATAACTAAATAACCAACAAGTGCTGATAAGGAGGCTGCCGCTTTTCCACCGGTCCAGCTCCCCGCTATACCGATAGCGAACAAAACACCTAAGTTCCCAAATATCGCTTTTCCTGCACCCTTCATTAAATCAGAAATCGTTTTCCAAAATCCTGAATCTAAAAAAGGCAAATATTCGATTAAATATGGAGATTGTAACGTTGTACCGATTCCCAACAATAAACCGGCTGCAGGAAGCAAAGAAATTATAACCATAAAAGTTTTGCCAATTCTCTGAAAGAAATCAAAGTTAAATACCTTCTTCATTTCATAGCTCCCCTTCTAGATAAGATATAGAAAACGGATACATTCTAGCTATTTTTCAAGCAGGGAGTCATAACGGCTCCCTGCACGGACAAGTTATTATCGCAATTCCGGCCAGTATTCTTTATTGGCTTCGATTAAGGCATCCAATACCTCTCTCGCTTTTGCTGCAGATACAACTGTACGATTTAAAGTTAAAGCTTGCAGCGCTTTGGCGTATGAGCCTTCCATATATGCTTCCACTGTAAGTTTTTCATACGCATATTGCCCTTCAATCAATCCTTTATAGAATGTTGGAATTTCTCCAACTGCGTATGGTCTAGGCCCGTTTGAGGTTATACTTGCAGCCACTTCAACCATCGCATCATCCGGCAAATTGCTGATGATTCCATCATTTTTCAAAATGACAATAAAATTGTCGCCTTTGTTGTATGCAATGGATTCTGCAACAATTAAGATAAACTCGCCATGCGCATCATTTGCTACTACGTTGGAATCTTTTGCAGTTCCTGTTTCAGCAACGCGCACACAATCTTCAAATACGCGTTTCTCTCTACCGGCTTGTACTTCATTTGCACGCGTAAAATCCGGATTCAATTTTTTCAGCACTTTATCTGGATATAGATAATACTGTAAATACGTATTCGGCAAATAGTCCGGAAAATCTCGCACCATTTGCTGTACCATGGCATACGTTTCGAGCCATGATTTATCCCTTTGCTCGTAGTCAGCCGGACGGAAGCCGTTTTTCAAAATCATTTCCCTTAACTCAGGCAATTTGTCATTGCCTTGCGGATCATATAAATGAGTAAACCAGCCAAAGTGATTTAATCCGAAGTATACAGGATCAAAATCACGTTCATTCATATTTAATAAACGGCCGTACGAACGAAGCAAGTTTTCAGGCTGGTCGCAAATATTGAGGATTCTTTTATCATCAGGAAACATTTGCTGTAACGCAATCGCAACGATAGCAGCAGGATTTGTGTAGTTTAAAATCCATGCGTCTTTCGTTTTGCTTCTGACATCCTTGACCAATTGAACCATATCGCGGATCGATCTCATACCGTAAGCAAAACCGCCCGGCCCGCATGTTTCCTGACCGATAACCCCTAGTTTCAACGGGATCTTTTCGTCTTTTTCACGCATTTCATAGCCGCCAGTACGCATTTGCACAAAAACAAAATCGATATCTTCCGTGAATGCTTCCTCTTTATCTGTTGTATAGCTAAAATGAATGTCAGGGTACTCTTCTTTAAAGAGCACTTTCGCAAATTCGCCAATTATTTTTTGGCGTTCGTAATTGATATCATACATGACCAATCGGTTGATCGGGAAAGTATCTTGACGCGAGCAAATTGCTTTTAAAAGACCTGGCGTCCAAGTACTCCCCCCGCCAACAATAAGTACATTGAATTTTTTCATTGTGTTTCAGCTCCTGGTAGTAATTTTTCATGTAACTGATTCTACCGATATCTTAACGAACGAAAAAACAAAGACAGGAAAAATTTCATTTTATGAAACTTTTTTCATGGTCATTTATAATAGAACGTACAATAAATATGAAATCCGGAGTGATTCGATGTACAACTTTATGGCTAAATTATTAAACTTCATTGAATCTTCAACAGACCAAACAAAATCAGAAATCATTATTGCCGAATATATTTTGAGGAATGTGGAAAAAATCCCGAAAATGTCCATTTATGAATTAGCTGAAGCGTGCCATACATCACCTGCAACGATCACCCGATTTTGCCAGCGCTTTGAAAATATTACGTTTAAAGAGCTTAAAGAATATGCCAGATCATTTATTGAATTTAATGATACTGAAGTAGACTATCAAAACCTTAAAACGAAATTTAATATAAAACAAATAAACGAATATTATGATGAATTACATGCTTCTCTGAAGCAAACAGAGCAATTTCTCCGTTCAAAGGAAATCATTCAAGTTGTTCACGAAATCCATCACTCAAAAAAAGTTGCTTTTTTTGGGGTAACATTTTCGCATCTCATTGCAAGAAATGCACAATTCAAATTTATTCGTCTGGGCAAATATGCTACTGCGTACAGCAACCATGAAAATCAAATTTCCGAAGCAGAATCACTTACGCCCAGAGATTTAGCCGTTGTCATTTCTTTTTCCGGAGAAACAAGATTTATCGTACAGCTAGTAAAGGTATTAAAGAAGAGAGGCATTCCTATCGTTGCGATTACAGGCAATGAAAAAGGCTATTTAGCACAGAATGCGAAACAAATCATCAAAGTGAGCAGTTGCAAACTAGAATCCTTTAAATCACCTATTTTGGAAGAAATCAATATGCTGAGTGTAATTAATTCCATTTATCTCGTTTATTCTATCGTTTTTAAAAATTCGGAAGGATATCAGACAAACAAAGGAGGCAGCTAAATGAATATTGTCGTAGCACCTGATTCTTTTAAAGGGAGTCTGACCTCTTCTCAAGCAGCTAATATTATGAAACAAGCAATACTTGACCTTCATTACGGTGATACAGTAAGAACAAAGCCAATGGCTGACGGCGGAGAAGGAACAGTCGATGCATTGTTAGCCTCTTCAGCCGGGGATCGCATTGAGGTAACCTGTACAGGCCCCTTGGGCAAAAAAATAAAAACATATTATGCCATCCTCGAAAATAATACGGCTGCTATTGAAGTTGCCAATATCGCTGGGCTTGTCCAAGTGCCTCCTTCACAACGAAACCCGGATGTGACCACTACTTTCGGACTTGGCGAAGTGATGAAAGATGCATTGGATAAAGGCTGTAAATCGTTTATTATCGGGCTTGGCGGCAGTGCTACAAATGATGGAGGTCTTGGCTTTTTACAGGCGCTTGGCATGAAAGCTTGGGATAAAGAAGGAAAAGAAGCGGGGATTTTCGGAAAAGATTTATTGGAGGTCAATCAAGTAAGTTTCGACCGTTTGGATCCGAGATTGGAACATATTACAATAAAGGTTGCTTGTGATGTGGACAATCCGTTATGTGGTGAAAAAGGTGCCAGCGCAGTTTACGGACCGCAAAAAGGTGCCAGCAGCAAACAAATACCGATTTACGACGAAGCATTGGCCCGATTTGCTGCTCTTATTGAGAAGCAGAAAGGAAAAGTCTTCAATAACGTGAAAGGTGCAGGGGCAGCAGGAGGCTTGGGATTTGCATTCCTTGTACTAGGCGCAAAGCTTATATCCGGTGCTGAGCTTGTAGCAGAAGCTTCGAACTTGAAGGAAGCAATAGAGCAGGCGGATCTTGTCATTACAGGAGAAGGACAAAGCGATGAACAAACATTATACGGAAAAGCGCCCGGCTATATCGCTGATCTCGCTCAAATATACGGAGTTCCAACGATATTAATATCCGGCTCGCTTGCAGGCAATTTAGATGTGCTCCGCAGCAAATTTCACGGATGCTTTTCGATTATTACTAAACCATTGACGATTGAGGAATGTATGGATCAGGCAAAACAGCTATTGTACAATCAGACGAAGCAAGTGATGCATCTTATTCACTCTTTGAAGATATAATCGGATCCAGGTTTTCGCTTTTATAATCCAGATGGGGAAATTTTTTTTCAGATGTTTATGTTGAATACTGCAAAAATAACTTTCCCCTTATTCCATCTCAATTTTATCTAGAAGATTGACCGGCAAATCTCCAAAATTCCACATTAGAGAGGCATCTAAGATCTTGTTCAACATCTAAGATGCCTCTTTTGTAATGAAGGTAAAAGAAATAATTGATGTATTCCATTAAGCACCGACAATATCTTCACAATTTTGTGTTAAATTATCGAATACAGATCATTTTCCTCACGATCATCCATGTTGTCTTTAAACAAGTCTATAATGCTTCCTGCACTTTTAAACGGTTCTTTCAACTTTTATTCCATAACTCCGTTTTAAACCCATATACTTTTCTTCTTGGTACTGCAAATGCTAAAATTCTTTAATGATTTCGACTTCGATGTTAAATAACCGTTCCGTTAAACTATTTCCTTCCATTCCTTTTGGATTTTCGCAGAAAAACTCAAAATTACCAAACTTGCCAAAAAGGTGAATGCGTATTAACTTCTCCAATCTAGTAAGTCTTTATATAAGCGTGTTCTGAACCCAATTATTTGCCAAAACTTTGATGTCGAACGTCCTTTCTTGAAAAAACACGAGATTGACGACTTCCGGAATATCGACTTCAGTATCAAGTTTATCGGGCTGATACAGCAATTTGCGTCAGAAAAATGATCAATTAACATTAGATACCAGTTGACGCTGTAATCAATAACCCTTGCAAATCCGTCCTTATTCTCAGAAAACAGTTGATCAAAGCGCTCACTATCCGTTCTGTATGATGATTTTCGCAAAAACAATCGTTTTCTGCCTTCAACTCGAATTTATTTTTTATTAAATTTTTCAGTACAGTATCAATTAATAAGTCCATTCGTTTAGTGCTTTTAACGCTAAGGGGGGTGAAAACATTTGTTGTGTGATATCCGCAAAATTGATTTCTAGTTGATAAATTCCTTCTTTGATCAAGCTGTGCCGATCTCTTCTCATGTCTAGAAAATGCACGAATAAATTGTCATCCGATTAAACGCTATGTGCTATCTCTTCACGCATCGTTCCGTTTTTAGCAAAATTTATATGCCATGAAAGAGCTTTTTCTAAAACATGTGGTGTATGCCCTCCTCTTGCAAGAGCTTCCTGATAATATTCCCGAAGCTGGTCGCGATACATCGGATGGGCGCAGCGTTCGATAATCAGTTCCACACGCTCTCTTGGCGCCAAGCCCCGGAGATCCGCATACCCTTGCTCGGTGACAATGACATCGACGTCATGCTCCGTATGGTCAACATGGGAGACAAAAGGAACAATACTTGATATGTTTCCGTCTTTCGCTATTGATTTTGTCACAAAAATCGCCAGGCGGGCATTTCTTGCAAAATCACCGGATCCGCCAATGCCGTTCATCATTTTCGTTCCAAGTACGTGGGTTGAATTGACGTTGCCGTAGATGTCCACTTCCAATGCTGTGTTAATGGAAATCAAACCGAGCCGGCGAATAATTTCAGGATGGTTGGAAATTTCCTGCGGTCTCAGCACTAAACGGTCGCGGTATTTCTTAAAATTCGAGAAAACCTCCTTCATTTTCGGCTCTGAAAGGGTAATCGAACAACAAGAGGCAAAACGGACTTTGCCCGCATCTATCAAATCAAAGACTGCATCCTGCAATACTTCAGAATACACCTCTAAATCCTCAAATTCTGAATCCAGCAAGCCATGAAGAACTGCATTGGCGACGGAACCGATGCCTGACTGCAGCGGGGCCAAACGTTCCGTTAATCGGCCGGCTTTAATTTCTTTACGCAAAAACTCTATCAAATGCTGCGCCATAATGACTGTTTCTTCATCCGGAGGCACAATTGTCGACGGTGAATCTGGCTGATTGGTAAATACAATTCCTTTTACCTTCTCTATATCAATCGGTATTCCGATCGTACCGATTCGATCATTCGATTTTGTCAGCGGAATCGGTTTTCTTTCCCCTTGTTTCTCCGGTTCATACAAATCATGCACTCCTACTAAGTCTGCAGGCTGTGCCGTATTAATCTCTATAATGATCGATTTTGCGTGCTGGGCAAATGTCAACGAGTTTCCAATGGAGGTTGTCGGAATAACCATTCCATCTCTTGTAATAGAAACCGCTTCCAAAATTGCGAAATCGATTGGATCCATAACATTTGAGCGCACTAATTCAGCAGTATGGGACAAATGCTGATCGACAAATAAAAATTCTCCCCGATTGATTCCTTTTCTCATCGTAGGATCCGCCTGAAAAGGAAGCCTCTTGCCTAAAATGCCAGCTTCAGTGAACATTTTATCGATATCAGAACCTAAAGAGGCTCCTGTATACACATTTACTTTAAACGATTCTCGCTCTGCTCGTTTCACCAACGCATATGGAACCGCTTTCGCATCACCCGCGCGTGTAAATCCGCTTAACCCTAAAGTCATCCCGTCTTTGATCCATGATGCGGCTTCATCAGCTGTGACTATTCGATCGCGCAAACGCAAATCTTCAATCCTTTCCAATTTATTGTCCATTTCCCCATCATCTCCCCTTTAATGAATTTAAAATTTATTTTACCGATAAAAGTTAACGGGGCAAGGTTTTGGGGATAAGTGACCGAAAATTCAGATAAACAACTCAATTTCCATACTAAAACAGAACGATTTTTTAAAATCCAAGCAATTTTCGAAAATAACTAGAGTAGGACTGACTGACAGGAATTTTATCACCGTTATTCATCAACAGCAAAAATGTTGAATGCGCATCAGGGTAGATCTCCTTAATATGGTTGACATTCACAATAAAAGCCCGATGACAGCGAATAAAATAGTCCTTTGGAAGCAAGTATTCAAATTCCTGGAGAGAGTATTTATGCGTTCCTGAGCATCCTTCAGTGTACACATAGGTCTTTTTATCTTTTGCTTCTAAATACGCAACTTTCGAAAAAGGAATAGGAACCCATCCATCATCAGTTTTGACGGTCACAACAGATTTTCCATCCGTCAAAGCAGGAAAAATCGCAGTGACGCATCCCTCAAGCTTTCCTTCCCAAAAAAACGGAACAGCCATCCCGTGATAAGGAACGCCAAACACATCGCGGTTAATAAACTCAGAAACCTTTTGTTTGGTGTGCAAAGCTTTATACGCAATCGTTCCTTTTCTCACCAAGTCTCCCGGTCTGATTTTCAAATCAATCCGTTTACTCGGCCGGTAATAGATATATTCCTTTGTATTGGAAACAGCAATCGAAACTTCATCAGAAAACAATTCACCAATAACGTCTAAAATGGAAACTACTGAAATACGTTCCATTCTTCAACACCCTTCGTGATCTATAAATATTGCAAGATATTATTATTTTACATCTTTTTTCACCCTTTTTGGCATAGTTCTTATCGAATGCGACTAATATCGTCACCTTTTTCAAATAGTTTACGATAAAAAATACCCGAAATTTCTGTCTATTCAACTTAGTTTATCCTTTGTTCTCACTCTAACATTAGTTTAATAGCACCATAGTCACGAAATCCCGTAAATACCTATATCTTTGACGTTTCATAGCCTCTTTACTTGCGTGTCTGTAAGCACAAGATTCGTTGTTCATCCTTATTAATTTTGGCATTTTTTGACGAGACTTTCTTCAAATAATACCGAATTTATGTAGCTTTCTAAAAATCGATTTAATAGCACCGAAAAGAATATCCACGGTTACAGATGACGTATTAATGTAACGTCTAATTTGGTCAGTAGTAAGATCTCTAAAACCGACAACATCTATAAAATTTTTTCAAGAACTTCAATAATCGGTACTCGTTCGTCCTGGATAGCTTCCGTTTTGTAAATGATCTTAGCGTATTTTAATCCTTCTGCAACCGTCATATAACCGAGATTACATCTACAATCAGATAGTCTTGAAACTACCTTTCTAGCCTTTTTCGCATAATAAAAACCTCCAAAATTTTTCATTTTGGAGGCACGCGTTCTCTTTGATTCAGAGGGACGGAAACCTTGCGAAAATACGTTGTCCATTTTTCGGTAGTTCCCGTCCGTTGAACGACTTCTAAATCGCTCAAACCCTTGTCGCTCTAGGCTTACGCGCTCGGAGGGACTCGAACCCCCGACGGACGTGGTACCGGAAACCACCGCTCTATCCAACTGAGCTACGAGCGCATTTTTCAAATGTCACGAATTATATTATAATCGAATTGAACAATATATGCAAGAATAAATTTTGTTTAATTATCCATCGTGTCAAAATTATTTTGAAAAATTCATTTTTCATCGTTGTTTGAAAAATGAAAAATAAGGGTATGATGGTACATGTATTGATCTTATAAATAATTATATATAAAAGTTTTTTGTTTGACCTTTATTGACCTTTTATGTATGATGGAATAGAAATGACTTTAACTTTGATGCGAGGGAGGAAACATAATGAATTTAATACCGACTGTTATTGAACAGACAAACCGTGGTGAACGTGCTTACGATATTTATTCAAGATTGTTAAAAGACCGCATTATTATCCTTGGTACGCCAATTGATGATCATGTTGCAAACTCCATCGTTGCTCAGCTTCTTTTCTTGGCAGCGGAGGATCCTGAAAAAGATATTTCCCTTTACATTAACAGCCCGGGCGGATCAATTACTGCTGGCATGGCGATTTATGATACGATGCAATTTATTAAACCTGATGTATCCACGATGTGTATAGGAATGGCTGCTTCCATGGGAGCATTCTTATTGGCGGCAGGTGCAAAAGGAAAACGTTTTGCCCTTCCGAATAGTGAAGTAATGATTCATCAACCGTTAGGAGGCGCGCAAGGTCAGGCAACTGACATTGATATTGCAGCTAGACGAATTCTCTCTTTAAGAGATAAATTGAACAGAATTTTATCTGAAAACACTGGTCAGCCTCTTGAAGTAATTGAACGTGATACGGACCGCGACAATTTCATGTCAGCTGAACGTGCAAAAGAATATGGGTTGATTGACAAAGTTTTAACAAAATAAAAGCTGCCTCAAATAGGAAGACAATAAAAAAATAAACATATCAAGCAGACAGTATAAAAATAAACCGCTGCTTCATACCTTCACGCTTTTGAATGAGGAGCAAATGTCAAGAATGATCTTGACAGCAGCTCCTCATTCAACTTTTTGGCCGGAATCGTCAGCTTGACGTTTTCGAAAAGCCGTTAACTGCCGATATTGCTTTAATCTAAGCCCAAAATGCGGATCGAGCCTGATGAAGGATTAAATATGCTTTCGGAGAGCCTGTGTAAACCGTATTTTGCTGAAGTTTTTTTCTGGACACCTGCTGGCAAAAACAAGTGTTATAATCGATTTTTTCATGTTATAAAAGGGCTAGAATCTCTCATTATCCGTTCAGCTGTAAGTCATTCAAACCACAAAGCACGTTTGTTTTTTCTTGAATGTTGATCGCAGATTTATGAAAAAATAGTATTTACACCAAATATATTGCTCGGATTCGCCCCGATCTTTCGCATGCTTTGAATCCAAAAGTTCCAGTTAAGAACCTTCACGAAGCTCTCTCCCAACATAAGATTTATCACAACTTTTCTATTAATGCACTCGAAGCCATTTCGTCTTCATATCAGTTTTAGCAAAAATAAAGCCCTCTTGTGGCTGACAGCGGTTGTTTCCTGCTTTCTCCCACAAGAGAGGCAATATCCATCCATTGATGAATTTTGCGGCAATTTTTTTGTGTGTTCACATTAATTTTCGTTTTGAATGTAGTTGATAAGCGCTTCTAATGCTTCTTCCTCATCGTTTCCTTCTGCGATCAATGTGATCTCAGAGCCGCTGTTAATAGCTAAGCTCATCAACCCCATGATGCTTTTGGCGTTTACTTTCTTTCCGTCTTTTTCGATAAAAATGTCAGATGAAAACCTGTTGGCTTCCTGAACAAACAATGCAGCCGGTCGTGCCTGCAAACCGGTTTTTAACCGAACTTCCACTTTTTTCTCAACCATATTAATCCCTCTCTTCTTAAAAATTTATTTAAATGAAATCGTTTTGCCAGCCCGCAATTTTTCAGCGATTTCATCGATTTTTCTTAATCGGTGGTTGATTCCCGATTTGCTGATTTTCCCGCTGGACACCATTTCACCTAGTTCCTTCAATGTCACATCTTGATACATAACCCGTAATTCTGCAATTTCCCTCAGCTTTTCAGGTAAGGCGCTTAATCCGATCTTTTCATCAATGAATTTTATATTTTCTACCTGCCGTAAAGCAGCTCCAATGGTTTTATTTAAATTTGCTGTTTCGCAATTGACAAGGCGGTTCACTGAATTTCTCATATCACGAACGATTCGGACATCTTCAAAACGCAGTAGAGCTTGATGGGCACCGATCAATGTCAAAAATTCCCCAATTTTTTCAGCTTCCTTTAAGTATGTAATATATCCTTTTTTCCGTTCCAGTGTTTTTGCATTTAAATAAAACGTATTCATCAAACTGCATAGCGAATCGTTATGTTCCTTATATAACGACGAGATTTCCAAATGGTATGAAGAAGTTTCCGGGTTGTTGACGGATCCGCCCGCTAAAAACGCACCACGCATATACGACCGCTTGCAGCACTTTTTTTTCACAAGGTCTAAAGAGATTTGATGGTTATACATAAAATCCTTGCCTAAAATTCGCAAATCCTCCAAAATCTCTTTTACTTGTTCATTCATTCTAACAATATAGACGTTATTCTTTTTTAATCGCATCTTTTTTCGTACAAGCAGCTTGATCGGAACGTCATATTTTTTTTTGATCAGCATGTAAATGCGTCTTGCAATCGCTGCGTTTTCCGTCTGCACATCCAAAAGCAATTCCCGGTTGGAAAATGACACAGTTCCGTTCATTCGGATGAGCGCGGACAACTCTGCTTTTAAACAACATTGTTTTACTTCCAGTGTTGTCAATTCTTTTTTCGTCTCTGAAGCAAACGACATGTTTCCATTACCGCCCTTTCCGATTACGTTTCTTCCAGAAGCAAATTTTTTAAGATGTTTGCCACTTTATTCGTATCATGTCGAATAACATGTTGATCGAAGGAGACCATGTTGTCCTGCACTACTCGAAGTCCCATATCTTTTAGCGCCTCTGCATCGACTTGGACAGGAAAAGCTGATTCTTTCGCGTAGCGTTTTTGTATGTATTCGGGAATAGATCCGTTGTTCACGAGGATCACATCAATAAACGGACAGTTTAAATGATCGTAAAGAGCCTTCACATGATCGCTCGCTGTATAGTTTAGCGTCTCCCCTGGCTGAGTCATGACATTGCATATATATATTTTTTTGGCCGAGGACTTGCAAACCTCCTCGCCAATTTTCGGAACGAGCAAATTCGGTAAAATGCTTGTATAAAGACTTCCAGGCCCTAAAATGATCATATGTGCCTGTCTGATGACATCGATCGTTTCTTGAAGAGGTTTTACATTTTTCGGGGTTAAAAACACCTTTTTAATTTTTTTTCCTGAAAAAGGGATTTTCGATTCCCCTTTCACAACAGATCCATCTTCCATCTCCGCATTTAATACAACGCTCTGGTTCGCTGCAGGCAAAACAGTACCGCGAACATTTAATACTTTACTCATTTCCCGAATGGCGTGCATAAAGTCGCCGGTGATATTGGTCATCGCTGCAAGTATTAAATTGCCGAGAGAATGGCCAGTCAAATCGTTCCCTTTTTTAAAACGATGCTGGAAAAGTTCCTCGATTAGCGGTTCCACATCGGAAAGAGCAGCTAACACGTTGCGAATGTCGCCCGGCGGGGGAATGTTCAGTTCATCACGAAGTCTACCGGAGCTGCCGCCATCATCTGCAACTGTTACAATGGCCGTGATATCAAAAGGGAGCAGCTTTAAGCCTCGAAGCAGAACAGATAATCCGGTTCCTCCTCCAATAATGACGATTTTCTTTTTATCCATAGTTATCGATAGTTTCTCCTTTCAATATCACGATGGGATACATGCACTTTGTAGTTTTTGCGGAAAAAATCCCCTAAATATTCAGCCAGAGTCACCGAGCGATGCTGTCCGCCAGTGCAACCGATTGCAATGACCACTTGACTTTTTCCTTCTCTTTGAAAATGAGGGATCATAAATGAGAGTAAATCTGTCAGCTTCTCTAAAAATTTAGATGTCTCTGTCCATTTTAAAACATATGATGAAACTTCTTCGTCAAGCCCCGTCTTAGGGCGCATATGATCAATATAATACGGGTTGGGCAAAAATCTCACGTCAAACACTAAGTCCGCGTCGATCGGCAAACCATATTTAAATCCAAATGATAAAACGTTCAACGTAAAGGTTTGATCGCCATTTTCTGCGAACTGTTTTAAAATTTTTTCTCTTAATTCTCTTGGCTTTAAGTTGGATGTATCATATACAATTTGCGCACGTCCCTTTAATTCCTCCAGCATTTCCCGTTCAAGGCGGATCCCCTCAAGCGGAAGACCTTTTGGAGCTAATGGATGGGTTCTTCTCGTCTCTTTATACCGGTTAACTAATACTTGATCATGTGCATCAAGAAACAAAATTTGCGGTGCGATCCACGGGATATCATTGATTTCTTCAATTGCCTGATGGAAAGATTCAAAAAATTCCCTTCCCCTCAAATCCATAACTACAGCTACTTTGTTCATTTTCGTTCTCGATTCTTTCATAAGCTCTAGAAACTTGGACAAAAGAGTAGGTGGAAGATTATCGACGCAAAAATATCCAAGATCTTCAAAGCTTTGAATCGCAACCGTCTTACCTGCCCCGGACATCCCCGTAATAATAACCATCTTAATATTTGAAGTTTCACTCATCATTCAAAGCCCCCCGTTTTTTCAAAAGAAAAATATTCAGTAACAGATGTTGAATAGGAAATATCGGGATTTATTTTTTTGATCTGATAGCTTTTTGATCAAGGATGAGAAGAGTCAAATCATAAATTTATTTAGCGGAAATTTTGAAACTGGCATGTATATCCTCTTCTCTGAACCTTGGCTTCGATTTTCTTGCAGCTGAAGTTTTCTTTATTGTGGATCGAGCCGATAAGACAAAAGCTCATAATCAGGTGTATAGATGAATGTTCCATACATGATTCCTGACCCTTTAATCATATATTCAATAATGTGGTAGTCGCCCGCAGCCATCGGCAATTGTTTAATTTCATCAATCGAGTGCCATTTCAGCTTTCCTTCCTCAGTTTCCAAAACATTTTCCCCGTTAAATTGTGTTGCGAAAAATGTAAACATCATCCATTCTTGAACAACCTTATCTCCATCTTTGACAATGATCGTGAAAATCCCTTTAATTTTTGGATTTATTAAATAAATTCCAGTTTCTTCTCTAAATTCTCTTACAACAGATTCTTTTATCGATTCCCCTTGCTCCATTTTCCCTCCAGGGGCTACCCACCAATTCCGGCGCGGTTTTTGAAGCAAGAGCAGCTGACCTTCATGAACAAGAACACAATTTGTAACCCTTTGCAAAGCAAGTTCACCCCTAGGTTGCGGTACATAAAAAATATTTATTCCTTTTATTATACAATTAAATGCTATAGTGTCTCAATGCGCATGCTTTCCTACTTTATCATACGTTTTTTCTCTTTTAAAGGTTTCAAAAGAAAAGGTGCAACAAAAAAAGGAGCATGGGAAGGGTTGCCCATGCTCAAAAGTATATATTATAAAAGGGGGTCAATTACTACTTTTATAGTAACTGAATTTTATTTCATTGATGTTACAGCACAATTAAATCATAGTTACGATTTTGTTAACAATTTTAGGCATTTTTTAATTTCTCTTTTAATTCTTCAATATAATGTTGAGCACTTTGGGCAGCAATGCTTCCGTCGCCAGTTGCAGTTACAATTTGCCGCAAAGATTTTTCCCGAATATCTCCTGCCGCAAAGATGCCGGGAATTTTCGTTTCCATGTTTTCATTTGTTTCAATATATCCTGCTTCATTTGTAATTCCGAGATTTTCAAAAGGTTTGGACAGCGGCACCATGCCAATGTATACAAATACACCGTCTATCTCTTTTTCTGTTTCTTCATTTGTTATCGTATTTACGAGCGTGACTTTGCCAACCTTCCCGTCGACTTCATGAATTTCTTTTACTGTATGATTCCAAATAAAATCAATCTTTTCATTATCAAAGGCGCGCTGCTGCAATATTTTTTGGGCGCGCAATTGATCGCGGCGATGAACGATTGTCACACTGTTCGCAAAGCGGGTTAAATAAACTCCTTCCTCGACAGCAGAGTCTCCTCCGCCGACAACAATCAAATCTTTTCCTTTAAAGAATGCTCCGTCGCATACAGCACAATAAGAGACGCCTCGTCCGCCCAGTTCTTTCTCTCCAGGCACGCCGAGCTTTTTATATTCGGCCCCTGTAGCGATAATCACTGCTCTTGCTTTATATTCTTTGTTGCCTGTTTTGACGATTTTATATTCGCCTTCATCGACAATTTCCTTCACATCTCCATATTCGTATTCAGCACCAAATTTTTGAGCATGTTCAAACATTTTATTTGATAGCTCTGGACCTAAAATATGATCAAATCCAGGATAGTTTTCAACATCTTCCGTATTGGCCATTTGTCCTCCAGGCACGCCTCTTTCTATCATTAAAGTAGAAAGGTTGGCGCGGGATGTGTAAACAGCAGCTGTCAATCCTGCAGGTCCTGCTCCGGCAATGATACAATCATAAATTTTTTCTTCAGACACGAGACTCACTCCTCATCATATGATCCAATAAATAATACAAAATTATTATTCCCTACAACATATCCTATATAAAATAAATGTCTCGTGCTATTTATTTGCTCACATTTTCAATTTTTTTGCGACGCGCACGTATTTAGACAGCGTAGCTTTGCTGATGTTAAAGTGATTGGCCGCGCCATCTTGTGTGATGTTTTTTCCTATCTGTTTCATCCATAAATAATAGACAGCTGCTGACCATGCGTTGACATTGCGAAATTTTATATCGAACTTGAAGGCATTTTTGAAAAGCCGAAACCAAAATAAAACCAATTCTTTTCCTTCTGACGTTTTGTCCATTAAACTATCGGCCACATGGAAAGCGAAATGAACAGCATGAAAACCTGTCGGCCTTTTGCCATTTAAAACGCTTAAAGCATATTGAACAGCTTCTCTTTCAAGACGAGTTTCAAACTCCTGTTCATTTACTAAATACGCTCGTTCATCCATTTTCATTGCGAAATAGATAGAGAGCAGCCGCTCCGGGACTTGATTTTCCATTTCGTTTAGCCCTTTCATATTCCACGGTTCAGAGCCTTCCTTCCGCGGATTTAAATACAGAACCTTCTTCCATATTTTTTTAGCAAAGTCATAGTGTCCTATAAAATAAGAAGAGTATGCGAGCCAATAATAAAACGTGTCATCCCCCTCAAACCCTTTTCGATACAAGGCATGGAGCCTCTTGAATGCATGAGGATAAAAGCCGATGAGTGCAAACGTCGCCCCCAGTTTATATTGGTGCTCTGAAACAAGCGGATAAACTCTTTTTAGTTTTTCAACTAGCATGCTTATGCTCGCTTCATCACCTTCATAATAAAAAAATACAAGCAAATTGCATAAAGCATGCAAATTCCCTGGATTTTTCCGGAGCACAAGGGAAATCATGTCCTTCGCTTTTTCCACTTCCCCAAGGTAAAAATAGGCAAGCGCCAAATTATTATAAGCGGACCAAAACTCTGGGTAATCAGCTATAATCTCTTTTAAAATGGAAATAGATTCTTGAAACTGTCCATTCTCAAGCAAAGAGCGCGCTTTTTCTTGCTTCACGATTAGATCATCCGAATGCTCAGCCTCTTCTTCCATTTCGATCATTTCAAGAAGATCGCTGTTTTCTACGGAAAATATGCCTTGCGGCGCCTTTTCCTTATATATCATTGCATGTTTATAAGCTTCGTGAAACAAGCCGAGATGAGCATAATTATTTGCAAGAAAATAATAGCATTCTACCGAATGAGGGTGAATATGTTCAATAATATATGTTAATAGTTCGTTTGATTTTTGAAACTTTCCTAATTCGGTATAAATGCTGGCCAGCCTGCAAATCATTTCTTCGTTATACGGATCCAGATCTACTGCCCGCTTGACGAATTTTGAAGCCGACTGCAAATCGCCTTTTTGATAAGCCTTTAATCCCCAGCGATAAAACGTTGCACTGTCTTGGAAAAACGAAACAATTTTTGAATCTTCGTCTTTTTTTACTTTACGGTTTCCCACTCAAACCCTCCATTTCACTTTATTTGCCGAGGGATAGTATACCATATCTTATAAATAGGAAAAACCTATTTTTACTCGCGATTATTTTTCATGTCTTTCTTTTAAAACTGTCAATACTTCATCGAGCGGAAGCTTTTGCTCGCGCAGCAGAACAAGCAAATGAAATAATAAATCCGCGGCTTCCCATTTCAGCTCATCATGGCTGCGGTTTTTTGCTGCAATAATGACCTCTGAAGCTTCTTCTCCAACCTTTTTTAAAATTTTGTCCAAGCCTTTTTCAAACAAATAGGTAGTATAAGAGCCTTCCGGACGCTCAGCTTCACGCTCAGCAATGACGGCCTCCAGCTTGTTAATAATATCAAAACGGCTACCGTCCACCTGGCCGCCATTTTCTTTTGAAAAACAGCTGTATTGTCCTGTATGGCAGGCCGGACCATTCGGGATTACCAGCACGACAAGCGCGTCCTTGTCACAGTCATAGCGTATCTCTTGAACAGTTTGTGTATTGCCGGACGTTTCTCCTTTATGCCAAAGTTTTTGGCGCGAACGGCTGTAAAACCATGTTTCCTTCGTTTCCAGAGTTTTTTTTAGCGACTCTTCGTTCATATAAGCTACTGTTAACACTTCTTTGCTAACAGCATCTTGAACAACCGCAGGAATAAGTCCATTTTCATCGAATTTGAGTTCTGCTATGTTCACCGTATATTCACCCCTTCTTTTTGCAAAAATCTTTTTACTTCTTTGACTGATGTTTCTTTGTAATGGAAAATGGAAGCTGCCAGCGCTGCATCCGCTCGGGCATCGCGAAAAACTTCAAGAAAATGCTCAGCATTACCGGCGCCGCCGGATGCAATGACTGGGACGGGAACTGCCTCGCTTACTTTTTTGGTTAAGTCAATGTCAAAGCCGGATTTTTCTCCGTCCTGATCCATGCTAGTCAGCAAAATCTCGCCAGCACCTCTTTTTACAGCTTCCTTTGCCCACGCCACGACTTCCCATTCGGTCGCTTTTCGTCCCCCGTGCGTATAGACGCGGTGGCTTCCGAGCTGCGGATCGTATTTTGCGTCAATCGCTACCACAATGCACTGGCTGCCAAAGTAATCAGCTCCCTCCATAATCAGCGAAGGGTTTAATACAGCAGAAGTGTTAATGGAAACTTTATCCGCACCAGCACGCAAAATTTTTTTCATATCTTCCAAAGAGTTGATTCCGCCTCCGACCGTAAAGGGAATGGCTAATGTTGCTGCTACTCGTTCGACAACATCAATCATCGTTTTTCTGCCTTCATGAGATGCGGAAATATCTAAGAAGACAAGCTCATCTGCTCCTTCTTCATCATAAAATTTCGCTAGCTCCACTGGATCGCCCGCATCTTTCAACTGGACAAATTGCACGCCTTTGACGACACGTCCGTCCTTAACATCTAGACAAGGAATGATGCGTTTCGTAATCATAGCCCATTCACCTCATGGATAGCATCGCGGAGGCTGAACTTTTTCGTATAAAGCGCTTTTCCGACAATAGCGCCTTTCACTCCATCCTGTTCATATTGCTTTAACTTTTTCAAATCATCAATGGAGCTTACCCCTCCGGAAGCGATGACTGTTTTTCCAGTTGCTTTTGCCATTTCCACAATCGCCTTGACATTTGGTCCCGAGAGCATTCCATCTGTTGCAATATCAGTAAAAATAAATGTTTCTGCACCGCTTTTCGCCAGTTCTTTTCCAAGATCAACCGCTTTAACTTCGGACGTATTCAGCCAGCCTTCTGTTGATACATAGCCATTTTTCGCATCGATACCGATTGCGATTCGGCCGCCGTATTCAGCCAGCATTTTTTCAACAAATGACCTGTTTGAAACGGCAGAACTGCCTAAAATAACTCTGGAAATGCCGTTTTCCAAATATTCGTATACATCTTTTTCTGTGCGAATGCCGCCGCCAACTTGTACCTTTACTTTTAGCTCTTTTGCCACTTTCAAAACATGTTGATGGTTCACGCGGACTCCGTCTTTTGCCCCATCCAAATCTACCATATGAATCCAGTCAGCACCTTCCTTTACAAACGACTCGGCGACAGCAAACGGTGAATCTCCGTAAACCGTTTCTTTATTGTAATCGCCTTGAAGCAGCCGGACGCATTTCCCTCCGCGCAAATCAATGGCAGGAAAAATAGTAAAACTCATCATTAGCTCACATCCTTGATACAAAAGTTAAATAGTTTTTCAAGATGGCTAGTCCCAGCTTGCCGCTTTTTTCCGGATGAAACTGGCAGCCGAATACATTTCCACTTCCTACAATAGCCGGAACCGTCACACCGTATGAAGCGCTAGCGACCACAACGTCCGGATCGTTTACGACCGCATAATAAGAATGGACAAAGTATACGTAATCTTCTTGAAGACCAGTTATAAGAGGATGATCTCGTTGAAAAGCCAGCTTATTCCATCCCATATGCGGGACTTTTACATTTTCTCCTGGAATTCTTTTTACTTGGCCGTTTAAAAAGCCGAGTCCTTCAGTCCAGCCGTGTTCTTCGCTTTCGTTGAACAAAAGCTGCATGCCAAGACAAATACCTAATAAAGCCTTTCCCTTTTGCACTTCGTCCTTCAAAAATTTATCTGTTTTTGTTTCCGTTAAAATAGCCATCGCGTCTTTGAATGCGCCTACTCCTGGCAATATATAAGCTGTTGCCTTTTCAAGCTCGTTTAAATCACTTGATACAAAATATTCCGCATTCATGCGTTCCAAGGCTTTCGAGACGCTGTATAAATTCCCCATGCCATAGTCGATCACGCCAATCATTTTTACAACATCCCCTTCGTTGATGGGACCCCTTTGACTCTGGGGTCGATCATAGTCGCTTCATCAAGAGCTCTCCCCAACGCTTTAAATACAGCTTCAATCATATGATGGGTATTCATTCCATAGTGAATGATTACATGCAGGTTCATCCGTGCTTCAAGCGCCAGCTTCCATAAAAATTCATGAACAAGCTCTGTATCAAATGTTCCTACTTTCCCCTTCGGCAATTCTCCACGCATTTCAAAATGCGGTCGGTTGCTTAAATCAATAACAACCTGCGCTAAAGAGTCATCCATTGGGACAAAGGCATGACCGTACCGTTTAATTCCTTTTTTATCGCCTAGTGCTTGTTGAATCGCCTGTCCCAAACAAATGCCAATATCCTCTGTCGTATGGTGATCATCAATGTCAATGTCGCCTTCTGCCTCAATCTTTAAATCAAAATGGCCATGCCTTGTGAACAGATCAAGCATATGAGTTAAAAAAGGAACTCCAGTTTTTAGATCTGCACGGCCTTCACCATCTATTGAAAATGACAGCTGAATATTCGTTTCGTTCGTTTTTCGAGATATTGTGGCGGTTCTATTCATTTCGATCACTTCCTCTTTTTTCTAGTCGAGCTTCAATTGCTCTTGCATGCGCCTCTAATCCTTCATATCTTGCAAACTTTGCAATTTTTGAAGCATGTGCACGGAATGCTTCTTCACTGTATGAAATGATGCTTGACTTTTTCATAAAGTCATCCACGTTAAGCGGGCTGGAAAAACGCGCTGTTCCATTTGTCGGCAAAACGTGATTGGGACCTGCGAAATAATCGCCTACAGGTTCACTACTATATCTCCCTAAAAAGATGGCTCCTGCATGTTTAATTTTTGGCAGAACACCCGTCGGGTTTTCCGTTAATACCTCCAAATGCTCAGGTGCCAGTTGGTTGACTATCCCAACCGCTTCCTCGATTGAATCCGTTATATAAATAGCACCGAACTGTTCGATCGAAGCAGCGGCGATATCTTTTCGCGGCAAATCGGCCAATTGTGCCTCAACTTCCTTTTGAACTTCCTTTGCTAATTTTATAGAAGGCGTAACAAGGATGCTGGTTGCCAGCCTGTCATGCTCTGCTTGCGATAATAAATCGGCCGCAACTTCATGCGGAACAGCCGTTTCATCAGCTAAGACGACAATTTCACTTGGCCCGGCGATCATATCGATATCAACTGTTCCAAATACCTCCCGCTTTGCAAGAGCGACGAATATATTGCCAGGACCGACAATTTTGTCGACCGGTTCGATTGTTTCTGTACCGTAAGCTAGAGCGGCAATTGCTTGGGCACCGCCAGCTTTATATATTTCCGATACGCCAGCTTCATTGGCTGCCACCAGCACTTCCGCCGGCAGGCTCCCATTTTGATCTGGAGGAGAAACGAGCACGATTCTGCCTACACCAGCCACTTTAGCCGGCATGATATTCATTAAAACAGAAGAAGGATAGGCAGCTGTGCCCCCGGGAACATAAACGCCGACAGCATCTACCGGCGTTAATTTCTGACCGAGCATTGTTCCTTTTTCATCGAAATAAAACCATGATTCTTTCTTTTGTTTTTCATGAAAATGAAAGATATTTTCTGCTGCTTCTTGAACAATGTCAATGAATTCTTTATCTACCGCTTCGTACGCTCGACTAATTTCTTCTTTTGATACGTGCAAAGATTGAAGATCTGCCCCATCAAAACGTTTCGTATATTCGTATAGCGCCTGATCGCCTTCCTTTTTGACTCGTTCAATAATTTCCCTCACAATTTTGCGCTGCTCCTCTGTTCCAGCGTCAATCGATCTTTTCAAGGAATGCTTTTGATCCTTAGTGATGTGAATAATTTTCAATCCGAATCCTCCTTTCCTTCTTCCACTGTTTTGGCAAGCCGCTCCACAAGCATGTCGATCGGCTTGTCCTTCATCCGATAGCTGACGGGATTGACAATGAGTCTTGAAGTGATATCAGCAATATGTTCAAATTCTACTAATCCGTTTTCTTTTAACGTTCTTCCCGTCGAAACAATATCGACAATTCTGTCAGCCAGTCCAATCAATGGCGCCAGCTCGATCGATCCATTCAAATGAATGATTTCGACCTGCTCCCCTTGCTCTCGAAAATATTTAGAAGCCACATTTGGATATTTTGTCGCCACCTTTGGAGCGATGTCATTCATTTTCGTATCAGGCAGTCCGGCTACAGCCAGATGACATTTGCTAATTTTCAAATCAAGCACTTCAAAAACATCCCGCTCTTCTTCCATCATGACATCCTTTCCGGCGATCCCAACATCTGCAACACCATGCTCTACATATGTTCCGACATCCATCGGCTTCGCTAAAATAAAGCGAATATTTTCTTCCGGCACGGTCAAAATTAGTTTTCTTGATTCATCAAATTCGTCTGGCAGCTTGTAGCCTGATTTTCTTAATAGTTCGACAGCTTCTGAAAAAATTCGCCCTTTCGGCATCGCAATCGTTAACATGCTCATCACTCTCTCACCTTTCCTGGTTTTCCGAGGAAATAATAAATATCTGTAAATTGACCAGTAAACCTGTCGATTTGATCGATACCGGAAATATCTTGCATGACAACCTGTTTTCCTTCTTTTCGCAGCTTATTGGCATACCGAAAAGCTTCTTGTCGATTCTCTCTGCTGAATATGATGCAATAGCGATCTTTATTCAATTTTAAATCCCCCAGAGCTTCCAGCAAATTATCTAACCGTATGCCAAAGCCTGTCGCCGGGGCAGGACGTTCAAATTTTTCTAAAAGATGGTCATAGCGCCCGCCGTTTCCGATCGGAAGTCCAACACCGTTCGCATATAATTCAAAAATCACGCTTGTGTAATAACTCATGTGGCTGACGATATTCAGTTCCAATTTGATATATTGATCCACTTCATAAGCTCTTAATTGGATAAGGAGCTGTTTTAAATCTTCCAGCGCTTTCTTCCCGCTGTCACAAGCAACAAGGCTTGAAGCTTCATCAGCCTTCTCAATTCCTCCTTTTAAATCAATGACTCTTAAAAGGCGTTCTTTGTCAATGGTAGAGAGAGATAATCTTTTCACATGCTCGCGGTATCCGACAAAGTTCTTTTCATATAAATAGCGGCGCAGCTTCTCCGCCCGTTCTTCCTTCCCTAAAATTTCTCCGAACAAAGCATTGATAAATCCGATATGCCCAATGGAAATTTTAAAATCTTTAAGGCCAGTATTTTTTAAGGCATATATCATTAGAGCGATCGCTTCCGCATCAGCGCTAATCGTTCCATCGCCAATCAGCTCAATGCCAATTTGTTCAAATTCTGCCGGTCTGCCGCCTTCATGCTGCTGTGCACGAAACACATTTGCAGAATAAGCGAGCCTTAACGGCAAGCTTTCTTTCATCAGCTTGGAAGCCGCAATTCGTGCAATGGGAGCTGTCATATCTGGTCTTAAAACGAGCGTATGCCCCTGCCTGTCAAGAAGTTTAAATAATTGCTGCTCTTGTATCGCCGACTGAACTCCTACTGTTTCATAAAATTCCAACGTTGGAGTCTCCAAAAATTGATAACCCCAGCTTTCAATCACATTCATCATTTTTTTACGAACGCTTTCTTTTATGACATATAAGCCCGGCAATGTATCCCGCATTCCCAAGGGCTTTTCAAACATAAACACTCACTGACACCTCCATGGCGCATTCACTTTAATCCGCTAATATGTTACCATACTACCAAAATAAAGATTTATAATCAATAAGTTTTTGATGTAAACTTCTTTCACAAAGCGCCTTTATTTCACTTTCGCTCAATCCTGCTTAATCAAAAAGCGGTAAGCGACAAAAATTGATGACGCTTACCGCTTTCTTTTTTCCATTTCTTCTTTTGTGTAGATGATTTGCATTGGATTTCCTCCTGCAAAAGAGCCTTCCGGAACATCTTTATGAACTACAGTGCCGGCAGAAACGATAGCTCGATTTCCAATTTTCACACCAGGCAAAATAGTCGTGTTTGCTCCGATCATGACTTCATCTCCAATTTCCACTTCGCCGATGCGATATTCATCGATTAAATATTCATGTGCTAAAATCGTCGTGTTGTATCCGATAATAGAATTGCGCCCAACTTTAATTTTTTCCGGGAACAAAATATCCACCATAACCATAAATGCAAACGATGTTTGCTGTCCGATTTTCATGCCAAGAAATGTGCGGTAAAGCCAGTTTTTGATAGGCATAAATGGAGTGTAGCGCGCGATAAGAATCACGATGACATTTTTGACAACTTTCCAAAAAGAAACCGTCTTGTACACCTGCCAAAGGGAGTTTGCTCCTTCCACAGGAAATTTATCCGTTCTTCTCACAATCTTCACTCCATCACAATGTTCAATAAATCACTCATTTTGTCCAGCACAAAATCTGGCTTTAACGATTCTATATACTCTCTCCCTTTTATGCTCCAAGCAACTCCTGCCGTTAATGTTCCTGCATTTTTTCCCGCCTCTATATCATGAAGGTTATCTCCCACCATTAATGCATTAGACGGCTCGGAACCGAGCAATTTAAGAGCGGACAAGACCGGCTCAGGATGAGGCTTCGCATGCTGTACATCATCCAGTGTGATAATTGCGTCAAAAAATGAATCCATTTCCGTTAATTTCAGCCCCATCATAACAGTGTCGCGAATTTTCGTTGTCACAATGCCCAGTTTCAATCCCTTTTCTTTTAAAGCTCGAACCGTTTCGTGCACATGATCATATTCCTTCACAAGCAGATCATGCTGGGCATGATTAAACTCCCGATATCTTCGGACCATTTCCTCCGCTTTTTCAGGGTTAATACGTTGAAATGTGTCAATAAGCGGAGGCCCGATGAAAGGAAGTATATCTTCCCGTTGATATTTGCCCGGATAATAATAGTTCAGCGTATGTAAAAACGATTCAATAATTAATTCATTTGTGTTTATTAACGTGCCGTCCAAGTCAAACAATACGGTGTCAATGTTCATAAACCGTTCCCCTTTTCCCGATATGTGCTTGTTTTTTCCAGACAAAACCGATAATCATCGTTAAAAGAATGGCTGCGAACAGCCGGATGAGTAAAAGCGGCCAAACTGAACCGACGATCGGAACAAAAATCAATGTGTCTTCTATCACAGCATGGCAGGCAACGAGGAATATAAACGCCAACGTTAAATCGCGATGCTCCACTCCATCTTCTTTTACTGCTTGCAGCATCACGCCAGCCCCGTAGGCAAGCCCGAAAATTAATCCTGCCGCAAGCGTTGTCGAAGTGTTCTTCTTCATTCCCAGCATTTCGGTTACCGGCTCCATCTTTTTTGAGAAAGCGTCGACCCAGCCTAAATCTTTCATAAATTGAATAGCAATCATTAGCGGGATGACGATGGCCGCAAGCTGAATGACTCCCATTGCCGCTTTTTCAAGCCCTTCAAGTAAAATCATTCCCCAGTCTGAAGGCACGGCATCTTGTTGAGTTATAAATCCGTATTGAGCTTTTTCTCCACCGCCGTCCCAAAAAAGATTGATGATAAAAGCCGAAAAAAATGCCAGTCCGAGCCGGACGGACAAGATGATCCACAGTTTCACACCGACTTTGCTTGCTACAGTCGTTTCGATTAATAAGTTGTGGGAAAATGACAGCATGACTGCCAAAATAAAAACTTCTTTTACCGTAAAATCAATGGACAAAATGGCTCCAATCGCCGCATACAAGTTAAGAAAATTCCCAATCACAAGGGGGATAGCAGCATCTCCATTTAACCCGATCACCTTCATGACCGGCGTTATAAAATGCACCATCCAATCAATCAAAGGAGTATGTTGTAAAAATGAAACAATCAACGTTACAGGGAAAATGACTTTACCGAGAGTCCACGTTGTTTCCAATCCTGTTTGTAATCCTTTTTTCAATGTTTGTTTCAAAGTTTCACCTTCATTCCAGCAATTTATCAATATTCATCTAAATATCTTTCTACTTTTTTTAGTCTCCGGTAAATTATAAGAGCAATTGCACTAAGAATAAGTAAAATCGAAATGACCTGTGCCATTTTTACCGTTTCCGTCAGCATCAAACTATCAGTTCTCATGACTTCGATAAAAAATCGCCCGATCGAATACCAAATAACATATGATAAAAACAGCTCTCCACGCCGCAAATTAAACCTTCTTAGCAAAATTAAAATGATGAACCCAGCGAGATTCCAAATGGATTCATATAAAAAAGTCGGGTGATAATATTGTCCATTTATATACATTTGATTAATGATAAATTCAGGCAAGTGGAGATTTTCCAAAAATTCTCTTGAAACAGGTCCTCCATGAGCTTCCTGGTTAATAAAATTCCCCCATCTGCCGATCGCCTGCCCTAAAATAATACTCGGTGCAGCTATATCAGCCAGTTGCCAGAAAGATAGTTTTTTTACTTTTGCATACACAATCCCGGTTGCCACAGCACCGATTAACCCGCCGTGAATGGCAAGGCCACCATGCCAAATTTTAGGGATTTCCGAAAGATTTTCAGAATAATATTCCCATTGAAAAATGACATAATAAGTTCTGGCACATATAATCGCAATAGGAATAGCAAATAATGCAAGATCGACAAATATATCTTTATGAAGACCTCTTCTCTCCCCTTCACGCATCGCCAAATATAGGCCGAGCAATGCGCCGATTCCTATAATGATCCCGTACCAATGAACTTGTAATGGGCCTAGCTGAAATGCGATTGGATCAATGGGCTGAATTGCCTCTTTCATTCTCTCATCTCTCCTATTTCATCAATTAAAAATCGTCGTGATCTCCATCTTCGATAACATCCGCCAATTTATTTGTAAATTGTTCCGCCGCATTGAATCCCATTCTTTTTAACCGGAAATTCATTGCCGCAACTTCAATAATAACAGCCAAATTTCTTCCAGGACGGACAGGAATTGTTAATTTTGTCAGTTCCGCATCCAAAATTTTCATTTTCTCTTCATCGAGTCCTAAACGGTCGTATTGTTTGTTCGGATCCCATAATTCCAAATCGATGACAAGGGAAATTCGCTTATGACTGCGGACGGCTCCTGCACCAAACAATGTCATCACATCAATGATTCCAAGACCGCGGATCTCTAAAAGATGGCGGATCAATTCCGGAGCACTGCCGACTAATGTATCCCGATCCTCCTGACGAATTTCAACACAGTCATCTGCAATCAAGCGATGCCCTCTTTTCACCAGTTCAAGAGCAGTTTCACTTTTGCCGACCCCGCTTTTTCCTGTAATTAAAACACCCACCCCGTAAATATCAACAAGCACTCCATGTACAGCTGTCGTTGGAGCAAGCTTGCTTTCCAAAAAATTGGTTAAGCGGCTTGACAAGCGGGTCGTTTTTAATGGTGAGCGCAGCACTGGAACATTTGATTTTTCAGATGCCTCAATTAATTCCGGCGGAGCCTCCATCTCTCTTGACACAATGATTGCCGGTGTTACATCCGTACATAGCTGTTCCATCCGGCTTTTCTTTTCTTCAGGCGTCAATTTTGCAAAAAACGTAAGCTCCGTTCTTCCCAGCAGCTGTATACGCTCTTTCGGATAATATGTAAAATAACCAGCCATTTCAAGACCAGGTCTGGAAAGATCACTTGTAATAATGGGCCGGCTGATTCCCTCTTCTCCGCTGATCAATTCAAGTTGGAATTTTTCGATAATATCTTTTGTACGTACTTTCGACACGAAGTCTTTCCTCCTTAGACTTAAAAAACTTTTTTCATCTTTTTATTGTAGCACTTTTCTTTTTGGCAACAAACATCTTTCATCAAAGACATTCATTGCTTAAAAGCAGAGACAAGGGCATCGGAGCGAAAGATGCAGCTATTCAATCCAAAACTCTTCTTTTTTAGGAGGGAAAAAAAAATGTTTGTTGGAATAAGGTGAATATGCACGGACATAAAATTTGGAGCGACTCGGAAAATAATGGAGCAAGCGTAAAAAGCCTTCTCCTCCTTCAGGAGCCCCCTGATAGTCCGCCAATAATTCATAAACAATCCGATCAGGAGTCCCATCATGATCATCATCAATTTTTGTTTTTAATAACTCACTGTCATCATAATGGCCGCTCAAAACGATTTTTACATTTGGATTCTTTTTGACGATATTGCGAAATATACGATTTCCAACCAGTGTTCGTTTTCCATTTTTATGCAAATATTTATGGACAGCTATAATTGCTGTTCGGTCTGAATGACGTTTTAAGACTTCGTTCATCCAGCTGATGCTGTCTTTGTCAACATGCCAGCCGATATACAAAAAAAGAAAATGTTGATGTCCGAGCGTAATTAAATCGTAATGCCCTCGATTATTCCGATACCCCCCACCATAATAAGGCTTCGTGAAAAAACGATCTTTTCCAAAATATTGATGAAACATTTTATATGATTTTCCTTTTACTAAATCGTGATTGCCCGCAAGCACTCCATAAGGGATAGACACCTGTTCCAGTTTTCGGAACATGCGGTCTGCTTGAACCCACTGCTGTTTCTTTTCCGCACGGTTGACAATATCACCGGTATGAACAACATATTGTATATTCCAATTATCGCGATTTTGCACAATCCAGTCCATTTGATTACGAAAAATATGAGGGTATTTTTCCGAATAGTATTGAGTGTCTGAAAGCCATACGATCGTGTAGACGTTTGAATCATTTGGCGAAGCTGCAAGCTCAAAGCTAGGAAATGCGGGAGATAAAATCATGAAAACAAAAATAATAAGAGGAAAGATTTTTTTCATTTATATCACCTATTCGTATCATTCCCGAAACGATAGGAGATATGAATGAAAAAATCTTTTTCATTAGTCTTTAAAACGGTTCATAAACACCAATTGAATGAGCAGATTCAAAAATGAAATGAAGATGGAGGCGAGGAGGGCAGTTCCAAAGCCATCAATATTAAAGGCATCTCCCATTATTGCCTGGGCAATCATCAACGTAACTGCATTGATGACAAATAAAAATGTTCCGAGAGTAAAAACCGTAATCGGCAATGTCAATAATATGAGAAACGGCTTCACAAAAACATTTAACACTGACAAAATCATACTGGCTACAATAGCCGCTCCAACTCCGCTTAAATAAAACGAATCAAAGAACCCAGCTACAACTATCAAAATCAGTGCATTTAATAAAATGCTTATCAACCATCTAATAAACATCGAAATTCGTCCTTTTCACTTTCTATTTACAAATTATTATAACACTTTCTATGTGAAAGTATGAAACAGATTGACATTTTTTCACTATTTTGGTAACATTCTTTACACAAATGGAAAAGGAGTTGATAGGCTTTATATTTTCTGAATTTTCATATTTCGCTTGCCCTAGACGACTCGTCTTTCTGTCCTGACGTAAACGTTTGTTTATTTTAACAGAAAGGAGGGGCAGCAGTTCAAATGAACTCATTGTATCTTTTATCTGATTACCTGTTAATGAAAGCCTATTATGAAGCCATTCAAATTGAGGCTAGTGAAGAGTTTATCGTTTTATTAGAAGAAGAAATTGTTAGAAGAGGAATTGTCCTTTCCTCTCCTAACATAAATGTACAATAAAATTAAACTCACGGAGAAAATTATACCATTTTTTCGTTATTTTGTAAAACGAATTTTTCTTGAATTGGAATGGATGTTTCATGATCGTTTATATAATTTTTTCTGAAAGGGGTTGTTACATAAGCAGAAAACTGACTTATGGACAGCCCTTCATACGTTATGACACAATGTAAGAAAAGGCCGTTCTCCTTTCTCGAACGATGTCAGGGCATTTTTTCATGCTAAATAAATTTAATTTTTTGCTAGAGAAATATGTTTTCATTTATTCATTAGCACAAATTGTGTGCAATTAGGTGGAAACTGGCATTTGCAATGAACGCAGCGAATTTTTCATTTGTCCACCAAGCAATTATCACGAAACGCGCACTGCTGTATCATATTAGTCCACACTTTGTTCGCAGCACAATTCATGACTTTATATAGGAAAAATTTGACCAAATCGTATCTTCATCTATAAAAGAAACTGAAGGACAACCGAAATTTTAAATCGTGCGGCAACTAGTCCGAAAAGCCATGAAGCGATCAAGGGATAAATTCAAAACAATTAATTATCTCGACCTAATTTTTTTGTAAAAAGGCCCCACAACGTGCAATATTTACACATGTGGGGCTTCGTTTTTTCAATTGGTTCAATGTCATTTAGTGTTGTTTAATATTTCCGTAAATTAGGAAAATTTTATCCAATTATGCAGTTGTTTTTAAATCCATCCGTTTTTCATAACGGCTCATTTTCTTTTCGAGTTTAGCAAATATGACTTCACATACCCAACAAATAATCCAGTAGATGATCGATGCAACTAAATACATTTCTAAAAATTTATATCCATTATTTGCTATAATTCTTGTAATGGCTAAAATTTCTACTACTTTTACAGCAAAAGCTAAAGATGTTGCTTTGATCAGTCCAATAAACGTATTGGCTAAATTCGGAAAAGCCACAACAAATGCTTGAGGCAGGACGATTCGATATAATCCTTGTGCAGTTGTCATGCCGACTGAGTACGCAGCTTCCATTTGTCCAGCGTTTACTGCATTGATCGATGCGCGAAATATTTCTGCCTCATAAGCAGCTGTATTGATTGTATAAGCAATTAATGCATAAATCAGCGTCGGAACTTCATCCGCATTTAAATTCAATCCGAAATGACGATTAAGAAAATCAAACAATACCGGGACACCGTAGAAAAAGACGTATAATTGGACAACTAACGGTGTTCCCCGAATAAAAGAAATATAAACGATGGACAATTGATTTAGTACAGGAACTTTATATATTCTGCAAAGAGCAATAAGCAGCCCGAATACAAGGCCAAGCACCATCGCAACAATGGCAATCGTCAATGTCACTGGCACACCTTTTAACACTTCAGGCACTTGCTCTAAAGCAAATTTAACATCAATAGTTGTTGCCACGAGTTATCACGATCCTTAGCAAAAAATTACTTAGATAAACTAACTCGACCTTTTTTAAACACTTTTTCGGCATAGCCGATAATACCTTCAATGAGGATACAAGTACCCCAATATACAAGAGAGATCACGACATAAATCTCAAACATTCCCATACCATGATTATTTCCTAAAATAATTCGAACTTGCCCCATAATATCAATAATACCGATCGAAAAGGCAAGTGATGTATCTTTTAACAATTCAATAATATTATTTCCTAAATTAGGCAATGAAATGACAAAAGCTTGAGGCAAAATAATTCTCCTTAGAGCTTGTGTATACGTCATGCCAACGCTGTATGCTGCTTCTAATTGCTCCGTGCCGACAGCTAAGTAAGCTGAACGGATAACTTCTGATAAATAGGCTGCTGTATGAAATGAGAATGTAATAATAACAAAAACAAGTCTGTTCCAACTATTAATATCAATATTAAAAACTAGCAATAATTGAGGCAGTCCGAAATAGACAAGAAACAGCTGAACTAATAATGGAGTACAACGTGTGAATGACAAGTAAAATGTTGCAATTCCATAAAGGATAGGCGGTTTTTGGATTCGAATAATCGCGATAATAACACCTAAAATTAAAGCGAAAAATAAAGATGTGACCAGCATGAACAATGTTAGAGGGAGCTTATCTAACACTTTCAAAAATAAATCTACCCAATCTTGTAAACTCGTGTTAATTTTGCTCACCACCTTCATTAAGAAATATATACGAATTTAAATATACCGTATTGAATGATTAATTAATCATTCAATACGGTTTTTGATTATTTCTCGTATTGGAATCCTTCTTTTTTAATATAGTCAAGGTCTTTGAAAAAGTCTACACCAAACCATTTCTCAGCTAGTTTCGGAAGCGTACCGTCTTCAATCAATTCAGCAGTTGCTTTGTCAATTTTCTCAGCTAGTTCTTTATGTTTTTTGTTATAAACAATATAAACCGGCTCTTTCGAAACGATACCACCTATTTTCAAATCCAACTTTAGCTCTTTTTGAAGAGCATCAAATGTAGTTTTGTTCAAAAAAACAGCATCTGCTTTTCCTTCAGCAACACGTTTTAAGTTATCTGCTGCTGATGGATTTTCCATACTTTCAATCTCGATCGGATTATCTGGGTTCTTTTCATTGTACCCGTTTAAAATAGCACGAAGTCCACCGCTTGGCGCCATTGGAGCGAGTTTTTTATCAACCATATCATCTAACGATTTAATATCATTTCGATCTGATTTCGTCACTAATACAGTTAAAGAGTATCCATACTCATGTTCTGGATAAAGGAATTTCTGTTCTCTTTCCGGATTTTTGAAAAACCAGTTAATCGCAAAATCGAATTTTCCTGTGTCAACCCCGATTAAATTCGATTCTTCTTCTCCAAACGTATACTCAAACTTGTATTCTGGCAATTTCTTTTCAATTTCCGCTAAATAATCCATATCATAACCGATAGGTTTATTTTGATCATCCGTATATAAAAATGGTGGATTTACTTCATCACTTAATGCCACTTTAATCACTTTTTTGCCGTCATCAGTTTCTTTACTTTCACTGTTCGAACAACCAGCGATGACGAAAATAGATAAAATGAATAAAAAGAATTTTGTCCAAATACGTTTACGATTCATGCAGTAATTTTCCCCCCATGTAAATTTTAAAATAGTATATTCAGGCTCTATTAGAAGCCTTTTTTAAAATTGTTTTGTTCGCTCATGCTTTGGATGAACTAATATTTCTTCAGGCGGTCCCTGTTCAATAATGGCGCCGTCTGCCATGAACACAGCACGATTCGCTACTTCTCTTGCAAAGTGAATCTCATGAGTTACAATCACCATTGTTTTGCCTTCATCAGCAATTTTTTTAATAATCGACAAAACCTCTCCAACCATCTCAGGATCGTGCGCGGAAGTAGGTTCATCAAATAAAATGACGGAAGGGTTTAAAGCAAGTGCTCGCGCTATACCAACACGCTGCTGTTGACCGCCGGACAGCTGGCCAAGATAGTCATTCATTTTCTCTTCCAGGCCAACTTTTTTAAGTAAATCAACGCCAATTTTACGCGCTTTGGCAGCTTTCATTTTCTTTGCAACGATAAGACCTTCCATTACGTTTTCCAGCACCGTCTTATTTTTTAAATAAATTATTATGCTGAAAAACCATTGCGGTCTTTCGTCTTAGCGTTAAAATGACTTTTTTTGACGCATGTTTTCCTTCCACGGAAAACACATCAATAGTAATAGTACCTCCGTCAGGTCTTTCTAAATAATTCATACATCGAAGAAGGGTGATTCTCCCAGATCCGCTTGAATCGATAATAACTAGGACATCCCCTTTGTTTACTTTTAAATCAATTCCTTTAAGAATTGAATTTTTTTAAAGCTTTTTTGAATGTCCTTTAATTCGATTATACGAATCACCTCTCTTTATTATCAAAAATATCAAAACATTGGGTTAATTGAATAATCTACACTATAACACAACTATTCCTAGTTGTAAAGTATGAATTAAATTGTTATAATGGAAAATGTTCGTAAATTTAATAGTTCATTGAACCTATTAAAATATTAATCTGAACAGAGTTTGCTTAAGGAAGTGTGGAACGTGTCAAAAAAATTATTTGTGAAAACGGATGCGCAAAGATTGTGGATCGAAAAGCTGTTAAAGCATGAAGAGTCGTTTAAAAGTCATTCTAGGGAAAGCGATGAAAAGACAAAGTTTCCAAAAGAAAATATCCAAGCGCTTGTCAATATGGGGTATACGAAGCTCTCGCTGCCAAAAGAATATGGAGGCGGCGGCATTGGTGTCACAGATCTAGTTCTATTCCAAGAAACCATTGCTAGCTTTGATGGTGCTACAGGCCTAGCCATCGGTTGGCATCTGGGCGTCGTTGGGGAGTTGTATGAGAAAAAACTTTGGAGGGAAGAAAAGCTTGCCTCTTTTGCAAAAGAAATTTTAAACGGCGCTTTGGTGAACAGAGCAGTTAGTGAAGCAAAAACAGGCAGTCCAACCCGCGGCGGGCGCCCTGAAACGGAAGCAGTGAAAAGAGATGGCAAGTGGATTATTTCGGGCAGAAAGACATATACTACTATGTCACCTGTGCTGACACATTTTCTTGTATCTGCATGGGTTGAAGAAAAGGAAGGAATTGGATTTTTCTTAATTGAACGAGAAGCAAAGGGATTATCAATTGAAAAAAATTGGGACGTTATCGCCATGAGAGGAACAGAAAGTCACGATCTTGTGTTAGATAACGTTGAAGTAGCAGAAGAAAATTTTGTAGAGCTAAACCATGGACCGAGAGGAAATACAATAAATGGTTGGATTCTGCATATTCCCGCTTGTTATTTAGGTATTGCACAGGCGGCGCGTGATTATGCAGTGAAATTTGCGACAGAATATTCTCCAAATAGTATAAATGGAACCATTAGCCAATTGCCAAATGTACAAAATTTAATCGGTCAGATTGACTTAGAATTAATGAAAGCTAGACATTTCTTGTATAGCGTAGCGGAAATTTATGATGATGAAGCACGCCGTCCATACATTACAAACGAGCTTAGTGTTGCGAAGCATATTGTGACGAACTCAGCCATCAACATTGTCGATAAGGCGATGAGACTAGTTGGAGCAAAAAGCCTTCAACTGTCAAATCCGCTGCAGCGGTATTATCGTGATGTGAGAGCAGGGCTTCACAATCCGCCAATGGATGATATGACGATTTCTAAATTGGCTCAAACAGCCATTCAAGAAATGGAAAATAAATAATTTATATAATGCCTTCTTTTCACAGGGACTGATTTTAAAAAAGCTGATCCAAGGCCGTCAAATATTTTTTTTGGGTCAGCTTTTTTATGAATTAGCAATGCATCAAAGATATTCAATACATTCGGTAATTGTAGACATCGTGAGCACAATAACTAAGACGCCAGAAAAACCGATTCATCGAGTCTTCAAAATTATGAATTTGAATGAATGATAGGAGAAACATCAGTTTATAAAAAAAGAGCCCTTTGTCACACAAAGGGCTCAAGCTCTGTTTTTATGCGAAATGTTCATATATCAAAGAAAATCAGTATTTCCTCGATTTTTCGCTGAAAGGGCTAGTAAAAATCTACAACTCATCTCCTGAAAACCGATGGAATAAAACCATCCGTTTCAGGAATTTCAGGAACATTCTTCGTCATTTAAAAGAGACTGGCAACAGCCTATTTAACTGTTTGCCGCTGCCTCTTTTTTCAAAATGAAATTTTTCATTCTCTCCCGATCCCGATCCAAAATCGGTTTTAAATATTTTCCTGTATAAGACTGTTTCGCTTCTGCCACTTCTTCAGGGGTACCCGTTGCAATGATTGTTCCTCCGCCGTCCCCGCCTTCTGGTCCAAGGTCGATGATATAGTCAGCTGATTTAATCACATCTAAGTTATGCTCAATTACAAGAACTGTATCTCCGTTTTCAACAAGCCGATGCAAAACCTTCAAGAGTCTAGCAATATCGTCAACATGCAGCCCTGTTGTCGGTTCATCTAAAATATACAGCGATCTTCCAGTAGATCTGCGATGCAGCTCTGAAGCAAGCTTTATCCGTTGTGCTTCCCCACCGGACATTGTCGTAGCCGGCTGACCAAGTTTCATATAACCAAGTCCTACATCGTAAATGGTTTGCAGCTTCCGTTTGATTTTTGGAATATTTTCAAAGAACTGAAGTGCGTCTTCCACAGTCATTTCTAAAATATCCGCAATATTTTTTCCTTTATATGTGACTTCAAGAGTTTCCCGGTTATATCTTTTTCCGTGGCATACTTCACACGGAACATATACATCTGGAAGAAAATGCATTTCAATTTTAATGATTCCATCGCCTCGGCATGCTTCACAGCGGCCGCCCTTCACATTAAAACTGAAGCGTCCTTTTTTATAGCCTCTTACTTTCGCTTCATTCGTTGCTGCAAACACATCACGAATATCGTCAAATACGCCGGTATACGTAGCTGGATTTGAACGCGGCGTTCTTCCAATCGGAGATTGGTCAATGCTGATGACCTTATCGAGATGTTCAATCCCTTTCATTTCTTTATAGGCACCAGGTTTTGTTTTACTGTTATTCAGCTTTTGCGCCAAGCCTTTTTGCAATATTTCATTGACTAACGTACTTTTCCCCGAACCAGATACACCTGTTACTGCCAAAAATACACCTAAAGGAAATTTGACATTTACATTTTTTAAATTGTTCTCGCTTGCTCCTTTTATTTCAATATACCGACCATCCGGTTTTCTTCTTTCGACCGGCAATGGAATGAACTTTTTCCCTGACAAATATTGTCCTGTAAGCGAACGGTCATCATTCATCACTTCTTTTGGTGTACCCGCAGCTACAACTTGACCGCCGTGCACGCCAGCTCCCGGCCCAATATCGATCAAATAATCAGCTGCAAGCATCGTATCTTCATCATGTTCAACTACAATCAACGTATTGCCGATATCCCGCATATTTTGAAGAGCACGGATCAGCCTGTCATTGTCCCGTTGATGCAAACCGATAGACGGCTCGTCCAATATATAAAGTACTCCTGTCAGTCTTGATCCGATTTGCGTGGCAAGACGGATTCTTTGCGCTTCTCCACCAGAGAGCGTACCAGCTGATCTGCTTAATGTTAAATAATCAAGACCTACCTCAATTAAAAAATTCAGCCGTTCTTTTATTTCTCTTAAAATCAAATTGGCAATTTTCATTTCTTTTTCTGTCAATGCCAATTGGTCAAAAAACTGATAGGCTTCACGAATAGATAATTGAGCGACTTGTCCGATATGGCGTCCGTTAATAAGAACAGCCAGACTTTCCTTTTTCAGTCGATGCCCTTTGCATGTCGGACACGGCTGATTCGTCATATATTTTTCCATTTGTTCACGTATGAAATCAGATGTCGTTTCTTTATAGCGCCGTTCTATATTGCGGACCACACCTTCAAATTCTACATAGCCTTCCCGGATTTGCCCGAAATCGTTCTCATAGCGAAAATAAATTTTTTCCCCGCCGCTTCCAAATAAAATTTTATCGAGCAGATGTTTCGGTATATCTTTAACTGGAATGTCCATATCAATACCGTAATGGTTGCAAACCGCTTGAAGAAGCTGCGGATAATATTGAGAGCTTGTCGGCTCCCACGGTGCAATTGCGTGTTCTTTTAATGTCAAGTTTTTATTTGGAATAACGAGATCCAAATCCACCTCTAGTTTTGAACCTAAGCCGTCACAAGCATGACAAGCTCCGTACGGGCTGTTAAAGGAAAACATCCGCGGTTCAAGCTCTCCAATCGAAAAACCGCAAATCGGGCAGGCATGATGTTCACTGAAAAGCAGCTCTTCGCCATCGATGATGTCAATTATGACTTTTCCATCGCCTAATTTTAAAGCTGTTTCAATTGAATCGGTCAACCGGCTTATAATCCCCTCTTTCACGATCAGCCGATCCACAACGACATCGATGGAATGTTTTTTATTTTTTTCAAGAGAAATATCATCGGTAAGCTCCATCATTTCTCCGTCAATCCGCACGCGGACAAACCCTTGCTTTTTTATTTCCTCCAATGTTTTCACATGCATTCCTTTTTTTCCAGACACAACAGGCGCAAGAACCTGCAGTCTTGTCCGTTCCGGATATTCCATAATCCGGTCAACCATCTGTTCGATTGTTTGCGAAGAAATTTCTATCCCATGCACCGGACATGTCGGCCGCCCGACACGGGCAAAAAGAAGCCGTAGGTAGTCATAAATTTCTGTCACCGTTCCGACCGTTGAACGCGGATTTCTGCTTGTCGTTTTTTGATCAATCGAAATGGCCGGCGATAAGCCTTCGATCGCATCGACATCAGGTTTATCCATTTGTCCTAAAAATTGGCGGGCATAGGCAGATAAAGACTCCACATATCGCCGCTGTCCCTCTGCATAAATTGTATCAAATGCTAAAGAAGATTTGCCCGATCCCGATAAACCTGTTACAACGACAAGCTTGTCTCTTGGAATCGTGACATCAATGTTTTTTAAATTATGAGCGCGTGCACCTTTTACAACAATTTTATCCATTGCCATATCCAATCATCCTTCCGCTTTCAGCTCCAAAATTAGATCGCGCAATTCAGCAGCTCTTTCGAAATCTAATGCTTTTGCAGCTTCTTTCATTTCTTTTTCCATACGGGCTATCAGTTGTTCTCGATCTTTTTTCGACATTTTGTTCAGCTTCACAGCCTTTTCCGTTTTATATTCTGCTTCATCTTCCGCTGCATATGTCGCCCTAATTACATCGCGAATATCTTTTTGAATCGTTTTTGGCGTAATGCCATGTTGACGGTTATATTCCTCTTGAATCGCACGACGCCGTTTTGTTTCGTTTATGGCGATTTCCATCGATTTTGTGATTGTATCAGCATACATAATGACATGCCCGTTTGCGTTCCGAGCCGCCCGTCCGATTGTTTGAATAAGAGAACGTTCCGAACGGAGAAATCCTTCTTTATCTGCATCTAAAATTGCAACGAGAGAGACCTCCGGAATATCAAGCCCTTCCCTGAGCAAATTGATCCCGACCAACACTTCATGTTTGCCAAGGCGCAGGTCGCGGATAATTTCAATGCGCTCGAGCGTTTTAATTTCGGAATGGAGATATGTCACCTTAATCCCGATTTCCCGCAAATAATCCGTTAAATCTTCCGCCATTTTTTTCGTTAATGTGGTCACAAGCACCCGCTCATTCCTTTTAACCCGCTTTTGAATTTCGCCGATTAAATCGTCTATTTGCCCTTCAACAGGTCGGACGTCAATGGTTGGATCTAAAAGTCCAGTCGGGCGGATAATCTGTTCAACAACAACCGGCGTATGCTCCAGCTCATACGGCCCAGGGGTGGCAGAAACATAAATGACATGTTTCATATGCTTTTCAAATTCCTCAAATTTTAACGGACGGTTGTCAAGTGCTGAAGGCAAACGGAATCCATGATCGACAAGCACTTGTTTTCTCGCCTGGTCGCCGTTGTACATCCCGCGGATTTGCGGAATCGTCACATGCGACTCGTCAATGACGATCAAAAAATCATCTCCAAAATAATCTAAAAGCGTATAAGGAGTCGAACCGGGCGGTCTTAATGTAAGATGACGGGAGTAGTTTTCAATCCCGGAGCAAAAGCCCATCTCCCGCATCATTTCTAAATCATATCTTGTCCGTTGCTCGAGCCGTTGCGCTTCCAAAAGCTTTCCATTCTCCCGCAGTTCATGCAGCCGTTCCTCAAGCTCCTTTTCAATATTAGCAATGGCAATTTTCATTTTTTCTTCTCTTGTCACAAAGTGTGATGCCGGGAAAATCGCTACATGCTCCCGCTCTCCAATAATTTCGCCTGTCAGAGCATCAACTTCACGGATGCGGTCGATTTCATCTCCGAAAAATTCCACGCGGATACAATGTTCATCGCGCGAAGCAGGGAAAATTTCCACTACATCCCCGCGCACGCGAAAAGTTCCCCTGCGAAAATCTACATCATTTCTTTCATACTGCACATCCACTAAACGGCGCAGCAAGTCATTGCGCTCGATTTCCATTCCTGTACGAAGACTTACGACCAGCTCACGATATTCTTCTGGCGAACCTAAACCATATATGCAAGAAACGCTTGCGATAATAATAACATCTTTCCGTTCAAACAATGCAGAGGTGGCCGAATGTCTTAATTTATCAATTTCATCATTAATGCTCGCATCTTTTTCAATATACGTATCTGTTTGCGGAACATACGCTTCCGGCTGATAATAGTCATAATAGCTGACAAAATATTCAACTGCATTGTTCGGGAAAAATTCTTTAAACTCGCTATACAGCTGTCCGGCAAGCGTTTTATTATGGGCAATGACCAGCGTCGGTTTGTTCACTTCTTTAATCACATTGGATATCGTAAACGTTTTGCCAGTTCCAGTTGCACCTAACAATGTCTGATGTTTTTTTCCTTGCCTGATTCCCTCCACCAGCTCTTTGATAGCTTTCGGCTGATCTCCTTGAGGCTGGTAATTTGAAACTAATTCAAACCGATCCATGGAACATCCTCCAATTCAGAAACTTATATTTTATTTTAACATATAATCAGGCTGAATCACCAAAAATACGAACTGACGTTTGATTTTCATAGACAATAAAAACCTGTCAATCGTGTTGAACAGGTTTAAGTAGATGTTTTCTTATCCTTTTTCATGCTTCTGGCAGCGATAAAACCAGCTGCTAAGCTGGCTACATCCAAAATGGCGATATAAATAGTATCCATATGACCTGCAAAATAAGAGGCAATTAATAAACCAGCCGTCAACAATGTCCCAACGACATGACTATATGTAACTCTTGTGAAAAATAAGACAAGCAAAAAAGGGGCGAATGCGGCAAACACAAGCTTGATCATAAAAAAACCTCTCTTCGTCAACGGTTATACATTTATTATATTGAAGCCCTCAAAAAGCTTTCAAGCAAAACCACAAAAGAGAAGGGAAAAATAAGCCAATGCAAAGAATAAAAAATAATGCGATGTATAGCGGTCAGAAAACCTAGGAAACAGGGGAAATAGTTGAAATCGATGAAGACAAAATAAACGAAAAGAAATAGCTTTATGATTATATTTAAATGCAATAATGAAGCTCATAGGCTAAAAAATTCGCATTTATTAAAGCAACTTTTATACTATATTTACTTTTTTCTTACGGTCACCCCCTAAGACTACCCTAAGCATATAAAAAAGCATCCAATAGTCGCCTTTTTTCACTATTGGATACTCTTTCTTAATCTTGAGATAGATAAAACAAATGATCTAAATTTACATATGAAATATCGTATTCAGAATTTACTGCATGTAATATTTTTTGATAATCTTCCACCTTAAGATCTAGTGGTAGATTTTCAAACAATTCTCCATTTACATGAAAATCCAGTATTAATGCACAAAAATCTTTACCATCAACTAAATCCATTGCAAACTCTCTAAAAATATCTGCATCTTCTTCATTTAACTGTTCATCTGACAATACATAGATTTTTATTACATTTTGAAATTGTTGAATATCCTCTTCATTCATGTATTTATAAAGGTCTTCTTAATCCCCGATAATAAGATATCCCATAGACATACTGTTTTTAAATAATAAATAAATTTCTAAATCCCTAAGTCTAATTTGTCTTTTTTAAGATATATAATTTAATTGATTCTCCCTCTAAATGTAGAGATGTTTAATAATTATTTAAAGATTAAAAAATATTTTTCAATATTCGTTTTGTTTCAGCATATACATTGCAATACTCCTGAACTCCACTTATCAAAAAATGAATGATTCCAGCCACCTAAACTTAATCATCTCATCTGTAACATAAAGAGCTGTTAGGTCACCGAGCAATATCTTGGATCAATTCTCTTTAGCATTAGTTTTAGCTTTATCTAATTCTTTTTGGTTCTTAACTGCATTCTTGAAAGTTTCCTTTTCTTGTACACATTTTTTGTATGCCTGATTTTATTTTATGACTTGGATTATCTGTAACGATTATTTGCCGATAAATGTTCTTGAGCTTTATTTTTGATTATTCTCCAAAAACGCCTCATATGCTAAACCGATTGCTCCGCAAAGTCCCGCATTATCCCCTAATCCGGGCGGAACAATATAATCTGCAATGTTTTCTAGCACCACTTCATGGCGAACATAACCGTTTAATAAAGCTTGAACATTTTGATGTATAAGGGGGAACAATTGCTTTTGTTTGGCGACTCCGCCGCCAATTATTATTTTTTTAGGCGATAAAACGAGTATAAGATTGGCAATTCCTTGTGCAATATAGTACGCTTCCAACTCCCATACTTTCTCATTTTTTTCTAATTCTTGCCCCTTTTTTCCCCAGCGTTTTTCTATTGCTGGACCGGATGCCATTCCTTCCAAACAATCTTTGTGATACGGACAATTGCCGGCAAACGAATCTTCAGGATGGCGCCGAACAAGCATATGCCCCATTTCCGGATGGATTAGCCCGTGTACTAGATGTCCTTCAGAGATGGCACCGACTCCGATCCCGGTACCGATCGTCATATAAATGCAGCTATTCAGACCTTTCGCAGCCCCCCATTTCATTTCCCCCAGCGCTGCTGCATTGACGTCGGTATCAAAGCCAATTGGAATAGGGAATTCTTTTTTTATCGCTCCGACAAGATTTATATTCGCCCACTGTAGCTTCGGAGTAGATGTTATGTATCCGAATGTTTCGCTTGTGCGATCTAAATCAATCGGACCGAATGAGCCAATTCCAAGCGCTTTAATATCTTTATCCCGAAAAAATTTGACGACTTGTTCAAGCACTTCATCAGGCGTTGTCGTCGGAAAAGAAGTCCGCTCGATGATATTTCCGTTTTCATCTCCAATTCCACAGACAAATTTTGTTCCGCCCGCTTCAATTGCACCTAAAAGCATGCACAATTCCTCCCATGATTTTGTCCATAATGTTATGTCCAATTTTTCATTAGCGGCAGGTTGTCAAATTAATAAGATTATAATAAATGTTATATGTTTATGGAAGAGAAATATTAAAAAATGCAAGAAAAAAAGGCGATCAGCCATTAGCTGAAAGCCTCATTTAGAAGTTTTTTATTTCGTTCCCATAAAATCGTTAAACTAATGAGGGTCACTAAAACAGTCGCCCCCATATCCGACAGAATGGCTATCCAAAGCGTAAGCCAGCCTGGAATCGTCAGCAGCAGTGCAGCGGCTTTTAAACCTAGAGCAATCCCGATGTTTAACTTGATAATTCTGTTCACTTTTTTGGCGGTTGAAATAGCTTCAGGCAGCTTTCCTAAATGATCTTGCATTAAAACGATATCAGCCGTTTCAATTGCGCTGTCTGTTCCTTTTCCCATTGCAATGCCTAAATCAGCAGCTGCGAGCGCAGGCGCATCATTAATACCATCTCCGATCATTGCCGTTTTTCCTGAGAGAGACAGTTCTTTTACCTTTTCCACCTTTTCTTCCGGCAGAAGGTTTGCAAAATATTCACTTAAACCAACCTTTTTCGCCACTTTTTCAGCAGTTTTTTCGTGGTCTCCTGTCAACATGACAGTCCTCTTCACACCTGTTCGGTGAAGCATGCGGATCACCTGGCTGCTTTCCTGTCGAATTTCATCCGCTATACCGACCATACCGAGAACGTTTTTGTCATCTGAAGCCAAAACGATTGTTAGTCCTTCCTGTTTAAAGGCCTTTATGTCTTCCTTTACATTTTCGCTGAGCGAAAGATGTTGAATCGTTTTTTCATTGCCGACACGGTATTCCTTCCCGTCTATCTCCGCTTTTATTCCCTCACCTGATGTTGCAACAACGGAGCGAGCCTCCAAAAGGGATACGTTTAACTCATCTATTTTTTTCATAATGGCTTTAGCGGTCGGATGAGTAGAGGATTTTTCAATTGATCCGATGATGCTCCAAAAAGAAGGATCATATTCTACAAACTTCTCTACATAAGGCTCCCCTTTTGTCAGTGTTCCTGTTTTATCAAAAGCTATTATTCCAATTTTCCCTAATTGCTCTAAATAAACCCCGCCTTTTACAAGAATGCCTTTGCGTGCATTTCTCGTGATTCCTGAAACGATAGCAATGGGAGAGGATAAAACTAATGCACATGGACAGCCGACAATTAACACTGCCAATCCTTGATATAAAGATGTTCTCCAATCAACTCCTAAGAAAAGCGGCGGAATAAAAATAACGACAAGAGAGATAAGCATGATCAAAGGAGTATAATATTTCGCAAACTTATTAATGAATTGCTCAGTCGGCGTTTTTGTTTCCTGCGCTTCTTCAACTAAATGCAAAATTTTCGCTAGAGACGATTCTTCGTAAGGCTTTGTTATCCGAACTTTCAAAATTCCTTCATTATTAATGCTTCCGCCAAACACTTCATCTTTTGCTTCCTTTTCAACAGGGAGAGATTCTCCAGTAATGGCCGCTTCATTAACTGAGCTTTTCCCTTCCACCACTATCCCATCCGATGGAATTTTTTCACCGGCTTTGACAAGAACAATATCCCCTGCCTTGATGTCATGAATGGAAACTTTCTTTTCCTGGCCATTTATAACAATCGTAGCTTCATTCGGCGCAACTTCTAAAAGCGATTCGATAGAACGACGGGCCTTTTCCATTCCCAAGCCCTCTAAATATTCGTTCACTCCAAATAAAATGGCAACAACAGCACCTTCCTTCCACTCTCCAATGCCAAAAGCCCCAATCAAAGCAATTGTCATAAGGGTGTCAATGTTAAATTTCAATCGAACGAGGTTTTTGGCCCCTTTCAAAAATGTTTTATATCCGCTGATCACCGTAGCAATTATATACATTGTAACAGCGGCGGATGGTGATAATGTTTTTTCGAACACAACAGCAGCTATAAAAGCTAAAACCGAGAGCAAAACGAGCCACAATAAATAAGAATGTGTATCTTCATGTTTATTTTCTTCCTCAATATAGGCCCCATCCGATGCTAAAATTTTTTTGACTTTAGCAATATTAATTTCTTCATTGACATACAGTTTGCTAGATTGAAAATTTAATTTTGCATTTTCCCCATATTCAAGCTTTTGGATTTCCTCTTCCAGATTCTTTGCGCAATTTGCACAAGACAATCCCTTTACCCGATACTGAATCATTCTCTAATCCTCCAATGAAATAGAGTACACATTGCAGTATACAGTATATGTGTTTATATGAATAAGTGTTCATATTTTATATGTCCATTTTATGAAAAGGCAATTCAATTGTCAAATATTTTCGTAAATATAATTTTGACATGTACATATGAATAACCTTACAATATTAATGTTATCGAAATTCGATATCGATTCTCAAAATGGGGTGTTGAAAAATGGAAGATAAAGTGTTGCGCAAGCTTTTTCTCGGTTTTATACATATTCATATTTTACATCATGCAAGCGAACATCCTATATTCGGCTTGTGGATGCTTGAGGAACTGAAAAGTCATGGCTACAACATAAGTGCAGGGACTCTTTATCCGATTCTCCACGCAATGGAAAAGGACGGACTGTTGGAAAAAACAGAACAAAATGTAGAAGGAAAAATACGAAAATATTATACAACTACACAGAAAGGGAAAGCCGTTCTGAAAGAAGCCCGGACGAAAGCGTACGAGCTTTTTAAAGAAATACATAATGAAGGTCGAGGATAACATGAAGGGATCAAAATGGAAAACGCTGTTCGAGATATTTGCCATTTCCACAAAGCTTGGATTGACCTCATTTGGGGGGCCAATCGCCCATTTAGGATATTTTCATGAAGAATATATTCGGAGAAGAAAATGGTTGGATGAAAAGAGCTATGCAGATTTGGTTGCTTTATGCCATTTTTTACCCGGACCTGCCAGCAGCCAAGCCGGGATCGGCATCGGTCTCATGCGGGGAGGAATATTAGGCGGACTTTGCGCCTTTATCGGCTTTACGTTTCCGTCTGCAATCGCACTGATGATCTTTGCTCTTATTCTTAAAGAGTTACATATTGTCGATGCCGGCTGGATTCACGGCTTAAAGATTGTTGCTGCTGTTGTAGTCGCCCATGCTGTTATTGGAATGGCACAAAAACTAGCCCCTGACCGAGGGAGAAAAGCCATCGCATTAGGCGCGCTAGTCGTTACTTTATTATGGCAACATGCTTTTTCCCAAGTTGTCGTCATGTTGCTAGCAGCTTTTATTGGATTTTTATTATATACAAAAGTAGAAGAAGACACCCAGACTTCGTTTTCGTTGCAGGTGCCGATTTCAACACGATTTGCCGCAAGCTGTTTATTGTTATTTTTCGGGCTTCTCCTTTTCCTTCCTTTATTAAAAGCGTGGACTTCTTCTTACTGGATCGGCTTGTTCGACAGCTTTTACCGCTCTGGATCTCTCGTATTTGGGGGCGGACATGTGGTGCTCCCGCTGCTTGAACAGGAATTTGTTCCAACAGGAATGTTGACAGAAAAAGAATTTTTGGCAGGTTACGGAGCAGCACAGGCAGTTCCTGGTCCTTTGTTTACATTTGCTTCTTATATTGGAGCGGTCATGAATGGATGGGCTGGGGGATTCGTTGCAACTTGTGCCATCTTTCTTCCGGCAATTCTGCTCATTTTTGGTACATTACCGTTTTGGGGAAAGCTTCGAAGCAATTCAAAGATTAATGGTGCGTTAATGGGCATACAAGCTGCTGTCGTCGGAATTTTAATTGCCGCTTTTTATGATCCGATCTGGATAAGCTCCATTAATCGTCCGATTGATTTTGCTTTTGCTGCTATTTTATTCAGTATGCTCGCTTATTGGAGGATAGCTCCATGGATCATCGTCTTAACGGGCGCCATCGGCGGCTTGTTCTTGTAAAATTAGATCTGCTGACACAAAGGTCCTTCAGGTTTCATTTGATATGATCCCTCTTATGTAGACTGTAAAAAACATACTGTCTAACATAAGAAGGATTCCTTACGGATAAACTGGACAAAGTATGCCCTTTTCCGACATTTTTTGATCAGGCAGAAGCTTCTATTCATGCCCGATTTCACCCGTTCCTGTATGAAGGCTAGCCGACAGCGTGAATTAACCAAGTTAACGTTTAGGCAAGGCTGTTCAAGAACGAGAGGTTATCTTCTGCTAGTCAATAATTAAATAAACATATTGAGATGCTCAATTTCCATGCTTGGCAGCTTCTCAAAAAGATAAATGAATCGACTTCTCAATGATTGCTCGCAAGTACTGAAATGTCTTTATACGATCAATTTAGAACATTCTCTCCAGCTGCAATCTACTTTGAACCAATCATCTTTTAAAAACTGCTTCAATTATCTCATTGCTAATGTCACTTTTAAAGAGCTCTTAGATTTCTTGGCCCACTGAAAATGCCTCAGAACTAGTTGACCGTATTTCCAATCTGAAAGGTTCCCTCCTCATTATGTACTGTTAAACAGATTTCCTAAACTTGACAAAAAACAGAATGCAAAATACAATAAAATATGAACATATGTTCATATATAATAAAAAGAACGAGGGAATTATGAATGAAGACGGAAGATCATTCTTTCTTAAAACCTGAAACAATTGAACATATATCGCAAATATTTAAGGTGTTAGCCGATCCTACACGAATTAAAATTCTTTATTTGTTATCACAAGAAGAGTGCAGCGTAAATCATATTGCCGAAGTGTTGGAAATGTCTCAATCAGCAGTTTCCCATCAGCTTAGTATATTGCGAAATCTTAGACTTATTAAGTATCGCCGTGAAGGAAAAACACTGATTTACTCCTGTAATGACGAACACGTTTTTTCATTATTAAAACAAGCCATTGATCATTCTGAACATCAGTAAGGAGGCATTTGACCATGAACAGCCATCACCACTCTCACGACCATCACGACTTTAACAGGGAAAACAATAAAAAAGGACTTATAATTGCATTGCTCATTACTGTTGGAATTTTGCTGTTAGAGTTTTTCGGGGGGTTAATGACAAACAGTCTGGCCCTTCTTTCTGACTCTGGACATATGCTTAGTGACGCCAGTTCGCTTGCTCTTAGCCTAATTGCTATATGGTTTGCGGCCAAACCAGCCTCCCCAAATAAAACGTATGGCTTTTATCGTTTTGAAATTTTAGCCGCTTTGTTTAATGGAGTTACCTTATTTGTTATCGCTGGATTTATCATTTGGGAAGCTGTTCAGCGTTTTTTCAATCCGCCGACTGTAGCAAGCGGCTCGATGATGTTGATTGCGTCTATTGGTCTTTTTGCTAATCTTTTAAGCGCCTGGGTGTTAATGAGAAAAGGTGATGTGAAACATAATGTCAATGTTCGCAGCGCTTATCTTCACGTTATCGGCGATGCTTTAGGCTCTGTTGGAGCCATTGCTGCAGGACTCATCATGTGGCTCTTTGGCTGGTATATAGCAGACCCTATTATTTCCATTTTAGTTGCTTTATTAATATTAAAAGGCGCTTGGGGAGTTATGAAGCATAGCATACACATTTTGATGGAAGGAACGCCCGTTACCATTGATCAAAATGAAGTGAAGAAATCCTTAAAAAGCATCGAAGGTGTGAAGGATGTTCACGACCTGCATATTTGGACGATTACATCAGGTTTGGATTCACTAAGCTGCCATATTTTAATTGAAGATCATCAAGACAGTCAAAAGGTGTTACAAGCTGCCATTCACATGATTGAAGAAAAATTTAAGATTTTGCATACAACCATTCAAATTGAAACCTCTCAAATCCATCATGGAAAAATGAAAGTATAGCTTTTTTCGGAGTTGATTGAAATGGAACAAAATGTTGATGTTCTTGTAATCGGTGCTGGCCAAGCAGGATTAGCGATGGGATATTATCTAAAGCAACATGATATATTATTTGCCATTGTCGGAAAGGAAAATCGAATCGGAGATGTTTGGAGAAATCGTTACGATTCCTTAGTACTTTTTACCCCTCGATCGTTTAGCTCCTTGCCAGGAATGGTCTTAAAGGGTGACCCGAACGGATATCCAACTAAGGATGAAATAGCCGATTATTTAGAGGATTATGCTCAAAAATTCGAATTACCTATTCATCTGAATACAGAAGTCATTTCTCTTCAAAAAGAAAATGAGATTTTTAAAGTGACAACCAATCATAGGAGATATATGGCAAATAAAGTGGTTATAGCAACGGGGCCTTTTCAAAAGCCATATCTTCCACCATTTGCCGAAAGCTTATACGATCAAGTGTATCAAGTGCATACATCCGGCTATTTGAATCCATCTCAATTGCAAGATGGCTCTGTTTTAGTAGTCGGTGCAGGAAATTCTGGAGCGCAAATTGCAGTTGAATTGTCCGAAGACAGAGAAGTTTATTTATCAGTAGGTCATAAAATAAGGTTCCTTCCACTTGAAATTATGGGGAAAAGTATTTTCTGGTGGTTTCAAAAAATAGGTTTATTAGACGTCCATATCAATAGCCCGTTAGGCAGGTTGATCAGTAAACAAAGCGATCCTATTTTCGGTAAAGAGCTGAAACATTTACTACAAGAAGGCAAAATAAAAATGAAGCCTAAAACAGAGAGTGTTTCAGGAGATGTTATCTCTTTTGCAGATAACAGTCAAATTCAAGTTCAAAATGTCATTTGGGCAACCGGATTTTATTTTGATTACAGCTGGATACAAATTCCTAATGTTTTAGATCATAGAGGAAAGCCCGTTCACCAAAGAGGGGTTACTCCAGTGAAAGGATTGTACTTCTTAGGATTGCCTTGGCAATATCGGAGAGGCTCCGCTCTTATCGGAGGGGTGGGCGCCGATGCAGAGTACTTGATAAATGATATTTTAAACCATTGAAGGTGCTTGCAATGTTTAGCTAGAGTTTTTTCTAGCCGCGGCTATTTTCATGATTAGACATATTTACTGAAAGGCTTCAAATATCATTGAACAATGTCAGTTCCTTTGCACAATAATTTCTCGAGCCTAATTCTGCTAGCTATAACATTTTTTGACGTAAAAAACCACTTAGCCAATCATCATTGACTAAGTGGTTTGATGTGATAGAGAAAATATACCTTTATCGTTCCGGAAAAAAAATGAAACTCATTCCGAAGAATTATGGCCTATTCCTAAAAATTGTGTCGCTATTCCTGTTGATTATTTACCATTCACACCGGTTAAGAGGCTTCTGACTTCCATTTCTCATCTTGCACAAAGAGCAAGCCGAGTTCATGATGCTCCCCTTCGTATAAGGCGCGTTGGACAAAACGGATTTCTTTGTTATGCCCTAGTACCTCCAACTTACAATGCGTCCTGCTGATCTGCAGCGCTTCGTAAAATTCGTACGTTGTTTTTACATTTTTTCCATTCACCTTTGTTATAACTTCTCCCGCTTTTATTCCCATTTTCTCTCCCGGGGATTGAGGAAGCGTGCCTAATACGACCAGTCCATAATCTTGTTTCGAGAAATAAAAAGCGGCCGAATTATCATTCATCCTTTGTTTTACAGTTATTAATCCCTTTCCTATCAATGCTAGAGCCGTGGCAACAAACGACAGAAATGGAGCCCACAACGAAGCAGCAGCAACAACAAGAGAAATGATTCCAAGAATCGAAATGCGCCGGCCTGTTACTTGAATGCTTTCCTTTGGCAAAGACCCTTGAATTCTTTGATAAAAACCGACAAAATACGGAATCATCACGAGCATAAATGGTTCACCATTTAAAGAAATAATTGGCCACCAAGAAAAAGGAGATTCCAATGAACCGCCTGGAACTAAAAGCATTAACGGAATCATCCATGTTCTGTTCGCTACATGATTCCCAATCGGCAATCCTCTCTTGCTTTTTATGATAAATGGGGATGTATGGTAATGTGCTGTTCGATAGATGAGAATCCCTTCACAAATAAGCAAAAAGCTCAAAAATAGCGACAAGACACTGTAGTTTGTTTTATCAAGGCTCACAAAAAATTCATCGATCCAAGGAGATTGATCTGCCATTCCATTTAATAAAGCTGTTAAAAAAATCGTTCCGCCCAATGAGATCGTTGATGACAAAAAACGCGGCTGAAAAGTTAAACTAACAGCCAGCAGCCAAATAGTCAATAAAACGAGTGTTCCAAATGGAATCCACAGTCCTAGAAGCATGAAAAGAACAGAAAGGACCAGGCCAGCGATAATTCCCTTCGTATAAGTAAAACGAATATCGTCAAACACATCATATACGCGCACATGAAAAGATTTTCGTTCTCTTCTAACCCGCCAATATCCATTTAAAAAGGAAAAAATGAGAAAGAAATACAAAAGCGGATGCAAGAAAAAACGGCCTATGCTGAAAAGCAATTCTAAAAGCCATTGTCCAACCAAACGGCCCACCCCTTTTACGAATCATATGAGACTTTCCTCTATTTTATCAAATCTTTTAAAAAAGAAGCTAGAACGTCATATAAAAAACTGGAAATAGGTAAAAAGGCCGATTGACCAAATTCATGGAGCGGCGGCTTTTTTGGCTTCATACCGCTTTTTTCTAAAAAGCTGAATGAATCAGACTTGCAGCAAATTGATCAAAAAATTGAGCAAGGAAACAGCCACTTAACAATGCCGCTCTGTCACTTCCCGATGATTTAAAAGAAAACGCAGCCTTATTGTCATAAAGCTGCGTCCATCCTCTGTATGCATAAATAATTGTAAATTTCACTACGATATGAAAGCAGAAATTTTCTCAACTGAAAAGCCTGCACAAGGAAGCGAAATCTCATTTAGAGGCTGTCCATAAAGTGAAATCCCTATTGAAAACAAAAAATCATAAACATCGATATATCAACGTTTCTAAAACATTAAAGGGGCGTCAATAAGCCGTAAAAACGACTTATTAGACAGCCCCTTAAACAAAATGCAACAGAAAAGCTGCCGTATTTTTTCAATACTTAAGAAGATCGTGCTAATAGTGAAATGGCAGTTTGCAGCTGCAAGTCATTTTGTTTTGAACGAGTTTCTTTTGTGATCAATTCATTCATTTTTATAGCTGTTTTTTGATCCAACTTCCCCGTCACGGATAAACCGTTCATTTTTTGAAACGCCTTTACAGCCAGCTCGGTTTCTGCACTGAAATAACCGTCTTTTCTCCCAGGATCATAACCTAATCCTGATAATAATATTTGTGCAATGCGAACTTGTTCATTATTCATCTCTTTTTTTAATGGCTGTAAAATATCGAGCGGTCCAGCTTTAAAATAATCCGGCTGCGATATTTTTACCGTTGGTTCCACACCTTTTTCATGAATCCAATTTCCTTTAGGAGTCAACCATTTGTATAACGTCAGCTTTATGTTGCTTCCATCATCCAGCGGTATTGTTTGCTGAACTGTTCCCTTTCCAAAGGATTTTTCGCCGACAATGGCATACCCTCCTGCTTCTTTCAACGCAGCTGCCAAAATTTCCGAAGCAGATGCGCTGCCGTTGTCAATTAAGACTGCAATAGGATAATGCTTCTTTTCTTTTAATGTTGAATAATACATCTCCCTTTTTCCGTCTCTCTTTTCTATTTGAATATATGGTGCATGATTAGGGACGAGCTGCTGCAAAATTTGCTCTACAGCCTGCAAATATCCCCCCGGATTGCCGCGAACATCGATGACTAAACCGTTAATTTTCTTTTTTTCTAACATTTTTAGCTTTTGTTTAAAGTCATCAGCTGTCCTTTCAGAAAATGAAGTAATATGCAAGACGCCTAACCGCTTGCCATTTTTATTGATTTCGGAGCTGAACACTGTTTCAATCGGAATCTCATCCCGCTTTACTTCAAAAAACAATAAATCTTTACTTCCAGGGCGGCGTATCGTAAGTTTGACGGTTGTTCCTTTTTCTCCTCTGATTTTCAGTACTGCATCATGAAGATCTGAACTGGAAACTGTTTTACCATCAATTTTCACAATTTCATCATTTGGCTTTAAGCCCGCTTTTTCCGCCGGCGAATTTTTAAATGGTGAAATAATGGTTATTTTGCCGTTGTTCATACCGATTTCGGCACCGATTCCTTCAAATGAAGAATCAAGGGACTCTGTAAATTGTCTAACAGTTTCCTTATCCATATAGACTGAGTATGGATCGCCTAAAGAAGATAGCATCCCTTGAATGGCACCTTCTAGGAGACGTTTTTTGTCGACTGGATGGACATATTTTTCAGAAATTAATTCATACGTGTTTATAAATTTCTCCAATCCTGGAATGGTTTCATCTGAACTTTGCGCAGATGCAGCAATTGTTTTATTTTCCAGCGATTCATTATTTTCAGCATGACCGTGCACATCCAAAACGACGATGGAACTGGTCACTATCCAAAACACTGTAATCAATTTTATTATTTGTTTCATATGTTTTTGCCTTCCTTTCCAACAATCCGAATTATTTATAGCGTATGCAAAGCTTGTACAAATCATGTGCGGATTACAGGAAAAGGAAAAGCAATTCAAAAAAACTTAATATACCGCCCTTTGACAAGAATTTGACCGCTTCTAGCCAGGTTCCATCAAGAAAATAGAAAAATCAGCTAACGATCATCTTTGCTTTGATAATGGGTAAGGTGTTTTGTTCTCATAAAAACGCTTTCCTTTTCTTTTAGTCAAGCAAACTGCCTACACCGGCATAATCATACGGGAGGAGTAACTATATTTTTTGTAATTATCTATCACTACATGAAAAAGAATTATTGTGAAAATCAATCCATTGAAGCTTTATGTAATCTCCCGTTTCCTCTATTTTTTGCATCGATGAAACACGATCAGAAGAAAACTGTTTTGCAATTTATAAAAAAATAACAATGCACAACAAACTCTTCTTCCCTTAAGAGCTTATTGTGCATTGTTAATAAATTTTATGGAAGAACGCTTAAAGGATTGATCGCGCTGGATTTGCCTCGCCATGTTCCGTTATGTACTTCAAAATGCAAGTGCTGCCCTGTTGATCTTCCTGTATTTCCCATATATCCAATAAACTGACCTTGGCTCACTTTTTGACCACTTGAAACGTTAATGCTTCTCAAATGCCCGTAAAGTGTAGTATACGTTTTACCGTTAATATTATGGATGATCATAATCACATTGCCGTAGCCGCTCATTTGTCCAGCATAACTAACCGTGCCGCCAGCAGAAGCGTAAACTGGAACCGTTCCCCGTTTCGCAATATCAATTCCTGCATGGAATCTGCCCCATCTCATACCCATTTTAGAGGTAAGAACACCTGAAGCCGGCCAGATAAAAGATCCGCTTCCTGCAGCTGATGATACAGATGGTTCTGGTGAAGATCCGCCATCGCTTGAAGCAGCAGCTTTATCGCTTGAAGCAACAGTTTTATCACTTGATTTAGAAGCAGATTGTGAAGCTTGAGCCTGTCTAGCCTTTTCTTCTTCTAGTCTTTTTAAATATTCTTGCTGCTGTTGTTCAATCATTTTTTGCTGCTTTGCCAGCATAGCATCTTGATGTACCAAATCTTCTAATTGATCCATTGCCTGGCCATGTTCCGCTTCCAATTGCCCCAACAATTTATCTTTTTCATCAATTTGCTTATCTAGCTCTTGTTTCAATGAAGCCAATTCAGATAAAGCTTCTTCCAAAGAGGACAGCTGCTTGTTTAATTTAGCCTCCGCTTCCTCTTTCAGTTTCATATCTCTTTCATGCTCTTCAATAATTTTTTGATCCGCATCAACGATCGTTGTAACAGCGCTTATACGAGTTACAAAATCATTGAAGCTTTTCGCACCTAAGATAACGTCGAGATAGCTGATTGTTCCTCCTGCTTCCTGCAAGGATTTTGCCCGTTCTTTTAACAGTTCATTCCGCTTTTCAATCCGTTTTTTTACTTCAGCAATTTGTTTTTTCAACTGTTCAATTTCAGCTTTAGTTTTCTTGATTTCATTCTCTTTCTCTTCGATTTTTTCACCAGTATCCAGCAATTTTTCATCTAACTTTTTAATCTCTTGATTAAGTTGATTTTGTTTTGTCTCTAATTCTTTTACTTCACTTTTCTTGCTTTCTATATTCGACTGAACATTGGACCGCTCATTTTGAATTCTTGCTTTTTTCTCCTCAAAGGATGACGCATAAGCGCTTTTGCTCAGCGGTACAAATACCCCGCTTGTCCCCAATATAGCTGTAAGACTTAATGTCACTATTCTCTTTTTCACAATCCGGTTCCTCCTCTTAATTCATGTTTTCAATCAATTCGATCTGGTATGGCAAGAGCTGCCTAAGACAAACTACACTTTCAAAAACTTTCGAACAGACATTAAGCTTCCCCATATGCCGATTAAGACGCCGATTAACAATAAGATAGCCGATATTTGAAAAACAAAAGGAGAAAATGGCAACAACTCAACAAAAGAACCTTGAATATAAGGAACGGCAATATTTACTAAGCTATTGTAGCTGACAACTAAAACTGTAATTGGTATGACAGCCCCCAGCGCTCCTAAAAACAAACCTTCTAAAAAGAACGGCCAGCGTATAAACCAGTTTGTTGCACCAACAAGTTTCATAATTTCTATTTCTCGTCTGCGGGCAAATATAGTGATTTTTATAGTGTTTGAGATTAAAAACATCGCAGTAAACACAAGCCCGATAATCAAGACTATGCCGATATTTCTTGAAACATTGACAACTTCAAACAATTTTTTCACAGTTTCTTCTCCATATTGAACATTTTCGACATAGCGCATTTTTTTAATTTCTTCCGCTACAACTGGAGTATCTTCGGGAACTTTCGTTTTGACGATAAAAACATCGTTTAAAGGATTATCCTGTTCAAATAGCTTGAATGACTCTCCTTTTTCACCGAAGCTTTTAATTAATTTTTCCAGCTCCTGGTCTTTGGAAGAAAATTGGACATTCTCTACTTTTTCTAGATTTTTCAATTTCGATTCAAGTTGGTTTTGAGCGTTTTGATCTGCTGTCCTGTCAATTAGCACGGTTATTTCAACATCTTCTTCAATGTTGCTGGCAATATTATTTAAATTCATCATAATAACCAAAAACGTGCCGACCAAAAGAAGGGTCACTGTTACGGCTGATATAGAGGCTATGGACATCCAAGCGTTTCGCCCAAGACTTTTTACCGCCTCCCGCAAATGACGACCGAGAGTTTTATTCATAAAGACCATACTCCCCTCTCGCCTCATCGCGTACAATTTTGCCGTCCTCAATCGTGATAACCCGCTTTCGAATCGTGTTCACGATCACTTTATTGTGGGTGGCCATTAACACCGTTGTGCCCCGATTGTTGATTTCCTCTAGCAATCTCATAATCTCCCAAGAGGTTTCAGGGTCCAAATTCCCTGTCGGCTCGTCTGCTATTATAACAGGCGGATTGTTTACTATGGATCTAGCAATTGATACGCGCTGCTGTTCACCGCCAGACAATTCGTCAGGGAAGGAACGGGCCTTATGCTTCAATTGCACAAGATCAAGCACATTTAATACTTTCTTTTTAATGTTCTTCGGATTTTCCCCGATCACTTCCAATGCGAAGGCAACATTCTCATAAACAGTCAATTTCGGCAATAATTTAAAATCTTGAAAGACAACCCCGATATTTCTCCGCAAATACGGCACTTCTTTTTCTTTTAGGTTTTCTAGTTGTATACCGTTTATGACAATACTGCCTTTTGTAGGCTTTTCTTCCCGATACATCAATTTGATAAATGTCGATTTTCCAGCACCGCTAGGACCTACGATGTATACAAATTCGCCTTGATTGATTTTTATTGAAATACCGTTAATGGCCAAAACACCATTCGAATAGGTTTTATAAACATCCTTCATTTCGATCATGCTATCACCTGAAGTCATTGAATTATTTCAGTACTTAGTCAAAAAAATTTTTATAACTTGAAACTAATGTTATTTTCTATTCGTCTATTAATTATGAAGCAGAAAACAAATCTTACATCCTTCCCACAAAAAACATTATAACATCATTTTTCGTCAAAAATAGACTTTTTCATATTACATTTTTGTTTCAATATCATATTTCGAGGGAAAATTTTTAAAATTCTTGTAAAAAAAACTACAAAATTTTCTATTATCTGCTATTTTTTTCTATAGCATAAAAAAGCGAGGGTGATCATGTCCCCTCGCTTCTTATGTTACTTTTGTCCTGCAAGCCACTCAGCGACAACATCTGCTTCGCTATCGTTCAATAAACCTTTTGGCATAGCGCCTTTGCCGTTTAAAATAATATCTTTTATTTCATCTTTGCTATATTTGCTTCCAACTTTCTGTAAACTCGGACCGGAAGCACCTTCAAGATTTTGTCCATGGCAGCTTGTACAATTTTGTTTTATCAGATCTTCTGCAGATGCAGTATTCTCAGCTTGATCTGTTCCGCCATTTGTTCCGCTTTCTTGGTCATTCCCGCCGCCCCCGCATGCAGCTAATACGAGTGAAAGACCAAATACTAAGATCAAGAACTTTTTCACTGCGAAATCCCCCTTCGCCAATTAGTCTCGAAGATATTATAACCTAATTATTGAGGTTTCAATCTGAAACAAATTGACCAACATTTGACAATCCTGTGAAAATAACTTGAATATTGATAAAAAAGAAAAAGGGTGTCTAATAAGTCGTTTTTACGCCTTATAGACGCCCCTTTAATGTTTTAGAAATGTTGATATATCAATGTTTATGATGTTTCGTTTCAATGGATTTTGCCTTTCTGGACAGCCCCACAAGTTCTCTAATCAAATGGGATTTAGGGCAGTTTTTCTTCGTCATTTTTCCGCATCACATTTCTATTCGCTCATCTTTTGTAAACGAGTCATCATCCTTTTCATAACAGCCTTAAGACAATTTTGCTCTTAAATATGCATCAATAAATGCATCAATTTCCCCATCCATTACAGCTTGAACGTTGCCGATTTCGACATTTGTCCGGTGATCTTTCACCAATGAATATGGATGGAAGACATAAGAACGGATTTGGCTACCCCAGCCAATTTCCTTTTGCTCTCCTCGAATTTCCGCTAATTCTTTTTCCTGCTCTTCAATTTTTAATTGGTATAGCTTAGATTTTAACATTTTCATTGCTCGTTCTCTGTTTTTAATTTGAGAGCGCTCCGTTTGGCATGTCACGACAATTCCAGTTGGCAAATGTGTAATCCGCACCGCCGAGTCGGTCGTATTTACGTGCTGCCCTCCCGCACCGCTTGAACGGTACGTGTCAATTTTCAAATCCTCGCTTCTAATTTCAATATCGATTTCATCATTAAATTCTGGCATCACTTCGCAGGAAACAAAGGAAGTATGGCGGCGGCCTGATGCATCAAAAGGAGAAATGCGCACTAACCGATGGACTCCTTTTTCCGCTTTTAAATAACCGTATGCATTGTGTCCTTTAATTAACAGCGTTACACTTTTTATTCCTGCTTCATCACCCGGAAGATAATCGATCGTTTCAACTTTAAATCCTTTCTTTTCCGCCCATCTCGTATACATTCGCAGGAGCATAGATGCCCAGTCCTGAGATTCCGTCCCTCCTGCTCCCGGATGAAGCTCTAAAATCGCGTTGTTTTTATCGTAAGGCTCATTTAAAAGAAGCTGTAATTCAAAATTATTCAATTCCTTCGTTAATTTTTTCAATTCGGATTCAAGCTCTCTTTGCAAATCATCATCCGGCTCTTCTTTAATAAGCTCGTAAGTTACTTGAAGATTTTCATATGATTCATTTAAATGGTTAAATTCTCCGACAAGATCTTTTAAGGCGTTTGCTTCATTAATTACCTTCTGAGCTTCTTGCTGGTCATCCCAAAAATTTGGCGCAGCCATTTGCTCCTCTAATTTTTTTATGCGTGCTTCCTTCTCTTCTAAGTCAAAGAGACCCCCTAAAATCCGCTAATCGTTTAGCCATTTTCTCCAGTTCATTCCGAATTTCTACTAAATCCATTAGTCCATCACCTCTAAAAATTTTTTGCACAGTATACTATATTTTTGCAGATTCGCTTTGTCCACTTATACATTAGTTAAAAAATTTATGGGACAGGCGAGACTGACATCTCGCCACACCCATTCTATTTAAAATCGTTATCTTCCGCAACAATGTTTGTATTTTTTGCCGCTTCCGCACGGACATGGCTCGTTGCGGCCAACCTCTTTTGCTTTTCTGACTGGTTTCTTTTTCGTCTGGGCGTCTCCTTCTTTCGGCTGCACGGCTTCGCCGACCGCCACTTCCTGACGTTCCAAATTGTTTTGAATTTCAGCTTTCATTATATATTTTGTAACCTCTTCTTGGATGGACGCAATCATGTTTTCAAACATTGTGTAGCCTTCCAATTGATATTCACGAAGCGGATCGGTTTGTCCGTATGCACGTAAATGAATGCCTTGGCGAAGATGATCCATTGCATCGATGTGATCCATCCATTTTGTATCAACGGCGCGGAGTACAATGACTCGTTCAAATTCACGCATGTTTTCCTCGCCAAAAGCAGCTTCTTTCTCATCATAACGCTTCTTCGCTTTTTCCCAAATGATATCAATGATTTCATCCGATTCTTTTCCGCGAAGGTCATTTACATTAAAGTCATCTGCTTCATCCAAAATATTTGCTTTTACCCAGTCGACTAATCCTTCAAGGTTCCAGTCTTCCGGAAGCTCTTCTTCAGGCGTAAATGACTGTACAACACGGGTAATCGTTTGTTGAATCATGTCTTCAACATTTTCTCGCAGATTTTCAGATTCAAGCACTTCATCTCTTTGTTTATAAATAATTTCACGCTGCTGACGGAGCACATCATCATATTGAAGAAGCTGCTTCCGCGCATCAAAGTTGTTTCCTTCCACCCGTTTTTGCGCCGATTCCACAGCACGGGTAATCATTTTGCTTTGAATCGGCTGGGAATCGTCCATTCCAAGCCGATCCATCATGCTCATCATACTTTCTGAACCGAATCGGCGCATCAGTTCATCTTCCATTGACAAATAAAACTGCGTAACACCCGGGTCTCCTTGACGTCCAGAACGTCCTCTCAGCTGATTGTCAATTCTTCGGGATTCATGGCGTTCTGTGCCGATGACAGCTAATCCACCCAACTCTTTTACGCCTTCGCCGAGCTTTATATCCGTTCCCCGTCCGGCCATATTTGTCGCGATCGTCACAGCATTCTTTTGTCCGGCTTGTTCAATAATTTCTGCTTCCTTTGCATGGTTTTTTGCATTCAACACATTGTGCGGAATTCCCCGCTTCTTAAGCATATTAGAAAGCAATTCAGATGTTTCAACCGCGACTGTACCTACTAGAACAGGCTGACCAATCATGTGCCGCTGAACGATGTCTTCTACAACCGCTTTAAATTTCCCCTCCATTGTACGGTAAACGAGGTCCGGACGATCTTCGCGGATAACCGGCTTGTTTGTCGGGATGGTAATAACCTGCATGTTATAAATGTTGCGAAATTCTTCTTCTTCTGTTTTCGCAGTACCTGTCATTCCCGCCAGCTTTTCATACATTCGGAAATAGTTTTGGAACGTGATCGTTGCCAACGTCATGCTTTCATTTTGAATTTCAAGGCCTTCTTTCGCTTCGATTGCCTGATGCAAACCGTCGCTGTAACGGCGGCCTTTCATTAACCGTCCGGTAAATTGGTCTACAATGATCACTTGTCCGTCTTCAACAACATAATCAACGTCTTTATGCATGACGACGTGGGCTTTCAGCGCATTGCTGATATGATGGTTTAGTGTGACGTTTTTTAAATCGAACAAATTATCAATATGGAAAGCACGCTCCGCTTTTTCAATCCCTTCTTCTGTAAGTTGAACGGATTTCGTTTTTTCATCATAAGTATAATCTTTATCCTTTTGAAGCGTTCTGACAAAAGCATTTGCCTGAATATACAGTTTGGTGGATTTTTGTGCTTGTCCAGAAATAATAAGCGGAGTTCTTGCTTCATCAATTAAAATGGAGTCTACCTCATCGATTACCGCAAAATGCAGAGGGCGCTGCACTTTTTGTTCCTTGTATAAAACCATATTGTCGCGCAAATAATCAAACCCAAGTTCGTTATTTGTTGAATAGGTGATATCAGCTTCGTAAGCAGCCTTTTTCTCCTCTTTTGACATACCGTTTAAATTTAAACCAACAGTCATGCCGAGAAATTCAAAAATTTTGCCCATTTCTTTTGCGTCCCGGCTTGCCAAATATTCATTGACGGTAACGACGTGAACGCCTTTCCGCGTCAACGCATTTAAGTAAACAGGCATCGTTGAGGTTAATGTTTTCCCTTCACCTGTCTTCATTTCCGCAATATTGCCTTCGTGAAGGGCAATAGCTCCCATAAGCTGTACTTTATATGGATACAGGCCGAGCACTCTGTGAGCGGCTTCTCTTACAACTGCATAGGCTTCCACAAGCAGATCATCGAGTGTTTCTCCCTTTTCAAGCCGTTCCGCAAACTCAGCTGTTTTTGACCTCAATTCCAAATCAGAAAGCTTTCTCATATCTGGACCGAGAGCATTTATTTTTTCAGCTATTTTTTCATAACGAGCTAAAGTGCGTTTATTCGGATCAAACACTTTATTTAAAAGTCCAAGCATCTTTAACGCTCCTTAATTTATTTTATTATTTTAGTTTCTTTTAAATTTTATCACTGCTTTTCCAAGCGTACAACTTTTGCTGTGTGAAAGTCTTTCCATAAACCCGTCCCATTTGTCTACATTTTATTTGCTTGAAGGTAAAAAAAGTACAGCCAAGGTAGGCTGCACTTTTTTTATATAATAAATTTTACTCATTCGGTTCAATTAATCCATAGCGGCCGTCTTTTCTGCGGTAGACAACATTTGTTCTATTTGTATCAGAGTTCGTAAAAACAAAGAAGTTATGGCCGAGCATGTTCATTTGCAAAATAGCTTCCTCAGTATCCATCGGCTTTAAATTGAACCGTTTTGTTCTTACAAGTTCGATATCCTCTTCATTCACATCAGTGTCATCATTCGTTTCCGCATTGATGAAATATTTAGCATCAACTTGTTGTTCACGAAGCTTCCGGTTTACTCTTGTTTTATGCTTGCGGATCTGACGTTCAAGCTTATCAACGACAAGATCAATCGCAGCATACATATCTTCATGATATTCCTCAGCACGCATCACTAAATGCGTCATTGGAATCGTTACTTCAATTTTAGATTCTTTGTCATTATAATATTTTAAATTCACATTTGCATCGGCTTGTACTCCATTATCAAAATAACGTTCAAGTTTAGATAACTTTTTTTGTACATATTCTCTTAATGCTGGAGTTACTTCAATGTTTTCCCCTCTAATGTTGTATTTCATATTGAGCTCCTCCTTTTATTAAGGGATATATATATAGTTCGATGTTTCGTTCGTTTTTCCTTTCACAAAATAAAAAAAATCGTGAACATTTTATGAATGCTGATGAGCGGGGAAAACGATTTTCACACTTTCATCCATCGCTACATGATCGTGTCTTTTTGTACATATATTGCTATTTTTTCTTATCATAAAAAATGCCATCAATAGTGGCATTCGCATAAGAGTTCATATATTTTTTTGTCATCTCTTTCTGGGCTTTCATCTTGACGATATCATGTTGTATCTCTTGTTTTATTAGTTTAAGCTGCTCAACAAGAATTTGATTCAATTGGATAATTTTTCTTCCTGCTTCTTTCTCCTTGGGCGTGAAGGGAGGATTCATGCTTTTTGTTAACTCCTCCCGTTTTGCTAGCAAGTCTTCTATTTTTTGTATCACTTGATCACGGTCGCGATGTTGATCTTTAGACCGTTTTGTCAATTCCACTAACTCTTCCGTTATTTCCAACAATTTTTCCACTTCGTCCATTACGCTTGTCCGCCTTCACTATGCCGCTGTTTCCGGTTGATTTGGATTACTTCTTTCCACGTATCTCTGAACTCTGTCACATATCCTTCCACTTCTTCAATAATGGTGACATCGTTTTTAAAATTGGCCTCAACAAGCCGTCGATTCATGTACTCATACAGTGCGTACATATTTTTAGAAATCTCAATATCCATATTTAGCGTGGCCATTAGTTCACAAATGATTCTTTGTGCTTTTTGCAAATTTTCGTTTTTTTGTTGGATAGATTTTTCTTCTATTGCTTTTTTCGCAAGCTTTAAAAATTTTAAACACCCGTTATAAAGCATTAACGTGAGTTCACCCGGTGATGCAGTTTGTACGCTGTTTTCCAAATAAGATTGATAAGGATTGTTCATTGCCATTTAAGACACTCCTCAGATATCATATCCATTAAAAAGTAAATAGTAAAGGCAGACGATTAAGCGCCGCCTCCAAATAATTGCATCAAATATGCTGACTGTTGGTTCGCCCGCTGAATCGCCTGTTCCATTGCCGTAAATTGCCGATAATATCTTGATTCGATTTGTATAAGCCGATCTTGAAAGGCATTGATTCGATTATCCAAATCTTTTAAGTTTTTTCCAATCGTAAACTGGTCATTTGTAGACAAAGACGTTCCCGCTTTGTCTTTGATTTTTGTCATCATACCTTTCAAAGAATCGCGGAGACGGCGGGCAATCCCTTTATCATTGTAAGATTCGCCGTCAGACATAAATAGTTTATAGATCGCTTCTGGATTTTCCTGAATTTTTTCCCGGAGTTTATTTTCATCAATTGTAAGTTTGCCTCGATCCAAATAATTGGCTGTTGTTGAAATCCCAATATCCGTAAGCTGCTTAAACCCTTTCAAAGTATCTCCGGCGACAGGAGAATATAAATCCAACCGCATTTGATTAAGACCGCTTGTTAAAATCGCATCGCCGCGAAGAAGGCCACTTTTCGCTTTTTCTTCCCACAGCTCGATTTGCTTTTCCGTCATTTCCTCTTTTTGTTCATCCGTTAGGGGAGGAAAATTCCGGAAGCGCTCTTCTGTTAATTTGCCATTAATCTTTTCAATCACTTCATTATATTTATTAACAAATTTTACAATAGTATCGAGAATTGCATCAACATCTGTTGATGTAGAAATCGTAACAGGACTTGTCGTTACATTTTTAATTGTATATTCAATCCCCGCAATCGTAAACGTATTAGATGTTTGGACAGTTTCGTAGCCGTTGATTTTAACTTTTGCATTTTGACCCGCAGTTTCGGGGATTAGGTTAAACGTTGTATCATCAAGTGAAAAACCTAGGCTTTGCAAAAAATCAAATGTTTCACTATCGGCAGCTTTAATCGTTCCGCCTTCACCTGTTTTATTATTCGTTAAAACGAGCCTTTCCACACCAGATGAATCCTTTAATTTCATCCCCGTAACGCCTAGATTTGAGCTGTTGATTTTGTAGATAACATCATCAAGCGTATCATTTTCACCAATATTAATCGTCACTTCTCTCGTTTCTGTTGAACCTGGATCGGTCACTTCAAATTTTAGCGTTCTTGCACCAGATGTAAAATTATTTAACGTTGCTGCACTATATGTGGCAGCCTTAGCCAATTGTTGGACTTCAATCGCTGTTGACGTATTAGCTGAAGCGTTGATTGCCTTTGCCACAACAGCTGACTCATCAGAGCTCGTCACTTTTTTTTGTCGGAAATTCGACAGTCTGTATACGCCGTCAAAAATCAATCTGTCCAATTCGTCCAACAGCTTGTTGATTTCCCTGTAGCTGTCGCGCTGCCATTCAAAAATTTGCTTTTGTTGGACCATTTTATCGAGCGGAATTCTTTCCGCCTTCATTAAATCTTTTACGAGAGCGTCAATGTCCATTCCGCTTGCCAAACCGACAATTCGCATTTTTTCCACCCCTAGTTAAATTTTCCGATCCACGATTAATCCCATCAGCTCTGCCATTGCCGCATATATATCAAGCATTTTTTTCGGAGGAATTTCCCTGATGACTTCGTTCGTCTCTACATTGACAACTTGTACAAAATATTCTTTCAGTTCTTCATGAAGTACAAATTGAATCGATGTTTTAATCGGCTTCAAAAAATTGTTCAAATCCTCAATTGCTTCCTCCAGCGTAACTTTAGCTTTTTTTTCTTCTTCTTGGACAGGCTGCTGGTTTTCAGGCATTGACAATTTTTCCTCTTTTCCTTGCATATCCTGCAAAAAAGCATTATTATTAACACCGGTTATCTTTTGTATTCCCATATTCCTTCTCCTCCGAGGAATTCTTGCTATTTTATTTATCGGTAAAAAATTGCCTTGTTTTAGCATCTTTTGACAAAACATTCATAACTTTATTGAAATGATTTCTTAATTTTTAAAATATTGAGTTTATGAAATCGGTAAGCTGAAGGGCTGCTTAAAATCCACACAACCATTTTTTATTCTTCTAAAAGCTTAGGTCGTTTAAGATGGGGAAGGCTTCCAATTTACTAGTAGAGTAGAAAACTGTTTTCAAAGGGACAGCCTATGCTGTCTCTTTTGCTCTCAGCTTCCCCTCATCAAACCGTACGTGAGGTTTTCCCTCATACGGCTTTCCGACGTTCTTCCTTTGGCTTTCGTTCTTGTCTAACTTGCTAATTTCACTAATAAGCCTTGTGTTAATTTTATAACTTCTTTCATTCTCGCATGTTTCTTCCTTTGGTTCTTCTTCTTATTCCAGTACAGAGTAAGTCTTTCTAATACATACCAGTCCACTTTATTTAGCCACTTCTTGGCGATGGACGAAATACTGTAGTAATTCTTAAATCCTTGTAAAATTCGATTGAGCCCTTTCACCAGTTCTTTGATGTCCATAAATCGCTTGTTCCTTGGACTCGTATATTCCTTAAATTCATTTTCATTTTCTTCATGGCTTTCTTACTTGGAAATGTGAGACATGACATAAACTTTCGAGCCACCCTTGTTCATCACAGGAAATTTCCGATGGTGTAGATCTAGAAAGTCAAATCCGTTTGTGTCGTCCCATAGGCTGACCAGTTTGGATTTCTCTGTGTTGATTTCAAGGTCGAGTTTCTTCATGATGGCTTTTAGTACTTGAATGCTCTCCAGCGCCTCGTTTTTCGTGCGACACATGATCACGAAATCATCTGCGTATCGCACCAGTTCTCCTAAGTGTAGGAACTTCTTCTTTCATATCGTGTCCATATAATGCAGGTAGCTGTTCGCTAAAAGAGGCGAAATGACTCCGCCCTGCGGGGTACCCTTTTCGGTGTTATGAAACTGTCCATCTTCCATTACACCTTAGCTGGGCGCGCTAAAAAACAAAACCCCTTTTTCAACAATAGCTTTGTGAAAAAGGGGTTTTGAAAACCTCGTCAAAAGGTTCAGTTTTAATTTGGACCGTCAACTGCTCCATTATGCTTGCTAAGTTTAAACGAATACAGGTTGAAATTCATCGGTCACTTGTTGGAATCCATTATTTTCTTCATAAGCTTCTTCACGTTCCACATCAAATCTTTCCATAATCGGCAAATCATTCGCAGAGAACAGGTAAGAATCTTTTTCGGCAACATGCTCATGCCACGCCCAATTCGGAACAACGAAGAAATCGCCGCTTTCCCAATCAAAGCGCACACCGTTGATAATACTGTACCCAGATCCTTTATAGACATGGTAAATAGTCGAGTGCGTATGACGGTGAGCTTTTGAATGAAACCCTTTTGGAAGCAATTGCATCCAAGCGGAAATCGTCGGATTGGCTTGTTTGCCTGTTGAAGGATTGATATATTCAACCGCATATCCATCGTACGGATCTGGATCAAAGCGTTTTAAACCTTGAATAGCTGCTTCAGTCTGCTTCCATTTATAAGACCCTAACGGAGCGATTTTTGGTTCACGGTCAGAAATTGGACGAACCATGCCACCTTCATATCTTTGCGATGAGTAATTATCAGGAACTTTCGGTTGTTCAATTCCGTCTGGATAAGGATCAAAGAACGTGCCGCCAATCGAATAGATAGTTGGAATATCAAGACAGTCCATCCAAATCATCGGCTCATCACCCGGATGTCCATGACCATGCCAAAGCCCTTTCGGAGTAATGAGATAATCGCCTTCCTCCATAAAAATCCGCTCGCCTTGCACAATTGTATAAGCGCCTTTTCCTTGACTGATAAAGCGCAGCGCACTTTGCGAATGGCGATGCGAAGGCGCTACTTCACCGGGAAGAATTAATTGTACGGCAGCATAAAGCGTTTGTGTTGTTGATGCCCATCCCCAAGGCTTTCGATAAGTCAATCCAGGATTTTGAAAATAAATCGCCCGTCTTTCCCCGCCGCGCTCAGGAGTAAAAATTTCAGTTGCTTCCATCAATTTTTTATAAAGGGTTTTCCATTTCCAAAGATACGCTTCAGCTTGCGGAGTTGGCTGGCGATGCATTAAATCTGGAATAGCATCCCAAAGCGGTCCTAGATGGTATTGCTCAATATCTTTTGTGAAATCTCGGACAATTTTACTTTTAAAAAACTCATTTTTTTCCGCCATGATGAACTAACCTCCTCTATTCTTTTAAAGCTTTGATAAATTACGTTGAATTTGGCTATAATGCTTGCTTGCATGTTCGACAAGCAGGTGGTCGACAATAAAAGACATCGGTTTTGTTCCGAAACGAGGATTGCGGCTCGGGGCCTCTGATTTTAAATCTTCTTCTGACAGCTTGCTCAACACTTTTTCCACTTGATCTTTTACGTTTTCAAGCTTGTTTAGCACGTCTGAAACTTCACGTTTTTCTGTATTAGCAACAGCAGCAAGCCTGTTTTCATCCGTAAGTCCTCTTCCCCATTCTGTACCCGGCGACTCAAGCAGCCGCTCAATTTCGTTTAACCAGTATGGAATCGCTTCTTCAACATGGCAAAGAATTTGCATGATGGACCATTCTTCTTCTGATGGATTCCAACGAATGGTCTCTTCTGAAAGACTTTTTGTAGTTTCAATCATTTGGTCAATGGATTGTTTTATGCTTTCAATCGCTTCGTTCATATTAGTCATTCGCTGATCTCCCCCGTCACTTTTTTCACTTTATTTTCTAATGCACCGATGCCGTCTATCTCGATGCGGACAACATCTCCATCTTTTAAAAATACTTGAGGGTCTCTTGCTACACCAACACCTCCTGGAGTTCCTGTCAAAATGACATCTCCCGGCTCAAGGGTCATAAGTCCAGATAGAAATTCAACCAAGTACTGTACGGAAAAGACAAGATTTTTCGTGTTAGAACGCTGACGTTCTTCACCGTTAACCGTTAAGACTACTTCCAGACCAGAAGGATCTGACAGCTCATCGGTTGTTACTAACCACGGTCCCATCGGAGCGCTTCCATCCACTGTCTTGCCTTGAAGCCATTGCAGCGTACGGCGTTGAAGATCCCGGTAAGTCACATCATTCACAATTGTATAGCCTGCAACATAATCCAATGCTTCTGCTTGGGAAACATTGCGCGCCCGTTTTCCAATCACAAAAGCAAACTCAGCTTCATAATCCAGCTGATCGGAAATTGGATAATGAGGAATGTCATCCTCCGGTCCGATGACAGTATTCGCGAATTTCGCAAAAACTACAGGATATGGAGGAATCTCTCTTCCCATTTCCAAAATATGCTCCCTGTAGTTATGGCCTACGCAAATCATTTTCCCCGGCGATGGCACTGGTGCTTCCACTTTTACATCTTCTTTGGAAAACACAAGCTGCTTTCCTTTATATTTTTCATGTTTTAAAGCAAATGCAACTGCTTCTTTTGCATAGTCCAAGCTTTCCTTTCCGCCTTGTAAAAATCCGTTCATATCTGCCGGCACATACGCCTCAGCAATTTGTTTGAAGCGCAATTTCCCTTCCGATTCCAGCTTTTTTTCAAATGCGGCATGCAGATCAATCACTTTTCCATCCTCAATTGCACCGATGCGTGTGACGCCTTGTTCTGTAAACGTGATCAGTTTCACTATTGAAACCCCTTTCATTGATTATGGTCTTGTTACCATCTTAATATTGAAAAAAATCTAAAAATACATTATTTTTCTTATATACAGAACAAAAATGGATTTCCTCATCAATCAAAAAATTTTTTACAGGTGATATGGATGGCTTCTCAAAATAAAAAAAGAATTTCTTCCGTTGAAAACGCTTTAAAAATTTTGAAAAGCTTTTCAATGGACGAACCGGAACTGGGTGTGTCAGAAATAGCCGAAAAGCTAAATATCGGAAAAAGCACTGCCCACAGACTTTTAACAAGCTTAGCCAGCGAAGGATTTGTATACAAAGATATAAACACAAACCATTACAGTTTAGGTGCTTCGATCTTGACATTAACAAGCATCGTTAGCTCCCAATTGAAAATTTTAAATGAGGCGACGCCGGTTCTAAATGTTTTAACAGAGGAGACAGGCGAAAATTCGCACATTTCCATATTAGAAGGCACCGAAATTATTTATTTGCAAAAAATTGAATGCACGTATCCTTCAAAAAAAGAATATACCCATATCGGCAGAAGGAATCCTGTCTACTGCACAAGTCCCGGTCAAGCCATTTTAGCCTTTGAAGACGAAGAAGTAATCGAGAAAATTTGCTCGCAGCCCTTCAAAAAATACGGTCCGAACACGATCACTTCACCCGAGCAATTAAAAGAAAAGCTTTTGAAAATAAAAAAAGAAGGCTACGCCGTTTGCAATCAAGAGTTCCAAAAAGGGATCATCGGAATCGGTGCGCCCATTTTTAATGAACATAACAAAGTGGTTGCAGCAGTGAACATTACCGGCTCTACGAAGCGAATCAATTCCATTAACATCAAGCAGCTTATAAAAAAAGTGGTGAATGCGGGAGAAAGAATTTCTGAATTAATAAAACAGAGAAAAACGAAGCAATTGTTCGGAAATGACGACTAGACTGGAGGACTAACATGAGCGAAAAATATTTGCTGTCATCTGTGAAGAACGCAATGAAAATTCTGCGTCTTTTTACACATAAACAAAAAGAGCTAGGGATTACCGAAATATCAAAAAAATTAAATATTTCCAAAAGCAGCGCCCATCGCCTTGTTTCATTGCTTGTAAAGGAAGGATTTTTATCAAAAAATCCCCGGACAAACAAGTATCGATTAGGCCTTTCGATTCTAACATTAGGAGGCGTGATTTTCAGCAATCATGAGTTGTACAAAGAAGCGCTGCCCATTGTAAAAAAGCTTGTTCACACATTAAATGAATCCGCACATATTTGTCTTTTGGAAGAGGATCAAGTAGTGTATTTGTTCCGAATTGAAAGCAGCCAGCCCGATCGGCTGTTAACATATATAGGGCGGAAAAATCCGATTCATTGCACAAGTGAAGGGTTATGCATTCTGGCTTATCAAAACAAACGAACAATTGAAAAAGTTTTGTCGAAAAAATTATATGCATACACTCCCTATACGATCACCGATCCAGACATTTTAAAAAATGAGTTAAAAAAAATTAAAAAACAAGGATTTGCCATATCAAAAGACCAATTTTATGTCGGGTATGTCGGGATCGCAGCACCAATTCGCGATTATTCCGGCAAAGTGGTGTCTTCACTATCCATGATTGGCTCAACTGCCAGAATGACAGATGATCGGTTTCCAGTCTTTATTGAACATATTACGCAAGCAGCTAAAAGCATATCAGAGCATCTAGGTTATATCGACGGAAAATGAGTACATTTTTTAAAATTTTGAATTTTTTGTTTTGTATAAAAGAACTAGAATATTCCTTTTTCTTTCTTTTCTCACTATGATAAGAAACTAGCTACAAGTCTAAAAGGGAGGAATATTCATGGTTCATACAGTACAAACACAAGAAAACGAACTTAGGTCGCTGCAATTGCAAAAACTGAATCGATTGTTACATTTTGTTTTGAATCATAATGAATTTTATAAAGAAAAACTTGCCGGTTTAAAGCTTCCGCTGCAATCTTTGGAAGAAATGAAAAAGCTTCCTTTCACAATGAAAAAGGAATTGGTCGATGATCAAAACAATCATCCTCCATACGGCAAAAACCATTCATACCCTTTAGAGGAATATGTAAGATACCATCAAACTTCCGGCACTTCAGGGAAACCGCTGAAAATTTTAGACACAAAAAAAAGCTTTGAATGGTGGGAAACATGCTGGCTGGAAGTTTATCGCTCCAGCGGAGTTACGAAAAAAGACAGAGTATTTTTCGCCTTTTCGTTCGGTCCTTTTATTGGATTTTGGGCTGCATTTGAAGGAGCAAAACGATTAGGTGCCCTTTCGATTTCATCCGGCAGCCAAACTTCGATTGAGCGATTGAGAAGCATGATAGAAAACAGAGCAACAGTACTAGTCTGTACTCCAAGCTACGCTTTACATCTGGCGGAAGTAGCAGAAGAAAACGGCATTGATATTAAAAATGGCCCTGTCCAAAAAATCATTACGGCTGGTGAACCTGGAGGCTCTGTCCCTTCTACACGAAAGCAAATTGAAAGTTTGTGGGGAGCCGTTTTATATGACCACGTAGGCATGACAGAAATGGGAGCATACGGTTATTCTTGTTCAGAACAAAAAGGGATTCATGTCAATGAATCGGAGTTTATTGTAGAAGTGATCAATCCTAACACGTTGGAGCCGGTGGAAGTTGGTGAAAAAGGAGAATTAGTATTAACCAATTTAGGAAGAGAAAGCTATCCGGTTATTCGCTATCGGACAGGCGATATCGTAATCCGGTCTGATCAGCAATGTGAATGCGGCAATTCCTATCAATTTTTCCCTGGAGGAATTCTCGGACGCGCAGACGATATGGTCATAATACGGGGCATTAACATTTACCCGTCTTCCATTGAATCCATTATTCGCGAATTCAAAGAAGTGAAAGAATTTCGCATCGTGTACTACACAGAAAATGAGATGGATCAAATCAAAGTGGAAATTGAATGCGATTCTGAACAAATCGTGCCTATCCTCGCAACAAAATTGAGAGAACGAGTCGGTTTAAGAATCCAAGTTGAAAAAGTTCCAGACAACGAGCTGCCTCGCTTTACAATGAAAGCAAGAAGGGTTGTGGACAATCGAAAAAAAAGATAAACACATATATTTTTGAAAACGTTTTCTATATAACTAAAAAAGGATAAGGAAAGCTCAGATTTTCTTATCTCAAAAAAATAAAGCAGCCTTGCTTCATTTGTAAGAAGACAAGGCTGCTATTTTGCATAATTTTATTCTTCAAACTTAAAAACGGCTTTTTTCTGACAAAACTTGCATTTCTTTTTCGTGTAATGACTTAATATTATGACATGCGGTGCATCTAACAGCTTCAGCGATTCCTTTACATGCTTTTCGCACGAAAATATGGCTGCCGCACACATATGGAACCCCTACATGATATAAAATGTTTGGTTGTTTGAACCTAATGGAATATGTCCCATTTCTAAAATATCAACTAAATAGGCAAATGGATTTTCTCCCCATTCGTTTATATTTGCAACCAATTCCCATGCGCATGCCAACAAGCTGATGTACATGGCATGGCCAACTAAAAACCGAATGAATGATTCATCTGAAAATGTTTTGAAGGCACCTTTATAGACTTCATGAAATACAGCTTCCGGCAAATGATAGACGATTTCGTTCAAAATTTCCTCTTGTCCGGATTGATCAATTTTCTCTTTCAGCCTGTCAGGCAGCACCTTCAATGCTTCCCATAAAGAGCTGTTAGTTAACCGAATGGTATCGTATATATTTCCAATTTCATCTTTTGAAATCCACTTAATTTCGTAATTTGCTATATTCAGTGATTGCAAAAATTTTTCTGCTTTATTCTGGACGTCATCATGAATTGTTCCGACATGCTGGTACCAGTTAATGTTTAGCAGACGATCCGCCATTTGATTGACTCGTTCATGCTTGAAATCATATGAAGCATGGTTCTCAATGAGCGTAATTGACATGTTTTCCACCCCTTTATATAAAATCAAAAGCGATTAATATTTTGTTGTTAATTCAGGCGGACCAAATTTTGGGCCATAAGGACCTTCATCAAGCCATCTTCCTAATTTCGGCACAATGGCTGTTAAAGATGCTGCAATTTCCCTTTTTAAATTCATTTCTGGAGAATTTCCTTGCAGGTGATGCAATGCAGTCGAAGAGCTGTTGCGATTCCACAAGCCTGCAATTCTCCGTTCATTTGCCGCTTTTTCAATCGCTTCGCGTCTTTTCTCTTCGCTTGAAGCATCAAGAGCCTTTTCAATTCCTTTAACAGCAATTAAAGCATCAGGAACCCCTGAATTCAGCCCTCTAGCACCAAATGGTGCAAATAAGTGGGCAGCTTCTCCTGCCAACAGAACTCTTCGTTTTTCGTCTGTATATGAATTGGCGACAACTTGATGAAATCTGTATGATGATACCCACGTAATCCGTTCTGCATATTTAGGATCCATAACTTTCGGAAGCCATTTTTTTACTCCTTCCACTTCTGAATATTCATCTGGATTATCGTCTTCCAGCAGTTGAAGGTCGATTCTCCACCCGCCTTTGAACGGTACAAACATCACATTCCGCCCGCCCATTGCCGGATGCTGATAGTGGAAAACCCTTTCAAGCGGCAGCGGATCATTTTCATCTTCTTCAACATCAACGACAAGAAATGTATCTTTTGTTCTTGGCCCTTCAAATTTTAATCCTGCTGTTTCACGGACGACAGAACGAGCACCGTCACAACCAATCACATATTCCGCTTCCCAAACATCCCCTTTTTCTGTCACCACTTTAATGCCGTCTTCTTCTGAAATCACTTCTTTCACAGGGGCATCCCATACAAATTCAACGCCGGCTTTTTCACAATAATCATATATAATCGATTCAATATGATTTTGATGTAATGACGTAAATGGCGGAAGCGTTGTCGGATCACTAGTATCCGTCACACCGTAATTTCTTACGTACACTTCTTTCCCTTTATAAATCGTGCGTTTTATCGGCCAGACAACACCATTTCTCGCAATTTCAAAACCAAGTCCTTCATCAATGCTTTCAAGCAGCTTCAACGTTGCGTTATGAATATAAATTGCTCGGCTTCCAGGTCTTGGCCGCCCTTTCGGCTCTGCTTCAATCACGACAGAAGAAATTCCTCTTTTTTTGAGTGCCAATCCTGCTACAAGGCCAACTGGACCGGCGCCTACAACGACAACTGTACGCTTGTTGCTCATGACATATCTCTCCTTTACATAAATGAAATGGATGGATTGATTGATGGAAACGCTTACTATGATTCTATTATAATGGCATTTTTTCTTTATTCGTCACTCATTCGTTCCTCTATGCGGGACAAATAAAATACCTTTGCTATTTTTTTAAATTGAATGCCCCTCGCGTCTGCAAGGTGCCAGATTTTCTTTGCGGGAGCTCGATAAGGTATATGTTGAGTTTGGGATTGCGGCATCAGCTCATACATGCTGAAAGGGGCTGTCCGATGAATTTCTAAAATGAAGGATTTGGGAGAAATACTACCGTGAAGGACAAAATAATCGAATAAAATTTGCAAATGTCCTTCATATAGGTAATGAAGTTCAACAAGAAGCAATTGTATGTGCTGAATGTCCGTCATAAAACGTTTGGAGAACGTAATTAAGAAAAGTCCTTCATAAGACTTCTGAAGGATATAAACAGATAGAAAAAATGGTTTGTCCGATAAGTCCCTAAAATGAAGGGGCTCCAAAAAGTCAGTTAACCCTGACTTTTTGGACAGCCCCTTCAAACAAAAATCGAAATATATTAAGGGGGCTGTCGTTTTTTTCGGCTTATGACGCCCCCTTAAATGTTTTAGAAACGTTATATATGTGCTTATGATTTTTTGTTTTCAATGGAGAATTGACTTCCTGAACAGCCCTACTTGAATTATTTTTGGAACTTATCGGACACCCATGTAAGAAACAATCGATTATAGCTTGTGAATGCCTGAATAATTTCCGGCAGTTATAACGGCAGATGCTATCAATCGTTTATCATGAACAAAATCATTGTTGCTTGATTGAATCGTTTTAAATAATTTTTCTTTTTGCTGCTTTATTTGTTCATCGTGTAACACACTGAACTTGAACATTTCTGACACGATTTTACTAGATGCCTCATATGCGAAAATTTTTGCCAATAGTTTCTTTTCTTTTATTTTTTTCTGATCTTTATTTGCGAGTAATTTTTCTACTCGAAATAAATTGCTTTCAATTGCATAAATCGAAATGGCCAAATTTGCCAACCATGCTAAAATTTCTTGTTCTTCCTTATAATTTTCAAATGACTGTAAAATCATTTCCATCGCTTGTCCCGCGAGCCTTCTCAAGTTGGACAGCAGCTCCCACTCCTGCGCCATTTCTTCAGATGGACCTTCATCCAGCTTTCTGAAATCCGGCCATTCCGCTTTTGATTGCAGCAGTGTTTGGGCAATAATCATCCGGTTAATCTCGTTTGTTCCTTCAAATATTCTGTTAATCCTTGAATCGCGGTAAAGGTGCTCCACTTCATATTCGGAAATATAACCGTATCCTCCATGCATTTGCAGCGCTTCATCCACAATGATATCCAGCGCTTCGGAAGCAAACACCTTGTTGATCGAAGCTTCCACTGCAAATTGCTTTAAAATATCTCTATACGGTATATTATTTTCTTTACAGTACTGATATCCCCGATCCAACTCGCCGGCAGAACGATATACCATGCTTTCAATCGTAAATATTTTTGCAGCTATGTCGGCTATTTTTTCTTGAATTAACGGAAATTGCGACAGCGGCCGATTAAATTGTTTCCGCTCTGATACATGCTGAACGGCGAGCTCCAATGCTCTTTTTGCCATGCCGAGGCTTGCAGCTGATATTTTATGGCGGCCGTTATTCAAAATGTTAAACGCAATCAAATGTCCCCTGCCAATTTCCCCTAATACATTTTCAACCGGAACTTTTACATCCTCCAAAATGACCGGTGTTGTTGAAGAGCCTTTTAAACCCATTTTCTTTTCTTCCGGTCCTATTGTAATCCCTTCACTGTTTTTATCGACAATAAAGGCGGTGAACTTCTCACCGTCCACTTTCGCGTACAAAATAAAGAAATCTGCAAAAGATGCATTAGTAATAAATTGTTTTTCGCCATTAATTAAATAGTATTTGCCGTCATCAGACAATCGTGCTGACGTTTTGATACTTAAGGCATCCGTTCCTGCCGACGGTTCTGTCAATGCATACGCACCAATTTTTTCGCCGCTAACTACGTAAGGCAAATATTTTTCCTTTTGTTCGTCTGTTCCATAATACACAATCGGAAGGGAGCCAATTCCAATTTGCCCTCCAAATGTTGTTGAGAAAGATCTCGTCTTTCCAATTTCCTCCATGATGATAACCGAGCTGATTTTGTCTAAATCAAGCCCTCCGTATTCTTCAGGCACATCTGATCCTAATAGACCTAATTCTCCTGCTTTTCTTAAGAGCTCAATCGATTGATCAAATTGTTGTTTTTCTATTTCCGGCAAAACAGGCAAAACTTCTTGTTCCACATAGGCTGATGCAGTGCTAGCTATCATGCGATGTTCTTCAGTAAAATTCTCCGGTGTAAATATATCATCTAAAGAAATCACTTTTTTCAAAAAAGGGTTGCTTGAAAATTGTTCCATTTTATAACACCTCTGTTTTTTACCATTCATTTTTCTCCCAAAGCTGCTTCACCTGTTATTAGAGCAAAATCAAGAAAAGTGCATTTGCACCAATAAGCTGAAAACAGTCCCCATAACCACCGGCATCTGTATAAGCTTGCTGAATAGAAGCACAAAACATAATGGCATCACATACATAATGGAAAGAACAAAAGCTAAAGGCACGAAAGAATAGCGGGAAATTCCAAATCATACATCACTTTTCCTTTGCGTCCAAAAAAAGAGGCGGAGTCAGCCGAAATAACGGCTGAAAAGCTCATCAAGAGACGACAAATTATATGGAAGGTAAGTAATTGCTGCTGCAATATCGAAAAAAGACAAGAATAGAAGCAGGGAGCCGCCAAAAGATTAAGAAAATCCGGATCTCGCAAATGAAATCAAATGAGCATGCACAATCATCAAACGCTTATGAACATTTTTTGCAATCGTTTTCAAATTTTAAAAGATTGGAAGCAAAAATAATAGATTTGAGATATTGTTATTTTATCTGAATTTTCGGAAATTATAACTCGTTTATTCAGTCAATAAACCAGCTTCCAAATCGCAGCATGGACATCAAACGCATGAATGACTTCAATACCATGGCAAAACTGTCCGTTACGACGAGTTAAATAAATAATGCCGGCCGGCAGTGTAAAGAAACCAACAGGAAACATTATATGGAATTGATGCTCAGCTTCATAAGATATCCTGATATTTTCCAAATCATAATCGCCGGAGTTTCAATGTTTCAGCCGATAAGCTGTTCTTAAACTCTTCTTTTCATCGAACCATTTACGCATTGAAATTAAATTTTTCCATCACTTGGTCTTTCAGTCTTACCTTTTGAATTTTACCGCTCGCTGTGACAGGAAAATCTTCTGTGAAAATAATTTTGTTTGGAACTTTGTAAGATGCCATTTGCGCTTTAACAAACTCTTTTAATTCTTCCTCTGTGCAAGCTGCGCCTTTTTTCAGCTTTATAACAGCACAAACTGATTCGCCCATTACTTCATCAGGCAAGCCTATGACAGCTGCTTCGACAACTTGAGGGTGTTTAGTTAAAACTGCCTCGACTTCCTGCGGATAAATGTTGAAGCCTCCACGAATGATCATTTCTTTTTTTCGCCCGACGAAACGAAGGTTTCCTTTTTCATCCAACACTCCGAGATCTCCCGTATAAAACCATCCTTCTTTATCCAAAACCTGCTCTGTTTGTTCCTTCATTTTGTAATACCCTTTCATGGTGCCAAAGCTGTGGATGGCAATTTCACCAACTTCGCCTGGAGGGAGCTCCTGCCGATTTTCGTCTACAATTTTCAGCTTTACACCTTCGATCGGTTTTCCTACAGTTTCCAATATCACTCGTTCATCCTGTTCATCATAGTCAGTCGCAGTAACAGATCCTGTTTCGGTAATTCCGTATGATTGGCACAAGTTTATTCCCATCCGCTCCCGAATTTCTTTCACTTTGTTTGGTGGAATAGGTGATGCCCCGACAATACCCGCTCGCAATGAAGAAAGGTCATAATCTTCAAAATCTTCTTGTTCTAATTCTTTTATAAACATGGCGGGAACTCCTTGTTTGATCGTCACTTTTTCCTGTTCAATTAATTTTAATGTTTCCTTCGGATGATATTTCTCTTGCAAAATGATTCTTGCGCCGCAAGAGATCGCACAAAACAAATTGACGGCCATTCCAAAAATATGGAATAAAGGAGCAGGAACGATAAACACATCTTTTTCAGTACATCTAATCGTTTTAGCCATAATATTAGCTGATTGAACAATGGCGCGATGGCTAATCATTACACCTTTCGGAATGCCTGTCGTTCCTGATGTATACAATAAACAAAACAAATCGTTGTTGACATCAAGCTTTTCAGCTGGAGCATCTTCTGACGCGGAAGACGCTACTTCTTGATAGGATAATAGATCAGGATGTTCAAAACGAACAGAAATCAAAGTTTTTACAACTTGGAACGCTTGCTTAAATCCAATGTTTTCATCAAACTGTTCCGTTACAAACAACACTTTTGGCTCCGAATTTTTGAGAATGTATTCCACTTCGTGATGCTTATACTTCGGATTAAACGGAACTAGAATTGCACCTATTTTGGCCGCTGCTACAAAAATAACGGCTGTTTCGTTCCAGTTTGGCAAGCAAACAGCGACTCGATCTCCCTTGTTGATCCCCAGCTTTTTCAAACCCGCAGCCAGCCGGTTAGCTTCTTGAAAAAATTCGCCATAGGTCAATCTGTTTTTCAGGTCATAGAGCACTTCTTTATCTTTATAGGCTTTCACCGTATGTTCTACCAACTCGTACACCGAAAACAAATAATTGTTCATTGCTTCGCCATCTCCTCTTACGCAAATATTCAAAACATGTAAGACACGAAGCATCCTGAGTCATTTCATATCGGACACTTCGTGAAATTACATGATTTGTTCGATGACTTTTTCTATATAAAATAACCTTTTCAACATGAAGTCGGTTGTATCGCTTTTATTATTTTCCAACGTAAACCGGCTTGCGCTTTTCTACAAACGCTTTCAATCCTTCTTTTCGATCTTCTGTTGAAAAGGCATTGGCAAAACTAGATGCTTCAAGGGTCAATCCTGTTTCCAGATCAGCATTGCTGCCAGCATTGACAGCTATTTTCAGCATACGAAGAGCTACAGGCGGTTTTTGGGCTAGCTTTTCTGCCCATTGTTTGGCAGTTGCCAGCAGTTCTTCGCCAGGTACAACTTTGTTCACTATATGAAGCTCCAACGCTCTGTTAGCATCAAACATGTCGCCAAAATAAAGTAATTCTTTAGCAATGCCTTGACCGACAATTTTTTGCAGACGCTGGGTGCCTCCGCCGCCAGGAATAATGCCAAGACCGACTTCAGGGAAAGCAAATTTAGCTTTTTCCGAGCAAATCCGCAGATCACAAGCCAATGCAAGCTCTAAGCCTCCGCCTAAAGCAAGACCGTTAATGGCAGCAATGACAGGTTTGGATGCGTTTTCAATTTTTGAAAAAGCTTCCCTTGACACACGGTTCATATTCATCATGCCAACAAGATCGAGATCAGCCATTTCGTTAATATCTGCTCCGGCAACAAATGCTTTTTCACCGCTGCCTGTTAAAATAATGACTCTTACTTGGCTGTTTTCTTCCAGCTCGTTAAAAACGGTTACAAGCTCTTTAAATACTTTTGAATTCAGCGGGTTGACAGGCGGGCGGTTGATGGTGACAACTGCTACATGCTGTTCAATATCGCATGTTAAAAATTCCAAGCTCATCTTCAGTCCTCCATTCTCATGATTAGTCATAGTCGTAAAAACCGGCTCCTGTTTTCCTTCCAAGTCTTCCTGCTCTTACTAATTGCTTTAGAAGCATTGGAGGTGCGAAACGATTATCATTAAACTCATTTTTCATATATTCCATTACGTAGTAGCCGATATCAACACCGGCAAAATCTTGAAGTGTGAACGGCCCCATAGGATAGTTCAGCCCGAGCGTAACCGCTTTATCAATATCTTCCGCTGTAGCTACCCCTTCTTCGAGCAGCTTAATCGCTTCAATAAATTGCGGAATCATAATACGGTTGACAATAAATCCTGGAGTGTCTTTTTTCACTTCCACCGGCTCTTTATTCAGCTTTTTCGCAAATTCCTTCAGTTCTACTACTGTTTCATCGCTTGTTTTATATCCTCGAACAACTTCCACTAATTTCATGATCTGCGCAGGATTGAAGAAATGCATTCCTGCGACGCGTTCCGGCCTGTTCGTTGCAGACGCAATCTCTGTTATGGACATGGAAGAAGTATTTGTTGCCAAAATCACATGGTCAGATGTAATTTGATCCAATTTCGCGAAAACGCTTTTTTTCACTTCCAAATCTTCTATAACAGCTTCAATCACAATATCAGCCTGTTTAAAATCCTCCAAATTTGTCGTAACTTGAATTCGTTCCAAAACTTCCTTTTTTTGCTCTTCGGTCATTTTTCCTTTTGCAACGCTTTTTTCCATAAATTTATTTATTCTTGATAAGCCGTTATCAAGAAATTTTTGTTCGACATCATGCAAGATAACTTGAAATCCTGAAATGGCGGCCAAATTGGCGATGCCGCTTCCCATCGAGCCTGCTCCAACTACCCCGACTTTAGATATCGTCATAGTCACAACTCCTTTTAAAAACATAACTTTATTAATATTCTGTAAATTATTATAGAAAATATAAAATGAAATAAACACCTACAAAATACGGAAAAAGCTTCTCTTCTATCAACAATTTTGTGGAAAAAACGCTGTGGCGCTTTTATATTCTTTCAGTTGTTTTTGAATAATACAGGTCATAAAGCTTATAAGCCATCATCATATTAAATCGATGATCAGCATCATTTAAATCAATTTCCAGCAGCGATTCAATCTTTTCAAGACGATAAAGAAGGGAGCTTCGATGAATAAACAGCTCTTCTGCCGAATTTTTAATATTTCCGTTGTTATAAAGGAACGCTCGCAGCGTATGGAATAAATCCATACTTTTCCCTTCCGAATAATTCAATAACGGTTCAAGATGCCTTTTGATGAAAAATTCCACCGCTTCTTTATTATCTAAATGATGTAAAATAGTGTAAGCACCCAATTCCTCAAACAAAGCAAACCCTTTGTGGCGAAACCTGTGAAACACGACATTCAAAGCTTGGATAGCCTGCTGATAGCTAATATAATAATCATTTAAATTTTCAGTTTTACCGCCGATCCCCATGAATACTTGGCATTCAATATTGCCTTCTCGAACCCAATTTTTTATATTTCTATAAAATACTTTCCAATAGTTTTTTGGATGCTTGCCTTCTTCTTTTACCGGAACAATCAATATATAGTTTCCATCGTTTGTCGCCATGATAATTTCTTTGCTGAAACGGGAAATTTGTGTTTTCAACTGGTCCCAAATCAATGTTTTTTTAGATTGTTGAACAAGCAAATTACTGTTTTCCGTTTCCTTCTCATCTAATAAAATCGACAACACCGCTAATCGGTGCTGATGAAATAAGTTCCATTGGAATAAATTCGCATATTGTAAAATCCGCTCTTGATCCTCTATACGTTCCACAAGCAATTTGCTGACAAAACTATCCTTTACCTGCTCTTTTGTATCCAAAACAAGCTTCTGCTTGATAAATTGGATCGAACAAATATTTCTTGCCAAATCAATTGTCAGCTGATCAAATTCATCCATGTCATTTTCGCCAATTTCGACAGCCAAAAACCCAAGCAAATTTCCTCCGCCGTTCACCTTCCACAGCCGGAAATGAAGCTCTTCCCCGTCATCCAATTGGATGTGGAGTTTCCTTCCGTTTTCTATCAATCTCTCTTTATTTCCGCTGCCCATCAGCCTTTCTACATCTTTATTTGATAAATCATAATGATGGAAGGAACAAGAAATCGGCCTCATAAAACGGTCGAACAAAAGGACGGATTTGGAAAAAAGACTTCTTAAAGCAGACGTAATACCGTCAAAATTGTCATGTTCAACTGTTTCTTTCACGAGGGCGTGCTGATAATCAAGCAGAAAGTAAAGACGTTCTTTATGCTCCTTTTCGTTTTTATATAAACGGGCATTTTCCAAAATAGCGGCAATATGATTGGAAAGCAGCTTTAATATCTCCAAATCATCTTCATTAAAAACTCCCTTTTGTTTCTCTTCTACATGAAGCACACCGATTGTTTTCAAATCAAATATTAATGGAACGGTCAGTTCAGACCCGCCTGGAGTATCCAAAAACGGAAAGTATTCCTTTAAAACATAATTTGTTTCAATATTAATCCGTTCCGGTTTTTCAAATGGACCATAGGATGGAGGCTGAAAAATAAAATGATTTTCTTTTTCGTTATATAAATAAATACAAGCCATCCTTGCATTAGTTCCTTTTCCGGCGCGTTCCACAAGTGTTTCAATATTTTTTTCAAGCGGCACATCAAGCGACAAATTTTTGCTGATCCACTCGATCCCTTCGATTTTTTTAATTTGTGCTTCTTTTTGTTTTGCCATTGCAATTGCAACAGCTACATCTTTGCCGAATTCATCAAAATGTGCCTTCATATCCAACAGAGGTACGTAGTCAAGATAGGCAATAATGCAAAAGCCCAAGCTGCTCATATCGTCTTTGAGAGGAACTGTAAACCACGTTTTTACTTTTTCTTTTTTCATTAAATTGGTAAACTGACAGTCGCCTGCTTGCTCTGCTTTATCATATGTTAAGCTTTGGTGAAGGAGATTCGGCGAACAGTTTTGAACCTGCAGCGGAAAGGATTCCGTTATTTTCTGCAAATCTCCGCTCCAAACTTTCAAACTCAGCTCCTCTCCCTCTTGTAAAATGATGCCGACAAAATCACATGAAAACTGGGAGCGGAAGGAATCAGCCAAAAATTGCAATGCCTCTTCCTCCGTATCAATTTTCACTAGATGTCTAGCCGTTTTTCGCAAATGATTTTCAATCTTTCTCATTAATTTTTCCCGTTTTGATTCTGTCAAAGAGGACTCCTCCTTTTTGAAGAAGCTTGTGTCAATATTTCAAAAAATGAAAAACATGCTATAATTCAATTTAAACAAAAACAAATGCTGCGTACAAATTTTATTTGAAAAATGAAAACGTTGATGGTAATTTGTTAAATAGCTGTGGCTTTATCCACGCTTTTAAAAATTTTGCTACGATCTTTTGCGAGGATGGTACAAATGATCAATATTCTTGTCACACTGAATTCAAATTATATTCCCCCGCTGAAAGTTATGTTAAATTCATTATTCCAAAATAATATTGAAGAAAAATTTTCGATATATATCATGTATTCAAATATTTCCGATCAAGATTTACACGAATTGGATCAATTTGTAAAACGTCATAACCAAAGTTTATATCCAATATACGTAGACCCTAAGCTCTTTGAAGATGCACCCGTTTTTCGCCATTATACATCAGAAATGTATTATCGATTAGCTTCCCATCAATTTTTGCCAGACGATTTGGACCGAATTCTGTACCTTGATCCCGACATCGTTGTAATCAATCCCATCAAAGATTTTTACTATAGTGATTTTGAAAATTGCTTGTTTATTGCTTCTGAACATACACATTCTACAAAAGTTGCCAACCTTTTTAATAAATTAAGGCTTAAAACCCCGAATGCGAAAGGATATTTTAATACGGGCGTTTTGCTTATGAATTTGGAACGGATTCGGAAAGAAGTGAAATTGGAAGATATATATGCATTTATTAATGAAAACCGTTTAAAGCTTGTCCTTCCTGATCAAGATGTGCTCAATGCTTTATACTGGGATAAAATTAAACCTGTTGATTGTTATCGATACAATTATGATGCAAGATATTATGAAATTATTAAATTGCTTCCAAATGCAAAGCATGGGATGGAGTGGATAAAAGAGAATACTGTTTTTATCCATTATTGCGGGAAAGACAAGCCTTGGCAAAAAAACTATAAAGGAGAGCTGGGAGCTTTTTATAAAAAGTACGAAATACTATAAAGAGCGGCAAAAAACATTTATCATCACATCTCCGCGTTAATAAAAGGGGCTTGTCTAATAAGTCGTTTTTTCGGCTTATTGACACCCCTTTCTTACATTTAGTCAAGTACTTTTTTAAATTCTTTTGGAGATATGAATTAATGTTTTAGAAAACGTTGATATATCGACGTTAATGATTTTTTGTTTTCAATGGGGATTTGACTTTCTGGACGGCTCTTTTTGACTAAAACTTTCCTGACTTAAAAATGGAAAATAACAGCCACAAAAACATGAGCGTTGCTACGCCAAAACCGATTTCAATCGCTGGAATTTTCCAAAGCAGTGTTGATTGCCTTCCCATTGAAGAACCAATAATAATCCCTACCATAATAATACTGAATGCCAATAGCACGATGCTGAACGATAACCGATTGCTGATGCGGTCAAGTTTTTTCAGAAAAAGATCTAATTCCGGAATCGTGATCTCATGGCGGAGTCTGCCCCGCTTCATTAAAGAAGCGATCTCTGCTACATAAGCTGGAAAATCCATTAGCAGTTCTGTATAATCTGTTACGTGTTTCCATGCATTTTCAGCGATATACTTCGGATGCAAGCGCTCCTTTGCCAGCCGGCGACCAAAAGGCTCAGCAACATCGATAATTCTAAAATCTGGATTCAATTTTTCGACCACGCCTTCAACCGTCAAAAGCGTTTTTCCTAATAGTGTTAAATCAGAAGGGATTTTGATGGAATGTTTGAAAGCTGCTCGAAAAAGGTCGTTCACAGCTTCACCGATGCTGACTTGGTGTAACGGAACACCGTAATACTTTTCCCGTAAATCTTCGATGTCCGCTCTCAATTGCTTTAAATCGATATCTTCAGGAACGATGCCCATGCGCAAAATGGCTTTCATGACGCCATCCGTACTCTGCCTCATTAAAGAAATCACTAATGATGAGAAATGATGCTTCATGTCCGATGTAAGCCGGCCGGTCATTCCGAAATCAATGAAGGCAATGATTCCGCCCTGCTTAATGATGACATTTCCAGGATGGGGATCGGCATGAAAAAAACCATCTATAAATATTTGCCGGAAAATTTCTTTTGATAAAATTTCTGTAATATGATCCAAATGGTATCCATTTGTTTTTAGTTTTTCAATCTCATTTAGTTTAATTCCTTCTACATATTCCATTGTTAATACTCTTTTCGTCGAGTACTCCCAAAACACTTTCGGAATGTAGACAGCTTGTTCATTTGCACTCTGTTTAGAAAATTTGTCTGCATTTCGGGCTTCAATGGTATAATCGAGCTCAGCACGAAGAGCCTTTGAAAACTCTTCAATCATGTCCCTGACCTGATACTTTGCAGCCCATTTTAGCCTATGCTCCGCTAATACCGCTAAATCTTGAAGAATTTCTAAGTCCGTTTCAATCACATTCGAAATATGAGGGCGTTGAATTTTTATAGCCACTTTTTCACCCGAATGCAAAACGGCTTGATGAACTTGTCCTATTGAAGCAGCAGCTAACGGAGCATGATCAAAGTGCCGAAAAATTTTTTCTATTTCACCGCCCAATTCTGATTGAACAATCTCACGCACCTCATCAAAAGAAAAAGGCGGAACTCGATCCTGCAATTTTTCCAATTCACTAATAATCTCCTCCGGCAGCAAATCAGGACGGGTGCTCGCAATTTGACCTAATTTTATAAATGTCGGGCCTAATTCTTCCAATACAAGCCTTACCCGTTCACCTATCGTTTTGGAATGATGCTCAGTTTTTCTGCCAAAAAAAGCTTTTTGCGGCAAAGAAAGAAATTGCGAAATACCCATTTCCTCTACGACGAATCCAAATCCATTGCGAATTAAAGCAGACGCGATATCCCGATAACGGCCAATATGCCGCATCCTTTTTCCAACCACTTTACCGCCTCCTCAACAACAAAGGACCTTTTAACAGGTCCTCTTTTACTCATCTTCCTTTTCCAATTTGCGAATCTTTTCTTCCAGTTCTCGGATATCCTCCTTCGTTGCTATATCTAGTTTGTTGATCACCTGAGCCACTTGCTCTCGAACAAGACGCTGCAGTTCAGTTTTTTCTTCTTCACCGCGCTTGATTAGCTGGTTAAAAACTTCTTTTGATTCTTCAATCGATATCTCGCCTTTTTTCACGAGTTCATCTACAAACTTTTTCACTTGTTCTTTGCTTGCTACAGCTAAACCAAGTCCGAACGCCAATCCCTTTTTGAATAAATCCATTATGCTTGCCCTCCATTTCTTTCGAATTTCAACACGAGGCTTTATCCTTGTTATCACCTTAATCTTCTATTTTATTCAGTAAAATTCCTTCACTTTCTTTTCGAAGTGTAAAACAACAACCACATCTTATAAAATTCGGCTATTTTTGTTATTTCGTCACATCTTCCAGCTTCGCTTCTGTTACTTGCTGCAAATCTTTGACGCTGAGCTCCATTTGCACGCCGATTTTGCCCCCGCTGACAATAATATGCTCGTGTTCCAATGCAGTTGAATCGATAATCGTCGGGTAATGTTTCTTCATGCCGATCGGCGAACAGCCTCCGCGGATATAGCCTGTCCATTTTTGTAAATCTTTTACTGGCAGCATTTCGATTTTTTTCTCTCCTGTTATTTTCGCAGCTTTTTTTAAATCTAATTCTGCCTCAACAGGGATGACAAATACATAAATGTTGCCGGCGCTGCTCTTAGCAACTAATGTTTTATATACTGATTCAGGGCTTCTGCCAATCATTTGTGCAACAGAAATCCCATCAACCTTCCCCTTTTGGACATCGTAAGTAATCACGTTGTATTGTATTTTTTCTTTATCAAGAATTCGCATTGCGTTTGTTTTTGTGTTCATTGTTTATACCTCTCCAAAAGCAGAATATTTTAGGATGAGCGATGTGATGAAAAATATAAATGGACGGCATCTCCAATACAGGCTGTTGTGTCTCAATCGTTAAACAGTTCACTTAACACCTTTTTTCTATTTTCGAGAAACCGCCTAGTAATAATATAATGCATAGTTTCTTCATATTTTACTTCCTTTAGCGGATGTTCATCAAAATTTAAGATTTGGGCATTTGGATAGCCGAGTAAAATGGGAGAATGAGTAGAAATAATAAACTGCGCATCGTTTTCCAAATCTTTTATGATTCTTAATAAAGTCAGCTGTCTAGCAGGTGAAAGTGCTGCTTCAGGCTCATCCAACAGATAGATCGCTTTTTTTCCAAAACGATTTGTTAAAAGTGAGAGAAAAGCTTCCCCGTGCGACTGTTTGTGAAGAGAACGGCCTCCATAATAAGGGAGACTTTCAGGAATTGTATCGAGATACGACGCAAAATGATAAAAGGTCTCAGCTCGCAAAAAAAACCCGTTCGTCACTTTTGGCATCCATGACAGCCGTATGTATTCCCCAAGGGCCGCATCGGAAGCATCTACATGAAAATTATTGTTTTTGCCTCCTCCGGCTGTATTAAAGCCACACTGATAAGCTATTGCCTCAAGGAGCGTTGATTTTCCGGAACCGTTTTCCCCGACAAAAAAAGTAATATTGGAACGAAACGAAATGGATTTTAAATTTTTTATTGCAGGAATCGAAAACGGGTAGCTATTTAAATCAATATCTTTATTTCTTAAAATTTCGAGGCTTTTCAAATACATTGAATTCATCTCCAAAGTCGTTCGTATTTTCATATTCACTGTGCACGTTTCACATAAAATAAACAACTGCCGATTGCTTGATGTTTTATGGAAAAAATTTTTTGGAATATTGCGACCTTTGAAGTTGATCGCTTTGAAAATCATCAAATGTTGTATTCCGACTTCCAAATTTCTGCATTCATTGAAAAAGTTTCATTATAAACGAAACGGGCGATGGAGATTTTCGTCTCAACGCTGCATATTTTCTTAGTTTTTGATAAATATGTCGCAAAAACTTATTGTTTACAATTAAAGCTCGCCAACGAATAAATGATTTTTGTATGGTGGCCATTGATTCGAAAAAGTGTTTTTTCCTATCTGATCATCGTCTTGTAAATATGATAATTTTCGTCATCAAAACAAACGAACAATATTGATTGAATGCTTCGGATGAATTGATTTTGAATACACTCCTTAACGGTCTCTAAAGCAATTTGGGCCGCTTCATGCTTTGGAAAACGATAAACACCAGTACTGATATTTGGAAATGCGATCGTTTTCACGAAATGCTCTTCCGCAAGCTTTAAGGAGTTTATGTAGCAATTTCTTAGCAACTCCCTTTCTTGATAGGCTCCGCCTTTCCATACTGGTCCGACAGTATGAATAACGTATTTGGCGGGCAAATTTCCTGCAGTAGTAATAACTGCTTCCCCGGTCGGACATCCTCCTGTTCTTTCCCTGATCTTTTTGCATTCCTCCATAATCTCCGGCCCGCCTGCTCTATGGATCGCGCCGTCGACACCCCCGCCTCCCAAAAGTCCGTTGTTAGCCGCATTAACAATCGCGTCAACAGTACACTTTGTAATATCGCCTTTTATTACCTCCAATTCAGTATCGTTAATAACGATTTTCATTAATATCAACCTCCGTTTTTATACAAATATGAATTTGTATACTGACAGTCAGCTCCTAGTTACGGAAACCCTATTAGACGATACTTTAAACCTTATTGTGTTATATCCACGATCGTTTTTTGAACGAATTTGAACAATTCAATGATGTCTCAATTGTGCGACCTTTAGGAGTTTTCATATTGACATCATACAACCATTTCTTCTTTGTCTTATCATAACAAATATAAATCGGAAAATACATATAAGACCAACTGTTACAATAAAGCTTGCATATTTTTTTACCACACAAATCAAACTATAAATACTTTTAAAAATAAATTGCGGAGGACATGAAGTGAGACGTGCTATAAACAGTTTAAATGAATTTTTAAAAGGAAATTATATGGCAATTCACGCTTATAATGAATATATAAATCGTGCTAAGCAACCGGAACTTAAATTACTGTTACAACAGTTACAGCAAAATCATCAGCAACATGCGATGGAGATAACGAAAAGAATACAAGATCTTGGCGGAAAACCAGTTGATCATCCTGGAATCAAAGGGAAAAGTATGGAGATATTTAAAATGTTAACAGACCACAACAATGAACCGGACCATATAGTAAAAGATGCACTAGCTGGTGAAAAACGTGGTATTGAAATATCACAGAACATTGTAAATGGAACTTTAGATGACCAAAGCTACAGACTTGTTCAACAAATTTTAGATAAAAACATAAAACATCTTGACCTTTTGAATCAGGCTTTACATGACATACAAAAAAAAAAGCCGATTGATACAATCGGCTAAAATGTGTGTACAATGATAATGTCATATACCCGTGGTGCTAGATAAAATCTCGAGACATAAAAACAGCCCTTGCATGAGGATCTCCTTTAAAATGAAAGTGCGAACAAACATTCAAAAGGAGAAGTTCCATGCAAGAGCACTTTCATTTTACAATAAACCAAGCAAAAATTCAAAAGCAATATACCGCGATCTTATTCGTTGTATCAGCACAACTGTCTTGTATTCAGATGTATTTGCAACGTCGAAATCGTCATTTGTTGAAGCAAGAGGATGAGGTTATCATCGCCATTCACGTTCTTGGAAAATTGCTGGGTTTTACTTCGGAACGGGCTTGGCATCGATTTGTCATTGGAAACCTGTTCACCAAGGAAAAGTTCCTAGAGCGCTCTCGATACAACCGTCGATGCCGTTCTTTGCGTTGGGCCATCAAATGGATTCGTCACCAACTCGCCAAACGTGGACAACATCACGCTTATGCGGTAGTGGACAGCTTACCCATTGAACTCTGCCACCACGCACGAATGTATCGCGTCAAACGATTTCAAGGAATCGCAGATATTGGGTATTGTGCATCCAAAAAGATGGTTTACTATGGGTTTAAGCTTCATCTTCAGATTACCGACCAAGCGCTTCCGATGGGATATGTCCTGACCGAGGCATCCTGCCACGATCGGACAGCTGCGGAAACAGTGATGACTCAACTTCCTCATCCGTATACACTTGGCGACAAAGGATATGTGAGCCAAGCCCTGCAAAAGAAGCTGTACGATGAATACAAGATCGCTTTTTGGACGCCTGCCCGAAAAAATCAACGTGTGGTGCAATCAAAAGAATGGAAACAATGGATGAAGTGAAAACGCAAAATCGTCGAAACCGCGTTCTCGGTTTTAGTGGATTCATTTCGGATCACGAAAATTCGCGCCAATTCGATCTCTGGATTTGAAACGGCGCTTGATGCCATTTTATTGGCCTATTCGCTCGTTGTTCTTGGGCTAGTTGAGCGTTGACGCTCAACTAGCACCATGGGTAATGTCATATACATTTTTGTAGGTTATTTCTCTTTTGCAAGAATTTAGGAGGTAAAAGCCAACGGATAAATGTAAACCATCTTAACTAACCGAATTTCATTTCTCCTCCCGGTGATCTTCATTCTTTATGAAAAGTGAACATCTTTAAACATGATCAACTGCTTATGAAGAATGAACTTGCTTTGTCTCCCCAAGTTTTCTTTTGCGAATGGGAATTAGGATCAAAGTAACGAAAATTGTCATGATCGCTAAGGTTACGGCAGAATAAAAGAGTCCATTGTAACCATCTTGTGCTGCCATTAAGGTGATTTGATCGACACTCGATTGGATCACTTCTTTTAACCCTGGATCTTTGACTTGATTGATGATTCCCAGCATCTGATTTTCGGAAAATTCCCCAGATGACGTACCAAATTGTTGAGATAGTTGGTAAAACTCCTTCATGGCTTCCGAACTTAAACTCGTCCCTCCTATCTTTTCCTTTAGTATAATAGGAAAATGGGATTTAAATAACTCGGGAATGTGATTGAATCCCCTAGCGATGAAACCTGCGTAGATCGTTGGAGCGAGGGTCATACCGATTTGTCGGCTTAACGATAAGGTAGAAAGTGCGGAACCTTTATCCGACTTCAGCGTTTCTGTCGCTAAAATATTTAACGGGGCACCGAGAAGTATTCCCATTCCCAAACCTGCAACCGACGAAGAAATAATGAACTGCCATTTTGAATCAATCCATGTCGGGAACAAGAGAAAACCGATGGAAGTTATGATTCCCGATAATATCACCGCTGAAATTGGTCCTCTTTTATCAACGAATGCTCCACCCATAGATGCACCGATTCCCGCCATTATTGCAAGGGGTGTTAACCAATACCCGGAATTTTCTGACGCAATCCCGAGCACTTGTTCTGTAAATGCCGGGATAAAAATCATGGCTGCCAGCAACGCCCCAGAGAAAGTCCCTATTAATAAAGTTAAAAGGTACGTAGGTTGTTTTAACAAACGATAAGGAAGAACAGGGTCGCCGCCATTTCTTTCGAGTTTGCTTTCATGAAAAATCAAAGCAATGAAAAGAACAATCCCCGATAAAATAAAACCATACACATTTGGGCTCAACAAGCTGTCTACAAATTCGACACCTTCGATATTCGTCAATCCATACATGATTCCTAAAACGGAAAGAGATAGTAAAACCGTTCCGAACAAATCGAGACGCCCAGTTTCCGGGTCTTTCGTTTCTTCTAATTTTACCCATCCAAAGATAATTAAAAATATCGCTATCGGGACATTGATAAAAAATAATACATGCCATTTACCTGTTAAATCTAATAACATGCTGCCAATATTCGGTCCCAAAACGGCGGCAATCCCATTCATTCCACCCAACATTCCAAGGGCTTTTCCTTGTTTTTCAACCGGCATCGTACTTAGTACATGTGAACTACCGATAATGAAGATTCCCCCTCCACCAAGAGCCTGTAAGAATCGAGCACTTAAATAAAAAATAAAATTTGGGCTTAAAGCAACAAGTAAAGATCCCAAACCAAACAAAGCAATTTCAACAATAAATAATTTTTTTCGTCCATATCGATCCGATATTTTTCCGATGATCGGGACACTGATAGCTAATCCTAATGTATAAAGGGTAACTCCCCATGCCCCCCAATTAGCAGAAACTTCGAACGAATTGTTAATCGTTGTCAGTGCAGCACTAATGATTCCATTATCTAAAGCAGCCATAAACACGCCAATTGTAAATAATATCATTGCCCATGTTTGGCTAGATGCTTTTTCTTTCAAATAAGTCACTCCCTTACTTTAAAAATACAATAAATAACTATAGTTACGCCATGTAAATTACACAACAATTGTCATCTAAAAAAAACAACAAACAAGTATCCCTTTTGCTATATGAAACTGTTTTTTTGGGAGTATCTTGCTTTGTTTTCTGATAAATAAACTCGACAAAGATGCGTCCCTTCTAGTTAAAGTCGCTGTTGGATTTCTCGTCATACTGTACACATAAACTAATAAAACTAGAATCCAATACCGTTTCACCGCCCAACGCCTGCTAATACGGTACCCATCGGGCTTAGTGGTCTTTCGCTTGATGGAAAAAGAATCGATCGACCAACGTCGACATAGTAGCGCAAAGATGTCTTTGTTACATAGCTTTCGATCGGTACTCAAAACGCAATGAAGATTGTCAAGCGTCATGGTTGATCGTCTTTTTAAGCAGAGTAGCACCACGGCATATCTGATACTTTTGTGCGCCCCTTCGTAGCGGTCAACGCGATAACGTTCTTCTCCCACCATGGACGAGATGAGTGTCTTTCAAAGAGAGTGGTCAAACTCCTTTGCCTGAACCGCCATGTCTTTTGGATAAAAAACGATTGGTCTTGAGCGTTGCAATCACGTGGAATCTTTTTTTCAAGCAAGCTTCCATGAGCGTTTGAGATTGATACCAAGAGTCCATTAGCACATAAACGGGACGGTTCACATCCAAAGAAGAAGGCATTTCAACCGCAAGTTTCCACTTTTTTCCCCAGCCGTATTGTCGTAGGGGCGAAACACGAAAGAGAAAGTCTTGAGTCATCACATGAACCGTGAGCCAAGCGAGAGAATGTACCCAGATTAACTATTTATCGGCGTGAGAATCATTCCAATCAACATCCTTGAATGATATGCTTTGTCCGTGACGAAGGATTTGTTTTTTTTTGCCAAATTGTATCGTCGAGCGAAACAAAAATGGATTGATTTTCATGTTTAGCAATGCGTTCAATGCGATGAAGCATCCCCTACTGATACTGAGTTTGCGAAGTAATGTCTCTTCATTCCAGGTTTTTTTGAGAAAAATGGCTAAGTGTCGAGCGATGATTCGGTGAAAGTTCCCAGGTAGTGATCAGTAAATGTTTTAGAAAGCCTTTCATAATCATCGCATCTTCAAGATGAACGGAATGCTTCATGATAGGTTTTTAATAAATAAAGTGCCAATGTGCTAATCTATTCATAAGACATGAACCTTCTTGTATAAATGGTTTGTTGGCACATCTATTTTAACCAAGGAGGCGGGGGCATGCCTATTTTCTTATTTGGATGTAAATATTTGTTAGATAATTTGCTCACCTACAGATTATGTAGTTCATTTGCCCATCTACAGTAAAAAGTAAAATTACTAGCACACTGCTTTGATATTTTATGAATAAACTGTAACAATCGATAAAAGAGCTTGTCAAGTTACCCTATTAATCTACTACGAAAAGTACATAAATGGTTTCAATTTCTTCTGTTTCCCCCTAGTTTGTATATTCTTTCCTCAAACAGTAATTACAATGTTCTTTTTAGAATGTATGTGCCATCTCACCAGTATTCTCTTCTCGACTATTTGAAGCATTTTGGGCTTACCAAATAAGGATATATGCCTTTACTCTCTATAATAAAGTTGCGAACGGGCTAGTACCCGTCATATCAAGTGAAGTAGAAATCCTTCAGCTCTGAGGAGTAATTTTGTATATCACACCCCTTTTTATGGAAAATGTCTTAGTTACATTGAATTTTTTGTCAATTTGTTTTTCCGCTTCTACAGTAAAAACGACCCGAAAATCTTTTATTTCTTTTTTAAATCGTCAATACCAATAAAAAACGTACATTTAATATACATTAAATAGAATGGAGATTACAGCAACTTTACTGGAGCAACGGACATGATTGCCTGCCGATGTTTTACACATCTCCTTCTTGACAGAAGAATCACGCCCGCAGAGGCTCATTGTCGAGTGTCACTGCCTTACCACACTTATACGGACAGGAACTTCATGAAAAAATTTGTGTTCAAAAATCTGACTTATATCCATAAATCTTACATTGCTGAACTGTTGTTATTATGTATGCTGCTGTACACGCATGTATTTAGAAAAAAACATTTTTTTCAATTTGTATTCTGTATCATTTGACTGCTTATCACTTATGCGTACCTTTACTATGATTCCTACATAATGACGGTATGCGAATCAATCAAATGAATCGATATTTAGGGACTCCTCCGAAACAACAATGCCATCATTGTCAGCATACACATACGCATTTGGGGTCCAGCGCACTTCACCAAATTCAAGTGCGACATCACGGCTTCCTTTCCCTTCTTTTTTACTTTTAACCGGACAGGTGCCGAGTGCCTTTACCCCAATCGGCATCGTCGCAATTTCAGCGGAGTCGCGTATACATCCATTTATAATCACGCCAGATAATTCACGTTCACATGCAATCTGAGCTAAACGATCTCCTAAAAGCGCGCAGTTTCGTGAACCTTTTCCATCCACAACAAGAACTGAACCTTTTGGGATCGTTTCTAGAGCTTGACGAACTAGCACATTATCTTCAAACACTTCAACCGTTGCAATTGGACCTGAAAATTTCTTTTTTCCCCCATAACTGATAAGCGGCAATTTACAAACTTGAAGCTTTTCTAAATATTGATCGCATAAATCAGCAGTTTTCATGATGAATTCTCCTTTCCCATCTATGATTGATACAAAAATATATTTTGACAACCAAGAAGTAAATCCCTTTCAAATTGAAAAAATAATCAAAGGTCAAGATTCGCGCTCGCTTTTCGTTGTTTGGCCGGGCTTGCTGGATACTAGCCGGCGCAACACAAAGCCAAACTCTTCTCTATTGCACTTAGTGATTCATTAATTCTTTCTTTAAAATATTTCGATGAACTCCCCCCTCCCACTTGCTTAGAGGCGGGCTTCATGTAACCGTTTTAATGATATGAAAAGGACTGAGCCGTCAAATCTGTTCCACTTAGACAGCCGCAATTCTTCCTTTCCATACAATTTCAAAATTTAAATCAATTTTTTCAAAAAATATATTGATTCTAACGTTACGTCAGGTTTTAAGATAAAACTAAGAAGGAGAGAAGCTATCCAGCAATCCTGATTCAAAATGGCCCGAACGTAAAGGAGAGATTCGTTGTGGAGAATTTTGAAAAAAATCAAACTTCATGGCAAAATTTTAAAAAGTTGATAAAAATGGCTAACCCTCCTTTCTGGATTTTTGTTGCGGCAATCGTATTAAGTCTTTTGGAAGCAGCTACAGGATTAGTCGTTCCGATCTTTACACGGGATTTGATTGATCGTTTTTCAACTTCAAGTATTGAAACTCATTTAATCTTTTTATTGATTGCAGTTTTTATTCTTCAGTCAACTACATCAGGCTTCTCCTATTATCTTATGTCTTATATTGGCGAATATATTGTGGCAAAAATCCGTTCAAAGCTTTGGAACCATGTGCTGTATTTGCCGATACCTTATTTTGACCGCCATGAATCTGGAGAATTGATGAGCCGCATAACACAGGACACTTATACAGTAAAGTCGCTCGTGACCGAGCATTTAGCTAATTTCGTTTCAGGAATTGTTACGGTCTTAGGGGCTGTCGCTATTTTAATTATCATTGATTGGAAAATGACGCTCATTCTGTTTATTTTTGTACCGCTTGCTATCGTATTGGTTCTTCCACTTGGACAGAAAATCTATAAAATTTCCATGCAAACCCAAGACGAAATGGCCACTTTCAGCGGCAATCTAGGCCGCGTGCTGAGCGATATCCGGTTGGTAAAATCAAACATTGCCGAACCTGTCGAAAAACAAAACGGAAATCAAAAAATTCAGCAGTTGTTCCGATTCGGCTTGAAGGAAGCAAAAATCCAAGCGATTATTTCACCTTTAATGACAACGATTATTATGGCGGTGTTAGTCGTCATTATCGGCTATGGAGGAATTCGTGTTGCCAGAGGGGAATTATCCGCAGGTTCGCTCGTTGCCATCATAATATATATGGTGCAAATTATTGTACCTTTTAGCCAAATGGCAGGATTTTTTACAGCTTTCCAAAAGGCAATGGGTGCGACAGAACGAATTCAGCAGCTTTTGAATACAGAAACAGAACATAATAATGGAAATACAAGAATTGATGTTCATAAACCAATCGTGTTTCAAAACATCTCGTTTGCTTATGAAAAAGGAAAAACGATTTTGCAAAACGTTCATTTTGAAGTGAAGCCCGGCCAAACCGTCGCGATCGTCGGACCAAGCGGTGCTGGTAAAACAACTATTTTTTCCCTTATTGAACGGTTCTATCAGCCAACAAACGGGGCAATAAAATTAGGGAATACCGACATTCGCGAATTTCCGCTTTTTGAGTGGCGCCAACAGATCGGTTACGTTTCTCAAGAAAGCCCGATTATGTCTGGCACGATTCGTGAAAATATTTGCTACGGGCTAAATCGTACAGTCAGCGAAGAAGAAGTGAGAAAAGCCGCGCAATTGGCTAATGTAGATGAATTCATCGAACAAATGCAAGACGGCTATGAAACGGAAGTCGGCGAAAGAGGGATCAAGCTATCCGGTGGGCAGCGTCAGCGCATTGCCATCGCGAGGGCACTGTTGAGAAATCCAAAAATTCTTCTGCTGGATGAAGCTACATCCAATTTAGACAGCAACTCCGAGCAAAAAGTGCAAAACGCTCTCCTTCATCTTATGAAAAATCGTACAACATTTGTCATCGCCCATCGACTTTCAACTATTATTAATGCAGATTTAATCATCGTCCTCGAAAATGGTAAAATTACCGGTCAGGGAACACATAATGAGCTGTTGCAGTCCCATCCGTTGTATCAAAAGCTTGTCAGCCGACAAATGCAAAATTTTGCTCCCGCCAACGATTAAGGCGGGAGCCGCATATAATTTACAAATGGAAGCTGACCGCTTAAGCCCGTTTCCGCTCCATAATGTTGATCCCTAACCCCATGAACACAACAGCCATCAAGAATAGGATGCTCATCGGATAGAGCAAATCGCTGAATGAGTAGCCGTAAACTACCGCCCCTTTTAACAGGTCCATTCCATACGTAACGGGGACAAATTTTGAAAGCAAGAGAAGTGCATCCGAAGAAACAATTTCCAGCGGCCAATAAGCTCCTCCGAGCATCGCCATGCTGACAGAAACAAGCGGAAGCACCGCATGAAACTGCTGCTCATTATTGACAATTCCTACTATAAAAATTGATATTGCGACAATTGCCAGTACATAAGGGATGAGCAATACGAGCACAAACCAAAATTTATCGCTGAAATCTACATCAAACACAAAGTGAAAGACTGCAAAAATAAGCGCCACCTGAATATAGCCGGTTGCAAAACTGTAAATTAAATTTCCGGTATACATCTCCCATTTTTTGACCGGCGACAAAATCATTCGATCCCAAATGCCGTTTCGCTTTTCCATTAATATATTGAAAACGTTGTACGCAATCGTATAAATGACAAAAAATAAGACACTGCCGAAAATCGATTGCATTTTGCTGTTGATGATAACAGTTTCATCCGCACGGAAATGTTTTGTCTCTACGGTAAACACCGGATCGTTTTTCGCTTCCGCAAGCGATTTTGCCACTTGCTTTGCGCTTGATTCTCCTTGTTTTTCCTTCACCTGATCGATGATCGACTTGGATTGTAATGCTTTTGCGTAAACTTTTTGAACCGTTTGCTGAACCAAATAGCTATTGGGGGTATTGGAAGCAACGATTATGCGGAAATCGTCCTTTTTAAGCTCCACACCTGCTTCCGCCTTACCTTCGCCAACCAGCTTTTCAACTTCCTCTTTTTTCATCCTTTTAAACGAAAATAGATTATACTGCTCAAGAGAGCGAATGATTTCCTTCACTTCACTTTCAGGCAGTGCGCTGTATACTGGGACAACTATAGTCTGTTTGTTTACGGAACTGATGAGCATAGCAAAAACGACAGAAAGGATCGACACCATTAAAAATAGCCAAGGCTTCCGGATAAAAAGACGCAGCTTTGCTGTCAAAACTCCGATCACGCCATTTCACCCCTTTTTGGGAAAACTAGCAAGCTCAATACGAACATAACAAAACCGAAAAGACATAAGTATATGACAGTCCAAATAAATTGCGACAGATCATAGCCTTGCAAAATTTTTAAATAAGCTGTCATGCCGGCTCCATTTGGCGTCATATCCCCCAATTTGTGCATAAATTCCGACATTTGCGAAACCGGGAAATAGCTGCCGCCAAGAAAAGCCAAAATAGAAACGACTCCGCTTGAGAAGAAAATGGAAACATTATCTGAATTTATTCGATAGCTCAATGATGTTAAAAAGGTTCCTATTCCTCCGACTGCCACACAAAGAGCAAGCGTAACAATGATAAACGAGACGAGATCCGGCCACTTGACACTGTAAAAAACGGCTGCTAAAGCATATAACAAGGAGAGCTGAAAAAAGGCAATGATCAAGGAAGTTATGAAAATAGCAGCCATGTATAAATTTTTCGGTACATTGGCAAGCAACAAACGATGGAATGCGTTCGACTGTTTTTCTTGCAAAGCATGAGACGAAATATACGAGGCCAGATACAACACAAACATAACGCTTATGCCGACTGTATAATAAGTAAAAGAATTAATTGGCTCCCGTTTTGTCACGGTTTCCATTTCTCCCTTTACTTTTGCGACAGGCAGTTCAAGTGATTCGTTTAAGCCAGCCTGATCCAGTTTAGAAATCAAAGAATATTGCTCTTGAAATTCAGTGATGAGCTCTTGAACAAATTGGGCTGTAATTTCTTTGCCTTCGTTGACATATATACTAAGCTTCGGCTTCGTTTTCTCGCCAAATATTAAATGGTTTAACAACGTGTATGAAAAATGCTCCGGCACTTCAACAATGACTGTATATTTGTCATTTTCACGAATTTCCTCCAATTCAGAAGGCTGAAACTCTGCCATTTGTATATACGGTTCCAGCCCTTTTGAGCCTAAAATTTCTTGTTTTAAAATGGAAATAGGCATCATTTTTTCCACTTGTTTTAATAGAAATTCCTTTTCCTCATCCGGCATTTGCACGTTTTTTACGTCGTTGGCGAATTTTTCGAAGTCCTCTTGTTCATTGCCATGTTCGACAATCGCTACTTTCGCTTGAATATCCATTTTTTTGCTGTCCATTACACTTGTGAGCGCAAAACCTAAAATAGATATAAGAGTGAACGGCATTACTAATAGAAGAAGCAATTCCTGCTTATTGCGGATCATTATTAAAAATTGTTTCTTAATAAATTGTCCAATCATGATCATCACCCTTTTAATTTCGTAATGCTCTTCCAGTTAAATGAAGAAACACATCTTCCAAAGTAGGTGTTTTAATCTCGATAGATGTCAACATTGTGTTTGTTTCCTCAGCAATTTTGAACAATATGGAAAAAGCATTCGCTTCTTTTGGCGTTAATACGGTAATTACCCGATCTTGCACAGTCACGCGATTGACAACCGGATGATCACGCAGCGCTTGAATAAATGAATCGTTCACGCGCTCGACAGTAATTTGGATTGTGTTTTCTGCCGATAAAATATTTTTTATCTCCTCTTTAGTACCGGCCGCCAAAATATTCCCTTTATCCATAATGTAAATGCGATTGCATAAAAATTCGACTTCCTCCATATAATGGCTCGTGTACAATACGGTCATTTTTTTCTCCTTATTTAACCTTTTGACCGTTTCCAAAATATAATTTCTTGATTGCGGATCAATGCCGACTGTCGGTTCATCCATAATGATCAATTCAGGTTCGTGCAGCAAGGCAGCCCCGATGTTCAATCTTCTCTTCATTCCGCCTGAAAAATTTTTAACAAGATCATGCTGGCGATCCGTTAAACCGATCATTTCCAAAACTTCCTCTACCTTCTGTTTTAATTGCGAACCTGACAGCCGATAAATTTTGCCGAAAAACAGCAAATTTTCCCGCGCTGATAAATCGGGATATAATGCAATTTCTTGCGGTACAACCCCTAAAATTTTTCTGAGCTTTTCCGGCCTTTTGATGACACTTTCGTTATTCAAACGAACATCACCGCTTGTCGGCGGAATCAGAGTAGAAATAATTGAAATGGTGGTCGATTTGCCGGCGCCGTTTGGCCCCAAAAGCCCGATGATTTCCCCTCTTTCCAAAAATAAATTCACACCGTTTACAGCATGCGTTTGTTTAAACCTTTTCGTTATTTCAACAGCTTCCAGCATTTTTTATCCTCCCTCTCAACGTTCTATTTGTATATTACAGCGTCCGCACTTTCTCACATACTATCTGCAGTCACTCTTTTCACTGAAAAACTATGACTTAGGTCATACATTTACAAAGTCTCTAGGAATAGCGCTGAAAATCAGCAAACATTCCGAGTCGAAGCAAACATTTTTCAATTATGAACGCTTCATTAACATAGAGCTTTAAAATTTCACGGCATTATTTCAATACAAAAAAAGACCGGCCTAAATAGCCGATCCTAATCAAACAGCTAGCAAATATCATGTTTAATGGCATAAATAGCGAGCTGTGTTCTATCCCGCAGCCCAAGCTTATTTAAAATTTGCGTCATATGGTTTTTGACAGTTCCGATGGACAAATGAAGGTCAGACGCAATTTCTTTGTTCGTTTTTCCTTCGCCGACAAGCTTCACAATCGCCAGCTCACGCGGTGTTAAAGGAACGTTCACCATCTCTTTTTTTGGCTTTTCCAGCAGCTTCGGTACCATTTTTGCCGCTACATCTTCATGAATGGACATTCCGCCTTTCATACAGCTATGTATCGCATCAATCAGCTTTGCCGGTTCAGATGTCTTCAGCAAAAAACCGCTTGCCCCATCCTTCAACGTCTGTACGGCATATTCCTCATCATTAAACGTTGTTAAAATAAGAATTTTCGCATCAGGCCACCGCTCTTTTATTTTTTTAGTCGCTTCTACTCCGTTCATAACTGGCATGCGAATATCCATTAAAATCAGGTCTACAATTGTCTTTTCCATTATTTCGATTGCTTTTAACCCATGCTCAGCTTCCGCGACTACTTTTAATTGCTCGTCCTGTTCGATCATCATTTTCAAGCCTTGGCGGACAATGGCTTGATCTTCAACAAGTAAAATACGGATGGTCATCATTCATACTCCTTTATTGGCAAAGTCCCATGAACAACAAACTCATCATTTGTTTGAAATATGTTCAAGCTTCCTCCAGCTTCTTTCACACGCTCTTTCATATTCGTTAAACCGAAGCCTTTTTGAAACGGTTTGGCATCCGATATCCGGTTTTTTATCGTAAATTCCAAGTCACCGATCGCATTTTTTCCTAATATGATATACACTTCCCTTGATTGCGCATGCCGCATCGCATTCGTTAGCGCCTCTTGGATGACTCGGTACAAAACGACATTTTGCTGATTAGTAAGACGGGCCGATAAAACCCCTTGCTTCGTCGTAAAATGCACCATAATATGACTTTCCGATTCCAGCTTGCGAATGAGCTGAAGCACTGACGAAATCCCTTCACTTTCATCCATTTTTAGCGCCCTAACTGCATGTCTCGTTTCCTCTAAACTTTCGCGAACTAAAGATTTTAATTCTTCATATTCCTTCCTTTTCTCTTTGATCGAAAGCATCTCAAGCTGCATCAGCAATGCCGTTAATTTATGCCCGACAGAATCATGAATATCACGGGCAATTCTCGTTCGTTCTTCCAATCTGGCCGACCGCTCGTTTTCATAGCTGATACGCTTTAATCCTCTATATTCTCCCAATAGTTGTTCATACAGCTCCCTTTGTTCCTTCCTTTCAAAGATATATTCATTTAAAACAACAGAAATGAAAGTAAATATAGCAAACGCCGTCAGCCATTCAAAAGGATTAGGAAGGAATAAGGCGATCAGGATCGAAACAGAAACATGAATGACGGCAAACAGACGAAAGGGCTGTTTTTTTAGCTGAAAAATTGCTTCGACATAAAGATATAAAATTAATAAAAGAGAGGCATGATTGCCTGCAGCAGACTGAAGCCATCCCGCTGACAAAATGAAAAGATCCACGATGATGTACAACAGAAGAGTATTTTTGACAACAGGCAGAAAAAAATAGCAGCCAATTGTACAAGCACTTAAAAATACCAATAAGGTGAGATGTGCTGAATGATCCAAAAAAGCTGAAAATAAAAAGTACGTCCATAAAACGGCAAAAACGAACACTCTGAATAAAAAAGCCTTCACTGACATCCCACCCTTTGTAATCTACTATCAACCTACTGAAACTATAAAAGAATGTCAACGGCTTTTCAAAAGAAATGTCGGACATTTCTCAAATCATGTACCAATTAATTAAAATACTGAACTCCTCCCTTTTTCTCTCCAAAATAATTACCCTGTGATTTTAGAATTCAACATTTCTAAATAACAACCTCTATAATTAAAGGGGCTGTCCAAAAAGTCAGGGTAACTGACTTTTTGGAGCCCCTCATTTTTTCACTTTTTAAAAAAAATGCACAAAAAAATCGTCCTTTCTAGT
>NZ_VISS01000008.1 GCF_007827555.1 Aeribacillus composti
TTGGTGACACATCTATTCTAATCAAGGAATCGGGTTCATGTCTCCTTTTTTGTTCGGATGTAAATTTATGTTAGTGAATTTGCTCATCTACAGTTCATTATTTAAATTCCTATTAATAAGTTAGAAATTTTAGGTTGACATTTCTTATAGGTAGTTTTATATTATTTGCAGAACATATGTTCTTTTTGGTAAGAATATTAATACTTGTCCTAGCTGTTACGATTTTTAATCTTTCCCCCTCTTATGTTTTCCTCTTATTTTTATTCTCCCTCGAAAGGACGATCTTCACTATGAAAGAATACCTCGATTTGAAGATAGATTTCATGTTTAAGCAGCTGTTCGGCAACCCGAACCGCAAGTCGCTTACCATTGCCTTTTTGAATGCGATTTTACATCGGAGCGAGGCAGATCGCATTGTCGATGTTCAGTTTGAAAGCACAGAGCTGACGAAAGAGACAGAAGATGGAAAAATGAACCGGCTTGATGTACTGGTGCTGACGGATCGAAGCGAGCGCATCAATGTGGAAATTCAAATCGTAAATCAGCACGATTTACCGGAACGAATTTTGTATTACTGGGCGAGGGTTTTCTCCCGGTCATTAGCAAAAGGACAGCCGTACAGCATGCTTCCCCCTACCTTTATGATTACCATCCTTAATTATCGGCTTTTTCCTCATGAAACGGAGCGATTTCATACGGTTTTCCATATACGAGAAGATGAAGAACATTTTCTTTGGAGTCCGCACCTTGAATTTCACGTCATTGATTTACAGCAGTTTATGGTAAAATGGAAGAAATATAACAGAGAAATAAAACGATTGCCAGAGTATCCGTGGCTGATGATGCTGTCAGCAGTAGACGCCAAAAAGGGGAAAATCGATGAGTTTATGCTCAGTGAACTGGAGGTGTTTGCGATGAATGAGCAGGAAATTCGTGAAGCGCTGGAAGAATGGGAAAGCTTAAGCGTCAACCCGGTAAACCGTTATGAATATGAAATGCGTTTGAAATGGCTGCGGGACCAATTGTCAAACCTTCAAGGCGAACGGCGAGCAGGATGGGAGGAAGGGCTGAAAAAGGGAATGGAAGAAGGATTGAAAAAAGGGTTGAAGCAGGGCCGGGAAGAAGGAGTTCGACAGGTAGCTATAGAAATGCTTCGTTCCGGATTAGAACAGGAAGTTATTATGTCGGTTACAAAAATAACTGAAGAAGAGCTAGATGAACTGAAAAAGAAACTATCGCCTCACTCCTTTTAAGCGGGAAGGAACGAGACTCTCATTACATGATTAACTATTGCCAGCTGTTCAGGTCAATTTTGTAAAAAGGAAGTTACCTGAATTTTGTGGACGAGATAGAGGAGTTATACTTGTTATTCCAGTAAAATGGGAGAGTGGGTAGCTGCTGCAAAGCATGTGCCAACATTGAAGGCGCCTGCCAGCGCGCACGAACTTGAAAACTTTCCTCCCTTGACGGGGATTCACGGAATCAGACGTATGCAATCGATGAGCTGACAGGCGAAATGATTTATTGGCTCTGGTGCCAGTAAATGGTTGATAACAATTTATTCATTATTCGTGTGATACTCCCATTTAGCTTTCTACCCGATCCACTGTTTCGCAATGGGAATTCTTTTAATGACGAAATAATCCCAAACCCACACTATCAATAGTGATGCGCCCACTAATGGGAAGAAAAGGCCTAAAGCAATGAAAATGACAGCTACTCCCTTTAACATTTTAAAGTTTTCTGGCAAAGCCGGAGCACCCAATTTGCCTTTCGGTTTTCGCTTCCACCACATTATAACGCCACTTACAACAATCATTATAATGCCAATAGTTAATGCAAGCATGAAAAGCTGGCTAATGAATCCAAATTCTCCTTGATGAAATGCAATGCCTAGTGAAATTAATTTTCCCAATGCACCATAGTCACTCCATGCAAATTTAGCTAAAACTTTTCCGCTGTATTGATCTATATGCAGCGTTTGTTGCGCCCAAGGCAGTGGGCGGTTAGGATAGACGTCAGCAGGATCTAGAAAGATCGTATATACACCGGTTTCTCCATCAGGAAATGCAATTCTATATCCCGGTTGGACGTTGTTTTTTTCTGCAATTTGCATAACTTTATCAACAGAAATTGTTTTCACCCCATTGGGACTTGATTCGGGCACAGGTAAGTTTTCAGCTGCCCAAGGAACATCTGCTATTTCTTTTGTTGGCATTGTTGATTTAGGAAATGCATATTTTTCCCATGGTTGATCTCCTTCCGGGTTTCCGGAAATGGGATCAACGATACGATGTGCCATGCTTCCCCAAACACCGGACCACATGAGTCCAGAAAACAATTGTACGACGATAAAAAGAGAAAGCCAGATTGCTGTAACGGCATGCATATCGCGCCAAAACGTGCGGTTTCTTTTACTCAGGTTTATTCGCGGAATCAATGTCCCAAAAAGAGATTTTCTATTTCGCGGCCACCATAAGTAAACACCAGTAATAATTAGGATAATGAACCAGCAAGCGGAGAGCTCTACTAACCAGTTTCCAATGGTGCCGCCCCATAATTCACCGTTATGCAAATCTTTCACCCATGCCATGAAGCGTGCATTCTCATTTAACTTTCCAATAATGTCGCCGTTGTATGGATTGACAAACACAGATATACTTTTTCCGTTCACCATTATTTCAACCTCAGATGATCTGTCCGGTGCAACGGAAGGTGTAAAACCTGTAATTTTTGCATGTGGATAATTCTTTTTCACTTCATGAATCTGTTCTGTAGATGAAATTTTTTGCTGACCTTGTTGGACGTAATAAAGATCATGGTACATGTAATTTTCAATTTGCGGTTTAAACAGGTAAATTCCTCCGGTAATAGACAAAAAAATAATCAGCGGTGCGAAAAAAATCCCTGCGTAAAAATGCCATCTCCATACTGTTTTATATAAAGAAGCTTTCGTTTGTTTATCAGTGAATGCTTTTGAATCCTTTGCTACTGCATCTATTCTTTCAAATTCCATTGTTTTCACCCTTTTTTTAAGCAATGACAAAAACTTTTATAGTTCATGTCGATATAACCTCAACAATTGCAATGCGGTTTTTTCCTTATGAATTGTATTTTTCATATGGTCAATAATAGAGCCTTCCTTTATAAACAGAATTTGATCGCCTGCTTCTGCGGCAACATCCATCATATGAGTGGAAAAAATGATGATTGTGCCTTTCATCTTTTGTTCTTTTATCAAATTGACAAACTGATCAATCCAAAATGGGTCTAAACCATTTGTTGGCTCATCTAACAAGAGCAGTTTTGGATTTCCTAACAATGCTTGTCCTAATAATAGTCTTTGCCTCATTCCTTTTGATACATTTTTCACTAGTTCTCTTTTAAATTCTTCCAAACCTATTTTTTTTAAAATGTCTTTTACAGATGATTGATCTTTTTTCCGCAGTTTGGCATAAAATGATAAAAATTCTTGAAGGGTCATGAATTGCTGAGCATGAAAATCATCGGGCATGTAGCCTATCTGCTCGATATAGTTTTTTCTGTTTTTAATTAGACTGATATTGTTTAAAACAATGTCCCCGGAGGACGGTTTTGAAATACCCGCCAAAATGCGAAGAAGCGTGCTTTTTCCGGCTCCGTTTCCGCCGCATAATACGATGCATTCCCCTTTTTTTGCTTCCAGTGACATGGAAGAAAGCACAACTTTTGTTTTATATTTTTTTGAAACGTCGGAGACTTGTAATGTTGTCATTGTCTTTTCTTCCTTTCAAGCTTCCAGACGGAAAATGCAAGCATGATGCTTGAAAAGATGAACATATAACCGACGAACAGCACCCATAACGCTTTTGTTTGCATAAAAGAGATGAGCTCGTCGTATGATTGTCCAAAAACAGCTCCGCCGTCAAGCTGAACAACAAATACTATGCGGAGCAATTCCGCCGGATTACAGAATAAAGATGCCTTTAAAAGCGGAGCTATCATCGGATAAGGGACAAAGCTCAAAACGGAAATGACTGCAGTCGGCCATATCATGATAAGAAAGAACCACACGCCGACCGAAAGTATGAGAGCTTGCCATCTCGTTTCTGAAAACGAGCCAATGGTCAAGCCGATGACGAGAAAAAACCATATTAGCGAGATAGAAAAAATATATAAAATGAGCACCCATTTCAAAGATAATGAACTTCCCAATAAAGTGCCGACCAAAAGGCTCAAACTGAAGCTTAAGCTGAAGATGGCAGATTGTGCGGTCAATTGCCCGCAAAGCTTCCCAACCCAATAGGCAATAGTCGGCAACGGATACGTGCATAAAAGACTCCACTGGCCATTTTCCATTTCATTCGCGATGGAAAACGATCCAGCCACCAGCATAAACAGTGGTACGATGTACAGCACAATGTTGGCGATTGTGCCTGTCATGTTTGTATAGCCTGTGAGAGCAGGGTTATTCCGCTCTAACAAAAATAGTAATGATAAAACGAAAATCCATAGAAACACAAACGTGTAAGAAGAACGCTGCCTGATTGTCAAACGCCATTCGGCTTTCCATATGTTCCGCATAACTCCTCCCGCTGTAAAAAAAGGGCACTTATAAATTTGCCCTTCATTCATGTGAATGATCATTGCCCTCATCCATGTGGCTGTGGTCGCCATTCATATCCGTATGACCATCCTGCATATTCTTTTCCATCATTTCTTTATTCATTTTCCATTTATGATCTTGCAATTGATCGAAGTTTAATATTTTTCCGCTATTTTTTGAAATGAAGGCTTCAGCATCTTTTTTATCTTGGAAAGAAATGACGTTGTAGGCCATTGGCGTCCGTATCGATTGATCATACACGTAGGTTGCTTTATCAGATTCAACCCATTCTTTCGAATGATAATCTCTGACGAATTCCGCTTCGATGTTTTCATTTTTATTTTCGCTTTTCCATTTATACATACATCCGATATCATCAAAAACGAATGTTTTGCCATTTTTTAAAATAAGCTGTGTTGCAAACTGATTATCCATTACAGCCATGTTACATTGAGCGCATTTATCGTTTTTTTCATCAATGGCTCTTGGCGACACTTCCTTTTTTCCGCACGCAGCAGTGATAATCAGTAGAGCGCATAACATGAAAATGAAATACATTTTACGCATCCTCTTTTTTCCTCCCTATCCTCCATAAAGTAATGCTTCCTAAAAACAAGAGAAGACTGAAAACAATGATCACTCCAGAAGATGACTTTGATTCATCTTGTATTTTAGCTGTCATAAGCGGCGAGTCATCCGTCATCGCTTCATTGTCTGGACTTTTCCATAATTTTTGCAATACAACCATGCCTGGTGAATGGAAAAACAGCTGGTATTCTGGAATATCCTTCGTCAAACTTAAAAAGAACGGATTCGTTTTATAAGGTATGTCGCTATAACCGGATCCATCGGCATCAAGCTTTAGAGAGGCGTCCCAATAATTCCTTTTCACTTCATTGTCCGAGCTGCTCAAAGCTTGAGCTTCATTTACATTGCTAATAAACGTATTGTTTGAAACGATGTTTCCGTTCGCCTCTTTGAATTGAATGCCAATAAAATTCCCACGCACTTCATTGGATAAAATAAGGTTATTGGAGGCGCTTTCGGCCAAAATACCAACTCGATTATAAGAAATATTATTGCGAACCACCTTTGTCTCTGTCGCATCAAATAAAAGAATCCCCTGAGCATGAACATTGCGGTTGTTAAAAATGAATTCATTATTTTCGATTTTTCCACCCTTTGTTTCCATGACCATCGCTCCTGCCACGTTATTTTTGGAAATGTTTTTTTGAATTGTTATGTGGTCAGAATACATAATGTGTATGCCGTAATTTGATTGCTGGATGAGGTTTTGGACGGCCGTTGTATAATCGCTTTGTTCCATATAAATCCCATCTCTCACTTTTTCGATTCTGACTTTTTCAATGACATTTTGTTCTGACTTCCATAAATCAATCCCGTTATGTTGTTTTTCACCTTTTATCGAGCTTTGTGTGATGACGGTGTGATAGGCGTGTTCAAGCTTTATCCCGATCCCCTTTGTACGAATATGAACGTGTTCAATTCGGTGATGAGTTCCTGATACTTGTATGGCGGCAGCGTTTTTCTCTTGGCTGCATTGAATGACCGTTACGTTTTTTACTGAAACGCGTTGACCTTTGATGGAGATGACGGGTTCTTTACGGCAGGATTGAATGGTTACTTGTCCATTTCCTTGTAACGTAACAGGTTTTGAGAGCACAATCGATTCATGATAAACGCCTCTCGGTATTCTCACGATTGAGTGCTCTGGAGCTTGATCAATCAGATATTGCAATGTGCTTTCGGCATGGATGCTGGATGGATGTGTCCAAAAAAGCATCAAAAAAACGATTAAATACCATAATTTTTTCATGACGGAATCCTTTTTTCAGTGTCATTGTTCTAATTGAAGGTTAGCGTATAATTGTGTGAAAACTATGAAGCCTATTTGGATATTTTTTTACATTTGTTTCCTTTCTTACATTCATTTACTGGCCTTTGCTTTTAAAATTGGCAATTTGTCAAATCCAATCGCAGGAGGTCTAAACATGATGGACAGTCATGTGAAACATTTGCTTGCCTTTCTATTGCTCGGAGCTTACTAGGACAAATTTATGAAAAACTTCAAACAAATTTCATAATTTCTGGTTATAATTAATAAATTAGAAAATTCATTTAATAAGTTGAGAGAAGGTGTCAAGTGGCTGATGTCTTTAAAGGTGTTAATCGTTGATGATGAAGAAAAGATGCGAAAGCTGATTAGAACGTATTTGACAAGAGAAGGATATATATGTTTGGAAGCAAAAGACGGGTTTGAAGCACTTGAAAGATTAAAAAAGGAAAACCCGGATATGCTGATCGTTGATGTCATGATGCCTTACATTGATGGTTTTACTTTAGTCGAGGAAATGCGCCAATATCTTCAAATTGATTCTCCAGTCATTTTTTTAACGGCAAAAGGGAATGAGGAAGATAAGGTGAAAGGTTTAAAAATTGGGGGAGATGACTATATAGTAAAACCTTTTCATCCTTCAGAGCTTTTGGCGCGTATGGAAGTGATTTTTCGCAGAACACATCGAATTGCAAGCGATGTAAAAATAGCAGCTATTGGACCGTTGCAATTTGATCTTCAAGGCCGGATTGCCACTGTTGAAGGCCGCAGGCTTGCGCTCACACAAAAAGAATTTGATCTATTATTCCTTTTAGCCAAAAATAAAGGAAAAGTATTTACACGAGGTCAATTGCTTGACCAAATATGGGATTCCGATTATGCAGGAAGTGAACGAACCGTTGATACTCATATTAAAACGATTCGTCTAAAATTAAAGGAGCACAGCCATCTAATTCAAACCGTTTGGGGAATCGGTTACAAGTTTGAGGTGCCGTCTTGAAAAAAATAAAACATTTTTCAGTTAGTCAGAAAGTATTGCTGCTCTTTTTCGTCAGCATCATTTTTTCCATCTTGTTTTCTTTTCTGTTCATTCACTTCCTATATAAAGAGCTTTACATTCGCAGTGTGAAAGAGCGGCTTATTTTTGAGGGAAAGCAGACAGCTGCTCACTTTCATTACGGCTCGCTAAGTCAAGATATTAAAGAAAAAATTGAATGGTATAATCTCATTTCACCTTATGAAGTAATAGCTGTTGATCAATTAGATGAGCTTCATCAACATTTTCCGTATCAAATTGATTACAAACATCTGATCAGTCAAGAAGATGAGAAAAAGCTCTCATCCGGGCAATACGTAGTTAAAGAGGGCTATGTTCATGAATTGGATCGAAAGATTGTCGGAGCAATATTCCCGCTAACCCACGAACAGAACTTAATAGGTTTTATATATATTTATATTCCTTTAGCCGAAATACCAGAGGTTTTTAGTAAAGGCATTCCGATTTTAATCTTGTTCGGTTTAATCTTTTTCGTATTGATCTATTTTGTTATCACGTACTCAATTCATTCGATCTTTCGTTCGCTGCGAACTATTCAAACGATTGCAAAAGAGATCAGCCGCGGAAATTTTTCTAAAAGAGTTCCTATCCAAACGTCAGATGATATAGGAGAATTGGCGAGCGTCTTCAACAAAATGACGGAATCTCTTGAAAAACAAGACGAGCGCAAGAAAGAATTTTTATCCAACGTGGCTCATGAATTAAGAACCCCTCTCACATATATTAGAGGATACACGCAAATCTTGCTGGATGAAGCTTATTCATCAAAAGAAGAGGCGAAAAATCATCTTCTGCTCATCAATAAAGAAACAACGCGAATGCAGAAGCTCATAAACGACTTATTACAATTAAATGAGCTGGAAAACAAAGATATGACTCTTGAAGCAGAGCCGATCGCCTTTTCCCAATTGATTCTTGATTCATTAGAACTGTTTGCGCCTGCGCTGAAGAAAAGGAATATATCCATCAAAACAGATTTAGATGATGAAATCATCATTATGGGAGATATGAACCGGCTGCATCAAGTTTTTTGTAATGTGATTGACAATGCCATTAAGTATTCCTTCGAAGACGGGATGATCAACATTACATTGTATCAGAAAGAGAAGCGGGCTGTTGTGATCGTTCGGGATAATGGAATAGGCATACCGAAAAAAGAGTTGGATCGTATAGGGGAACGTTTTTACCGGACAGATAAATCGCGTTCAAGAGAAACAGGGGGAACAGGCCTCGGGCTTTCCATCGTCAAACAAATTGTTGCTTTACATAACGGGACGATGAAAATTGAAAGTGAAGAAGGGCAAGGAACATCGGTTATTTTGTCATTTCCGATAGTAGAGTAGATGTTTAAAAAGGCTATACGAAATGTGGCCTTCAGGCAGTACGATAAAAGTTTCCTCTGGTCTGCAAATGCTTTTGATCAATCTTTTTTTGAGGTTTCGCATTTTTTAACCTACTGACGAATATTTCAAGAAATTTTTTAGCTAAACGTCGTTCCTGTTTAAGATTCCTAAACAACCATCATTGAAACTCATCAGTATATTTATCCTTTTATTTCCGTGAAAAATCCCTCTGTGAGACAGGTTAGGTGTTTTTTGCAAAATAAAGTGCAGAGAATTGCAAAATCCTTATGCAGTGATATGCAATGGGGCTTTACATGGAGGAGAAGCCATGATAACCTTTTTTGGTTTTGCCAAAACTGTTGAAGCTGGCGCTTGACTAAAGAATCATGGCTACAGAGGATTTACGCCAAGCCCTTGACGGATAGATCACATATACATTTATTCAAAATTTTGATAAAGATATACTGTAACCCTCTGTATTTTTTTCTTGCAGAAAACGAAGGTTAAACTTTTTCCTAACTGTCTGCATAAGAGGGATCATAATAAAAGCCGGGTTTAATTTGTAAGATTGCTTATATGTTGTTGTTCAACATTTATTTTTATGTTCTTAATGGAAAATCTTTTACCTTCAACATCCTCGCTCTCAGATAATTTGGAAGTGTTGACTGCTACATAATATGTTCCCGTTTTATCTATAGCTATATGAAATTTCTCCTCAAATTTTTGATTAGGCTTGATTTCGTCTTTATATAAAACTCTGTTTGAGGTTTAATCTTTTGAATAAATTACTTCACCTCGCTTATCCTTTATAATGAATGATTCTATTATTGGTTTACTATGAAATAAAGTTGTTTCAGCTCCGTTATTTTTAAAAGCTGGAATGATATCAAATTCTTGTTTGTTTTTAACCACTTTGGGGACTTTTAATTTCAGCTCAAAATTTCCGTAACTTGCAGTTTTTTCATCTTTCTTTAATTCATTTACATTATTGCAGCCAACCAAAAAAACATAATGAATAATAAAATAATGTTACGCAATCTTTTCACTCCTGAATCTATATTCATTTAAAACTAGTCTAATTCCTAATTGGGCATTAGTAGGTATATAAATGATGACCTCACTTAATATTCCTATAAGTCTATTTTGCCGATCACAAGTAATTAAGCTTGTCTTATTCCCTTACGTATGATGCCAGAATAAACTTTTTTGTAATATTATGTAAATAAAAATCAGCAAATTAGAGTAATTCAAAAGCATTAAATCTTGCAAATTCAGTCCACACATTTGATAGTGTAAAAATGAAAACATGAAGACTGCTTCCCGTTAGTGAATACAAGGAGGAATACAATAGTGGTTCAACACCCATTGCCTTTGAAATGATAAGTTTTGCATCGTTTTTTGACTAAAAATTAGGGATTTATAGTCTAATCCTTCATTTGATAAGAAAGATTATTTTTTCGTTAATAAATGATAGTTTTCCTGTAGTCTAAAATTCATGCAATAAAAATAAAACAATACGATTCATTCATATATTTATCAGCTGCTAAAAGCGTGCGGTTTACACCATTTTGCTTTCATGAACGAATATCGCTTCGTTACGTCGTGCGCTTGCGTTCATTACGGTATTTCCTCTGGAACGCTGAACGTCTTTTTCCTGTTACTCCGTACTTTTATATGTCTTTTGGCTTATAGCCACCCTTGAAAGCAGGTAAGACTTTCTTTCATTTCTACAGCTCCAATCTGTTTCCGCCGTTTTGTCCGCTCATGCACCACTTTTCAATTTTAAGTGAAAAACTGTGTATTAAATAAAAGGTTAAAACATTTTACACTAAAAGCATCTAATGAGCAGAGACTAGATCAAAAGGAGGAGATCGTAATGAGTGACTCATGGCTTGAATTAGAAGGAAAGGTGGCGATTGTAACAGGCGGCGTTTCCGGGATCGGATTACATATCACAAACGAACTGATCCGAAATGGGGCAAAAGTTGTTGTAGCCGATTTAAATGGAGAAGAAGGACCGCAAGATAATGGTTCTTATTTTCTAAAATGTGACGTTACAAAAAAAGAAAGCGTTGACAAAATGGTGGCCGAAACTGTGAAATTATTCGGCTCAGTCGATATTTTAGTAAATAATGCCGGAGTCAACCTGCCAAGACTGTTAGTCGATGTCAAAGGTGAAAAACCTGAATACGAGTTGAATGAGAAAGATTTTGACTTCATGGTAGCTGTCAATCAAAAAGGTCCTTACCTTTGTGCACAGGCGTCTGCCAGAGAAATGATTAAACAACATAAAGGAGTTATTATCAATATTGCTTCCGAAGCTGGACAGGAAGGATCATCTGGACAAAGCTGCTATGCCGCGACAAAGGGAGCATTAATAGCTTTCACTCGTTCGTGGGCAAAAGAACTCGGCAAATACAATATCCGAGTTGTTGCGGTGGCGCCTGGCATCAACGAACCGACAGGCTTGACGTCAGATGCTTATAATGAAGCGCTTGCCTATACTCGAGGCGTCACAGTTGATCAATTGTCAACGGATTACAGCAATTCCATTCCTCTTGGGCGTCCGGGTAAACTAAAAGAAATAGCCGATTTAGTTTCTTACTTGGCTTCAGACCGTGCAAGTTATATTACTGGTACGACAGTTAATATTTCTGGAGGCAAATCCCGCGGTTAAGATCACAGCAGCCTAAAAAAATGGTCCTATAACGAAATATCACAAAATTCCAATCACTACCTTTGACTGATAGACGAAACTATGTCACTTTATTTTTACGTAAAAGGTGGTGAATATTGTTGGATTTTACAATTGATGGCCGTGTTGTTCAAATGCTAGAAACGTTTCAAAAAAAATCCTATTGTTCTTTGGATTATCTTGCCAACTCATTGGGAGTCAGCACGAGAACAATCCGCAATTATATTAAGCTACTTAACAGTGAACTGAATGGGATTGCAGCCATCAAAAACGAAAAGGGAAAAGGCTACCATTTGTTTATTGAAGATGGCCATATGTTTGATGATTTCATTGAAACCGTTTCTAAGAAGAAAAACATGCTGGATTCATCACAAAGGCGTATCGCTTTTATCATTGATCGATTAATCAACAGCAAAGGAAGGAATACGCTGGATGAGCTCGCTTTTGACATGAATCTGGGGAGAACAACTCTTGTAAATGAAATAAAAAAAGCTGCCGTAGCGTTGGAATCTTACAATTTAGCCATTCATGGAAAACCGAACAGCGGGATGAGCCTGAAAGGAAATGAACTGGATATCCGTTTTTTTATATTAGATAACGTCTATGACTATTTATACGGGGATTACCCGCTGGATGAAGATATTAAAGAAGAAATAATGAAGATTGCCAATCACTACAATTTAGAGTCTACCACCCAAAAAAAGTTAATGCAATTTATTATTGTCATGTTGGATCGTTTTATAAAAAATCATCCTCTTACGGAATTGGATGAAAAATATAACAAACTATTAAATACACAGGACTATTCGATTGCTTCAGAAATCGTTTCCGTAATCGAACGGCATTTGCCGGTTGAAATTTCACAACCTGAAATACTGTTTATAACATTGCCGATCGCGGGAAGAAGAACGCCGACAAACATTCGAACAATTGCAGACATTACAATTTCCGACGATATTAAACGTCTCTTGGACTTAATAATCGAACAAGTAGGATTTGATAAAAGCATTATTTTCGAAAATGAAACATTTTTCAAAGATATTCTGTATCATTTAACCTTTATGCTGAACCGCTTGATGTTTGATGTGCGTTTGAAAAATCCGCAGCTGGCTGATGTGAAGGAGAAGTATCCTGTCGCCTTTAAATTGGCCGAAATTGCCGGGCAAGTAATTGAGAATGAGTATGGACTGAAGGTTCCTGAAGATGAGCTTGGCTACCTATCCTTGTATTTCGGAGTATTCATTGCCCAACATGATGAAATAACGAGAGCATTAAAAAAAGTTGCAGTCATTTGCGGAACCGGGCGGGGATCTGCCAAATTAGTCTCTATTCAACTGCAGCGCATATTAAATCCAAATACTCAAATTGATATTTACTCTGAAATTGAAGTTTCAAAAGAGCTTTTGAATCAATACGATATGGTCTTTTCAACAGTAAAGCTTCATTTTGCAATTGATCCACCTGTCATCATAATTAACGAAATCTTTGACGAAGCGAGTGTTTCTAGGCAAATAGAAAAGATGACCTATCGGAAAAAATTTAAAATGAAAGATTTTGGCAATCACCGTTCAATTTTAAAACTTTTACTCAACAAAGATAAATTCTTCGTCTTAGATACAAATAAAGGCTACCACGAAAATGTGAATGATATGATCGACGTTTTAGTCAAGAAAGGCTATTTGGACGAAGGGTTTAAAGAGAGGCTGAGAGAAAGGGAAGAGAAAGGATCAATGGTTTTTGACCGGTATATATCCTTGCCGCATACAGTTAACTACAAGTCCAATCAGATTGAAATGGCGATCGGTGTTTTTCCTGAAAAAGCAGTGGTTGACGGGAAGGAAATCAAGCTTGTCTTTCTGTTGGGAATACCGGAAAAAGCCGATAATGATGCAAGCCTCCTGATTAAAATTTACGATGAAATCATCAAAATCGCCTCTGATCAGAAACAGGTAGAGGAATTGGCCGGTGCAGCCAGCTACGAAGATTTTACAAAATGCCTCGAACAAGCGAGCAGTTCATCATCAATCTTAGGGATGTGATAGGATGCAATTGATCATCATTATGCTTTTTATAGCAGGAGCATTTATTGTGCAATTGGCATTAGGTTATTTTCAAATTAAACATTTTGCCAAAGCGTATATAGAGCTGCGAAAGATTGGAAAAGTGGCAATCGGAAAGCGCCCCGGCAGAATTCGGGCGGGCACCATTGTATTATTTGCCGTTTCCGACAGCGGGAAGATTCTGAAAGCAATGAAAATACAAGGGGTTACAGTTTTAGCGAAAGTTCGGGAATTGAAAGGCTTTACGGGCAAAAATATAAAAACGCTTGGAGAAGCCGATATGGCTCATTGCAACAAACTATTGAAATCAGCTATTTTGGATGCGGTCAGCAATTATAAGATTATTATGAGCGGCGGGGAAATTCCCGAAAAGCCGAGTATCTTTAAACGAATCATGATGCAGGCAGAAAACATTGTTTCGGTAAAAAAATCATGAAGAGGTGAGGAACGTGGATATTATTGTTACGATTGCTGAAGGTTTTATGAATTTGTTTAAAACTGGTGCAGAAACATTTATTTCGTGGATGCAAAGCATTGTTCCGCTTGTGTTGCTATTGATGGTTTGTATGAATACATTCATTCAGCTTATTGGAGAAAAGCGGGTCAATAAACTTGCGATGGCATCTTCTAAAAACCCGTTGTTAAGATATTTAGTCTTGCCGCTTGTCGGTTCATTTATGCTAGGGAATCCAATGGCGTTGTCATTAGGACGTTTTTTGCCGGAAAGATATAAACCGAGCTATTTCGCTTCAGGCGCATATTTTTGCCATACCAGCAACGGTTTATTTCCACATATAAACCCAGGGGAATTATTTATTTGGCTCGGTATTGCGGCTGGAATTGAGAAACTAGGTTTGAGCACTGCAGAATTGGCTGTCCGTTATTTCCTTGTCGGTCTCGTGATGAACTTCTTCGCAGGCTGGATTACAGATTTTACAACAAGAATAGTAGAAAAACAGCAAAATATTAAATTGAAAACAGAAGTAACGTTACATCATCGTTAGAAAAGGAGGAGGAATGGGAAATGGCTAAATATCGGTCGATAAAAATTGTGAAGGGCAGCGGCGGTTTTGGCGGACCGCTCATCATTACACCGACGGAAAAAAGAAATAAAATTGTTTATATTACCGGAGGAGCAAAGCCTGAAATTGTAGACAAAATTGCTGAACTGACAGGTGCCGAGCCGGTCAACGGTTTTAAAACATCAGTACCGGATGAAGAGATTGCGCTTGCAATTATTGATTGCGGCGGTACATTACGCTGCGGCATCTATCCGCAAAAACGCATTCCAACTGTCAATATTATGCCAACAGGAAAAAGCGGACCGTTGGCCCAATATATTACGGAAGATATTTACGTTTCAGATGTGGGGTTGGATCAAATTCAGCCCGTTGAAGAGAGTGCTAGAGAGGCGGCTCCGGCTGAAGAAAAAATTCCGGAAGAAAAACCTGAAAGAGAGTTTAAATATAGTAGTGATAAAAAGATTTCTGAAACAATGGCAGCAAGCTCCAATAAAAACTTATTAACGAAAATTGGACTTGGCGCAGGAAAAGTCATTAGCACGTTCTATCAAGCAGGACGTGAAGCAGTGCAAACAATGATTAACACGATTATTCCGTTCATGGCTTTTGTATCATTGCTGATTGGAATTATTCAAGGTTCAGGAATCGGAAACGTATTTGCCAAGATCATGTCGCCGCTGGCTGGCGATATATGGGGATTGCTCTTAATCGGGTTTATCTGTTCATTGCCATTTTTATCACCTTTGCTTGGACCTGGAGCAGTAATCGCTCAGATTATCGGGACGCTGATTGGAGTGGAAATTGGCAAAGGGAATATCCCGCCAAACTTGGCGCTGCCAGCATTGTTTGCCATCAATACGCAAAACGCCTGTGACTTTATACCTGTAGGTTTGGGACTTGCAGAAGCGGAACCTGAAACAGTAGAGGTCGGTGTACCGTCCGTCCTTTATTCAAGATTCTTAATCGGGGTTCCAAGGGTGTTTGTCGCTTGGCTGGCAAGCTTCGGACTTTATGATTCGTAAATTTGTAATTATAACATCATGAGTTTTGCAAAAATCTGACATATGGGAGGGAAGGCACAACCGTAACAGGTTTGTGCCGACTTTATGACAATCATTTATAAGAATAAAATAAAAGGAATCGGAACAATGGCCGATCATTTTTTGAAAGAGAAAATGATTATTTTATTTGGTAATGAAGCTCCGCAGGATCTGAAAGATTTTTGTTATGTCATTGATGTCGTAAAGGCGGAAGGAGTCATTCAAGCTGGACAGAAGCTTTATATTAATAATGAAAAATTTGAAATCACGGCTGTCGGCGATGCTGTGCAAAGAAACTTAACAACATTGGGGCATATTACTTTGCGCTTTGACGGATCGACAACACCGGAACTGCCGGGCACTTTGTACTTGGAAAATAAAGATATCCCTGAAATTGGATTGAATACCGAAATAAAGATTGCGAGTGAATAAAAATTTGGATATTTTCCATTCATCATTGGCTATTCATCCGACTTTTTTCAATAGAAGGGAAAAATGAGGCTGAATAGATTCAGTGAATGAATCATATACATAAAAGATTTTTTGCAGCTTCAATGGATAAATGGATAAACTGTGAAAGATTTAAGTGAAACAAGTAAATAAGACAGCAAACCGGGCACCCATTTTTTCGCCCGGTTTTTTTTGCTTTTTAATCCTTTCTCTTAACAGCAGTTTGCTTGCCGGCAATAATTTATGATCACTACGCCTTGACAACATTGAAAATAAGAAAAAGTCACGCAAGTTGTCCGGAATCATTTTCTATATGGAAGATTTGAGGTACAATTAAATTGGCAGAATTAGTAAGAAAAATTCCAAATCTTCTTTGGTTAGATGGGATTTGTTCACTGTCCATTCAAGCCAACTCAAAGATTATGATGATCTGCAGGCGGGAGCTTAAGATAAAGGAAAGATTGGACAAAAAGTCCAGCTGGCACTAGTGGTTGAATACTTATAAGTATGGAACGGTTGAAGGAGAACTTTTGCCTGCTTACTTTATCACTTTAACACAAGAAATGGATGAAGGAATTAGTGAGTGTATCTAATTACAACTGAAATGCGGGCGCCGGAAAATACTCAATACTTGTGAAGGCTCGAGTTATTTAGGAAATATATATTTTCAAAAATTAATGGATTCCGCCGAGAGCTCCCAAATTTTTATAGTAAAGGAGGACTAAGGCAGCCATTCTAAAAAATCAATGCTTCAAATTGAAAAAATAGGCGGGCATTCACCTTCTTTTTGATTCAGGAAAAAAGTTTCCAAATTTGTAACTGAGAGCAATTTTTTTGCGTGATAATATTTTTATATTATAATAATTATAACTTAATAATAGATAAAGAGGTGTTTCCTATGTCTATTTATCAATTTGAAGTAGAAAAAGCAAACGGCGAAAAAGTTTCTTTAGCAGAATTTAAAGGTCAAGTGCTCTTAGTGGTGAACACCGCTAGTAAATGTCGATTTACATACCAGTTTGAAGAATTGCAAAAGCTATATAAAAAATATCATGATCAAGGTTTTGAAATACTAGGATTTCCATGCAACCAGTTTGATCAACAGGAGCCGGGAACAAGCGATGAAGCAGCTTCTTTTTGCCAATTAAATTATGGCGTCACATTCCCGATGTTTGCAAAAATCGACGTGAACGGAAAAAACGCTCATCCATTATTCGAATATTTGAAAAATGAGGCGCCGTTCCGCGGATTTGATGAATCGAATACGGCAGAAAAGCTATTAAAAATCAAACTAGCAAATGAATACCCTGAATGGCTGGTTGGCAACGATATTAAATGGAATTTTACAAAATATTTAATTGATGAAAACGGTCAAGTCGTGAATAGATATGAACCATGGGACGAACCGATTGATTTTGAGCAAGATATTCAGAAATTATTGAAAAACTAATTCCGGTTGAATCGTTTTTTCATTCGACCGGATTTATTTTATGTATAAGAATGCTAGCAAGAAGCGACTAGTTCTTTTGCCTGTTTCACTCATCTTTCAATTACTGCGTCAGCGGCTAGAATGTTGAAAGATATCAAAAAAAAGTGACACCGTTGAAAGCGGTGTCATTTATCATTTTTTTAAACTTTTGTATTCTCGATATTCTCAATAGTAGACAATTTAGTTGATGATTCAGAGCTTTCCAAAGAAGCGGACTGAGGCTGATGCTCGTTTATAAATGATACACTTATTGCAGCGATTATTCCAGGTATAGCAAAGGCTAAGAAATTTTGGAATGTAGAAAGTTGCATAGATAATAAAACTCCCCCCATTATTGGACCGACAATAGCGCCCAGTCTGCCAATCCCCAATGCCCAGCCGACACCACTTGACCTGATTGTCAACGGATAATAGTTAGATGCGTATGCATTCGAAATTATTTGAGTGCCAATCGTAGCTGCTCCTGCTATTCCAATAAGAAAATATAAAAAGAGAATATGTCCCTTAAAGCCTAACAATGTTAATGAGACGGAGCCTAGGACAAAAAAGAGAATTAAAACTTTCTTTGCACTCCAACGATCAGCCAGCCATCCTCCAAAAATCGCACCAAAAATTGCTCCTAAATTTAGCACCAGTAAAAACATTAAACTAGAATTGATAGGGTAGCCGGATTCCAACATTAATTGCGGCAACCATGTGTTTAGTCCATATATCATTAATAAACACATAAAAAAAGAAATCCATAGTAATATAGTGCTTAATGCACGTTTTTCATGGAATAATTTCACTACTGAAATTCCTTGCTGTTTTTCTTTATTGGAAATTACAAAAGAATCTCCATCTTGAAATTGTAAGCTTGGATTAATACGTTTTAATACTTTCTTAATGTTTTCGGCATTTGATTTTGCTAATAAGAAATTAGAAGATTCCGGTAGCGTCTTGTATAAAATAGGTAAAAAAAGCAAAGGGAGTCCTCCTACAAAAAACAATGATTGCCATCCGAATTTTGGCAAGAGGAGAATGGCAAGACCAGCTGATAACATTCCCCCTAATGAATATCCACTGAACATAATGGATACTAACGTACTTTTCAAAGGTTTAGGGGAGTATTCAGTTGTTAAAGCAACAGCATTTGGCATAACTCCGCCTAACCCAAGTCCTGCAATAAACCGATAAATCCCAAATTGACCGGGTCCATTGGAAAAACCGATTAAAAAGGTAAAAAAGCTAAAAAGCGCTAAACAAAATAAAATAACATTTTTTCTTCCAATTTTATCAGCAAGCGGGCCAAAAATTAAAGCGCCAAACATCATTCCGATTAATGCATAACTTCCCAACGCCCCCGCTTGAGTAGGTGTTAAAGACCATTCTTTTATTAATATTGGGATAGCTGAACCGTATATAACTAGATCATATCCGTCAAACATAATGATAAAGCCACACCAGAAAACTAAAAGAAAGTGAAAAGAATTAAATTTGGCTTCGTTGACGACCTTTTCGATGTTAATGTGCATACATTTACCTCCCCATATCAAATTTATTATTTTGCCATTACCTTGTCGTATGTCTCATTTTGACTCACGAAATCTTTCCCACTGAATTTACTTTCTAGGAGCAAACGCAGCGTTTGATTGTAAGCGCATACACCCCTCCTTAATTTTGTTAACTTATGTTTAACTAAATTAAATAATGTTGTACAATATATTAACAACTATCCAATCTTTTGTAAATAATTTTCTATAAATTTAGAATAGAAATTCTTATCAAAATAATTATTGACAGAAAATGATGAAAGCGTTTAATATTTAATTAAACAATAAACAACATAGTTAAACTATGTTTAACAATTACTATGAGAGGGTGTTTTGCATGAAATTTGGTTTTTTTACTTTGACTGATAATCCCATTGAATACGGTGCTGAAAGGAAAGATCCAAATCAGCTCATTAAAGATGTTGTAGAGCAAGGAGTGTATGCAGAAGAATTAGGTTTTAATTCTGTATGGTTGCCAGAACATCATTTTAGTGTGTTTGGTGTTCTTCCATCTCCTTCCATGGCACTGACATATATTGCAGCGAAAACAAAAAAAGTAAAACTAGCTCCAGCAACAGTCTTATTGCCGGCAAGCCATCCAATTAGAATGGCAGAGGAATATGCGCTTTTAGATTTATTAAGTGATGGAAGAGCCATTTTCTCGGCTGGAAGAGGGTATGACAAGAGGGAATATGACGTATTTCAAGTAGATTTTAATAGAAGTAGAGATATTTTCTTTGAGCAATTAGACATTATTAAAAAAGCATGGACAGAAAAATCTTTTTCATATAATGGAGAGTTTTATCAATTCCCAGAAGTTGAGTTAACGCCAAGACCGATCCAAGATCCACATCCACCAATTTATGTAGCTGCATTTAGTCGACCATCTATAGAAAAAGCTGCAGAAATGGGGGAAAATGTTATATTTGCACCATTTGCAGCTACGATGGTTTTTGGTAGTGTACAAAATGCTGTAAATGAGTTTAAAAAATTATCTGAATCGAAAGGTTTTAAAGGAAAACAAGCACGTTGTTCATATTTCTTAAATGTAGTAGAAAGCGAAAAAGAAGTAGAGGAAACGAAACAAAGAATGCTGAAATATTTCAATGGATTAGTACCTGCTTTCCCTTCTGATCCGAGCACGGCACCTCCGCATATTCGTTATTTTGTTGATATAGTTTATAAACTTAAGAACATGAAAACATCTGATTTGAGTGAGCAAAGCATTATTGTTGGCGATGCAGAATACTGCGTGGAAGTGTTGAAAAAAGTGGAGGCTGCAGGAATAGAAGAAGTTATTATTTATTTTGATTTTGGAGGTCTATCACACAAAGAAACTTTAAAATCGATGGAGCGATTCTCAAAATATGTAATGCCGCACTTCCAAGATTCAAATATCTCAATTTCCGCTCGGTGATTAATGAAGTAAGAGGGGGCAGTTCCGCAGAAATGTCACCCTCTTTCATTTGAAACAGTCATATTATCATTCTAGTTTCAGGCCATATATACGTGAGGCAAGATAAGCAGGAAAGATGAAAATATGATCCAATGATTTTTTTATTAGTAATATCGTCATTCTTTCACAAGAAAATTTTGAAGGGTGATGATGTTTTTGAATATTGAAAATGCTATACTTGAATATTTAAAAGCACATCCGGGAGCAAGTGCACAAAAAATGCTAAAAAACTTAAATGCAGCAATTAATACCAGATCTACACAAATAAAACAGGATACTTTGCAAACAATCGTTTTTAAAAAACTTAGAGTTTTAAAGAGGAAACAAAAAGTCTTAAATAAAGGAAATTCTTGGTATATATGCAATTAAAATAGAAACTGTATTGTGAAATATTTATTGGTGTAAAGGGGAAAGAATTATGCTGAAAACCGATAAACAACTTTTATTTAAAGAAGTGATGGGAAATTATCCTACGGGTGTAACGATTGTTACGACGACGTCTGAAGATGGAAAGCCCGTTGGACTAACGGTTAACTCATTTGCTTCTGTATCGTTAGATCCTCTAATGGTGCTTTGGTGTATTGATCATAAAGTTTCGTCTTTTAATGATTTTATTAAAAGCGGACAGTTTGTGGTTCACATACTTGCTGGTGAACAGCAGGAGCTATGCAAAACTTTTGCGAGCAAAGGAGTGGATCGCTTTAGCAAATGTCATTGGGCTTTTTCTGACAATAAGTTGCCGATTATTGAAGGAACTTTTGCTGTTTTACAGTGCAAAACATACAAAACTGTAGAAGCTGGAGACCACACTATTTTAATAGGAGAAGTACAGGAAATTCAAATCGATAGCAATAAAGACCCAATGTTGTACCATCGTAGACATTTTGCTTCCATACCGCCGGAGTTTTACACAACTAAAAATTAATGGTTAAGCTTGTAGACGGGAGGAATTCAATAAGTCTACAAGCTTTTTGTTTTTAAGAAAATGTGATCAGCGAACCAATACATTTTAAAGTAATCGTTTTATGTGCAAAGATGTTTCTACAAAAAATTTGAAGATTAAAATAAAATTCAATAAACTCTCCATTTTCCTGAAGTATCGTCAAGAATTTTATGTGCGTTTTGCGTGTGATTATAGTTATTTTATTAACAATCATCATATTAGTTAGGAACCATTCTTTTCTCTAGCCGCAATGCGAGAAAACCTCAGCCTTTTTTTCCATTATATTTCCTATGTGTATGAATAAAATGTTTGTTGGAGAAAGATAAGATCCTTTCCGTTAGAAGGAGGAGTTTCTCTTAAAAACTAGGTGGAAAGGCAAGTTAGATGCAAAAAGGACTCTCTTCCTGTATTGTGATAAGTGCACAAATCACACACAAGGAGGAAAGAGAGAACTATGTAGGAGTTTATCACAGGTGGGCAAAAACATTAAAAGAGATCGAAATGGAATTATAAGATTTTTTCAGTAATCTGAGATTATTGATATGATAAAAGATATAGAAGCGCACTTTAAATAAGGTCGATCAAAATTCCTTATGGTAATATAGATAACAAAAAGTGGAGAATGAGGGGAAACTATATGGAAATGGAAAAAAAGGGAATAAAATCAATTGAGGTAGGATTTTCTATAGTTAAAGCTGTATCCCGTTCCGACGAACCATTAACTATTACAGAGTTATCTAAAATATGCAATATGCCAAAAAGCCAAATTTATCGTTATCTTGTAAGTTTATGCAGAATTGGTTTTTTAAAAAAAGGTTCTGACTTACGATATGCCCTTGGAGATGAACTCATTTCGATTGGCATTCGTGCCATGGAAAATGTTGATATACATATTAAGGCTCAGCCGTTTATTAAACAATTAAATAAGACATTAGATGAGACTATTGCGTTAGCTATTTGGATTGAAAATGAGGGGCCGATTTTTATCAGTTGGGAAGAAAGCAGCAAACTAATTAAAATTAATGTTCGAGTCGGATCGATCGTTCCTCTAACGACTAGTGCAACTGGAAATATTTTTGCTGCTTTTTATCCAGAAACTAAAACAAAAGATTTAATTGATCGTGAGCTTTCCAAAAATCAAATGAATCAAAAGCAATTAGAGGAAACACTATCAACAATAAAAAAAGAAGGATATGCTTATACTCAATCGTATTTGCCTGGAATCACAGCTATTTCTGCCCCAATTTTCGGACCAAATAAAGAGCTCGTCGCAGCATTAACTGTGATTGGTCTATCCGGTGTTATAGATATATCTGAAAATTCTATATACACCAAGGAATTATTGAAGACAGCAAAAGAAATTTCCCGTGAACTAGGTTATTAAGCTTTAATTTGAAATAAGCTCCATTCGACTTAGAAAACATTGCAGGGTCATGATTTGAAAATATGAATCAGATATGCCTAACTAAAATGTAATCTAATTTTAGATCAACATGTTGAAAAGAATATGAAGCTGTATGATTTTAAGGTTCAAGCTGATTTCCTCCCCTCTCCATTGAATTTTAGGAAAGGGGTTATTTGTTTTTCAATAAAGAGCTTAGATGTTTTTATGTGAAGCGCTTCGATTAACAGCACCTTGTAAGCCAGATTACCTGTGGATTTTTCTCTGAAGCGGCAAAGACAACAGCGTGATCCGTGACCGAACCCCAGGAATAATTGATATTGTGTTGTTTCCCTTACAAGTTGTAAATAAATTGGCAGCCCCTCTTTTACAAACCTTTTTAAAAAAACATATAATATGTTTATACAGTTCTAAATTTTCCGAAGGGTATGGCAAAAATGGGGATTTGGTTAAAGTAAGCGTCTGCACTGCAAAGACTGAAACAAATCACATAACTCTTTTTTTTCGCTTTGTATCAAATTTTAAAGTCGGGGGTTTTAAGCGGTTTATTTGGTTCGTCAAAACAAAGGGGGAGTAAAAATATGGAGCTTCGCAAGCAAAATTATGAAATCATCCCGATTATCGTCGATGTTCCGTCTAATTTAAGAACGATCAACTTTTTTTTAGTAAAAGCAAAAGAATCCCTTGCTTTAATAGATGCCGGTTTGGATCATGAGGCTTGTTGGAATGCATTGTTGGAAACGCTGCAAAAAAACGGGTTGGCTTTGCATGACTTAACTGAAATCATTTTAACTCACAACCACATAGATCATGTAGGATTAGTGAATCGAATCATTGCGGATCACCCCATTCAAGTTTATGCCCACAAAAATGCGATCCCGCGCTTAAAGAGAGACCGCCAATTTCTTGAGATGAGGGTGGAGTTTTTTTCTAAATTATATGAGGAAATGGGATGTCATGAAGCAGGAAGGAAGCAGGTCGATTATTTAAAAGAATCGATTGTGAAAAACAGAAAACTTGCTATCCAAGCGGAGATCATTCCAGTCGAGAGCAGCCATTTGGATTTTCAAATTATCGAGGTGCCCGGACATGCTCCGGATCAAATTGCGCTGTATGATCCAAAGCATCGTTGGATGATTTCAGGTGATTTGCTGATTCAGCATATATCCAGCAACGCACTTGTCGAACCCGATTCTTTTGGACGGCGGATGCCGACTTTACTCCAGCATAAACATTCTTTAGAGAAAGTTTCGGATTTGCCTCTTGATCTCGTATTTCCGGGACACGGCGTATTCATTCAAGACCCGAAAGATTTAATAAATAAAAGATTAAAAGGGATTGAAAAAAAAGCGGAAAAAATTATGAATCTCATTTTAAACGGGGTAACAACCGCGAGCGGTCTAGCCCAAGCCTATTATGGAAATAAGTATTCGGAGCAGTTTTCGCTTGTGATGTCTGAAATTATAGGACATCTAGATTATTTAGAATTCAACGGAAAAATTAGAAAGGAGATGGAAAAAGGAGTTTGGCATTATTCCATTAATAAAGAATAATAGAAGGTTTTTGATTGGCTGTTGACGATGAAAATTTTTTCTTGTATTTCGCAAGCGGCAAAAGTAACAAAGTTTCATTGTTTGCAAGCATGATACTAATTATTGAGGTATGAGGAATGATGGGAAGAAAAAGGAGAAAAGATGCACCTTTAATTAAAAATATTGCAGAGCACAAGGAGTGGCAGAAAAAAGATCGTACTCGGACATCTCTTACTCTTTTGCAGAATCAGGAAAAAATCCGCCAAAACACGAAGTTTTATTATGATTCAGAAAAAGATAAAAAAGATATAGAGCATTATTACAAAAATGTCATCGGAAAAGAAATCAAGGGGCTGAACCTATTTTACCATTATCATAATCTAGTGAAAAAAACACATAAAAATCAGCTGCCGTATTTTATATGCAAAGATCATTATTTGTATACGTGGGTCGATTTGCAGCCGGATGGAACAGTGAAAAGCATCTATTCTGGCGAAAAAAGCGATCCTAGCCGAATCATACAAGAAGATTTCGAAATAATTCAAAAAAGATATGAGCAATTTCAAGCTCTTTTAGAAATAGTCAGCAAAAAGGACATTTCTTTATTGAAAAAGATGAAAAGCATTGACTTGCGTTTAAAATATAATACAGAACATATTGTTCCGCAGTCTTGGTTTCATGCACGGGAACCGATGAAAAGCGATTTGCATCATTTATTTGTTTGTCATCCGGAGTGCAATGTCAAACGATCCAATTATCCTTTTCATGATTTTTCTTTTTATCAGCCGGAATCGCCAAAAGAAAAAATCCGCAATCGCTGCGGAGTTGTTAAAGACGGCCGATTCGAACCGGAACATGGCAAAGGTACTGTTGCGAGAGCAATGATGTATTTTTTATTGCGATACCCGAATGAAATAAAAAAAAGCAGCCTTAAACAAATTAATCTTTCTTTACTGATTCACTGGCATGAATCGTTTCCCGTTTCCATCTATGAAAAGCATCGGAACCAATCGATTTATTATATACAGGGAAACCGCAATCCTTTTATAGACTTTCAAGAGTTAGCGTATAAAATAAAGTTTCCGTTTCATATTGGATCATGTGGCGTCAAGGAATCGTGAAATCATAGACTATAGGAGCATACTTAGAGCACCTCGTTTTGCAAAATAATCACAAGAAGAGCCGTTCTTTCGAAATACCGATTGTAAAGCTCCTGATTTTTCCTGCTTAACTCTGAGCTAAAATTTCAAGATGCTCTTTCCATACAAGATGACGGTCAATGGCAGCTTGCGGTCAGAAGCATTTCGGATTTTGTTTGTCTCTGTTTATTTGCAACCTGCTGATCCGTAATGGTTGCTGGTCGGCGATTTATAATGAAGAACAGCCGAATGTTCGTTCGTTTGAAAAATTGGCTATATTCTGTCATTCGGAACTCCCTAGTTTCGAGAAAAACAAGGGAGTTTTTGTTGCATATGCTTATAATGATTGACTTTTTCCCTTAGCAACGCTTCACTATCTGCTTGCTCTTGTTTGTTCGTAACTAAAGTACGATCATTGATATTATATTTGAAATACGTTACTTTTGATTTTGTCACATCATAAGTGTGAACACCAGAATTCGGACCGAAAGAACAAAGACACATGGTTAATTCCCCCTTGTAATTGCATGAACGGCTTCGCGCTGAATTTCTGATAATCTTCTGCTGAGCTCATCTGATTCACTGCTTCGAAGATTTTGTTCTAATTGCTTTAACAAGTTCATTATTTGATCAACAGATTGTTGATCATGACCACTTCCATTCTTCGGATTACTAATGTTATTGGCATTGTTCATATCTCGGAGCACTTTATAAGGCTCGCGGTTTAACAGAAGACTAGTCACATCAGGTCGTGAATAATGTCCGATGGCATCGTGCCAATGTGCCATATCAGCAATTAATTTCATATCAACTTCAGCGTACAAAATACCTTCCTTTCCTTTTAAAGGACCGGATAATATGGAACCACCGGGTGCGATAATCGCCGTCCAGCCCCCTCCAGGCTTTATCCACTCTTTTTGATAATCAGTCTGTGTTAACTTTTCCACATTGTCCTTGTCGACTGTACTTTGACAATTGATAACAAAACATCCGCCTACTTGAGCATGATAACGCGCAGATAGTTCAGTAGACATATCAAATAATGTATCCCAACCCGTTATACTTGAAAATCCTACCCATACGGCACAATGCAGCTGGGAGCGTTGTGCGATAAGGGAATGACGTACCAAATCCATAGTATGCTCCCAGCAGACCAGCCCGCTCATTCGTCCCAGCTCTGTGTCATAAACATTTAGATAACTTCCATCTCCCATGCCCCAATGAACACGCTCAACATGAGTCGGCATCAATTTCCTGTGTTTTCCAAAAATTTTCCCTTTATTATCAATAAATAAAATTGTGTTATAGCATGTTTTTCCGTCGCGCTCTGAGATACCAATAACGACATGTATATTATGTTTTCGTGCAGCTTCACATAAAGCATCAGTTGTTTTACTAGGTACTTCTACAGAATTGAGAAACCATTCCTTAAATAGTTCATGATACCACATTGGTGTTCCTAACCAGATGTGATACGGATAGCCAGGAATATAAGACTCAGGCAATACAACTAATTGAGCCCCTTGTTTCGCGGATTCTTCAATTAACGAAATAGCTTTTTCCAAGCATTTTTCCCTGTCATATAAAATCGAAGAGGCTTGTACGGCAGCAACCGTGAATTTCTCATTTAAAAAATCGCTCATCAGCTAATCCCACCTCACAGAATTTTTTAATTATAAAAATAATTAGAATATACAGTAAATTTTATTTGAGTTCAATAAAAAAATGACGTTTTTTATACGAATGAATAATAAGAATTTGTATTATGATTTCATGCATCTTTTCTTAATTTGTGATAAAATATGGATTTTCTATAATTATATTTTAAAATTTAGATAAAATTTTAAATATTTTTCATTATGTTTCTTTTATGAAATTATAAATAACATTATGTAATTGTGTTAGTATATTAGCTGATTCCTAACAAGACGGTTAAGAAGAGCTCGTACATCCAAGGACATTCGATTTTAAAGTAAGTGTCAAACGAATCCCGTCTTATCTTTTCCGGATGGACAGGTTTTTCGTCGCTATTGATTACAAGCGACTGGGCAAGGTCTTTGACCTTGTACTTCTTTATATTCTAAATCCTTGTTGGGAAGTCTATAGATAAATTAAATAAGTAATTGGATTTGAATCCATTTACTTGATGCAGCATCGATTTCGGAACGCCTTAATGCCTGAAAATGGATTTATCAGAAGGGAGGATGTCATTCGTTCAGAAGGTGTCTTTAATATTTGATAATAACGAGAACAGATCAGTTCATCCCAAAATTGTAAAGCGAAAATTCAAAAAAAGGAATGAAAGCGTAATCAATTTTAGGAAAAGTGGCCTAAAATTGTGCTTAGAAAGGAGGTACAAATGCTACTAGACATTCGAAGCAATTGTCTTTTGAAAGAAGTAATCAAAAATCCAAACATTAGTAGCAATGAACTTGCTCAAAAATTCAACTTGAGCAAGAGACAGATCAATTATAGTTTTTCCAAGATCAATGAATGGCTGTATGAACAAAATTTCCCTCAGATTGAAAGGACAAATCACGGCTATTTTGTTGTAGATCCGAGTTTACTAAAAGTATTGAGTGAAAAGGAAAATACTCAATCAGTCGATTTTTATGATTTATCGAAACTGCAGCGCGTCCATTTCATTATATTGATGATTTTAACAAGAATGGATGCCTTATCGTTGGCTCATTTCACATCTGAACTAAAAGTGAGCAAGAATACCGTTATTGACGATTTGAAAAAAGTAAAGGATATTGTCGAACAATACGGCCTTGAATACAAGTATTCAAGAAAGTATGGATACGTCATTGAGGGAGACGAATTTCAATGCCGGAAACTGTTAATCTCTATCACGAACAGCATCTGGACAGCAGATCAAGGAAAAGAAAAGATCATTCAGATTTCGCAATTATCTGTAGATGAGTTAAAGGAATTTAAAAATCGCCTCGAAAAAGTGGAGGCATCGTTAAATCTGAAATTTACAGACGAAAAACTTGAGTTAATGCCTTATATTTTAATTTTTATCTTAAGAAGAATACGGAAAGGCCATCATATCGGTTCTTTTAACCTTAATTATAATGAGATTTCCGGCACAAAAGAATACTTGGCAACGGAAGAACTTTTGCATGATTTTCCAAATGTTTCAGAGGAAGAACGGCTCTTTATTACTCTGAACTTGCTGACAACGAATGTTTATTGGTCTAAAGAGGAGATTGATAAAGAAATTCCTGAATTAAAAAGCGCGCTAAGTCAAGTGATCGACAACTTTGAAAAAAATACGTTCATTTTTTTGAAGGATAAAGAGCAGCTTCTTCAAAAGCTCGTCCTTCATATGAAGCCCGCCTATTTTCGAATTAAATACAATTTAACTGATACAAATGATGTTCTTGATGATATCAATAAAAATTTCAAGGAATTGCATCATCTTGTTAAAAAATCGGTTAAACCGCTGGAAGATTTAATCGGTTCAGCTATTCCGGAAAGTGAGATTGCTTATTTAACAATTTTAATCGGCGGGTGGCTTTCCAGGCAGGGCGACAATATTAGCCAAAGAATGAAAGCCATAGTTGTCTGCCCAAAAGGAATATCAGTTTCCAGATTGATGTATGGGACGCTAAGAGAACTGTTTCCTGAATTTATTTTTCTTGATTCATTGTCTGTGCGCGAATTCCAACAATATGAAATGGATTATGACATTGTCTTTTCTCCAGTTTATTTGAAAACAAATAAAAAGTTCTTCCTTGTAGATCATTTTATTGGTGCTGAAGAAAAAAGACGATTGCGAAAAGAAGTGATGTCTGACCTATATGGGTTTGTACCTGAAGTAATAAATGTTGAAGAATTAATGGGAATTATTGAAAAGCATGCTGTCATTAAAAATAAAAAAGAGCTTTACAATGCGATTCAAAGCTATATTCACCAAGGCTCTAACAACAAGTTAGAAAATCATTCTATTAAAAATCCGAATTTATGCGATTTAATTACTCCTTCAACGATGATATTCCGCCATTCGGTTCGTAGTTGGGAAGAAGCGATTAAACTGGCGGCCCAGCCTTTGCTGAAGGATAAAAGCATTAAAGAACAATATGTTGAAGCAATGATCAAACATTGCCAATCAGATCCTTATTTTGTCATCAGTGAACATGTAGCCATTCCACATGCTTCACCTGATGAAGGAGTAAATCGTTTATCGATGAGCTTATTGAAATTGCGAAAAGGAGTAGCCTTTGAAAACTATCAGTCCATTAAGTTAATCATTGTGATTGCAGCTTTAGATAAAGATCAACATTTAAAAGCATTCATGCAATTAATGAATTTAGTGAGAAATGAACAGGATTTGAATAAAGTATTGAACGCACAAAGCATGAAAGACTTACACGAAGTTCTGAAATTATATGCACAAGAATAAAAGCTCTTTTATTAATGGAGTAGGTGATATACCAGTGATTGATTTACATTTTGATGAATCTTTGATTTTTTGCGACTTAAAAGCGAAGGATCAGGAAGAAGTTTTGAAAGTAATGGGAAACCATCTTTACGAAAAAAACTTTGTAAAAGAGAGTTTTATAGATGCAATTATTGAGAGGGAAAAAACCTTTCCGACCGGTCTCCCAACTTCCAGTAATATATCTGTCGCCATTCCCCATACGGATTCCGTTCATGTCAATAAAAAGGCGATCAGCTTGGCGATACTAAAAGACGCTGTTGAGTTTGGAATCATGGGGGAGCAGGAGGCAAAAACTCCGGTAAAAATTGTGTTTTTATTAGCGATCGACAAGCAAAATTCTCATTTGAAAATTTTGCAAAAACTGATAAGCATCTTTCAAAACGAGGATGTCATCAAGTTTTTAACAACAGAAAAAAATAAAACATTAATCAAAACAAAAATTATAGAATGTTTAGATTTAAAGGAGATGAATTGAAATGAAGAAAAAACAAGTATTAGTCGCATGTGGTGCTGGAATTGCTACTTCAACTATTGTTAATGATGCGGTGCAACAGCTTTGCAAAGAACATAACATTGAATGTGAAATTATTCAAATAAAAATTACAGAAGTTGGTTCTTATGTGGACACGGCTGACTTATTAATTAGTACAACAATTGTACAACAGGAGTACCCGTTCCCGGTTATTAATGCACGCGCTTTCTTAACAGGCATTGGACTGGATGAAGTGAAAAAAGAAATTTTGGAAGCGCTGAAAAATTAAACAAACGTTTGATTATTTTGGTAGGGGTTTAAGGAGGGGAAAAATATGCAAGGTTTTGTTGATGCGATACGAGCATTTTTAGATTTAGGTGCAACAGTTATTTTGCCCGTGGCGATTTTTATACTAGGGTTAATTTTCGGACAAAAACCCGGAAAAGCCTTTCGGGCCGGTTTGACGATTGGTGTTGCATTCGTAGGGATTTTCTTAGTAGTTGATCTTTTAGTCAATAATCTAGGGCCGGCAGCTCAAGGAATGGTTGATCGATTTGGAATCGAACTGAATGTTATTGATGTAGGTTGGCCGGCTGCTGCATCGATTTCTTGGGCCTCCCCAATCGCAGCCTTTATCATTCCTCTCGGATTGTTAGTAAATGTTTTGATGCTTGTGACAAAAACGACAAAAACAATGAATGTAGATATTTGGAATTTTTGGCATTACACTTTTACCGGTGCAATTGTATATACGTTATCAGGCAGTATTATTCAAGGCTTAATTGCCGCGGTATTATTCCAAATTGCTTGCTTGAAAATTGCAGATTGGACAGCTCCGATGCTTGATAAATATTTCGGGCTTCCGGGAATTTCTGTTGCAACGGGAAGCACGGTTTCATACGCAGTTCTTGGTATCCCATTGATCCAATTGATTCAAAAAATACCAGGTCTTAAAAATTTAAATGCTGATCCGGAAACGATTCAAAAAAGATTTGGGATCTTTGGTGAACCGATCTTTATGGGGCTAATTTTAGGTGTCGCATTAGGATTATTGGCTGGATATTCTGTCGGAGATACGATCGAAATCGGGATGTCTATGGCAGCAGTTATGGTGTTAATGCCGAGAATGGTGAAAATTTTAATGGAAGGTTTAATGCCGATTTCTGAATCAGCTAGAGAACTGCTTCAAAAGAAATTCGGCGCACAAAATATTTATATCGGGCTAGATGCTGCCGTTGCAATTGGTCACCCGTCCGTAATTTCAACAGCTCTTATTTTAGTACCAATCACAGTAGCAATCGCCATTATTTTACCTGGAAATAACGTTCTTCCGTTTGGGGACTTAGCTACCATTCCTTTCATTGTTGCATTTATTGTCGGTGCTGCAAGAGGAAACATTGTTCATTCGGTAATCGTTGGTACGTTGTTAATCGCCCTGTCACTGTACATGGCGACAGATTTGGCGGCGCTCCATACTGAGATGGCTGTAGAATCTAAATTTAACATGCCTGAAGGAGCGAGCAAAATCTCTAGTATCGACCAAGGTGGAAATCTGATCAATTACGTTATCTATAGAATTTTTGCGCTATTCAATTAATAGTCTCCAATATTGCAGCTTGCTGGAGGGATAAAGAAATGAAAGCTTTAGTAAAAAAAGAACTAGGATTTGGGAACTTGGAAATAGTAGATGTGGAAGAACCGAAAGTCGGACCGGATCAAGTCAAAATTTTAGTGAAATACAGCGGAATATGCGGTACGGACATTCATACGTATGAAGGACATTACAAAGTGAAAGCCCCCGTTACGTTAGGCCATGAATTTTCCGGTGTAGTAGCAGAAGTCGGGGAGAATGTAACTGAATTTCAGGTAGGAGATCGGGTAACCTCTGAAACTACTTATTATATATGCGGAACATGTAAATACTGTCAGTCCGGTGATTACAATTTATGCAGCAACAGAAAAGGGCTGGGCACGCAGCAAGATGGAAGCTTTGCAACCTATTTGATTGCACGTAAAGAAAGTGTTCATAAGCTTCCTGAAAATGTAGATTTTCTATCTGCAGCGATGACGGAGCCGCTTGCATGTGCACATCATGCAGTAAAGAAAGCTACGATTCATCAAGGTGATGTCGTTTTAGTACTCGGCCCCGGTCCGATTGGTTTATTAGTCGCTCAAGTCGTAAAAGATTTAGGAGCTAAAGTTATCATAACCGGATTAAGCAATGACAAGCTGCGGCTGGAAAAGGCAAAAGAGCTTGGACTGGATTATGCCGTAAACATTCAAGAAGAAGACGTCAAACAATTAGTCAATGAATTGACGGATGGCTACGGTGTAGACGCAGTATTTGAATGTACCGGTGCTGTACCTGCTTTGAACATGGGGCTCGATTTATTGAAAAAGAAAGGCCAATTTGTACAGGTTGGCATTTATGCAAAATCTGAAATCCCTATTGATATGGAAAAAATTATTCAAAAAGAAATTGTATTTACCGGATCTCGCAGTCAAAAACCAAGCGATTGGGAGCCGTCTTTAGCCTTGATGAATGAAAATAGAGTAAATACTAAAACACTTGTAACACATCAATTCAACATTTCTGAATGGGATAAAGCATACGAAGCAATTAAAAGCGGCGATGCAATTAAAGTTATTTTAACTCCTGTTCATGAATAATCAGTTGTTCCCCACCGCATTTAGCAGGTGGGGATATGTCTAATGTAAGTCTTGGCAAAGGGGAAGAAGTAAAGTATTGACAAACATGTCAATAAGAAGGTGAAAAAATGATTGAGAGCATCATAGATTTTATTCTTGGACCGTATGGGAGAATGGTCAGCGATTTTTATATTGAACATCAATTTATCATAAATTCAATCGTGTTGGCAGTTGCATTTTACAAGCTTTTCAAAAATAAATCTAAAGGTGTTCGTTCGGAGCAAGCTATGAAGGTTCATAACGAAAATTAAACCATGCGGGAAAGGGAATAGGAAATGAAAGCACTAAAACTTTACGGAAAACGAGATCTGCGGTTCGAGGATGCTAGTGAACCAAGGATAGAAAATGAGAACGACGTGATCATTAAAGTAAAAGCAACAGGCATATGCGGTTCAGACATTTCAAGATATGCAAAACTGGGACCTTACGTACAAGGAATGATTTGGGGACATGAATTTTCCGGTGAAGTGGTAGAAGTTGGTCCTTCTGTCTCTCATGTAAAAGCAGGAGACAGGGTTGTCGGCTGTCCTGCTTTATATTGCGGTAAATGTGAAAGCTGCAAAAAAGGGATTTTGTCCCAATGTGAAAGCTTGCATGTTATTGGAGCCTTACAGCCGGGATCCTTTGCCGAATATGTGAAATTGCCTAGTGAAAATGTGCTTTTAATACCGGACGAGATAAGCTATGACTCCGCTGCTTTGATTGAGCCGTCATCCGTTGTCGTACACGGGCTTTACCGGACATCGTTGCAGCCGGGTGACAGCGTTGCTGTCATGGGATGCGGAACTATCGGGCTTCTCGCAGTCCAATGGGCAAAAATTTTTGGAGCAAGTGAAATCTTTGCGATTGATATCGATGATCAGAAATTAAATATTGCCAAAGAAATGGGAGCGGATTTTACGATTAATCCTCTTGAAAAATCGGCATATGATCAAATCATGGAGCTGACGAATGGAAAAGGAGTAGACATTGCTGTAGAATCAGCGGGATCCCCTGTAACTTCCGCCCAAGTTTTTTCATTAGCGAAAAAGAGAGGGCAGGTTGTATTTATGGGAATTCCATACGGAGACGTCCTAGTCGAAAGATTTTACTTTGAAAAAATCGTCCGAAACGAATTAACCGTATTAGGATCTTGGAATGCCATATCGTCTCCGTTTCCGGGAAAAGAATGGAAAACGACCATCGATTGTATGAGAACCGGAAAAATAAACGCTGAGGCGCTGATCACACATCGCATCACGTTAGAGGAAGGACCGAAAATGTTTGAAAAAATTTTAGAAAAAAAAGAGTTCATCGGCAAAGTATTGTTTTATCCGGAAATTAGGCTTTAATTTTCAGCCGCTGTTTGAGCTATGCGGAAAGCTTATTCTTGCCATTTGAACTATTGTTACCTGCTTGGAGCTTCATTTGCAAAATATACAAATGAATAAAAACAGCTGAACAAAGTCTAGCCTTCCTTATTTGGGAGGCATTCAGACTGTCGGCGAATGCTTTCATCCAGCGTCACTGGCCTCGTCCGCTCATGAACTTTTTTGGTTCGATTCGCATCTTCTCTAAAGATCAGTTCCTTGTCTGCCAAGCGTTTTTAAGACAGACTAAGGTGGAAAAAATCGAAATGAATAGACGCTTAGATGGTAGGGCTGTCCAAAAAGTCAGGGTTAACTGACTTTTTGGAGCCATTCATTTGGTACAGTCAAAATATTCCGTTGGAGAGGTGCCCAAGTTAACTGACTTTTTGGAGCCCCTTCATTTTAGGGATTTATCGGACAAACCATTTTTTCCTATCTTGTTTAATCCTTCAGAAGTCTTATGAAGGATTTTTCTTATGTTCTCTTTCTGAATTACGTTCTTCAAAAGTTTTATGATGGACATTCAGCACATACAATTGCTTCTTGTTGGACTTCATTGCCTCTATGAAGGACATTTACAAATTTTATTCGATTATTTTTGTCCTTTACAGTAGTATTTCTCCCCAATCCTTCATTTTAGGAACCCATCGGACTGTCATTTTTATATAGAGAATTTTGTTTGAATTTGCTCTGTACACCCCTTGATAACCATCCCTGTCATTATGCAGTATGTCAATCTTTCGTTTGTTTTGTCACCATAAAAATAATGGCTCATCTTTCAATACATAAGTGCTGCGTTTTGCCTTGCCAATCCATTCAAGAGGTGTTTGTGGATTTTTGGACAGCTGGATTTCATGCTTTAACTCTTACCTTTGATTGAAAATTGCCATATCAACCTTGATTTTTATTCTGAATATTTATATTAGCGACGCTGTATAAATGAGATGTTCTTTGGATAGATAATTCAAACGTTGATCATGGATTGTTTAACATTCGATCACAATTGGTAACAGGAATTGAAAAGGGGACATTGAAGAAAAATAACATGGCAATTCAAAAAACTTCCTAGATTTTTTTAAAACAGGAGGCATTGGTTGTGAAAGTTTTTCGTTTTCCAGAAAATCCACTGATTGCTCCGGGCGATGTTAAACCTTTTCACCGTGGACATGAAGTAATAGGAGTTTTTAATGCTGGTGTTGCCCAGTTGAACGGCGAAGTGCTTCTATTGCTGCGCGTTGCTGAACGTCCTGTCTGTACAGATCCAAATGTCGTGAAAATTTCTTATATCGATTTTTCTTCAGGAAAAGGAAAGCTGAAAGAGATGGAATTGCAAAAAAATGACACAAGATATGATTTTTCTGACCCAAGAATGATTTTTTACAGTGATTCCATGCATAGAGCTGCCTATGTCACATCTTTATCTTATTTTCGGCTTGCCCGCAGCAAAGACGGACGGAATTTCACCATTGATGATAAACCTTTCATGTATCCGGAAACTGAACGTGAAGCATGGGGAATTGAAGACCCAAGAATTACTAAGATTGGTGCATCTTTTTACATTCAGTACAGCGCAGTGTCGCCTGAAGGCATTGGAGTGGGGCTTGCCTCAACAACTGATTTTAAAACATGCAGGCGGCTAGGGTTAATTTTTCATCCTGAAAACAAAGATGTGGCCATTTTTCCTGAAAAAATTAATGGCAAGTACTATGCGCTGCATCGACCTGTACCGAAAGGAATCGGCAGACCGGAAATATGGATTGCTGAATCGGACAATCTTTTATATTGGGGAAATCATCGGCATTTGCTTAGTCTTAGCGAAAAAGGATGGGACAGCTGCCGCATTGGCGGGGGAGCAGTTCCGTTTAAAACCGATAGAGGCTGGTTGGCTATTTATCATGGCGCTGATCAAAACGACTGCTATTCTTTAGGTGCTCTGCTTCTAGACTTGAATGATCCTGGGAAAATGTTAGCTAAGACGGAGGAACCCATTTTAAAGCCTGAAGCGGATTATGAAATGAACGGATTCTTCGGTCAAGTTGTATTTACATGCGGAGCTTTGACGGAAAATGGTACAGTTCGGATTTATTATGGTGCATCGGATCAATCGGTTGCAGGTGCGGAAATTTCTCTTGAAGAAATAATGGAAAAACTTCACAAACGTTTCATTTGAAATAGGGCAGGGCATATAAATAATTTGCTGATCTTTGTAAATGATATAATTGACGAAATACTTTTGTTATGTAAAATAATTAAAAGAATTCTTTTGAAAAGGTAAATAAAATGATGAATCCATTTGTAAAATATTTTTCCCCCGTTACACATCATTGTCAAGCATCATTGGAATTGAATATGATAAAACATCAGAAAGTCTTTGCTAGAAACAGAAATGCAAAAGTGTGGAGGGAGCTTTTGTGCGGTTGGAGAAAACGGGCATTAAGTCAAGCGCTAAGTTGCTAAAAGAATTTGAAAATGCTCCTCAGCCGATCAATCCACAAAAGTTAATTTTCAAAGGTGTAGGAAATAGGGACGTATATAATATCTCGGCGCCGTTTTTAGATGATGGGGAACTTGTCATAGCAGGTAGAGTAGAGCCTCGAAACAGCGAGCATTCAGAAGTATATTTCTTTGTAAATCGGGATGGAAAGTGGATTCCGAAAGAAGGAGCGCCGAAATTTCAGCTGCAGGATCCGTTCGTGACGAGAATTGGCGGAGATTTAGTTTTTGGCGGAGTTGAAATTTTTCCGCATCCCACTTTTAAAAGCTCACTTTGGTGGAGAACGCTTTTTTATAAAGGGAAGAATATTGCAGATTTAGAAAAATTCGCTAAAGGTCCTGAAGGCATGAAGGATATCAGAGTGATCGAATTAAAAGACGGATCAATTGGAGTGTTGACGAGGCCTCAAGGCGAGAAAGGCGGTCTCGGCAAAATTGGGTTTATCCGAATACCGACTCTTGATGATCTTAATCCCGAAAATCTCGAAAAAGCCACGCTTTTAGAGGGGCAATTCACGGATGAAGAATGGGGAGGAGCAAACGAACTGCATTTGCTTTCAAACGGTCTGATTGGTGTACTCGGACATATAGCAAGCAAAGATGAACAAGGGAACCGCCATTATTATCCGATGGTGTTTGTATTAGATCCTGATACAATGAAATTTTCTGATATGGAACTAATCGCAACGAGATCCCATTTTTTGAAAGGCGCAGCCAAGCGGCCTGACCTTGTCAATGTAGTTTTCAGCGGCGGTTTAATCAGAAAAGGGGATGGAACAGCTGATCTATATGTAGGCACCAGCGATGCAGAAGCGCAAAAAATTACCATTGCTGATCCGTTTGTGAAGTATGAAAAATAAGGAAGATTGCAAAATAAAAGGTTCATCATCAAAAGGCGGGGGTGACAAATTTTCTTCCCGTTTCTAGGCGGATACGAAAGAAAAGATGTGCGTTGTTTCGGTATCCATCCCCCCTTTTTGATGAGTTTTATTTTATTTTTTCCCAAAGCAAATGGAACAAAGAATGCATGGAGGTGCTGCTTGGGTTGGAAAAACAGCAGGCACTTCATCAGAAGGAATAGAAACCATAAAAAAATGGTAATGGCAGAATAGATTTGATAAACTGGTTTGTTTAGTCAACAATTACGATATCAGAGTTTTCGCTTTTTTTATACCTATTAATAGAAAAATTATTCATTTTATATTAACAACCCCAAGTATGGTGAGAAATAAAATAAAACCCAGATTATCCACATGGAATGGAATAATCTGGGTTTTGAGATTTTCTTAAGCTTTTATTTGTACTTTATCATTCAGCTCTCTATTCGCTCCATCTTTTACAGACCAAATAGCTACGAAGCTGATCAATGCAGCGAAAATAATATAAATGGCAACAGGAATGTAGGAATTATTAAATTCCACCAATAAAGCGGTTGCAATTAACGGTGCGGTCCCTCCGGCAACTGCAGCCCCAAGCTGATAGCCTAGAGATATTCCCGTATATCGAACCTTGGCCGAAAAAATTTCTGAAATCATTGTGCCAAGAACTGCATTCACAGATCCCCAAATAACGCCTAGGCCGATCACCGTTGCTAAAATTAATAAAAACACCGAATTTTGTTGAAGCATCCAAAAATATGGGAACGCATATAAAATAGTGAGTATAATTCCGCTAATATAAATCGTTTTTCGTCCGATTCGATCTGATAAGCTTCCGACGAGCGGAATGACGATTGTAGCTACGATAGAGCCTATCAGTACAGCATTTAATGCATCTGTATTATCAAAATTCAAAGTTGAAGTGGCATACGATACAATAAACGTACCGAATATATAAAACGGTGCAGTCTCCACGACTTTTGCACCCATCGCAATTAAAACCTCTTTCCAATGGTAGCGAAGAGTGTCTACCAATGGAATTTTAGCAACCTCTCCTTCTTGTTGAGCTTTTTTAAAGGCAGGCGTCTCATCAATTCCTTTTCTAATCCACAGCCCGAAAATTACAAGCAATGCACTTAACAGAAATGGAACACGCCAGCCCCATGACATAAATTGATCATGCGGCAAAAGTGACATAATTGAAAGGGCAAGGGTGCCTAAAATCAATCCTAAAGAAATTCCCATTTGAGGTACACTTCCAAAAAAACCTCTATTATTTTTTGAAGCATATTCAACAGCTAGTAAAACAGAGCCTCCCCATTCTCCGCCAAGAGCTAAACCTTGTATGAAACGCAACAGAGTCAAAAAGATAGGAGCCCAAATTCCGATCACTTGATACGTAGGCATTACCCCCATGCCAAATGTGGCAATTCCCATTAAGCTAAGGGTTAAAACCAATGTTTTCTTTCTTCCTAACCTGTCGCCAATATGGCTGAAAATAATTCCGCCAACAGGTCTGAGGAAAAACGCTAAAGCAAAAGAAGTATAGGCAATTAATAATCCGACTGTAGGGTCTTCATTAACAAAAAACAATTGGTTAAAAACTAATGATGCAACTGTTCCATAAAGAAAGTAGTCAAACCATTCAATCGCACTTCCTACTAAACTGGCAATCAATATTTTCCATTTACCCTTGACCACGGCTTTCTCCCCTTCTTCAAATTTTTCGTTCTAAAATCGAATTGTTTAAACGCTTTCATTTTTGCGAAGCTTTTAGTTCATTTAGAGCTTTGTCCGCCTCCTTTCATTTTATTAAATTTTCTGACAACAGATAAACAGGTCATCTGATGACCGGAAAATAGAAATATCTTTTTTTATATTAACATAAATGACATTTTTGTAAAAAGTATCTTTTTGAAAAAATTCCATTTCACGATACGTAAAGCAGATTATCCAACGTCCGATCTGCAAATAAAAACTAGCATCCATGACTGCTGAATGCTTTAAGGAAACGATTTGATTATTTCAGCACAATCATCAGCAGTGAATGAAATATAACAGAAAAAGCAGCCCATTGCAAAAAGAGTGGAGCTAAAGGCTGAACTTAGAACGGTTTGAATGAATCAGCATTTATCCCGGTTTCAGCAAGCAGCAGTTTAAGGACTCACATTTTATGTTTTCAAAGAAAAAAAGCGCCTCCGTGGAGAGCGTTTTTTATTTTGAAAAGATTTTTTGGAAAGGAGTGTTTCTGATGTTCAGAGGTTTGAAATTAGCAATTCACTTTCGCATCACTTCTTGATTTATTAAATTGGGCGGACATAATCCTTTCAGCCCCTTTATTAAATTTTCCGCCGCCAGTTTTGCCATTGCATACCGCGTTTCATAAGTTGCTGAGCCGATATGCGGTAATGTGACGACATTATTCATTTTTAACAGAGGGTGATCTTTCGGGACAGGTTCTTGTTCAAATACATCAAGCCCGGCACCTAAAATGAGTTTGTTTTGGAGCGCGTAAATAAGGTCTTTTTCGTTGACGGTCTGGCCCCTTGAACCGTTGATGAAAATGGCGCTTCGTTTCATCAATTGAAATTGTTTTAGCCCGATTAAATGCTTTGTTTCTGATGTTAACGGCGTCATGAGGCAGACAAAGTCTGATTGTTTTAGTAAGTCCTCAAGCTCGCAATAGATGGCATGAAATTGTTCCTCTGCCTTTTGATTGCGGGATCGGTTATGATATAAAATGTTCATGCCAAAACCGAAATGTGCTCTTTTGGCAATGGCGGTGCCGATTTTCCCCATGCCGATAATCCCAAGTGTTTTATGGTGAACGTCAACACCAAATAAATTTTCTCCAATCGGGGCTTCCCATTTGCCTTCTTTTACGTAACGATCTAACTCCGCCATTCTTCTAGCTGTTATAAGGAGCAGCCCAAAAATTGCATCAGCCGTTGTTTCATTTAAAACAGCAGGTGTATTGGTTGCCATAATGTTTCGTTTCGTTAATTCCTGAATGTCTAAATTGTCATATCCAACGGAAACATTGCTGACAATTCGCAATTTTGGAGCTTGCTTTAAAAAATGCTGATCGATTCGCATTCCTGCGCCAATAATCCCTTCAGCGTCATGTAAGTCATGCAGAAATATAGAATAGTCTTTACTGTCGGGGTAATATTTGATCTCACATACTTGTTTCAAGCTGTTTAAAATATCTTCAGGCAATTTTTTATATACTATCACCTTTGGTTTCATGTTTTTATCCTCCAAAAATATATTTTACATCAAGGCGGAATCTATTATGGAAGAAATTGTGCTGCACGTATTCTAAAGGTGTCTTTTATGTGAGAAAAATGGAAGTAAGCGATTGACCGATCTAAAGTTGAGCATGGAGATTTTCCCAATTGTTATCTAGGAAAACAAAGAAGGCTATCAAGGCTGCTTGTCCACAAAACCTCTGTTGATTTTGCAATTTACCTCTTAACGGCGCGTTAACAATACAGGCTTGAGAGCTTTCCCGCTTTTGGATCAGTTTCATAACATCTAATACAAGTTTGTCGGAGCACAGTTATAAATGGACGCAGCGATTCAAACGTCTTGGACGAGTTTGTCTGTTTGCTGAAAGGATGATTTTCTCACTAGGCGATATGTTCTAGTGTCCCTGTCAGCTGAAAAACAACTTAAAACCTAAAAGCGCTCTTCTCCGTAATCAGGACTTCTGGACATTTAGCACTATTTCATGCGTTTTTTTCAATGCGTTTTCGGCAATTTCATGCCCTTCAATTTTTCCTCCGTGTGCTGATTGAGAAGCAGCAATTTGTCATTCATAGATTGAAAGATACTATTCTTCAAAAATCGGTTCTTTCTACTAAATTATGTTAGTTCATTCGGAGGATGTATTTATGACCCACCCATATTATAATCAATCTGGATATTGATGGGATAGGAGGAATATTTATAATGAAAAAGAACTTCATAATAGGTGCAATAGCTGTTGTCTTAATACTTTTTGGTTTTGCTAGTTTTGGAGCAGCTCCGAAAAAAGCAGCAGGTCTTTCTCTTTTTCAATACAAAAGCGGCTATTTTACCAATTATGTCGAAACGCCAAGCTATCAAGAAAAGTGGACGAGCAGCACAAAAAATGTCTCCATCTCATACGGACGCATTGAAGCTTCAAGTGCAGCAAAAGGAACATTTAAGCTGTATATACAAATTAAACAAAATAATAAAGGAAGCTGGAAAACGATCAAAACGATCAATGCCAACAAAAACGGCACAACCCGTTTCGATTCACCGAAATTTTCACCAAAAGATCGTTACAGATTCAAGCTCGTTAACGAAGGAACCAAAAAGAAAGTTACGTATAAATTGACATGGGCAACAACAGGATCTAAGAAGTGATGAGGAAATATATTTCTTCATCACTTTTTAGTTGATGAAAACTATCCGCCGCCCAATATTTTGCGAACACAACCGTAGAATATTGAGAAAAGAAGCCAGCCTTTTAATCTAGTTAAGTCGAGGTCTTCTCTCGATTTCAATTTTAAGTCCTTGTGCCACTATAATAGACATGAATTCCAAACAAAGATTCTCTTCGGTGTGCATTTATTTATTTATTTATTTATTTATTTGGCTGCGGTCTGCCAAGCTGATCATCAATCGGATATTCAGTTTTTAGTATCTTAATAAAATTCGCTGCACTTTTAGACAGGTACCGATTTTTTTCGAAAATTATCGATGCTTCAGCTGTAATGGATGAATCCTCAATTTCCAGCATTTGAATGTTTGGAATTTGAAAATTGGAAACGGCAGATTTTGGGACAATCGTTGCACCTACACCTTCTGCAACTAATGATAAAAGAATCGTTACATCAGGACACTCGCATAAAATTTTTGGTTCAAATCCATGCCGCGCGCATTCATTCACAACCATTTCATACTGGCCTTTCCCGCTGATTCGGTGTAATAGAAGCAAAGGCATTTCTTTTATATCTTTCATTTGAATAGAATGATGTTTATAATTCCAATGCTGCGGGATGACGGCCACATATGGATCGCTTGGCAGTTTTATTGTTTGATATTCATCGGTATCAATGGGCAATCGTATAATCCCTACCTCTATTTCTCTGCTTTTTAAAAATTCACTGATTAAGAATGTATCTCCTTCTCTTAAATGGAATTTGACATTGGGGAATTTCTCAAGAAGCTTCCGCATTGTTTTGGGTAAATAGGAAAAGCATGATTTCACACATCCTATTGATAATGTGCCTTTCGTTCCATCGTTTATTTCTTGGACTTCCAAAATCATATCATTCAATTGATGAAGGAGCTGTTTCGTTTTTTTGTAGAAAATTTTCCCGGATTCCGTTAATTCAAGTTTTTTTCCGTTCCGTTCTAATAAAATGACTCCAAGCGTTTCCTCCAATTGCTTCAACTGATGACTTAAAGGCGGCTGCGCCATATGCAGCTTTTTCGCCGCGCGTGTAATTTGTCCTTCCTCGACAATCGCTGCAAAATATTTCAGCTGTTTAATGTCAATCAATCTGATCACCTCATGTGAAGGTGCATATTTTTTTTATATACAAAACCAATTTTTTTCATATTTTTCATATATGATATCATATGTTATATTATTTTTGAAGATTCAAAAAAGTAAATCGAATTGTGGATGAAAAAATCTATTTAAGGGGGAATGAAGATGCCTGCAAAAACTGGAAAAGAGTATATTGAGCGTTTGAAGAAAGCGAAAAGCAGCGTTTACATTCATGGGGAGAAAGTAGATGACGTCACGGAGCATCCTGCATTGAAAAATGTGATTCAATCAATGGCAAAGCTTTACGATCTTCAATATGAAAAAGCTGATAAGATGCTGTATACTTCACCAACAACAGGAGAAAAAGTCGGTATAACATTTATGCAGCCTACCACAAAAGAAGAACTGATTGCAAGACGCGAAGCAATACAGGAATGGGCTCGAACTTCCGCCGGAATGATGGGGCGGTCTCCGGATTATTTAAATGCTGAAGTGATGGCAATGGGAATAGCGAATGATCTGTTCGCAGAAGATGATCCAATGTATGCGGAGAACGCAAGAAAATATTATGAATATGCGAGAGAAAACGATATTTCTTTAACACATACCCTTATACATCCGCAGATTAATCGCTCTAAAGCTCAGCATGAGCAAAAGGATGCAAATGTTTCCTTGCATTTAGTCGAGAAAAATAAAGATGGAATTATTGTTGATGGGATTCGTTTGTTGGCTACGCAAGGCGGCATAACGGATGAAATATTAGTTTTTCCTTCAACAGTTAAAAAATCAAGTGAAGGGGATGACCCGTATTCATTAGCTTTTGCAATTCCAAATAATACTCCAGGCGTAAAATTTATTTGCCGCGAAGCCTTTGACTATGGAAAAAGTCATTGGGATCATCCGCTCGGGTCGCGATTTGAAGAAGGAGATGCTATTGTTTCATTTGAAAACGTTTTCGTTCCTTGGGAACGGGTATTTGTCTGTGGCAATTCTTCCATTTGCAACCGAACCTTCCGTGAGACGAATGCCGTTGTCCACATGTCGCATCAAGTAGTTGCCAAAAATGTAGTGAAAACTGAATTTATACTTGGAGTTGTCCTTTTAATTATGGAGGCTATTGGAATTGAACAGTTTCAGCATGTAAAAGATAAAGGAACAGAAATTATGCTGACTCTTGAGACAATGCGCAGTCATTTATATCGTGCAGAGCATAATGCAAAGCTTGATAAATGGGGAACAATGACGCCGGATTTTGCTGCGCTTGATGCTGCTCGAAATTGGTACCCAAGAATTTACCCTCGTTTAGTGGAAATCTTAAGGATTCTTGGCGCTTCTGGATTAATGGCCATTCCGACAGAAGCTGATTTTAATAATGAAGAAATCGGCGATATTGTCAGAAGAGCGATGCAAGGAGCAAATATTGATGGTTATGAGCGCGTTCAGTTGTTCCGTTTAGCTTGGGATATTACAATGAGTGCATTTGGTAGCCGTCAAACTCATTATGAATATTATTTCTTTGGAGATCCGGTCCGCATGGGTATGGTTTATTTTGACGGGTACGAAAAAGATTATTTCAAAGACTTGGTTCGTGAATTTTTAGGAGCTACAAAAGTAACAACTGTTTAACAAATAATAAATGAAGGTGCCACACGTTAATTGTGAAAGTGATCATGACAGCATAGCGAGTTGAACTTGACTTAATATACAATATCATATATGATTTTAGTGAACTATATTTTTCTGAAAATTTTCTATTCTCGGGGGAATTTAATAGGGAGGGACTTTCAAGATGGTAGATTTTAATATTATTCGTTGTGCAAGGGCGGTACTGTTGGTGACAAATTTGGAGGCTTCACGCGATTTTTATGAAAACGCTTTAGGGTTCGTTGTGACAGAGGCTGATGAAAACCATTTATATCTCAGAGGGTATGAGGAACATAATCATCACAGCCTGGTGTTGAAAAAAGCAGAGCAGCCTGGTGTGGAAGCGATCAGTTACAAGGTTTATTCCGATGAGGATTTAAACAAATTATATGACTATTTTCAACAAAAAAATATGAATCCAAAATGGATAGAAAATCAGCATGCAGTTGAAAGGGCTTTCCGTGTGCAGGATATTTCAGGTCTTCCAGTTGAGTTTTTTGCCAGAATGGACACGGTCGAAAGGCTGCTGCAAAGATATGACTTATATAAAGGAGCAAGAATACAGCGAATTGACCACTTTAATTGCATGGTGCCGGATGTACAAAAAGCATATGACTTTTACGTAAAAGAGCTGGGGTTTGCGTGCTCTGAGTATACCGAAACAGAGAATAATGAATTATGGGCTGCATGGCTGCATCGAAAACCTAATGTGCATGATTTGGCGTTTATGAATGGAAACGGCCCTCGTCTTCACCATATCGGCTTTTGGCTGTCGGATCAACTTAGTCTCATTCATGCCTGTGATGTGTTAGCGGCTATGGGATATGCGAAAAATATAGAAAGAGGCCCTGGACGCCATGGTCTTTCAAACGCATTTTTCCTCTATTTGCGTGATCCAGATGGACATCGAATTGAATTATACAATGGAGATTACTTGACAAGCGATCCGGATTTTCTGCCGATTCGCTGGGATATAAATGATCCAAGACGCCAAACATTTTGGGGGCATGAAGCACCGGACTGCTGGTTTAATGAAGCATCACAAGTATTTGATATTCATAGCGGAGAGTTAGTTGAACTAAAAGAGCCAAGTGTGCAAAAGCTAAAACCTGATTTTGTCATTTAATTTTAAGTAAGAAAAGAGAGGTAACGATGAAAAGAAAATTGTTTATTAATGGAAGTTGGGTAGGAGCAGAACATTATGCTCCTCTTTCCTCTCCATATGATAAAAAAGTAATTGCAGAAATTCCAATTGCTTCAGAAGCTGACGTTGAAAAAGCGATCGAAGCCGCACATAACGCCTTTCTGAAAATGGCGAAAATGCCAAAGCATGAACGCGGACATATTTTGGAAAAACTGGTGATGCTTTTAGATAAGAGGAAAGAGGAAGCGGCAGAAATTATTGCAAAAGAGGCGGCGAAGCCAATCAAAACAGCATTAGAGGAAGTGCAAAGAACCATTCAAACATACAAATTTTCGGCTGAAGAGGCAAAAAGAATTCATGGTGAGGCACTATCATTAGATGCGGCGCCCGGCGGGGAAAATCGGACTGCTTATACGGTTCGTGAACCGATCGGTGTAATAGGAGCTATCACTCCGTTTAATTTTCCAATGAATCTAGTTGCGCATAAAGTAGGACCGGCCATTGCCTCCGGAAATACGATTGTCTTAAAGCCGGCCTCCCAAACACCGTTATCTGCTTTCTTTATAGCTGAATTATTGCAGGAAGCAGGACTGCCTGATGGTGCATTAAATGTTGTAACAGGAAGCGGCAGCATCGTTGGCAAAAAAATCGTAGAAGATGAGCGGGTTAAAATGATTACGTTTACAGGAAGCCCGCAAGTCGGAAAAGAGATCAGAAATAAAGCAGGCTTGAAACGTGTCACGCTTGAGTTAGGTTCCAACTCGGCTTTGATCGTAGATGAAGGAATTGATGTTAAAAGCATCATTCCAAGATGTGTTAAAGGGGCTTTTTCTAACCAAGGGCAAGTATGCATCTCGCTGCAAAGAATTTACGTACATGAACATGTATATGATGAGTTTGTCAATGCATTTGTGAAAGAAACGGAAAAGCTGACAACAGGAGATCCGCTGGATTTTCAAACAGATGTTTCAGCGCTGATTTCCGAACATGATGTAATCCGTGTCATCAGCTGGATCGAAGAAGCTAAAAAAACAGGTGCAATAGTTGCAACAGGGGGAAATGCGAAAGGAAATATTGTCGAACCGACGGTTTTACTCAACACAAAACCTGATATGAAAGTTTCCTGTCAAGAAATTTTCGGCCCTGTAGTGTTAATCGAAAAGGTTTCATCGATTGAACAGGCTGTTGAGTATGTAAATGATTCCCGGTATGGACTGCAGGCAGGGATTTATACAAAAAATATCCACCATGCTTTATATGCGGCTGAAGAGCTAAAAGTAGGCGGTGTAATGATTAATGATATCCCGACGTTCCGAGTCGATCATATGCCATACGGTGGAGTGAAAGAGAGCGGAATGGGGAGAGAAGGAATTAAATATGCGATTGAAGAAATGACGGAGCTAAAATTAATCGTGATAAATCGGCAAGTATAAAAAAGCGTAAAAAGAGGTGTGTAACATGGATGATCGCACGTTTCGAAATGCAATGGGGAAGTTTGCGACAGGAGTCACTGTTATTACGACTGCCCTAAATGGGGAAGTACGCGGAATGACGGCAAATGCATTTATGTCTGTCTCTTTAGATCCTAAACTAATTCTCATTTCAATTGGAGAAAAAGCAAAAATGAATGAAATCATTAAGCAGACAGGAAAATTTACAGTAAATATTTTGTCTGAAGAACAACAAGATTTATCGATGCTTTTTGCCGGCCAATTAAAAGAGAAACAAAATGTTACTTTTGATTGGGTCGGTGATCAACCGGTGCTGCCCAATTCGTTAGCAAATATTTTATGTGACGTATACAATACACATGTTGCCGGCGACCACACTTTATACATTGGAAAGGTGACTGACATTTATATGAAGGAAGGTGACCCATTGTTATTTTTTGAAGGAAAATATAGAAATTTGGCTAGTCATGCCAACGCGGGGTGAATGGATGGAAGTCGTTTATATTAACAATTCCAAAGTATTAGCGGAATGCAAGCCCGAGCCGTGTGTCATGGCAGTCGGCTTCTTTGATGGAGTGCATTTAGGACATAAGAAAATCATTGAAAAAGCGAAAGAAATCGCGCAAGTAAAAAAACTAACATTTGCCGTGATGACGTTTTTTCCACATCCAAGTCAAGTCATTGAAACGGATAGAAAAGTTATCTCCTATCTGTCGCCGCTTCCTTCCAAAATGGAAATCTTTTCACAATTAGGGGTAGAGAAACTGTATATTGTAAAATTCGATAAAAATTTTTCTGAATTATCCGATCAAGACTTTGTGAATCAATACTTAAAAGGCTTGATGTGCAAACATGTCGTTGCCGGCTTCGACTTTACGTATGGTTTTAAAGGAAAAGGGAATATGGAGAAGCTGAAAAACGTTGGAACGGGATTTTTTGATGTGACGACTATTCCGAAAATCCAATATAAACAAGAAAAAATAAGCTCCTCCATGATTCGGAAGCTGCTAGAGTCAGGCCTTGTAAATGAAATACCTCATTATCTTGGGGATTATTATCGTGTTTCATGTTTAGTCAAATCGATGGAACGAGGGGATGCTGACAACAATTTTATTTTTAAAGCGCAAATCGATCATGATTATTTCCTGCCTAAACCGGGAATTTATAAAATCCAAATAGAATTCAATGAGACATTTTACAACGGTTTATGCCATATAACGAACAAAACATTAAAACCTTACTTATTTGAGGGTGTTATTGACGGATTGGATAGAATAGCAGAAAAAAATAATGTCCAATTGAGGTTCATAGAACAATTGCTTGATCGACCAGTTGCTGCTGCTTATGATCTTTTTAGCCGAACAGTCATATAATAATTTATAGTTGAAATCATATATGATTATATATATAATAAAAATAAATTAATGAGATTTGAAATATTCAGATAATAATCATTTTGTTCAGGAGGTTGCTTATATATGTCTTATAACGAAATAAAGCAAAGATTAAGAGGATCGATTGCTCCTGTTGTTACTCCATTTGATGCGGAAGGCAATATTGATTTTGAAACGATGAAAAATTTAATCAACTGGCAAATTGAAAGCGGCAGCCATGGGATTTCAGTGACAGGAACTTCTGGCGAACCCAGTTCATTAACAACGGAGGAACGCAAGCAGGTAATGGAGCTGGCGAAAAAAACAGTGAATGGCCGAGTCCCGTTTGTTCCGGCAACAGGATCGACTAATCATGATGAAACACTTGAACTAACGAAATTTGCACAAGAAATTGGCGCAGATGCTGCGATGGTCATTGTTCCGTATTATAATAGGCCGTCCCAGCATGCGTTGTATAAGCATTTTAAAGCAGTAGCTGATTCTGTAGATATTCCGATCATTATCTACAACATCCCAGGGAGAACAGCTGTAAATTTAGAGGTCAAAACAATGGCTCGTTTAGTGGAGGATTGCCCGAACATTATCGGTGCAAAAGAATCCAATAAAGATTTTGAGCATGTGAATCGGGTGCTGCTTCATTGCGGAAGAGATTTTTTACTATTTTCAGGAATCGAGCTTTTATGCTATCCAATGCTAGCAATCGGGGGAGCAGGTTCTATTAGTGCAACGGCTAATGTGGAACCGGCAAAAGTTGCGGAATTGCATGATGCTTGGTTTGAAGGCGATATAAAGAGAGCTCAGGACCTCCATTTCGAGTTAATGGAATTAAACGATATTTTATTTGCCGAGACAAATCCGGGACCTGTAAAGGCGGCGCTTGGAATGATGGGAAAAATCACGCCGAAATTAAGATTGCCTCTTGATTTGCCTGCGGAGGAGCTTCAAGAAAGAATTCGGCAAACGCTGCAAAAATATGGTCTTTTAGAGAAAGTAAAAAATTAAGGCAAGCTAAAAAGGGCTGATGTATTGCGCCTGCTAAGGAGTGAATTGGATGGGCAATGCAGTAGTGAAAATTTTTGGAATGCCAAATATAACGGAAGCCGAAGTGGATCCAGAAAACAATTCAATTTTTTTAAATGGAACTCAATATCACGTCAATCAGCTTTCTTGGGAGCCTCCGGTTTCAGGTACGATTTACGGTGTCCTTTTGAATTATCAAGGCGCCTTTCATCGATATCGTGAGCAAATGGCACATTCACCATATAACGAACCACCGAAAGCGCCAATTTTATATATAAAACCGATTAACACATTAAGTGGCTACAGGAGCCCCATACCATTGCCTGAGGATGCAGACGAATTAGAAGTAGGGGCAGCACTCGGCGTGGTCATTGGGCGTACTGCCACTAAAGTAAAGGAAGAAGAAGCCTTTCAATATGTTGCTGGATATACAGTTGTGAATGATGTAGCAATTCCGCACGAAAACATTTATCGTCCGGCGATTAGGGAGCGGGCAAGAGATGGATTTAATCCGGTTGGTCCGTGGATCATCAAAAAGGAATCGATAGTTGATCCTGATTCATTGGACATTCGCGTTTTTGTCAATGGAAAGCTTGCACAAAAAAATAACACGAAAAATTTCATCCGGCCAGTTGCTCGGCTGCTGGCTGATATAACAGAATTTATGACGCTTTATCCAGGAGATGTGCTGCTGACAGGTGTTCCTGAGCAAGCGCCTTTAGTAAAGGCAGGAGACCATGTTCGCATTGAAATTGAAGGTGTAGGCAGTCTAGAAAATACAATTGTTCATGAAGCGGATTATGTGAAGGGGGCTGTGCGATGAAACGAGCTAGAGTTGCTATGAACGGCACTATTTATGAAGCAATTGAAGATAACGGCTTCCTTCAACTGAACGATCAGCATAAAGTGACAGAAAAGGACGTAGTCTGGCTTCCGCCTGTAAGCCCGCGGACTGTTTTTGCATTAGGTTTGAATTATGCAGATCATGCTAAAGAGCTGTCATTTCATGCACCAACTGAACCGCTTGTGTTTCTAAAGGGACCGAATACGATTGTTGGGCATCGATCTGAAACGAAACGTCCTCCTGATGTAGATTTTATGCACTATGAATGTGAACTGGCAGTGGTAATCGGAAAAATGGCGCGTAATGTCAAGGCTAGTGAAGCGTATGAATACGTCTTAGGATATACGGTTGCAAATGACTACGCTGTCAGGGATTATTTAGAGAACTATTACCGGCCGAATTTGCGCGTGAAAAATCGCGATGCATTTACCCCGATAGGCCCTTGGCTTGTCGATAAAGAAGATATACCAGATCCGATGAACTTGGTCCTTCGGACTTACGTTAATGGAGCGTTAGTGCAGGAAGGAAACACAAAAGATATGATTTTTACAATCCCTATGTTAATCGAGTATTTAACTAGCTTTATGACCTTAAATTACGGGGACATAATTCTCACAGGAACACCTAAAGGAGCGGTCAATGTTAATGTTGGCGATGAAGTGATTACAGAAATAGAAGGGATTGGACGTTTAATTAATCGAATTATATGAAGCTGTCATTCAGAATCTTTTCTCCGTCACCAACACTTTAAAGGAGAGCTGACGTTATGCCGCATTTTATTTTAGAATATACCGACAATATCAAAAAAGAGGCAAAAATTCCAGAGCTGCTGAAAAAAGTTAATGATGTGCTAATTTCCAAAAGCGATATATTTCCAATTGGAGGCGTGAGATCTAGAGCCATTGAATTGAAAGATTATTGTGTTGCTGACGGCTCTGAGGATGATGCCTTTGTCCACGGTACGCTAAAGATTGGCGCTGGGCGTACTGAAGAGGATAAAAAAGCAGTTTGTGATGAGATCTTTGCCGTGATGAAAGATCATTTTTCTATCCTTTTCAAAAGGAGATATCTTGCATTGTCTTTAGAACTATATGAATTTAGTGAATTTGGAACGTACAAATATAATAACATTCATCAGCGCTACAAAAATTAATTGCATACTTGGAGGAATCGAAATGACCACATATAAAGTTGGGAAAGTTCTTCATTATATCAATGGCAAGTTTGTAGAGGGAGTTGCAAGGAAAAGCTTTGAGAATATTAATCCCTTTAATAATGAAGTAATCAATGAGGTAGCGGAAGGATTTGCAGAAGATATTGACTTAGCAGTAAAAGCTGCCAAAAAAGCTTTTGCTGACGGCCCTTGGGGAACAATGTCGGTAGATGAAAGAATGAAGTATATTTTACGAATTGCTGCATTAATTGAAGAAAATGCGGGAGAAATTGCTTATTTGGAATCTCTAGATACAGGATTGCCAATCAGTCAAACGAAAAAGCAAGCATCCCGTGCAGCTGAAAACTTTCGATTTTATGCACAAATGGTTAAAAGCCGCATGGTAGGAGAAGCGTATAAAGTAGACGGAGATTTTATTAATTATACTATTTACAAGCCAATTGGGGTGGCAGGTTTAATTACTCCATGGAACACTCCGTTCATGCTGGAAACATGGAAAGTGGCTCCGGCGTTGGCAACAGGTAATACGGTTGTCTTAAAACCTGCTGAATGGTCGCCGCTGACTGCTAACAAGCTGGCTGAAATTATTCATGAAGCGGGACTGCCAGAGGGAGTTTTTAATATCGTTCACGGCTTTGGGGAAACAGCTGGCGCGTCCCTCGTGAGACATTCTGATGTCCGGCTTATTTCCTTTACGGGCGAGACGACAACAGGTGCCGAAATAATAAAAAATAGCGCAGATACGTTGAAAAAAACCTCTATGGAGCTAGGAGGAAAATCTCCTGCAATTATCTTTGCCGATGCTGATTTGGAAAAAGCCTTGGATGCTGTCGTTTGGGGAGTATTTTCTCTTAACGGGGAGCGCTGTACAGCCAATTCGCGGTTGTTTTTGGAAAAATCGATTTATGATTCCTTTGTTGAACGGCTGAAAGAGCGTGTGCAAAATATCTCGGTAGGGGATCCATTGGATTCTTCGACAGAACTAGGGCCGCTAATTCACAAAAAACATTGGGAAACCGTTTTAAATTACATTGAAATAGCCAAAAAAGAAGGGGCAGAAGTGTTTTCAGGAAACGTTCCGCAATCATTGAAAAATGGCAACTTTGTTCCACCGACACTTCTTCTGAATTGCCATAACGGTATGAAAGTTGCTCAAGAGGAAATATTCGGACCTGTCATGGCAGTTATACCATTTGAGACTGAAGAAGAAGTCATAAAAATGGCTAATGATGTAAAATATGGGCTGGCTGCTTATGTATGGACGAACAATTTGAAGCGCGGACACCGAATTGTCCAATCGATTGAAAGCGGAATGGCTTGGGTAAACTCACAAAACGTCAGGGATTTAAGAATCCCGTTTGGCGGAACGAAATATAGCGGTATTGGCCGAGAGGGCGGACATTATAGTTTTGATTTTTATACAGAGGTTCAAGTAATTCATGTGGCGATTGGAGATCATCACATTCCTCAGTTTGGTAAATCAAAAAAAGCCGAAACGATTTCGGCTCAGCAATAATAGAAAGCTAACTCGTTTTGCTTGTTAGTATATATTCTTTAATATATGATATAAGTATGGAACAGAAGGTAAAAAATAAAACACAAATTGCATATGATTATATTCTTTCACGAATTGAAAATGGTGCTTACGGGCCTGGATATCGAATAGTAATCGATCAAATTGCAAAAGAGCTGAATTTAAGCAGCATCCCTGTCAGAGAAGCGATCCGCCAATTGGAAGCAGAAGGCTTAATTCAATATAAGCCGTATAGCGGAGCAGTTGTAAGCAATATCAACGAAAAAGAGTATTTGCAAACCATTTCGGTTTTGGCGGTGCTAGAAGGCTACGCGACTGTTTTAAGTTCTAATATTATAAAGGAGGAGACGATCAAAAAATTAGAAGAATTAAACGAAAAGATGAAACAGTCGCTGCAAGATTTTGAATTAGAGCAATTCAGTGAATTAAATTATCAGTTCCACACCTTAATATATGAAAACTGCGGCAATAACTTTTTAGAGGAACAGATTAAGCAAATTTGGCAGAGGATGAAGCGGATACGGACTTATGGCTTCACACTCGTTCCGAAGCGCTCTAAAGAGTCCATTAAAGAGCACGAAGAAATTATTCGATTGCTTCGAGAAAAGGCTCCGCCCAACCAAATTGAGGAATTTGTCCGCCAACACAAATTAAATACAGCAGAAGCATTCAGAAATCGGCAAAAATTTTCATAATAAAACAATTTCGAACAAATTCAACTGATCGTACTCCGTACTCAGTTGAATTTGTTCAGGTAAAATAAATATTTATGCAGCCAATATCGTATATAATTTTATATATAGTATTAAAATAAGTATTTTGTGAAAGCGATTTCTAAAATATTTTGAGAAAATGAAATATTAAGGGGGAGAAGCTATGGTAAAAAAGTATCAACTTTTTATTGATGGGAAATGGGTAGACGCTATTTCTGGAAAGACTTTTGAATCAGTTAATCCCGGATCTGGTGAGGTACACGCTATCGTTGCGGAGGCAGGTGCAGATGATGTCAATCGGGCGGTTAGAGCTGCTAGAAAGGCATTTGAATCAGGTCCTTGGACAAAAATGACCCCCAGTGACCGAGGTAGGTTATTGTATAAGGCTGCGCAAAAAATGTGGGAAAAAGCCGATTTTCTTGCTGAAGTGGAATCACAGGACAATGGATTGCCAATAAGTGATACCAAGTCTATTGCAATACCAGCAACGATCGATGTTTTAGAATTTTATGCAGGTTTGGCAAATAAAGTTCAAGGTGAAACACTAGCATCACCTAACAACCGTTTCAATTATACTCTAAGAGAACCATTAGGTGTTATTGGAGCTATAGTACCTTGGAATTTTCCGCTTATGCTTACTATGTGGAAATTGGCTCCTGCTCTTGCAGCTGGAAATACAATTGTGATTAAGCCGGCTGAACAGACACCGGTGAGTATCTTAGAGTTAGTAAAACTATTTCAAGAAGTCGGAATTCCAGATGGAGTAATTAATGTTGTAACAGGTTTTGGAGAAACTGCAGGCCAAGCCTTGGCTTCTCATCCAGATGTAGACAAGATTGCATTTACAGGGTCCACAAAAACAGGTCAACTAATTATGCAAGCAGCCAGCAAAAATTTAAAACCAGTTTCACTTGAGTTGGGTGGAAAATCCCCGAATATTGTGTTTGATGATGCTAGTCTTGAAAAAGCTGTAAATATGTCTGCTTTTGGAATTTACTTTGCCCAAGGACAAGTATGTGCGGCTGGGTCTCGTTTATTTGTACAGGAGTCAATTTACGAAAAATTCATGGATCTATTCATAAAAAAAGCTAATTCTATTCGTGTAGGAAATCCGCTTGATCAGAGTACGGAAATGGGGCCACAAATTTCAGAAGAACATTTAAAAAAAATAGAACATTATGTTGCTGTTGGATTGGATGAAGGGGCTCGACTGACAATAGGTGGGAAAAGATTAAATAAAGAGGCAAATGGATACTATTTTACTCCAACAGTGTTTGAAAACGTTACAAATGACATGACGATTGCACGTGAGGAAATATTCGGCCCTGTTGTATCAGTCATTAAGTTTAAAGATGAAGAAGATGCATTAATTAAAGCAAATGATACCATTTATGGACTAGCTGCTGGTATTTGGACCAATAATTTAAAACGTGCCCACAGAATGGCTCGCGGTCTTAAAGCAGGAACTGTATGGGTTAATACTTACAGTTTATTAGATAGTGCAGCACCTTTTGGCGGAACAAAACAAAGTGGGTTTGGTCGTGAATTAGGTGTTCAAGCGATGGAAATGTATACGCAAACTAAGCATGTTTGGATTGATTTGAATGAAAATTAAAAATAAATGAATGGAGAGGTGTAGAAGATGAATTTTGAATTTAATATTCCTAGTCAAGTAATCTTTGGTAAGGGTGCCGCTTCAAAGCTTCAGGACGTCCTAGCAGAGTTTCATGTAAAAAGAGTAATGTGTATATATGATCAAGGTGTACAAAAAGCAGGAATTGTTGAAAAAGTATTGTCAAAGATTAAGAAAACTAATGTTGATATTATTGAGTTTAATCAAGTTCTTCCAAATCCTCCTGATACTATTTTAGAAAAAGGAGCTCTTCTAGCCAAAAACGAACAAATTGACGCATTGATCGCAATAGGTGGTGGTAGTTCAATTGATGCAGCTAAAGCAATCAATATACTTATTTCTAACCCTGGTCCAATCGCTAAGTATGAAGGAGTGAATAAAGTTGAACGTCCAACAAAACCTTTAATAGCAATTCCTACTACTGCAGGTACGGGTAGTGAAGTTACTGGGGTAACCGTTATAACTGATACAAAAAGAAAAAAGAAAATGGTAATTGCTGGACGAAATTGTGGTGCAGATGTTGCGCTAGTAGATCCTGAACTTACAATAGCATTGCCACCCAATATTACTGCATCAACAGGTATGGATGCTTTAACTCACGGAATTGAAGCATATGTATCAAAGTTTCATTCTATTCCAACAGATATCAACGCTTTAAAAGCAATTGAACTTATTTATAGCAATCTGGAAAAGGCATTTAATAATGGGAAAAACATCGAAGCACGGACAAACATGTTACTCGGAAGCATGCTTGCTGGATTTGCATTTAACTCTGCATTATTAGGTTTAGTTCATGCAATAGCTCACCCGTTAAGTGTCTATTGTGGATTACCTCATGGGGTAGCAAATGCTTGTACTTTGCCATATGTCATGGATTTTAATGCGAAAGATGAAAATGTACAAAAGAGATTTAAGAATGTCGCAAAGGCAATGGGTTTGCCTGTTGAAGATTTATCGGACTTTAAAGCAACTAAACAAGCTATTGAGGCTGTGAGAAATTTGTCTGAAAAAGTTCAAATACCGTCTCTAAGTAAATTAGGAGTTAAACGAGAGCAGTTTGACATTTTAGCTGATGCTACTTTAAATGAGGAATTAAGCATATTAGCGAATCCAAGAGAAGTAACTAAACAAGATATATTAAAAATTTTAGAAGTTGCTTATTAAAAAAATAAGGCGAATGAATAAATAAAAGATATTTTTAAAAATGTTTATATATTTAAAAATCGATTGATATCAAACTGATTCCAAAATATTTTTAATTCCGTTATAAAAAAACGAATAAAAGCTAGCAAAAAAACAAATAGAAGTAATTTTCGGAATATTTGAAACCATATCTTAAATCATATATAATATTATTGATGATTTGTTGGTCGAAGGAAAGGGGTGGTCCTCTGATTTCACTAATATGAAAGCGTTGTCACTAAGAAAGATAAAGCTTTTAAGGAATTTTGCCAAAAATAAAGGAGGGGGTTACGTTGAAAAAATTTGTTTCGTTGATCATTTTGATGTTATTTCTCTCTATGCTGGCAGCATGCGGAAATTCTGAAAGCGCCGGTGGAAAAAATAATGATTCCGGTGGTTCCGATGTCATTAAAATTGGTGCTATTTATTCAGCTTCGGGCGGCGGTGCTCCTCTAGGAAAATCACAGATGGAAACGGTAAAAATGCTGGTGGAGCAAGTAAATGAAAACGATGGAATAGATGGAAAGAAAATAGAGCTGATTGCCTATGATGATAAGTCCGATCAAAATGAAGCCGTGCTGTCTATGAAAAAATTAATTGAGCAGGATAAAGTATTGGCTGTTGTTGGGGGTACGCTAAGCGGAAATGCTTTAGCAATGGTGCCGCTTGCGGAAAAGTCAAAAACTCCATTCATTGCATCAGCTACAAGTAAACAAATTGTAAAACCTGATGATAATTCTTCACGGGACTGGATCTTCAAAACGACACAAAGTGATGATGTAGTAATTCCTAAAATTTTAGCCTATTTGAAAGAAAAAAATTTAACGAAAATTGCCTGGCTGAATGTTGCCAACCAATACGGCACAAGTGCTCATGAAGAATTTAATCGCCTGAAAGGTGAATACGGCATTGAAGCTGTTATTGAAGAGGAATTTGAAGCAACTGTTGATGATGCGAAAGCGATGCTGACTCGCGTAAAGAAATCAAATCCACAGGCAATTATCGTTTGGGGAACTGCTCAGGAGTCTTCAGTTATTACGAAAAATCTCCATCAATTAGGAATGAAACTTCCCATTATTGAAAGTCAGGGAATTGGTACTAAAGAGTTTATTGAGTTAACCGGAGAAGCAGCGGAAGGAGTTATTTTTCCTGCAGGGCGTTTAATTGTCGCTGAACAATTGCCGGATAATGATCCGCAAAAAGAAACACTTATTAAGTATAAAGAGGATTTTAAAGCAAAATTCAACTACGACGCAAATACGTTTGGAGGCCATACTTGGGACGCATTCTATTTATTAGTGAATGCAATTGAAAAAGCCGGAACTGACAAAGAAAAAATTAGAGAACAGCTCGAAAATACGAAAAATTTTGTTGGAATTTCCGGAATATTCAATTTTTCGAAAGATAATCATACTGGCCTTGATGAAAGCAGCTTAGTTATGGTTCAAATCAAAGACGGCAAATTTGTCATTGCAGAATAATGCTGTAAAGGGATCTTCAACGATTAAAAGTACGGGGAAGATCCCTAAAGACCAAAAATAGAAGGGAAGTGTGGGAATGGAACTGACCAGCCAATTTATTCAGTTAATTTTTTCTGGACTGACCATTGGAAGCATCTATGCACTGATTGCTATTGGATTTGTCATTATTTACAACATAACCGGCCTTTTAAATTTAGCACAAGGCGATTTTGCCATGCTGGGTGCACTTACTTGTATTTCGTTTGTCAATATGGGCTTTCCATTAATTATTGCAATAGCAGTAAGTGTTGTCATAGTCACGATTATCGGTGGTTTGTTCGAAAGGTTGGCAATTTATCCTGCAAGAAATTCATCAACCGCAACACTTCTTATTATTACGATAGGTGCAGCTTTTGTATTTCGGGGAATTAGCATTTTAATTTGGGGAACTCAGCCTTTGGCGCTGCGTCCTTTCTCTGGAAATCAGAATATCAATTTTTTGGATGCTACCATTCAGCCGCAAAGCTTATGGGCTATCGGCATTTCCTTATTAAGTTTAGCTGTCCTTTACTACTTTTTTAATAAAACCTACTTAGGAAAAGCGGTAACAGCTTGTGTTGTCAATCGTTTTGCAGCAAGGCTAATGGGAATCAGCCCCCAAAAAATGTCGTTTTGGGCAGTATCCATTAGTGCTGGTCTTGGAGCGCTCGCAGGAATAGTGATTGCCCCCATTTCGGGTGCTTCGTATGATATGGGAATCATGATTGGCTTAAAAGCATTTATTGCTGCAGTAATTGGAGGGTTGTCAAATGCACCTGCTGCTATTGCCGGAGCATTTTTAATCGGAATATTAGAATCTTTTACGGAAGGATATTTATCTTCAGGATATAAAGATGCCATTAGCTTCACTCTTCTTTTAATCGTATTATTCTTCATGCCAAATGGATTGTTCTCGAAAGTATCAGGAAAACGTGTTTAGAGGAGAGGAAAAAATGGATAACAATTTAACGAAAATATACAACAGGAGTTTGAAAGGTCCTCTTATCTTTTTTGTCGTTATTATGCTTCTTCCTTTTATTTTTCAATCAAATAATTATATTTTAAGTACTTTCATTATGATCGGTTTTTACTCATTGGTTACGACTGGACTGACGCTATTAATCGGATATGCAGGGCAAATTTCCCTCGGGCATGCAGCTTTTTACGGTATTGGTGCCTATACCTCTGCATATTTTACGGCTACATTGCAGATGCCTTCCTGGATAGGAATTTTAGTTGGGGCGATTATTGCATCACTCGTTTCTTTAATCATTGGTATTCCAGTATTTAAACTAAAAGGGCATTATTTAGCCTTAGCCACTCTTGGATTTGGAGTGATCATATTTACATTTTTTAAAGAGTGGAAAACAATAACTGGAGGATTAAACGGGTTTTTTGGCATACCTCCTTTAAGCTTATTCGGCATTTCATTTTCAACAGATTTTCAATTTTACTTCTTAATTTGGATCTTTGTCTTTTTAGGAATTTTCTTTGCGCGCAATATTGTTCAATCAAGAGTCGGAAGAGCTTTAATGTCTATCCATGGCAGCGAAATTGCTTCGGAAGCAATTGGTATAAATATTAATAAATATAAATTGCAAATTTTTGTATTAAGCGCCGTTTATGCTTCAATTGCTGGAAGCTTATACGCACACTATGTCACCTTTATAAATCCTCAATTGTTTGAAATGATGACATCTATCTACTTTTTAATAATGGTTGTCATCGGTGGGATAGGGAATATTTGGGGCGGATTGATCGGAGCAGCGATATATGTATTTTTAGGAGAATTGTTGAAAGATATTGTACCGAAAATTATTCCCAATGCTAGCGGGGAATTCGAAATTGTATTTTTCGGCGTGCTGCTTGTAGTTATTTTAATATACATGCCAAATGGAATTTCAAAAGCGATCTTTCATTTTATCAAAAGAATCACTTCAAACTTTAAAAATAAACCAGTTTCAGCATTTTCAAAGAAGTCAACGGGAAGTGATATTCATGACTGAGGAAACATTATTAAAAGTCGAAAATCTTTCAAAATCATTCGGCGGTGTAAATGCCGTTGAAAATGTTTCGTTTGAAGTGAAAAAAGGGGAAATTGTTGCTGTAATAGGTCCAAATGGCGCCGGCAAAACAACCCTTTTTAATTTAGTGACAGGTGTCATCCCTGCAACAAGTGGAAAAATAACCTTTAAAGGCGTTTCCATCATCGGGAAAAGACCTTATCAAATTGCAAGTCTAGGGATGACAAGAACATTTCAAAATTTGCAAGTATTTAATAATATGACCGTCATCGAAAATGTGATGACAGGAAGCCATATAAGATTAAAAACTGGAATTTTAAGCTCAGGCCTGCGATTGCCGAACGTTTATAAAGAAGAAAAAGAGGTAATGCAAAAAGCATTGCAATGCCTTGAACAGGTCGGTATTGCTGATTTAGCTTTTGAACGAGCTGAAACATTGCCTTATGGAAATCAAAGATTATTAGAGATTGCCAGGGCAGTAGCTGCAGAGCCTTCATTTATTTTACTGGATGAACCGATGGCCGGGCTGAATCCGCAGGAATCCCGCAATCTAGTGAATGTACTGAAAAATATGAGAAAACAAGGGATGACATTTTTATTTGTTGAACATGATATGGAAACGGTGATGTCGATTGCAGATAAAATTGTAGTTCTTGACTATGGGAAAAAAATTGCGGAAGGAACGCCTGAAGAAATTTCAAGCAATCCTAAAGTTATTGCAGCCTATTTGGGAGAGGAGGAAGCAATCTAATGTTAGTAGTAGACAACCTTCATACGTACCACGGATATTTGCACGTTTTGAAAGGGATTCACTTTGAAATAAAACAAGGCGAAATCTTTGCGATGGTAGGGTCAAATGGCGCCGGGAAAAGCACCCTTCTTGGAACAATAGCAGGCATTTATAAACCGAGATCAGGAACCATTGTATTTGAAAATGAAGAAATTTCTTATGGTAAAGTAGAAAAGATCGTTGAAAAAGGCATTTGTCTTGTCCCGGAAAGAAGACAAATTTTTGATGATCTTTCTGTTAAGGATAATTTGCTGTTAGGATCTTATCACCGATATAAAAATGACAAAAAAAGTGTTATGGAGGATTTCGAGCAAGTTCTAGACTTTTTCCCTAAATTAAAAACAATGTTGGATCGACCGGGCGGATTGTTGAGCGGCGGCGAGCAGCAAATGGTTGCCATAGGCCGCGGGCTGATGGCGAAGCCAAAACTAATGATGCTGGATGAACCGTCTTTAGGATTGGCTCCGCTTATTGTCAAAGACATTATGAATATTTTAAAGCAAATGAAAAAAACATTTGGAACGACCATTTTGTTAATTGAACAAAACGTCAAAGCAGCTTTGCAAATTGCAGATCACGCTTGTGTATTGGATCGCGGAGAAATTGTCATTCAAGGAAAAGCGAGCGATTTGCTGGAAGATGAAAAAATAAAAGATACGTATTTAGGTATAAGCAAAAAAGAAAGACTAAAGCTTTAGTATAAACAACAGGTCTGTACTAACCTAACTTGCCCAAAAGCCGGGAGTTTGGCGGCATAGTATTCCGAATATTCCAATAACCAAAGGAGGAAGGGAACGGATATGAGAACGATAGATTGGAAGGAAGTTGAGAAAAATATAGAAAACGGCCGATTTCCTCAATGGTTAGTTACAGATCCGGAAATATACGAACTAGAAAAAGAAAGAATTTTCGGCAGAACATGGCAGTTTCTGGCGCACGAATCGGAATTAAAAGAACCAGGAAGCTTTGTTACGAGGATGATGGTCGATGACCCGATTATTTTAGTGAAAAATAAAAATGGAGAAATCAACGCATTTTTGAACTCTTGTTCTCATAGGGGTGTTCGTTTGTGTACAGAAGATTATGGAAATAAAAAAGCATTTTCATGCCCTTATCATGGCTGGACTTATAATTTAAACGGTGAACTGATCGGGGTTGTTGCAGGGAATAAAGTATTTGGGGAATCGATGGATAAAAGCGAGTGGGGACTGCGCCCAGTTCCTCGTGTTGAAAGCTATCAAGGAATGATTTTTGGAAATCTTGATCCTGACGCTATGTCTTTAGAAGATTATTTAGGCGAAATGAAATGGTATTTTGATATAATGCTTGGCCGGAGCGACGGAGGGATGGAAGTGAGGGGAGTCCCTCAACGATGGGTGGCAAAAGCAAATTGGAAAATGACAAGTGAAAATTTCGCGGCAGATCCTTACCATGTTCAAACGACTCATAGATCCGCCGTGGAATTGAAGCTTACACCGAGCGATCCTTTGTATGCATCATATGGACATCAAGTTGTTTTGTCAAACGGACATGGAATTAATGTAATTACATCTGCTACTGGAAGATCGAATAACATATACCAAGGTATGCCTGAATCGATGTGGTCGATGTTTGAGAAAAATTTAAATAAAGAACAATTGGACATTTTTTCTAGAGTTCAAAATTTTGTTGGCGGAGTTTTTCCAAATCTATCATTCTTAAGCTCTTGCAGCGGAACAGAAGGAACAAAGTATAATCATCTTCAATTTAGAGTATGGCGGCCGTTAGGGCCCGATCAAGTTGAAATTTGGATTTGGTATATGATTGATAAGGCGCTGCCGGAAGATTATAAGGAAAAATCGTACAAAGGCTTTATTGCAACGTTTGGCGCGGCAGGTACTCTTGAACAGGATGATACGGAAAATTGGGCTCGCATTGTTGAGGCCAGCCAAGGGTTAATGGCAAGAGATCGAAATCTCAGCTACAACAATATGCTCAACTACTTAATGGGATTAGATTACTTAGATCCGGATGAGAATTTTCCGGGACCGGGAAAAGCGTACCCAACTTGCTATACAGATCATATTGCAAGAAGTATGCATAAATACTGGCTGGAGCTGATTACGAAAGAGCCAGAGGTGAAATCTCATGAATAGTGATATTCAATATGAAATTTCTCAATTTTTATATTATGAGGCCTATTTGCTTGACCACCGAAAATATCGGGAATGGCTTGAATTGCTTGATGATGATATTCAATACACGATGCCCCTGCGGGTAACTGTTGATAACAAAATGGGAAGCAATTTGAATACTGAAATGACTTATTTTGCAGATTCGAAAAAGGACATAGAGATAAAGGTCGAAAGACTTTATACGAAATCAGCCTGGGTTGAAAACCCGCCTACAAGGCAGAGGCATTTTATAAGCAATGTGGTCGTTGAGCCTTGCTTTAGCTCTAATGATTATAAGGTTAGAAGTTATTTTCTATTTAAGCGTAGCCGAAGTTCAGAAGCAAAAACCGAGGAATTGTTCGGAGAAAGAGAAGATATTATTCGAAAAGTGAATGGAAAATGGAAAATAGCAAAACGAACTGTGTATCCAGATCAGTCCGTATTATCAGTCATGAATGTTAGTATGTTTTTATAAAAAACGTGTATGTGCCAATATATTTTTTTTGCCCATTTCCCGAATTATCAACATATTTAGGCTGTTTGCTGCTTGATTTCTGTGCAGAAGAAAATGATTGGAAAGGATTTATGAAGCTTCTATATTTTCTGTAAAGGCGGAAATAGCTTAAAGGAAATGATAGATTTGCTGATATTCCAATCGTTTAGTTTATGATTCGAAATGTTTAACGGCTTTTTTTGCTTTGATTACATTGGGCATAAATTTGACAGCTTGCCATGTTTAGATGCATAAAACGCGAGAGAGTTATATTAGCTCCCTCGCATCGGGCATTCATTCATGATGTACTAGACTTAAAAAATGAATGATCGTGTGTTCGTCTTCATGAAAGCTCATTTTATCATTTGCCTTCCAGCTGTTGTTTTATAACTTCCAGCGTCCAATATTTCGGCGGTTTTTCTGCTTCTAATTTTGCCAAGCATTCCCGGTGGATTTCGGCAACTCGTTCTGGTGTGATGATGGCAGCAGGATCCACTTCTACAATTTTTACTGTACTTTTATCTTCGTAAAGATGCTCTCCCTTAAGTCTCCCCGTTTCATCATACGGCCATAAAAATACTTGACGGCTTGAGTAATGATAAATTTTGTCCGGATCATCTACTTCAAATCCTAAATCAAGCAATCCTTGGCCTTTAATTAATTGGTGGAAAGTCAGTTCATCTGCAATTCCCCAATCAGCCACAGCTAGCAAGTCATCAGAATGCCAAAGTACTGATTTTGATGCAATATGATAGAAGTTGAGGACTCCTTCTTTTCCTTCAATAACAGCAGGCTCGCTTCCCCAAGTAACACGATAAACGGGGTGATCGACCATCATATCGGAAGAAACAATTTCATTGAACATGCCGGCGCCTTCCAGATGAACGTGTCGGCGGAAGTTTTCAAGAATCGCAATATGCAGTGGATTGGTTGTTTTAGCCAGCAATTCTTCAACGGGTTTCATGCAATTATAAATTTGTTCTTCAAATTTATTCATATTATTCTCCCCCTCTTTTTGTTAACGCTTACATTTTTAACAGAATCAATTCTGTTCATTACTGATATCTTATATAAAATTTCCTGAAAATTTATTAAATATTATGATAATTTTGATAAAAAATGCTAATAGTTTGTGGTGAGGGGGACGGAAATGGGGGAAGTTTTAGACTCCAACGAAATGATGAAATTTTTGCCTGAATCTGGGCAATCTTAAATACTTTGCGAAATCATTTAATTTCAGCTTTAGGTCTCGACAGAGCTAAAGGTTTTTTATTACGGTATGGCTGGGATTGCGGCAATAATTTTTCAAATCATTTAAGAAGGAAAGATGCTTATCATACGCTGACATTGAAAGAACTGTTTATCGCTGGTTCGCATATGCACGGCATAACGGCTGATTTAGGCATTTCAGTTAAAGAGCTGCATATCGACCCTGTAACAAAAGATTATTATTCAGAAGGCTATTGGAAGCATTCACAAGAAGCTGAACACCATATTGCCACCTTTGGATTATCTTCTGATCCAGTATGTTTTACACTAATAGGATTTGCAGGCGGATATGTGAGCAATCAGTTGGGTAGAAAAGTAATTTTTAAAGAAGTTGAGTGTGAAGGAAAGGGTGATCCGCATTGTCATTGGATTGCCAAACCGGTTTTAGGATTGGGGAGAAGAAATCGAAAAAGAGCTGCCTTATTATGAAGAGGAAAATTTAGGACAAGAGCTAGACAAAGCTTTTATAAGGATAGAAAGGCAGAAAGAAATGTTTAAGAAAGCTCTTATGATTATTGAAAAGTTGACAAATTCGCTATTAAATGGGTGTGGACTAAAGGGGATATTGAACACTTTAGCGGTTGAGATGAATTGTGCTCTTCTGCTGGAAAACTCTCACCGTCAGTTGATTGAAGCGAGCGATTCGCTTCGAAAAATTTATTTAAACAGCGCTGATTATGTGAGGGAGAAAGTGGAAACAGTAGATATAAAAGAAAAATGTAATACGAATCGGATAAAAGTTTCTTCAGCAAAAGGCTATACATTTGAAAAATTAATATCTCCTGTTTTTGTAAGAAACAATATTTTTGGTTATGTTTCACTAATTCGTGAATCAGAAGGCTTTTCGGAATTGGACTATATCGTCATTAAAAAGGCGGCATCCATTTGTGTTATGCAAATAATAAATGAAACTTCTGCGTTTGAAAACGAACAACGAATTAAAAAGAGAATTGCTGAACGCCGTTTTTAGGGGGGGAATTTTCAGAAGAGGAGCTTACTTACCGATTAAAATTAATGGGATACAATCTTAATCAACCGCAATATGTGTTTTTGTTTCATCTGGACAGCAGCCAAGAGTTTAATCGAAAAGAGCTTGAAGATTCGCTTAATCATTATAAAACTGCAGCAGCTGAAAGCTTAAATAAATTGATCAAGCAGCAAGGTTTAGCATGCATAATGACAACAAAAGTCAATTAGCTGATTGCTGTTATTCCTGAAGATTTTATCCGTCAATTTTCATCTGAAGTTTCATGCGGGCAATGGCTAATTGATCAGATTTTCTCCGAGATTAAACCTTTTGAAATGAAATTGGGGATCAGCAGTTTATGTCAGCAAGCATCAGATTTGAAAAAAGGATTAAAAGAAGCAGAAAAAACAATTAAGATTATGAAGTTTTCTAAAAGCAATGCGAAAGTCAAAGCATTTAAGGAGTTTTTAGCGGTTGCGGAGTTAATATGCTCTGAAAATTTACCGGAAATGGAAGCCTTTGCACATACAATGCTTCAAAAAATAAAAAACTACGATGACAAGCATGCTCAGATTTATTAGAAACGCTTTATTGGTATGTTGAAAATAACGGACATCTATATAAAACAACCGAAAGAATGCATGTTTCATTAGGGTCTGTTCGTTACCGACTGAAGAGGATGCAAGAAATTGGCGGGTTTGATTTATCGTCGAGCCAAGGCTTCTTTGATGTTCATGCTGCGGTCAATATTTATCTTTTCTTAGGGCTCATTGAAGTCAAAATGAAATAAAGCGCAAGTTTTATAATCATGACAATTTGTCCAATAAACTCTACTCCCTCTTGCACGCTCAGGCTGCTTCAGAGGATTTTCATCAGAAAATACAATCCATTCAGGAAATTTACAAAAATAATTATCCGATTTTTTAAGTGAACGCTATTTTAAAAATTTTACAATGGGTTTATTGTGCTAGGAACGTTTTTTTCTACACGGTGGAGAAAATAAACCCCAATACTTTTTAAATGGGGGAATTTACCCCCTTCTTCCGCAAATTTCTTCAATAAATTACAAATCTTTACATTATTCGTAAGAGTATGGTACTATTAATACTACTAAAACTCGTAAAAAATGGGGTTACTGAAAAATGAATAAAATGAATATTCTATCTATTAAAATAGAAAATGAACGAGCATATATGATTTCATTGGCTGAGAAATATGGATATACATCTGAGGTTGTGTTAAAAATCAGCCAGGAACTTGATAAGCTGATTCATCAATACCAAATCGAGCTCTTAAAAAAAACGAAGTGAACTTGGCAGTATTGATAAAATTATCTCCCATCTTGAATCAAAATGGTATCTACCTTTCAGCTTTCAAATTGGGCAATCGTAAGAATGGCAGCTCTTTTGATTTTCCGACACATATTTTAGATTCCCGGAGTATACCGCTGTTCTTGTTCTATGAGCCCCAAGATAGAATATGAAAACATCATCTTTTCGTTTGTCAATTGGCTCTGCTTTTTTATTTGTAAAGGTTAAATCACAGCGCAGGAAGAAGGTTTAGAAGATGGATAAACAGGCCGTCAGGGAAAAAATATGGACTCAGCTTGAAAAAGAGAAGCTTGGACGCTTTCCGTTTCCGCTGAAAAATAGAATTCCAAATTTCAAAGGAGCTGAACAAGCTGCAAAAATTGTTGCTTCGATGCCTGAATATAAATCGGCAAACGTCGTAAAGGTGAACCCTGATGCTCCGCAGCTTCCAATTCGGACGAAAGTGCTAATTGATGGAAAGACTCTTCTTATGCCAACTCCAAGATTAAAATCCGGTTTTATCATGGTGAAGCCTGAATGGGTGCCAAAAGGAGAAGAGAGAAAAGCCGCCAGCTTGAAACATATGAATACGTTCGGAAGGGAGATCTCTCTCGATCAGCTGCCAACTATTGATTTCATCGTGGTTGGATCGGTTGCAGTCCATAGGGACGGGCGCAGAATTGGAAAAGGCGAAGGATATGCTGATCGCGAATATGCCATTATTCGGGAGCTTGGGCAGCCTTCTGTTCCTGTCGTCACGACTGTTCATAGCATTCAGCTGGTAGAAGACGATTTTCCTATTGATCCGTATGATTTGACGGTTGATTGGATTGCTACAGAAAAAGAATTGATCAAAACGAACACTCCTTATTCAAAGCCGGAAGGAATCATTTGGGAACAAGTAAGTGAAGAAGAGAAAGAACAAATGCCTGTTTTAAAAGAAATTTGGGCAATGCTATACAAGCGTTCTTAACGATCATTCCCTTGCATTTACTTTATTTAGCATGACGTCATCCCATTCATTTAGAAGCAGGAAAACTAGGAATACTCCGCATAAAGTTTGTGAAAATTCTAAATTTTCTACCCCTTATTCTTTTCTCAGAAGAAAACGTAACAATGTACAATAAATTTTAAACAGTTTGAAAACGAATCGTTTTTTTCTGCTATTAGGCAATTGTATAATAGAGTTAGAAGTGCAGATATGATGATTGGGAGGCCTATAAATGCAAGGGGAGACGATGCATCCAAAATTAGAAAAAATTGTCGAAAATGTTGAAAAAGTTATTGTAGGAAAGAGTGAACTGGTCATTTTAAGTTTGTCGGCATTGCTTGCTGGAGGGCATGTGCTTCTCGAAGATGTACCCGGAGTTGGAAAAACGATGATGGTGAAGGCATTGGCAAAGTCTGTTGGGGCTGATTTTAAAAGAATTCAGTTTACACCTGATTTACTGCCTTCAGACGTTACTGGAGTATCGATATATAATCCGAAAACGATTGAATTTGAATACCGACCAGGACCGATTATGGCTAATATTATTTTGGCCGATGAAATAAATCGAAGCTCACCAAAGACCCAATCCGCCTTGCTTGAAGGCATGGAGGAAGGGAGTGTCACCATTGATGGCGTGACAATGCCGCTTGAAAAACCTTTTTTCGTTATGGCGACACAAAATCCGGTTGAGTATGAAGGAACTTATCCGTTGCCGGAGGCTCAATTGGATCGATTTTTGCTAAAACTGAAAATGGGCTATCCTTCCGTTACAGAAGAAGTAGAAGTGTTGACAAGAGCCGAAAAAGGACAGCCGCTTGATGAACTAACGTCAGTCATCACCAAAGACGAACTAACGGCACTTCAGGAAGAAATCAAACAAGTATATGTAGATGATACGATTAAACATTATATTGTAGACATCGTAAATAAGACGCGGAACCATGATTCCGTCTATTTAGGAGTCAGTCCCCGTGGTTCTGTTGCACTTATGAAGGCATCTCAGGCGTATGCGTTTATTCATGCCCGAGATTATGTGATCCCCGATGATGTTCAATATTTATCCGTGCATGTCCTGCCCCATCGCATTATTTTGACATCTGAAGCGCGTTATGAAGGGAGAACAGCTGAACAAATCATTGAAGATATTCTTGCCGAAATCCCTGTGCCTGTAGTGAGGTCGCTGTGAAATCAATGAAAGGCTTGCTAAAAGGCACACGGCTGGCGTGGAACCTTGCTTTTTTAATATTGCTCGTGGCGGCTTCCTTTGCATATGCCATGTTTCAAGGAGGGTTTGTCAGCTGGTTTTTATTGTATTCATTGCTGCCGTTTGTTGTTTATTCTGTTGCGTTGGCTCTCTATCCGCTGAAGAAGCTGCGAGTTCGGCGCAAATTAAATAAAACGGAATTTCAAGCAGGCGAACCGCTTGTTTGTACTATCGAAATTGAACAGCCGTTTCCCTTCCCTTTTTTCTTTGGAATCGTTGAGGATGTCCTTCCTGAAAAGCTGAAAAATTCGGGATCAGCGAAGATTGTATTGTTTCCTTGGTGGAAAAAACGTTTTTCATTCCAATATTCGTTATCTAATCTTCCGAGGGGATCCCATCATTTTGAAACAGTGCGATTTAAAACAGGAGATTTGTTTGGAATCATTGAAAGAGAAGGCATTTATTCGGCAAAAAATCACATTGTGGTCTATCCGCCATTTTTTGAGTTTCAGTACCGTCCCCAACAACTTTCACTTGAAAAGGATGCAGGTTTTGCAAGAACACGATATATAAAAGATGTTTCGATTGTTGCTGGGGTAAGGGAATATGAACCGGGAGATAAATTATCGTGGATAGACTGGAAGGCGACAGCGAGACGCCATTCGATCATGACAAAGGAATTTGAGCAGCTGAATAGCCAACAAATTGTTTGTTTCATCGATCGAACAAAGTCATCGTCATTTGAAGAGCTTATCTCATTTACAGCTTCGTTCTCTAAAGCAGTGCTCAAAAACGGTTCCAAGCTCGGGGTAGTTTCGGTTGGGAAAACGAAGAAAGTTTTTCCTATATCAAATCATGAGCATCATTGGAAGCATATCCTGTATCATTTGGCAGTGGCGGATTGCGACGGTGAGGACGAGTTTATCAACCAGCTTTTAGAGGAATTGAACAAATGGGGACAGCATTCATCTATCATGATTATGACAAGTCATTTACACCCTTCCTTGATTGACAAGCTTCTAGCGTTTCCGAAGCCGCGTCATGTCACCATTTGGCATGTGACAAAAGCGGTTGAAAAGCCGAGAAGAGATCAAGAACTAATAGATAAATTGCGGCGGCATTCGATAACTGTCCGCACTGTTGACGCCGGCATGTTCCGAGATGCAGCGCAAAGGGTGGGAAGCCGATAATGAAACAGCAAATCGTTAACTTTTGTTTATATTTGCTATCGTTTATTTTGCTGTGGGAATGGCTGCGGCCGCTTGAATATTCGACTGATTCTATCTATACCGTTATTTTCGTTATATTTATCGGAATTTCTCTCTTTTTTACATTTATGCAGCTAAAATGGTATATCTCGTATCCGGTTAAATTATGTTATATTTTCTTTTTTATTCATCAGCTGTTTTACAACGGCTCTGTTTTTGAAATAGGATGGATATTAGAATTTATTCATGATCTTCGCTATAACTTAAACTTGATCACCGAAAGGTATTTCGGCGGAATGACTCCTCCATTCCGGACGTTTCTTTTCTTTGTATTATTGTGGCTGCTTGTCTATTTATTAAACTATTGGATTATTCAGAGAAAAAGAATTTTATTATTTTTAATTTTAACTATTACGTATGTGGCAGTATTAGATACGTTTTCGCCATATGATGCAACTTATGCGATTATACGGTTAGCGGTGGTTGGATTTTTCCTTTTAGGTCTTCTGTATTTTGAAAGGATGATTTTTTCGGAGAAAATTCCGTTTAGGTCTATTTTGTATTGGAAATGGATTGTGCCGCTTTTGGCAATGATTGTTGTTTCCGCTGCGATCGGGTGGCTCGCTCCGAAAGCGGCCCCCCAATGGCCAGACCCTTTACCGTATTTTTCGAAGTATAAACAGGACGGAGAAGGGGAGCATTTGTCAAATTCGGTTGTCAAAAAAATCGGTTATGGTACCAATGATGAGCAATTGGGCGGTCCGTTCATTCCAAACGATGCACCTGCTTTTCGGGCGTATGTAGAAAGACAGCATTATTGGCGAGTTGAAACAAAAGATGTTTATACAGGAAAAGGCTGGATTACAAGCGACAGACAATTTTCCATTGCAAATGGATTTATCGGTCCGTATTTAAACTTGACGAGTAGTCAGGTTCAAACGGAACAGCTTGTTTCGACTGTAGAAATTGAGCGCGAATATCCATATCAGCATATTATTTATCCGCTTGGATTGCAGGAAATTTCCAGTGATGCTGATCAATACCGCATCGATCATGTTACGGAGAATATATTCCCAATGTTTAATGAATCGGGGGAACGGCTTTCCAGCTATTCTTTGAAATATTCTTATCCCTTGTTTGAAATTGAAAAATTGCAGGCTGTTCACTCGAATGAAGGTGCTCCAAAAGAATTGGTTGAACGATATACGCAGCTTCCTGCAAGCCTTCCGGAACGCGTGAAAAATCTCGCTGTGGAGATTACAAAAGATAAAAACAACTTTTATGATAAAGCCAAGGCGGTTGAACAGTATTTTTTGAAAGAACCGTTTGTATATGAAACGAATGATGTGGCTGTCCCGGAATTGGATGAAGATTATGTCGATCAGTTTTTATTTGAAACGAAGAAAGGATATTGCGACAATTTTTCAACATCTATGGTTGTTCTTCTTCGGTCTGTCGGAATTCCGGCGCGCTGGGTAAAGGGATATACCCCTGGGCAGTTTGTGGAAACGACAAGCGAAGGATTGGAAGTGTATGAAGTAACTAGCAACAATGCCCATTCGTGGGTAGAGGTTTATTTTTCTGGAATTGGCTGGGTCCCTTTTGAACCGACGATCGGTTTTTCCAATCCGCAGGAATTTGCACATCAATCAAATGAAAATCAACAAGATTCATCTGCTGCCGAACAAGAACAAAGTCAGCCGCTTGAGGAAGAAAGTCAAGAACAAATCGATACGGATGATGCTAAGCAGCCAAAGAAATTCCCTTTTTCGCTATCACCAGTTGTTATTGTCTCCATCGGTTTCATCTTGTTTATAGCGGCATGTGTGTTAATACTTTTCAAAACGAGAAATAAATGGATGACTAGTTGGATGACTAGCTTCTATAAATGGAATCATGATGAGAAAGATTTTTTGAAAGCATACAGGCTTTTGCTTAAATCTCTGGAAAGATGTGGCTACAAACGGGAAAACGGGCAAACGTTAAGAGAATATGCAAAACAGATTGATCAAATGTTTGGAACAAATAGTATGTCGCAATTAACTTACATTTATGAGCGGGTGCTGTATCGGGGCGATGATCCAAGCAAGGAATGGGAGCAATCGAAAGAATTATGGGAAGATTTAATCAAAAAAACAACTTCTTGACCGGGTCTTGATCACTTGGTATGATAAGAAAAAATTCATAGCGGGAAGCTCCTTCGTATATCCTCGATAATATGGTTCGAGAGTCTCTACCGGGTTACCGTAAATAACCCGACTATGAAGGCAGAAGTTAGTAGATGTACTAGAATTCTGCCTTTTTTTCGGTAGAATTCTATTTTTTTGAAGTCAGATGTGAAACAATATATTGATCCATCAAAATAATGAGGTGAACACGTTGGAGAACATCCAAGACATGATCTTAGTGTTAGATTTCGGCAGCCAATACAATCAATTAATTACGCGCAGAATTCGCGAATTTGGTGTTTACAGCGAGCTTCATCCGCATACGCTGTCGATAGAAGATATCAAAAAAATGAATCCGAAAGGAATTATTTTGTCAGGGGGTCCAAACAGCGTATATGACGAAAAGTCTTTTCGCTGCGACGAGCGGATTTTTGAACTCGGGGTTCCAGTGCTCGGAATTTGCTATGGCATGCAATTAATGACCTATTTGCTCGGGGGAAAAGTGGAAAAGGCGAAGCACCGGGAATATGGGAAAGCAGCTTTACAAGTAAAGGAAAAATCGCCGTTGTTTGAAGGCTTGCCTGATGATCAAATCGTTTGGATGAGTCACGGGGATCTTGTGGCCGATATTCCGAACGGCTTTAAAGTAGACGCCACTAGCCCATCATGTCCATTTGCCGCAATCAGCAATGATGAGAGGAACATGTACGGGGTTCAATTTCATCCCGAAGTGCGCCATACAGAATTTGGAAACGGCCTATTGAAAAATTTCGTTTTCCGCATTTGCGGGTGCACAAATTCGTGGACGATGGAAAACTTTATTGAAATGCAAATAGAGAACATCCGCAAAACTGTCGGAAATAAGAAAGTGCTGTGCGCGCTAAGCGGCGGGGTGGACTCATCTGTTGTAGCCGTTTTAATCCATAAAGCGATCGGCAATCAATTAACGTGCATTTTTGTTGACCACGGACTCCTTCGCAAAGGGGAAGCGGAAAGCGTCATGAAGACGTTTAGCGAAGGGTTTAACATGAATGTCATTAAAGTAGATGCAAAAGACCGCTTTTTAGAAAAATTGAAGGGTGTTACTGACCCGGAAAAGAAAAGAAAAATCATCGGCAACGAGTTTATCTATGTTTTTGATGATGAAGCGGCAAAATTGGAGGGCATTGAGTTTCTTGCTCAAGGAACACTTTATACAGACATTATCGAAAGCGGTACGCAGACGGCGCAAACGATCAAATCGCATCACAATGTCGGCGGACTTCCGGAGGATATGAAATTTCAACTGATTGAACCATTGAATACACTCTTTAAAGACGAAGTTCGCGCACTTGGAACAGAGCTTGGTATTCCAGATGAAATCGTTTGGCGGCAGCCGTTCCCGGGACCAGGATTAGCCATTCGGGTTTTAGGAGAAGTAACGGAAGAAAAGCTAGAGATTGTTCGGGAATCCGATGCTATTTTACGAGAAGAAATTAAAAAAGCCGGATTAGAGCGGAACATTTGGCAATATTTCACCGTTTTGCCTAACATCCGCAGCGTAGGTGTGATGGGCGATGCCCGCACGTACGATCATACAATTGGAATCCGTGCTGTCACTTCAATTGACGGCATGACTTCAGATTGGGCTCGTATTCCGTGGGAAGTGCTGGAAGTGATCTCTACGCGGATTGTCAATGAAGTGCCGCACGTGAACCGAGTTGTCTACGATATTACAAGCAAGCCGCCGGCAACAATTGAATGGGAATAAATCTGACCAACTTGTATAAATCGGAATTATCATTTTTATATAATAAATATAAACATTCTCGTATAATTTCGGGAATATGGCCCGAAAGTTTCTACCAAGCTACCGTAAATAGCTTGACTACGAGGTGTTGACGGTTCGATGGCTGAAGGAGGAGAGGATCCTTTTCCTTTCTCACATTGGGCTTTCAGCAACCTCATGGTCAAGCGCATCCTTGGAATGGAGCGCTTATTTTTTTGCTTAAAGTTTTTTATACAGCCAATTGTAGGAGGACTTTATAATGAAAAAATATTTTCAATTTGATGAACTTGGCACTAATTACCGCAGGGAAATTATTGGCGGAATTACAACTTTTCTTTCAATGGCCTATATTTTGTTTGTCAATCCAGCAACGCTTTCATTAAGCTCTGTTGCTGATTTTCCCAATGAATTGAGAATGGATCAAGGAGCTGTCTTCACTGCGACCGCGTTGGCTGCAGCCATCGGGACACTCATCATGGGTATTGTGGCACGGTATCCGGTAGCTCTTGCTCCCGGTATGGGATTGAACGCGTTCTTTGCTTTTACTGTCGTTTTGACGTACGGCATCCCTTGGCAAACAGCCCTTTCAGGTGTTCTTGTTTCAGGTCTCTTTCTTGTCTTGCTGACGCTTAGCGGATTGCGGGAAAAAATTATTGATTCCATTCCGCCGGAGCTGAAGCATGCAGTCGGTGCGGGAATCGGATTGTTTATCACATTTATCGGTTTTCAAAATGCAGGCATAATTGTTAATGATGACGCTGTTCTTGTCGGATTGGGAGACTTGCGGAATGGAAATACTCTTCTATCTATTTTTGGATTAACTATTACGATTATTTTAATGGTTCGGCAAGTGAAAGGCGGCGTGTTTTACGGCATGGTGATTACGGCCGTTGTCGGAATGATTTTTGGCCTTGTTCCAAAACCGGATAAAATTATTGGGGAAATTCCGAGCTTGGCTCCGACGTTTGGAGTAGCTTTAGGACATTTAGGAGATATTTTTTCTTTACAAATGCTTGTCGTAATCTTAACGTTTATGTTTGTTGACTTTTTTGATACGGCAGGAACGCTGGTTGCGGTTGCCAATCAAGCAGGGTTATTGAAAAACAATAAACTTCCGCGAATCGGCAGAGCTTTAGTATCTGATTCAATGGGAACAGTTGTCGGAGCGATTTTAGGAACATCTTCAACCACTTCTTATGTAGAATCATCAGCAGGGGTTGCGGCAGGCGCGCGGACAGGTTTTGCTTCCATTATAACGGCAGGATGTTTCCTATTAGCTTTATTTTTCTCGCCGCTATTGAGCGTTATTACATCTTCTGTTACGGCTCCAGCGCTCATTATTGTCGGAGTTTTAATGGTATCATCTTTAGGGCATATAAAATGGGATCAGTTTGAAATTGCTGTTCCGGCGTTTTTAATCTTGATTACAATGCCATTAACGTACAGCATCGCAACCGGTATTGCTATCGGCTTTATTTTCTACCCGATCACGATGCTTCTAAAAGGAAGAGGAAAAGAGATTCATCCGATTTTGTATGGTTTATCTATTGTATTTCTGCTTTATTTCATCTTTCTTGTCAATTAATAAGAAGTCGAAGGATCAGACTGAAATGCTGTCTGATCCTTTTCTTTTGTTTCAAAAGGCAGCAAAACGGCACAGATCATGATCAAGGTTCATCAAAATCCGAACATTCGGTGTTTAAAGAAAAATAATGTTCGATTTTATCGTTGACATAATGATTTTTCATTGTTAAGATGGAGTCGAAAACAGCATATGAAAACTAAAACCTCATATAATCTTGGGAATATGGCCCAAAAGTTTCTACCCAACAACCGTAAATTGTTGGACTATGAGGGAAAGTAATCGACAAGATTTTTCAACTGAGCATACATATTGCTTATGCCCGGTTTGTGTTACTTTCCCTTATTGATAGGGAAAATGCAGAAGCGGGCTTTTTTTATGCCTTTCAATTATTGTCAAGATTTTTAACGAAGGTGGCAACCTATAATTAAAAATAAAGAGGGGAGCATCGCCATGAATCCTGTCGTTGGAGTGATAATGGGAAGCACTTCAGATTGGGAAACGATGAAGCATGCCTGTGAAATATTAGATGAGATGAATATTCCTTATGAAAAAAAGGTTGTTTCTGCCCATCGCACACCTGATTGGATGTTTCAATATGCAAGCACTGCCAGGGATCGCGGAATTCAAGTGATCATTGCAGGCGCAGGCGGAGCAGCACACTTGCCGGGAATGGTTGCAGCGAAAACAACTCTCCCTGTCATCGGAGTTCCGGTTAAAACAAACGCGTTAAACGGACTGGATTCGCTGCTCTCGATCGTGCAAATGCCCGGCGGCGTGCCTGTTGCAACAGTGGCGATAGGAAAAGCGGGCGCGGTGAACGCTGGTCTGTTAGCGGCGCAAATTTTGTCAATCAATGATGCTGATGTTCAGCAAAAGCTTGAACAACGGCGAGAATATATAAGAAAAAACGTCATGGAAAGCAGTGATCAGCTTGTATAAAAAACTTTTGCCTCAAAGTACAATTGGAATCATTGGAGGCGGTCAACTAGGCAAATTTATGGCTATCGCTGCCAAAAATATGGGATATCGTGTGGCGGTGCTTGATCCAACACCGAATTCTCCATGCGGCCAAGTGAGCGACATTGAAATCACAGCCCGTTACGATGATTTGGATGCAATCAAAGAGCTTGCGAAGGTGAGCGATTGTATAACGTATGAATTTGAAAATATTGATTACGAGGCGTTAACTTGGCTTGAGCAAAACGCCTACTTGCCTCAAGGAAGCAGACTGCTCGCCATTACACAAGATCGCCAGACGGAAAAGGAAGCTGTGGCGAACGCTGGTGTGAAAGTTGCGCCGTATGAAGTCGTTGAATCAGAAGATGATTTTTATCAAGCCGTATCCAACATAGGCATCCCGAGTGTTTTAAAGACATGCCGCGGAGGATATGATGGGAAAGGCCAATTTGTACTAAAGCAAGAAGAAGATATAGAAGAAGCAAAAGCTTTGTTGAAGAACGGACGCTGTGTATTGGAAAAATGGATCGCGTTCGACAAAGAAATTTCGGTTATTGTCACTAGAAGCGTGACAGGTGAAGTCAGCACATTGCCTGTTGCCGAAAACATTCATGTTAACAATATTTTGCACGAAAGCATTGTACCTGCAAGAATTTCTGATTCGTTGAAGGAACAGGCGGAGGAAACAGCAAAAACATTGGCGGCGAAGCTTGGGCTGATTGGAACGCTGGCAGTTGAAATGTTTGTAGCGAACGATGAAATTTATATAAATGAGCTCGCCCCACGGCCTCATAATTCAGGTCATTATTCATTAAATTTATGTGAAACATCGCAGTTTGAACAGCATATTCGCGCGATTTGCGGATTGCCTCTCGGAAACACGAAGCTCATTCATCAAGGAATTATGGTGAATATACTGGGCCAGCATCTAGAGCCTGTGTTGAAAAACGAAGAGCTGCTGAAAAAAGGGAAATTATTTTTATATGGAAAAGCGGGGGCAAAAATCAACAGAAAAATGGGACATATTACGTTCTTCAGTGATGAAATTGAGGAACTATTGACATATATCGAATCCACTCAAATTTGGAATGTTTGACAAGCTATTCATAAACAAGACGGAGAGATCAATAGGAGGTTGCAGGAATGATTGAACGATACACACGTCCTGAAATGGGCGCGATTTGGACGGAAGAAAACCGCTTTAAAGCTTGGCTTGAAGTGGAGATTTTAGCATGTGAAGCGTGGGCGGAGCTTGGTGTGATCCCGAAGGAAGATGTAAAAAAACTGCGTGAACGTGCTTCATTTGATGTGAACCGAATTAAGCAAATTGAAGAGGAAACAAGGCACGACGTAGTGGCGTTTACCCGTGCTGTATCAGAAACGCTTGGCGACGAACGAAAATGGGTGCATTACGGATTGACCTCCACTGATGTCGTGGATACCGCTTTATCTTATTTGCTAAAGCAAGCGAACGAAATTTTACAAAAAGACTTGGAAAATTTCATCGCTATTTTAAGAGATAAAGCGTTGGAGCATAAATACACCGTCATGATGGGGCGTACGCACGGGGTGCATGCAGAACCGACAACGTTTGGTTTGAAATTGGCGCTATGGTATGAAGAAATGAAGCGAAATCTAGAGCGGTTTAAACGCGCAAGAGAAGAGATTGAAGTCGGCAAAATTTCCGGAGCAGTCGGCACTTATGCCAACATTGATCCGTTCGTGGAGCAGTATGTGTGTGAAAAACTCGGTTTAAAGCCGGCGCCGATTTCGACGCAAACATTGCAGCGTGATCGACATGCCGAATACATGGCTACGCTTGCTTTAATTGCTACATCGATTGAAAAGTTTGCAGTTGAGATTCGCGGCTTGCAAAAGAGCGAAACTCGCGAGGTGGAGGAGTTTTTTGCCAAAGGACAGAAAGGTTCATCTGCAATGCCGCATAAGCGCAATCCGATCGGATCGGAAAACATGACAGGAATGGCAAGGGTCATTCGCGGAATGATGCTGACGGCTTACGAAAATGTTCCATTGTGGCATGAGCGCGACATCTCTCATTCTTCGGCAGAGCGCATCATTTTGCCAGATGCTACGATCGCGTTGAACTACATGTTAAATCGATTTGGCAATATTGTGAAAAACTTGACGGTCTTCCCGGAAAATATGAAGCGCAATATGGAGAAAACGCTGGGATTGATCTACTCACAGCGGGTTTTGCTTGCGCTGATCAATAAAGGTATGACACGTGAAGAAGCATACGATTTAGTTCAGCCGAAAGCGATGGAAGCGTGGGAGCGCCAAGTTCCGTTTAGAGAGCTGATCGAAGCGGAAAAACAAATTGCAACAAAGCTTTCGAAAGAAGAAATCGATGACTGCTTCGATTACAATTACCATTTGAAAAATGTGGATTACATTTTTAAACGCTGCGGATTAGAACAATAGATGTCCAAATGGGGCTCGGCAAATCGCAAAAACTGCCCTGCCCCTTGACATAAAATGAAAGGCCAATATTCCGCATTAGGAGGCATGATCATGACCGTTCAAAAGGGCTCATTGCTGTACGAAGGAAAAGCGAAAAAAATTTATGAAACAGACGATCCCAACATTTTTCTTGTTTATTATAAAGATTCCGCTACCGCGTTTAATGGGGAGAAAAAAGCTGAGATTGTGGGCAAAGGACAGCTAAACAATGAAATTTCAAGTTTGCTGTTTGAAAAGTTAAATGAACACGGCATTCCGACCCACTTTGTTCAAAAAATTTCGTCAAATGAACAGCTTGTCAAACGGGTGACAATCATTCCGATTGAAGTAGTTGTACGAAATATTGTGGCAGGAAGCTTGTCCAAAAGATTGGGCATTGCCGAAGGAACTGAGATTAAAAAGCCGATCATTGAGTTCTACTATAAAAATGATGACCTGGGAGACCCTTTAATTAACAGTTTCCATATTGAACTACTAGAGCTTGCGGATAAAGAGCAGCTGGATGAAATAAAAACATTAGCTTTCAAAGTAAACGATATTTTATTGAAGCATTTTCATGAAAGAAACGTGAGACTAGTAGATTTTAAGCTTGAATTTGGCTTGCTAAACGACGGAACGCTTGTTGTTGCAGATGAAATTTCCCCTGATACGTGCCGACTTTGGGACAAACATACAAATGAAAAGCTTGATAAAGATGTGTTCCGCCGGGATATCGGCAATTTGACGGATGCTTATAAAGAAATTTTAAAACGTTTAGGAGGTACAGTTCCATGTACAGAGTAAAAGTATATGTTACATTGCGTGAAAGTGTGCTTGATCCTCAAGGAAATGCGGTGAAAAATGCTTTACATTCAATGAATTTCAACGAAGTGGAAGATGTTCGGATCGGGAAGTACATGGAGCTAGCAATCGGAAAAACGGATCGAAATGTCGAAGAGATTGTCGACGAAATGTGTAAAAAGCTTTTAGCAAATCCTGTGATTGAAGACTACCGTTATGAAATAGAGGAGGTAGCCGTCAAGTGAAATTTGCCGTGATCGTTTTTCCGGGTTCCAATTGTGACGTTGACATGTACCATGCCATTAAAGATGAACTGGGAGAGGAAGTCGAATACGTTTGGCATGACGCTCAAGATTTAAGTGGCTTCGATGGCATTCTCCTTCCCGGCGGCTTCTCATACGGCGATTATTTGCGCAGCGGAGCCATTGCCCGGTTTGCCAATGTCATGAAGGAAGTTGTGAAAGCTGCAGATGAAGGGAAGCCTGTACTTGGCGTTTGCAATGGGTTTCAGATTTTGCTTGAGGCTGGTCTTCTTCCGGGTGCCATGAGACGGAACGAGAAGCTGAAATTTATTTGCCGCCCTGTGAAATTAAAGGTGGAAAACAACGAAACGATGTTTTCGAACAAATATGATAAGGGCGAAATTATCACCATTCCGATCGCACATGGGGAAGGAAATTATTATTGTGATGAAAAAACTCTTGAAGAGTTAATCGCAAACAAGCAAATTGTTTTTACGTATCAAGATAATCCGAACGGAAGCTTAAATAACATTGCAGGCATCGTAAATAAACGCGGCAATGTCCTTGGAATGATGCCGCATCCGGAACGGGCAGTCAGCGAACTTTTAGGAAACACAGACGGGTTGAAATTGTTTCAATCGATTGTAAGAAGTTGGAGGGAAGCTCATGTCACAAATTCTTGAACCAAGTCCAGAAATGATAAAAAACGACAAAATTTATAAGCAAATGGGAGTTAGTGATGAGGAGTTTGCCCTCATTGAAAAAATATTAGGACGATTGCCGAATTACACGGAAATTGGAATTTTTTCTGTTATGTGGTCAGAGCATTGCAGCTACAAAAATTCAAAACCAGTATTAAAAAAGTTTCCAACAAAAGGAGAACGTGTGCTGCAAGGACCTGGTGAAGGAGCAGGGATTGTTGATATCGGCGACAATCAAGCCGTCGTCTTTAAAATAGAAAGCCATAACCACCCTTCTGCAATTGAACCGTATCAAGGTGCAGCAACAGGAGTCGGAGGCATTATTCGCGATGTTTTCTCGATGGGAGCCAGACCAATCGCTCTCCTTAACTCTCTTCGCTTTGGGGAACTTACAAGCCCGCGTGTCAAATATTTGTTTGAAGAAGTTGTCGCTGGCATTGCCGGATACGGTAACTGTATCGGAATTCCAACCGTTGGAGGAGAAGTACAGTTTGACGCTTCCTATGAAGGAAATCCGCTGGTCAATGCGATGTGTGTCGGACTCATAAACCATGAAGATATCAAAAAAGGGCAAGCAACTGGTGTCGGCAATACAGTGATGTACGTCGGAGCCAAAACCGGAAGAGACGGCATTCACGGAGCTACATTTGCTTCCGAAGAATTGTCGGAAGCTTCCGAAGAAAAGCGTCCGGCTGTTCAAGTTGGAGATCCTTTCATGGAAAAACTGCTTTTGGAAGCTTGCCTTGAAGTAATCAAATCTGATGCACTTGTCGGCATTCAAGATATGGGAGCAGCGGGGCTTACAAGCTCATCGGCAGAAATGGCGAGCAAGGCGGGATCAGGAATTGAAATGAACTTGGATCTTGTTCCTCAGCGGGAAGCAGGAATGACTCCTTATGAGATGATGTTATCCGAATCACAGGAAAGAATGCTTCTCGTAATTAAAAAAGGGCGGGAGCAGGAAATCATTGATCTGTTTAAAAAATATGATCTGGAGGCTGCACCGATTGGTAAAGTTACAGATGACAAGATGCTGCGCCTTATTCATAAAGGAGAAATCGTTGCGGAAATTCCTGTTGATGCGCTTGCGGAAGATGCGCCTGTTTACTATAAACCGTCTAAAGAACCAGAATATTATCGCCAGTTTCAAAGCATGCCGCCCTATGTTCCAAAAGTTGACGATTACAAAGAAACGCTTCTTGCATTGCTGAAACAGCCAACGATAGCCAGCAAGGAGTGGGTATATGACCAATACGATTATATGGTGCGGACGAACACTGTCGTGGCGCCCGGTTCTGATGCGGCTGTCCTAAGAATCAGAGGGACGAAAAAAGCTTTGGCGATGACAACCGATTGCAACTCACGCTATTTATATTTAGATCCAGAAGTCGGCGGAAAAATTGCAGTTAGTGAAGCAGCAAGAAACATCGTATGTTCAGGAGCGGTGCCGCTCGCTATTACAGACTGTTTAAACTTCGGCAGTCCGGAAAAACCGGAGATTTTTTGGCAGCTTGAAAAAGCGGTGGACGGCATGAGCGAAGCGTGCTTAGCTTTAAATACACCTGTCATTGGCGGAAATGTTTCCTTGTACAATGAAACGAACGGAACAGCTATTTATCCAACTCCGGTTGTCGGGATGGTCGGACTTATTGAAGATACAGATCATATTACAACGCAATCATTTAAAGAGGCGGGCAGCATCGTTTATTTGCTTGGTGAGACAAAACTAGAATTTTCCGGAAGTGAATTGCAAAAAATGCTTGAAGGCAAGATCTTTGGCAAAGCGCCGGAAATTGATCTGGAAGAAGAGAAGCAACGTTTAGATCAGCTGTTAGCTGCAATTCGCGAAGGGCTTGTCCAGTCGGCTCATGACGTTGCCGAAGGAGGCCTGGCCGTTGCGCTAAGTGAATGCTTAATCGGAACGGGTCTTGGAGCGGAAATTACGATCAACGGTGATGCATTGGCAGGGCTGTTCAGCGAATCCCAGTCCCGCATCGTCGTTTCCGTAAAACCGGAAAACAAAGAGGCGTTTGAAAAGATTGTTCAAGCTGAAGCTATCGGAACGGTCACAAACAGCGGAATTCTTAAAATTGTCAACGGCAATGGAGAAACATTGATTCAAGCATCAGTGGAAGAGTTAGAACAAGCTTGGAAAGGAGCTATCCCATGCTTGCTGAAATAAAGGGGCTAAATGAAGAATGCGGTGTATTCGGCATATGGGGTCATAAGGACGCTGCTCAAATCACTTATTACGGTCTGCACAGCCTTCAGCATCGCGGACAAGAGGGGGCAGGGATTGTCGTAACAGACGGCGAGAAACTGACAGGGTTTAAAGGGGAAGGACTTGTCACAGAAGTGTTTGCCAATGGGGTAGACAATTTAAAAGGAACAGGAGCTATTGGCCATGTTCGCTATGCGACGGCTGGAGGAGGCGGTTATGAAAACGTCCAGCCGTTCCTTTTTCGATCGGAGCAAGGCGGTCTCGCATTAGCTCACAACGGAAATTTAGTGAATGCTTCCGGATTGAAGCATCAGCTTGAAAATCAAGGAAGCATCTTTCAAACAACGTCAGATACAGAAGTTCTTGCTCATTTAATTAAAAGAAGCGGCTATTTAGAGCTAAAAGATAAAGTGAAAAACGCGCTTACGATGATTAAAGGGGCATACGCCTTTTTAATCATGACGGAAACAGAGCTGATGATTGCCCTTGATCCGAACGGACTCCGTCCTTTATCTATTGGACGTCTAGGTGATGCATATGTTGTCGCTTCGGAAACCTGCGCTTTTGATGCTGTTGGAGCTCAGCTAGAAAGGGACGTTGAGCCTGGCGAGCTTATCATCATCAATGGTGAAGGACTGAAAAGCGAACGTTTTTCCAAAACGATTAACCGTGCGATTTGTACGATGGAATACGTTTATTTTTCACGCCCTGACAGTAATGTGGAAGGAATAAATGTTCATACTGCAAGAAAAAATCTTGGCAAACGGCTTGCGATAGAAGCGCCTGTAGAGGCGGACGTAGTGACTGGAGTTCCGGATTCCAGCATATCTGCGGCGATCGGCTATGCCGAGGCATCCGGTATACCGTACGAGCTCGGTTTAATTAAAAACCGATATGTCGGCCGTACGTTTATTCAGCCGTCCCAATCATTGCGGGAGCAAGGAGTGAAAATGAAGCTTTCCCCTGTCCGCGGGGTAGTGGAAGGCAAACGGGTTGTCATGGTGGATGACTCAATCGTAAGAGGAACGACATCGAAGCGTATTGTCAAGATGCTGCGGGAAGCAGGGGCAACGGAAGTGCATGTCCGCATCAGTTCACCGCCGATTGCCAACCCTTGCTATTACGGTATTGACACCTCCACTCATGAGGAGCTGATCGCTTCTTCTCATACTGTAGAAGAAATTCGCAGCATCATTGGCGCCGATAGTCTTGCTTTCTTAAGCACAGAAGGGATGCTGGATGCGATCGGAAGGAAATATGAAGGTGAATTTCGCGGGCAATGTATGGCATGTTTTACAGGAAAATATCCGACAGACATTTATGAAGATACGATTCTTCCTCATGAGAAAGGCTAATATGACAGACCGAAGGAGGATAATTCATGTCCAAAGCGTATAGAGAAGCAGGTGTGGACATTCAGGTGGGCTATGAAGCAGTTCGCCGCATGAAAAAGCATGTGGAAAAAACGAAGCGTCCCGGTGTTTTAGGAGGGATCGGCAGTTTTGGCGGAATGTTTGATCTGGCAAGCTTAGGTTATAAGGAACCGGTGCTTGTTTCCGGAACAGACGGAGTGGGAACGAAGCTGAAGCTTGCCTTTATGGCGAATAAACACGATACGATTGGAATAGACGCTGTGGCTATGTGTGTAAACGACATTTTGGCACAAGGTGCGGAGCCGCTTTTTTTCCTGGACTATTTGGGGCTCGGGAAAGCAGACCCTGAAAAAATTGAAAAAATTGTTAAAGGTGTTGCCGATGGCTGCCTGCAGGCGGGTTGTGCGCTCATCGGTGGAGAAACAGCGGAAATGCCCGGCGTATATGATGAAGATGAATACGACATTGCCGGCTTTGCTGTCGGTGTTGTCGAGAAAGAAAACATTGTCACAGGCGAACGGATCAAGCCTGGGCACTTTCTCATCGGCCTTTCATCAAACGGCATCCATTCAAACGGTTATTCACTTGTTCGCAAAGTGCTTTTGGAAGAAAATAAGCTTGATTTACATGAAATATACGAGCCTCTAACCGAAACGCTCGGAGAAGAATTGCTAAAGCCGACAAAAATTTATGTTTCTTCCGTCCTACCGCTTGTGAAAGCATATAAAGTTGACGGCATGGCCCATATTACCGGGGGAGGGTTTATTGAAAACATCCCGAGAATGCTTCCGGAAGGGCTAGGAGCAGAAATCGATTTCGGTTCATGGCCGATTCATCCGATTTTTACCTTTATTCAACAGCAAGGAGATATCGATTTGTCTGAAATGTTTGAAGTGTTCAATATGGGAATCGGCTTTGTTCTGGCGGTCGAAGAAGATGTTGTTCAGCAGTGCCTTAATGAGCTTGAAAAGCTGGGAGAAAAGGCTTTTCTCATCGGCCGGGTAAAAGAAGGAAGCGGAATTTGGCTGAAAGGAGGGCCTTTTTCATGAAGCGGATCGCGGTGTTTGCATCCGGGAGCGGCTCTAATTTCCAAGCGATTGTAGACCATGTAAAGAGCGGGAAGCTAAAAGCAAATGTGATGCTTTTAGTTTGTGATAAACCCGGTGCTAAAGTAGTGGAGCGGGCAGAAAAGGAGCAGATTCCTGCTTTTGTTTTTGATCCGAAGCAATATGAGTCGAAGGAACAGTTTGAAGAAGATATTTTACAGCAATTGAGGCACTATCAAGTGGACTTTATCGTGCTGGCCGGCTACATGCGTTTAATCGGCCACACTCTTCTTGACGCTTTTGCGGGGAGAATTGTGAATATACATCCTTCCTTGCTTCCTGCATTTCCGGGAAAACATGCAATTGAACAAGCGCTCCGTGCCGGCGTAAAAATTACGGGTGTCACCATCCATTATGTTGATGAAGGAATGGATACAGGCCCGATCATCGCTCAGAGTGCGGTTGAAATCAGCGAAGATGATGATGCTAATACACTTGCAGAGAAAATCCATAAAATCGAGCATTCATTTTATCCTGAAACAATAGGAAAAATTTTAGAAAAATTAGAGGTGAAAGCATGACAATCAGACGGGCAATTGTCAGTGTATCTAATAAAGCAAATATCATTCCGTTTGTGCAAGAGCTTGTCAATCTTGGGATCGAAGTAATCTCCACTGGCGGAACGAAAAAGCTTCTTGAGGAAAATGGAATAGATGTCATTGGAATTCAGGAAGTAACCGGTTTTCCGGAAATTATGGACGGAAGAGTAAAAACGCTGCATCCTGCTATTCACGGGGGGCTGCTTGCGGTTCGCAGCAATGATAACCATATGAAGCAGATGGAGGAAAACGGTATTCAACCGATTGACTTAGTCGTTGTGAATTTATATCCGTTTAAAGAGACAATTGCCAAAGATGGCGTGACTTTTGAGGAAGCGATCGAGAACATTGACATCGGCGGGCCGACGATGCTTCGGGCTGCTGCAAAAAATCACCAAGATGTAGTGGTTGTCGTTGATCCTGAAGATTATCCCGTCATTTTAACCGAACTGAAAGAGAACGGAGAAGTAAGCATAGAAACAAAACGGAAGCTGGCTGCCAAAGTATTCCGTCATACTGCCGCATACGATGCACTGATTGCGGAATATTTAACAGAGCAGGCAGGGGAAGAAGAGCCTGAATCGATTACTGTGACATTTGAAAGGAAGCAATCCCTTCGTTATGGGGAAAACCCTCACCAACAGGCAACGTTCTATAAAAAGCCGATCACGCCTCCATCATCTATTGCCGAAGCCGTTCAGCTCCATGGAAAGGAATTGTCGTATAACAACATTAAAGATGCGGATGCGGCACTTAGCATTGTCAAAGAATTTGATGGACCGGCAGCGGTCGCTGTTAAGCATATGAATCCGTGCGGCGTCGGCGCAGGTGAAACCATTTTTGAAGCTTATAATCGGGCATATGAGGCGGACCCGACTTCAATTTTCGGCGGCATTGTTGCACTGAATCGTGAAGTTGATCAGAAAACGGCTGAAAAAATGAGCGAAATTTTTTTGGAAATTATCATTGCCCCTTCGTTTAGCCAAGAAGCTCTTGAAATATTAACGAAAAAGAAAAATATTCGATTGTTAACGATCGACTTTTCGAAAAAATTCCAACCGGAGAAGCAGCTGACATCTGTTTACGGCGGCCTTCTTGTTCAAGATCAAGATATTTATACGCTCGATGACGCGAACATTTCAATCCCAACAAAAAGACAACCGACTGAACAAGAATGGAAGGACTTAAAGCTTGGTTGGAAAGTCGTGAAGCACGTCAAGTCAAATGCGATTGTTTTGGCAAAAGATGAAATGACCGTTGGTGTTGGTGCAGGCCAAATGAACCGGGTTGGTGCTGCAAAAATTGCGATTGCACAGGCTGGCGAGAAAGCGAAAGGCAGTGCACTTGCATCAGATGCGTTCTTCCCAATGCCTGACACCGTTGAAGAAGCAGCGAAAGCAGGGGTTACAGCAATCATACAACCAGGCGGATCCATTCGCGATGAAGATTCGATAAAAAAAGCGGATGAATACGGAATTGCAATGGTCTTTACTGGAGTCCGTCATTTCAAACATTAAGAAAGGGGATGACTGATGATGAAAGTACTTGTTATTGGAAAAGGGGGCCGTGAGCATGCGATCGCTTGGAAGGCGGCCAAAAGCCCTCTCGTTGAAAAAGTGTATGTCGCGCCTGGCAATGATGGTATGAAAGACGTTGCAATAAGAGTTCCGATTTCAGAAGAACAAACAGACGAATTGATCCAATTTGCCAAAACAAACAACATTGATTTAACCATTGTTGGTCCTGAAATTCCTTTAATGAACGGTATTGTCAACGAATTTGAAGACGCTGGATTAACTGTATTCGGACCGAGGAAAGAAGCGGCAATTATTGAAGGAAGCAAATCATTTGCAAAAAATTTAATGAAAAAATATAACATTCCGACTGCCAATTATGAAACGTTCTCTGATTTTGCCAAAGCGAAGCAATATGTAGAAGAAAAAGGCGCCCCGATTGTGATTAAAGCGGATGGGCTTGCGGCGGGAAAAGGTGTCGTTGTTGCGATGACAAATGAAGAAGCAATTGACGGGCTGTCCGGCTATTTAAATGAAAATAAGCTCGGAGAAGCAGGAAAATCCGTTGTAATTGAAGAATTTTTGACAGGTGAAGAGTTTTCCCTTATGGCTTTCGTAAACGGAGAAAACATTTACCCGATGGTCATTGCGCAGGATCATAAGCGGGCCTTTGACGGGGACAAAGGACCGAATACAGGTGGAATGGGGGCTTATTCTCCTGTCCCGCAAATTTCTGATGATGTTGTTCAAGAGTCTGTAGAGAAAATTTTAAAGCCGGTAGCGAAAGCTTTGAAAAATGAAGGAGCGGCATTTACCGGTATTCTTTATGCCGGCCTCATGCTGACAAAAGACGGTCCGAAGGTGATTGAATTCAATGCGCGTTTTGGAGATCCAGAAACACAGGTAGTTCTTCCTCGGCTAAAATCAGACCTTATCGATGTGATGTTGAAAGTGTTAAAAGGAGAACCGGTTGAACTTGAATGGACAGATCAAGCGGTGTTGGGAGTCGTTGTGGCGGCGGAAGGCTATCCGAGCAGCTATAAGAAAGGAACACCGATCGGTTTGTTAAAGGTTGGTGCGGATGCCCTTTTATTCCATGCCGGAACAAAAGAGGAAGGCGGCCAATTTGTAACAGACGGGGGTCGTGTATACCTTGTGGCGTCATTTGGAGATAATTTAAAAAATGCGCAAGAAAAAGTGTACAAGCAATTAAAAGAGCTTGAGACGGAAGGTTTGTTTTATCGTAAAGACATCGGCTATCGCGCACTATAACGAATTTGGCTTTCAATATTCCGAACCGATGAATACTAATAAATAAAAGACATATCTACCACATATTTTATAAACCTTTCCAATGGGACAGGAGGTTGTTCCTGTCCTTTTCTTTTTATAAAGGAATGTAATCGGCATTTTTGACATAGCTTCTTCTTAAACAACTTCCTATTTTGACCGCTCATTATTAAAAATAAACCAGCGTTTCTTCTATTAGGAAACGATCAATCAAGAAAGCCTCTGCACCGTTATCCCAAGTTCAAAATTTTGTAAGAAACTTTAGTGCTTTAATATTTTTCATATGTTAATATATAAAGTAACAGAGTCACTATTTTGAGTGATTACTTTTAATTGAGGAGGACTGAGCAGATCATGCGATCTGGTGCTTTTTGGAAAGCCCATGAAATTCGTGAACATATAGATGTCGTTTCAAATAGATTAGCACCAACCTTGTGGTTGAAAAATGCAGTATTTTTACATCCATATTTAAACCAGTGGGTGAAGTCAAATATTTGGATTTATAAAGACCGCATTATTTATGTCGGCAATGAAGAGCCGGAAAAAACAGCAAATACGGAAATATTTGATTGCAAAGGACTTTATTTAGTTCCTGGCTATATTGAACCGCACGCCCATCCGTTTCAATTATATAATCCTCATTCGCTTGCACAACATGTATCGCAAACGGGAACTACAACACTAATATGCGATAACCTATTTTTGCTATTACAATTCCCAAAAAAGAAAGCGTTTTCTTTTGTTGAAGATATGCAATCTTCTCCAGTTCAGTTTTTTTGGTGGGCCCGCTATGACTTGCAAACGGAATGCAGAGAAGAAGATCAACTCATTCCGCCAGATGTCGTAAAACAATGGATCGAGCATCCAGCCGTTATTCAAGGAGGAGAATTGACAGGCTGGCCAAAGCTTCTTTTAGGGGATGACTTGTTTTTACACTGGATTCATGAGACAAAAAAGGTCGGGAAGCGTGTAGAAGGCCATTTTCCAGGGGCTTCTCGAAAAACATTGACAAAAATGAAATTATTTGGTGTCGATTCCGATCACGAATCTATTAGCGGAGAAGAAGTATATAATCGATTGTTATGCGGATACAGCGTGCCGCTCCGCTATTCTTCAATACGGCCGGATTTGCCGAAATTGTTGGAAGAGCTGCTTGCATTTGGAGTTAATCGTTTTGACGAAATGTTTTTTACAACGGATGGTTCAACGCCTGCTTTTTATGAAAATGGAATGATTAATCAGACCATTCAAATAGCGCTGGAGGCCGGAATTCCAGAGTTTGAGGCTTATAAAATGGCAACGTACAATGTTGCTAGATATTATATGCTTGATTCAAAATTGGGAGTAATCGGTCCTGGCAGGTTAGCCTCCATAAATTTTCTGGAAGCGAAAAATAACCCGAACCCAGTGGCTGTTTTGGCGAAAGGGAAATGGATTCATAAGGACGGTCAGGTGTTTGATCATTTCCCTCAAGCAGACTGGAACAAATATGAAGTTGCACCGCTTGAACTTGATTGGGATTTGACAATGGATGATCTTCAATTTTCTATGCCGATGGGATTAAAAATGAGAAACACGGTTATTATTGAGCCGTATTCCATCACTATTGACAACTTCGTTGATGAACTTCCGCTAGATCATGACGAAAGCTTCCTCGCTGTCATCGATAAAAAAGGGAAATGGCGGATCAATACAATGTTAAAAGGCTTCGCAAAGGGGATAAAAGGCTTTGCAAGCACTTATTCAACGACTGGAGATGTGGTGTTGATAGGGAAAAACAAACAAGATATGATGCATGCATTTTCCAGATTGAAAGAAATCGGCGGGGGAATAGTAATAACGGAAAATGGCCAAGTGATTTTTGAAATGCCTCTTAACATTAACGGCGCTGCGTCATCGAAAAAATTTAAAGATCTCATTAAGGAGGAAAATGATTTAGTCCAAATTATGCGAGAAAAGGGCTATAAATTTTTAGACCCGATTCACAGCCTGCTCTTTTTATCCTGCACACATTTACCATATATCCGGGTTACACAGGAAGGAATTTATGATGTTATGAAAAAAACAATACTCTTTCCGACAATAATACGTTAAAATATAAAAGGGATAAATTAGTTAAGGTTGTGAATGAATGAAAAGAACATTGATTTTATTTACGATGCTTTTCTTTGTCTTTATAACAGCTTGCACAAATGAAAAAGAAAAAGAGAAAACAAATGACGAACCGTCATCATCTGAAAATCAGCCAGTTGAAAAAGAAACAGCCGTAAGCCCTTTGACAGGAAATGCTGCGACCGGAAGCATTGACAGCCGCCCAATTGCTGTCACGATTAACAACCATCCGAAAGCGAGGCCTCAATCAGGATTAAATAAAGCGGATATTGTTTACGAGGCTTTAGCTGAAGGCACGATCACGCGCTTTTTAGCCATTTATCAAAGCGAGAAACCAAAAATTATCGGTCCAGTCAGAAGTGCGCGGGAATATTTTGTCGATTTGAGTAAAGGGTATGAAGCAATTTATATCAGTCACGGCTGGAGTCCCACTGCTAAAGAAATGCTGGAGTCAGAGCACCTAGACTATTTAAACGGTCTGTTTTATGATGGTACGCTGTTTTGGCGGGATTCAACCCGGAAAGCTCCTCATAACTCGTATATTTCTTTTGAAAATGTCGTAAAAGGAGCAAAAGAAAACGGGTATTCAATGACAAAGGAAGTTGCCCCGTTGCCTTTTCTTTCAGATGAAGAAATAAGCGGCATTTCTGGAGAAGAAATGTTAGAAGCTGTTGTTTCCTATGGTTCTAAACCGGAATGGCGCATTAAATATGTATTCGATCAGCAGCTAGGCCGGTATAAGCGGTATTCCGGGGACGAACTGACAGTCGATCGCGAAACGGAAGAACCTGTTCTTTTAGACAATATTTTTATTGTCCAAACGGATCATCGTTTTCTTGATGATTACGGTCGCAGAACGATTGATTTAAACTCTGGGGGCGAGGGAATTCTTTTGCAAAAAGGTATGATGAAAAGGGTCGATTGGAAAAATGTGAACGGACGCATCCTTCCTTATGAAAATGAAGAACAAGTAAAATTAGTTCCCGGCCATACTTGGATCAATATCGTGCCAGATTTGGATAAGGCTTTTCAAAATTCAGCTGAGAAAGGAGAATGATGCATGCAAATTGACAAGCTGCGGGGGAGAGAGTTAGACCAATTGTTCCGGGCTATCCTTTCTTTAAGAGATTTGGAGGAATGCTACCGTTTTTTTGATGACCTTTGCACTGTCAATGAAATCCAATCGCTTGCCCAACGGTTTGAAGTTGCAAGAATGCTTCAGGAAGGCTATACGTATCATAAAATTGAAACAGAAACAGGTGCATCGACAGCGACAATCTCCCGGGTAAAGCGGTGCTTGAATTACGGAAATGATGCTTATGCAATGGCGCTTGAAAGAATTAAAGATGACAACGCTTCGTCATAAATTTGGGCTGCTGGGTGAAATCAGCAGCTCTTTTTTAGTTTAGAACTTTTAAAACTCTGAAAGGCTTCTTCAACATAGCTTAAAAAAACCCCCTCTCATATTAAAAAAACTCTTTCTAAACATCTACAGACTTTCATTGATTCACCATTTTTTTGTCCTATTATAATTTGATATAATAATGAAATGGTATATGAAATGGAGGATTATGTATGTATGATGTGAACGAGTGGAGACATGTGTTTAAGCTCGATCCGGATAAAGCCATTTCCGATGAACTGCTTGAAAAAATTTGTGAATCAAAAACGGACGCTGTTATCATTGGAGGAAGCGACAATGTAACGGAAGATAATGTTCTTTCTTTGCTTTCGCGGGTGCGGCGTTTTCTCGTTCCATGCGTGCTGGAAGTATCGAATTTAGAATCGATTGTTCCAGGATTTGATTTGTATTTTATTCCGACGGTTTTAAACAGCCGAAATACTACATGGATTACGGAGCTGCATCACCAAGCAATGAAAGAGTTTGGTGACATTATGAACTGGAATGATATTTTAATGGAAGGTTATTGCATTTTAAATGGAGAGTGCAAAGCGGCAAAATTGACCGAAGCAAAGACGGAGCTTAATTTGGATGATATTAAAGCGTATGCGAGAATGGCGGAGAACATGTTTCATCTTCCGCTCTTTTATTTAGAATATAGCGGAACGTACGGCAATGTTGAAGCAGTAAAAGCAGCGAAATCGGTTTTAACGAATACTAGGCTTATTTATGGGGGCGGCATTCAAAATGCTGCGCAAGCAAAAGAAATGGCCGAGCACGCTGATATCATCGTTGTCGGGAATGCCATTTATGAAAATTTACAAGCAGCGCTTGAAACCGTCAGCGCTGTCAAAGGGTAAAGAAAGTGAAAATGAGGTGAGTGTTGAATGCATTTTTTGACTGAGCAGCTCCTCTCAGGTTTGAATGAACAGCAGCAAAAAGCGACGAAACATACGGAAGGTCCTCTTTTAATAATGGCGGGTGCAGGCAGCGGCAAGACGAGGGTTCTCACCCACCGGATCGCTTATTTAATGGCAGAAAAAGGGGTAGCACCTTGGAATATTCTTGCTATTACCTTCACAAATAAAGCAGCGAGGGAAATGAAAGACCGGATTGAACAACTGCTTGGCCCTGGCGCTGAGGAAATATGGATTTCCACTTTTCACTCGATGTGCGTGCGAATCCTTCGCCGAGATATTGACCGGATCGGCGTCAATCGCAATTTTACGATATTGGATACATCAGACCAATTGTCTGTCATCAAAGGGATTTTAAAAGAACGAAACATTGATCCTAAAAAATATGATCCTCGAGCCATTCTCGGCACTATCAGCAGCGCGAAAAACGATCTCATTTCCCCGGAGGAATTTGCTCGTCAAGCAGGAGATGTGTGGGAGCAAATTGTCAGCGATATCTATATCGACTACCAAAAAAAATTGTTGAAAAACCAAGCTCTTGATTTTGATGACCTCATTATGTCAACGATACTGCTTTTTCAGCGTGTTCCAGAAGTACTCGAATATTATCAGCGGAAATTTCAATACATTCATGTTGATGAATATCAAGATACAAACCGCGCACAATACACGCTTGTAAAGATGCTGGCATCCCGTTTTCAAAATATTTGTGTTGTCGGCGATTCGGATCAATCGATTTATCGCTGGCGAGGGGCGGACATCGGAAACATTTTATCGTTTGAAAAAGATTATCCGAACGCTAAAGTGATTTTGCTTGAACAAAATTATCGTTCTACCAAGCGTATTTTGCATGCGGCCAATGAAGTCATTAAAAATAATATGAACAGAAAGCCGAAAAATTTATGGACGGAAAACCCTGAGGGGAAAAAAATTATTTACTACCGGGCTGATCACGAAATTGGGGAGGCCCAGTTTGTCGCCAAGCAAATTCAAGAGCTCGTCCAATCGGGCAAAAGAAAACTTTCCGATATTGCTGTATTGTACCGTACAAATGCACAGTCCCGTGTCATAGAGGAAGTGCTGTTAAAATCGAATATTGATTATAAAATTGTCGGCGGCATAAAGTTCTATGACCGGAAAGAAATCAAGGATATTCTTGCATACATGCGTCTAGTGGCAAACCAGAATGATGATATTAGTTTGGTGCGAATCATCAATGTTCCGAAACGGGGCATCGGTGCATCAACCGTTGAAAAAATAATGAATTATGCAGCCCAGCAAGGTATCTCGATGTTTGCTGCTTTAGAAGAAATGGAACATATCGGGGTCAGCACTCGTGCTATGAAAGTGTTGACGGAATTCCGTGAATTGATCCAGCAGCTGTCACAAATGCAAGACTATGTGTCCGTTACAGAGCTTGTGGAAGAGATTCTTGACAGAACCGGCTACAGGGAGATGCTTAAGCAGGAAAAAACATTGGAAGCCCAAGGTCGTTTAGAGAACATTGATGAATTTTTATCTGTAACTCAAAACTTTGAAAAACAAAATGAGGACAAAAGCCTTGTCGCCTTTTTAACGGATTTGGCCTTGATTGCGGACATTGACCGCATTGATGAAGAGCAATCGGAGCAGAAAGATTCCGTGTTATTGATGACGATCCATTCGGCAAAAGGTTTAGAGTTTCCGGTTGTATTTATGATCGGGATGGAAGAAGGTGTATTTCCCCACAGCCGAGCCTTGATGGAAGAGGCGGAAATGGAGGAAGAGCGCCGGCTGGCATACGTCGGGATAACGCGGGCAGAGGAAGAATTGTATGTAACAAATGCGAAAATGAGGACCCTTTTTGGAAGAACAAACATGAACCCGGAATCTCGTTTTATTGAAGAGATGCCGAAAGAGGTTTTAGAAGACTTAAATGAAAAGAAATCTCCAAAGCCGAAACTAAATAGAACAATCGGAGCGAAATTAACGGGAGGAGATGTAAAGGCTTGGTCAGTAGGTGATAAAGCCGTGCACGGAAAATGGGGTGTCGGTGTTGTCGTCCGAGTGAAAGGCGATGGGGAGGATCAAGAACTTGACGTGGCATTTCCAAGTCCTGTCGGCATAAAACGGTTGCTTGCTAAATTTGCACCAATTGAAAAAGTACAGTAACTATTTGAAGGAAGGAATTGACACATATGGACAAACGTACGGCAGAAAACCGTGTAAAAGAATTGCACAAGCTTTTGAATCAATATAATTATGAATATCACGTTCTTGACAATCCGTCTGTTCCTGACGCAGAGTATGACCGCCTCATGAGAGAACTAATAGAACTTGAAGAAAAATATCCAGAGCTGAAAACCCCTGATTCTCCCTCCCAGCGGGTGGGGGGCGCTGTTTTAGATGCTTTCCGAAAAGTGGCGCACCGCGTGCCGATGCTAAGTTTGGCAAACGCTTTTAATGAGCAGGACTTGCGTGACTTTGACAGGCGAGTCCGCCAAGCAGTTGGGGATGTCGAATATGTAGTGGAGCTGAAAATTGACGGGCTTGCGGTTTCCCTTCGATATGAAAACGGCCTGTTTGTACAAGGATCAACACGAGGAGACGGCACGACGGGGGAAGATATCACGGAAAATTTAAAAACGATCCGCTCGATCCCTTTGAGACTAAAGAAAAATTTATCGATGGAAGTGCGCGGGGAAGCATTTATGCCGAAAGCATCATTTGAGAAATTAAATGAGGAGCGCATTGCAAAAGGGGAAGTTCCGTTTGCCAATCCGAGAAACGCTGCGGCTGGTTCCTTGCGCCAGCTAGACCCAAAAATTGCCGCGAAACGAAATTTAGATATTTTCGTCTATAACATAGCAGAGCTTGGCGATACCGGAGTGTCTTCTCATAGTGAAGCATTGGACTTGCTTGATGAACTCGGCTTTAAAACAAATCGTGAACGCAGAAAATGCAAAAACATCGACGAAGTGATCGAGCTGCTTGATCAATTGTTGGAAAAGCGCTCTCAGCTTCCGTATGATATTGACGGAGTTGTAATTAAGGTTGATAGTTTGCGTCAGCAGGAAGCGCTCGGGGCAACTGCGAAAAGCCCGAGATGGGCGATTGCCTATAAGTTTCCGGCAGAAGAGGTGGTGACGAAGCTGCTGGATATTGAACTCGCTGTCGGACGCACCGGCGTCATTACCCCAACAGCGATCTTAGAGCCTGTAAAGGTTGCCGGGACAACCGTCAAACGAGCTTCCCTTCATAATGAAGATTTGATTCGGGAAAAAGATATTAAGCTTGGAGACTTCGTCGTCGTGAAAAAAGCCGGGGACATCATTCCTGAAATTGTAAATGTTCTTGTTGACAGAAGAACAGGCAATGAACAGGATTTTCGGATGCCTTCGCACTGTCCTGAATGCAATAGCGAGCTGGTCCGGTTGGAAGGAGAAGTTGCGCTTAGATGCATTAATCCAAAATGTCCGGCGCAAATTCGCGAAGGGCTCATCCATTTTGTTTCCCGAAATGCGATGAATATTGAAGGACTAGGGGAGCGCGTCATCACCCAATTGTTTAAAGAAGGCTTGATTCAAGATGTAGCGGATTTATACAAATTAACAAAACCCCAATTGCTTCAGCTTGAACGGATGGGTGAAAAATCAACGGATAATTTGTTGCACGCGATTGAACGGTCGAAGGAAAATTCGCTGGAGCGCCTTTTATTCGGTTTAGGCATTCGCTATGTCGGCGAAAAAGCCGCCAAGATTTTAGCAGAGCATTTTGAAACAATGGAGCGGCTGCAAAGCGCGACAAGAGAACAATTAATCAACATACCAGAAATCGGAGAAAAAATGGCTGATTCCATCGCTACTTTTTTTGAACAGCCTGAAGTAAAAGAATTGATTGAAGAATTAAAGTCGTTCGGCGTCAATATGACGTATAAAGGTCCGAAACGGACAAATTCAGATGAAGGGGATTCGTACTTTGCCGGTAAGACAATCGTTTTAACAGGGAAGCTTGCTGAAATGTCCCGCAATGAAGCAAAAGAACAAATTGAAGCAAGAGGCGGAAAAGTTACTGGCAGTGTGAGCAAAAAAACAGATCTTGTGATCGCTGGTGAAGATGCCGGCAGCAAGCTCGCAAAAGCTCGCGAATTAAACATAGAGGTTTGGGATGAGTCTCGTTTGCTTGAAGAACTAAGGAAATAGGAGAGGGAAGGTACCTTGAAAAAACTTTTGATCATAGCGGCAGCGTGCATGGCTGTGCTCAGTGCATGCTCGCAGGACATTGGAGAACCGGAGCAAATTGTACAAGAGACGGAAGAATCAACGGAAGAAAAAGCAATTATTCCGAAATACAGAATTTCGGAAGATTATTATAAGATGCTCGTGCCTTTTAAAACGAGTGAAGCGCGAGGGCTTGTGGCAAGCAATCTCAATACAAGATTTGATGTTGATGAATTTGAAACTGGTCTTATGCGGATGGCCAGCGACAAGTTTCCAACGGATAAATATGTGTTTCAAGAAGGACAATATTTAGACAAAAAAACTGTCCAAAACTGGCTTAGCCGCAAGCTGGAAGGAAAAGATTTGGAGGAAGCGAAAAGGAAGGATAAATCTTTCAAAAATGAAGGTTTAAATCCGCCAGAAAGCTCCGAAAAAAGCCCCATTTATGTAACGCATATACTTGAACATAATTATCTTGTAAAAAAAGATGAAAAAACACTTGAGCTTGGCGGAGTGTCGATCGGTTTGGCCTTGAATTCTGTTTATTATTACCGCACGGAAGACGGCATCCAAAAAGAAAATAAAATAGACAAGGCCACCATTGAAAAGAAAGGGAAGGAAATCGCACAAGTGGTTGTGAAGAGGCTTCGAGATATAGAAGGATTAGAAAAAGTGCCGATTGTCGTTTCCCTTTACGAACAAGCGCCTAAATCTTCGATTGTTCCAGGGCACTTTTTTGCAAGAACAATCGTTGATGGCGGAAGCGAAAATATCGGAAAGTGGGAAAATATTAACGAAGAGTATTACTTTTTCCCATCTGAAGAGGGAACAAAGAAAAAACCGGATGATGCCAACACATTTAAACGTTTAAAAGGAGATATTGAAGACTTTTTCCCTAACTACACAGGCGTCATTGGGAAGGCTTTTTATCAAGACGGTGAAATGAAGCAAATGAAAATAGAAATACCGGTTCAGTTTTACGGAAAAACAGAGGTCATAGCCTTTACGCAATTTTTAACTGGGAAAGTTGTGGAATATTACAAAGACTATATTTCTCTGGAAGTGACCATCAACTCTTCAAGAGGTCCGGAAGCGCTCATCGTTAGAGAGCCAGGGCAGGACAAACCGACAGTTCATGTTTTTCAATAAAAAAACAGGTGATTTCAAAAAGGGGGGATTTTGAAATCACCTTTATATTGATCGTTTTTTGGCTGGCATTTGGTTAAACGGTGTTTACCACTTTACAAAAGCAGTACCGACAATGATCAACAAAATGAACAATACTACTATAAGGGCAAATCCGCCGCCGTGTCCGAATCCACCACCGTACCCGAATCCGCCGTCATATCCTCCGTAACCGTAGCCTTGACAAGAACCGAATCCAAAACTCATGTTTTTCACCTCCGAATAATGTACCGTACAATATTTTTATATTCACGAATGAATAAAACGTTTGGACGAATGTACCTATATTTGAATTTTTGGTTGAAGTCCTTCGACGTTTTGAAAATTACATGTGAAAAGAAAATCTTCTGTAAGAGGGGCTTTTTTCAGCCTGCCTTCGTGCAATATTGTTTCAACATTTCGGGGGTGTTGCTTTATCTGGCTAAAATTTGATATTATCAGAGTATTGCAGTGTGTTCGAAAAAGTGGAGGTGAATTGGGATGTCACGCATTTCGAAAGAACAAGTAAAACATGTTGCTCATCTTGCCCGCTTGGCAATTACGGAAGAGGAAGCAGAGATGTTTACCAATCAGCTTGACGCGATTATAACGTTTGCTGAGCAGTTAAATGAATTGGATACGGAGAACGTTCAACCAACTTCCCACGTTTTGGATATGAAAAATGTCATGCGCGAAGATCAACCTGAGCCGGGTCTTCCACGGGAAGTTGCGTTGAAAAATGCTCCTGACCAAAAAGACGGACAATTCCGCGTACCAGCCATTCTTGAGTAAGGAGGACGAAGCGAACATGGCTCTGTTTGATCATAAAATATCTGAATTAAAACAAATGCTGCACCGAAAAGAAATTTCCGTCTCCGATCTTGTCGACGAGTCTTACAAGCGCATTCAAGAAGTCGACGGAAAGGTAGAAGCTTTCTTAACCCTCGATGAAGAACGAGCCCGAGAAAAAGCAAAACAACTGGATAATGAAATAGGAAAAAAAGATACATACGGTTTATTGTTTGGGATGCCGATAGGAATTAAAGATAACATTGTGACAAAGGATTTACGCACAACCTGTGCAAGCAAAATTCTTGAAAACTTTGACCCAATTTATGATGCAACAGTTATGCGCAAGCTAGAAGAAGCTGAAGCGATTACGATCGGCAAATTAAACATGGATGAGTTTGCGATGGGATCATCCACTGAAACGTCCGCATTTAAAAAGACGAAAAACCCATGGAATTTAGAAGCGGTTCCAGGCGGTTCCAGCGGCGGCAGCGCAGCGGCTGTCAGCGCAGGAGAAGTTCCGTTTGCACTAGGCTCTGATACAGGCGGCTCGATTCGCCAGCCGGCAGCATTCTGCGGGGTTGTTGGCTTGAAGCCTACATATGGACGAGTCTCCCGTTTCGGATTAGTCGCATTCGCGTCTTCATTAGATCAAATCGGACCGATAACAAGAACTGTTGAAGACAACGCTTACCTTCTTCAAGTCATTTCAGGTCTTGATCCAATGGATTCCACAAGTGCAAATGTGGAAGTTCCTGATTATATATCCGCTTTAACTGGAGATATTAAAGGGCTGAAAATTGCGGTTCCGAAAGAGTATTTAGGTGAAGGGGTAAGCCGTGAGTCGCGCGAGGCCGTACTGGCTGCTTTAAAAGTACTCGAAGGATTGGGCGCAGAATGGGAAGAAGTATCTTTGCCGCATTCCAAATACGGTATTGCTACATATTATTTGCTTGCCTCATCCGAAGCATCTGCGAATCTCGCCCGTTTTGACGGAGTCCGCTACGGCTATCGCTCCGACAACGCTGAAACCTTGATCGATATGTATAAACAAACACGCGCGGAAGGCTTTGGAAATGAGGTGAAACGCCGCATTATGCTCGGTACATTTGCATTAAGCTCTGGATATTATGATGCTTATTACAAAAAAGCGCAGCAAGTGCGCACGCTTATTAAAAAAGATTTTGAAGACGTTTTTGAAAAATATGACGTCATCATCGGACCGACAACCCCGACTCCAGCATTTAAAATCGGCGAAAAAATTGACGATCCACTCACGATGTATGCGAACGATATTTTAACAATCAATGTGAACCTTGCCGGAGTTCCTGCTATTTCCGTACCTTGCGGATTTGCCAACGGCTTGCCGCTGGGATTGCAAATCATCGGCAAGCATTTTGACGAGAGCACCGTTTATCGCGTTGCCCATGCATACGAACAAGCAACAGACTTCCATAAACAAAAACCGGAACTGTAAGGGGTGAGAACTAATGAACTTTGAAACGGTCATCGGACTTGAAGTACATGTGGAATTGAAAACGAAATCGAAAATCTTTTCCAGTGCACCAAACGCTTTCGGTGCTGAACCAAATACAAACACAACGGTCATTGACCTCGGATACCCGGGAGTTTTGCCCGTTTTAAATAAAGAAGCCGTTGAATTCGCAATGAAAGCTGCGATGGCATTGAACTGCGAAGTGGCTACTTATACAAAGTTTGACCGGAAAAACTATTTTTATCCGGACAACCCGAAAGCATATCAAATTTCCCAATATGATCAGCCAATCGGTCAAAACGGCTGGATTGAAATTGAAGTGAACGGAAAGAAAAAGAAAATCGGCATTACGCGCCTTCATTTAGAAGAGGATGCTGGCAAATTGACGCATACTGGCGACGGCTATTCTCTTGTAGACTTTAACCGTCAAGGAACACCGCTGATTGAAATTGTATCAGAGCCGGACATCCGCTCACCTGAAGAAGCCTATGCATATTTGGAAAAATTAAAATCGATTATTCAATATACTGGCGTATCCGACTGTAAAATGGAAGAAGGATCTCTTCGCTGCGACGCAAACATTTCGCTCCGCCCGATCGGACAAAAAGAATTTGGCACAAAAACAGAATTGAAAAACTTAAACTCATTTAACTTTGTGCGCAAAGGGCTCGAATATGAAGAAAAACGTCAGGCGGAAGTGCTTTTATCCGGCGGCGTCATTCAACAAGAAACACGCCGTTTTGATGAGGCTACAGGGAAAACGATTTTAATGCGCGTTAAAGAAGGATCAGACGATTATCGTTATTTTCCTGAACCTGATTTAGTCACTCTTTACATTGATGATGAGTGGAAAGAAAGAGTCCGGTCATCGATTCCGGAGCTGCCGGATGCGCGCCAAAAACGATATGTTGAAGAGCTTGGACTCCCAGCGTATGATGCTAAAGTGCTGACAATGACGAAAGAAATGTCTGATTTCTTTGAAGCAACAGTTAAAGCCGGAGCTGATGCGAAACAAGCTTCTAACTGGCTGATGGGAGAAGTATCAGCATATTTAAATGCAGAGCAAAAAGAGTTGTCTGAAGTGGCGCTCACCCCGGAAAGTCTTGCAGGAATGATCAAGCTGATCGAAAATGGAACCATCTCCTCCAAAATCGCGAAAAAAGTGTTCAAAGAGCTGATTGAAAAAGGTGGAGACCCTGAAAAAATCGTGAAAGAAAAAGGGCTTGTTCAAATTTCTGATGAAGGTGCCATCTTAAAGCTTGTAATCGAAACATTGGATGAAAATGAGCAATCGGTTATCGACTTTAAAAACGGAAAAGATAAAGCGATTGGCTTTCTAGTCGGTCAAATTATGAAAAAAACGAAGGGGCAAGCCAACCCGCAATTAGTAAACAAATTGTTATTACAAGAAATAAAGAAACGATAATTTTAATAGACGCTCAGCTTAGCAGCTGGGTGTTTTATTTATAGTAAAATGGAAATAAAACCCATCCGTGAATTTTTGAAGCTGGAATTTGAAAAAAGTGTTTAAATGGCGAACAGTTTTATCAAAATAAAAATAGAATAAACGTTTATTGACAAAAGTAGTATAAATGAACACAAATGATAGAAAAAACTTGTTTGTTTTGGCAAAAAGGAATAATCTATTAATGATTCTATTTTTACAATAGAAATGGATAGTATAGGATGATGTGAATGAAACGCGCAAGAATCATTTATAACCCCACATCTGGTCGAGAGGCTTTCAAAAAACAGCTCCCTGAAGTTCTTGCTAAATTTGAAGAGGCCGGCTATGAAACATCGTGCCATGCTACTACCGGTGAAGGAGATGCGACAAACGCAGCGAAACAGGCTGCTGAACGCGGGTTTGACCTCATTATCGCTGCGGGTGGAGACGGTACGGTGAACGAAGTTGTGAACGGGCTCGCAGTCATGGAAAATCGTCCGACGCTCGGAATCATCCCCGTCGGAACTACAAACGATTTTGCCCGTGCAATCGGCATTCCCCGCGACAATATTTTGCACGCAGTCGATACGCTGCTGAACGGCGTAAAAAGGAAAATAGACATTGGAAAAGTGAATAACCAATATTTTATTAATATTGCCGGCGGCGGAAAATTAACAGAGCTTACTTATGACGTTCCAAGCAAATTAAAGACCGTTTTAGGACAGCTTGCTTATTATTTAAAGGGCATTGAAATGCTCCCTTCCATCCATCCGACAGAGGTGGAAATTGAATATGATGGCAAGCTGTTTCAAGGAGAGATCATGCTGTTTTTAATCAGCTTGACAAATTCGGTCGGAGGGTTTGAAAAGTTGGCTCCAGACTCAATTTTAAATGATGGCATGTTTGATTTACTGATTTTGAAAAAAGTCAGCCTCGCGGAGTTTATTCGCCTTGCCAGCTTGGCATTAAAAGGCGAGCATATTCACAGTGAAAATGTAATTTATACAAAAGCCAATCGGATAAAAGTAAAGACAGAAGACAAAATGCAGTTAAACTTGGACGGCGAATACGGAGGACTCCTGCCTGCTGAATTTGAAAACCTGTATCAATATATTGAGATCATCATGTCGAAAGAAAAAGCAGAAAAAAACGCGCCAATTGAAAAGAGCAGCGAATAGGCTGCTCTTTACCGTTTTTGAATAGATGAAATGCGGCTCCCCGCGCTAATTTCAACGATTTATATGACTTGTCTGCAACATTTTGCTTAAAAAAAACACTGCAAAAGCTTTGCAGGCAGCTTGTTAAACAAAATGTAATGAAAGAAAGGTGCAGCTGTTTTTACAGCCTTGCTTTCAAGCTGGAAAAACGAAATTTTTATTTTCCATAATGGTAATGATCGCTTTCAATTTTATTGACAAGTTTTAACAACTCAATGACGTTCAATTCATATAATTGTTGTCCATCTTCCCCTTTGTAAACACCGTTGGCAATAAGCTGTTCGATGAGTGACTCTTTAAAACTTTGATCCATGTAAATTCACTCCTTCAGCTAATATAGACGCTTTTTCATCAACCAATGTTACGTGCCGCCCTTTTATATTTTCATTACAATAGTATTTCCTATTATGACAATAATAAAATCACTTGGGTCATTTTTACGGTTGTGATACAATTTTTTCAGTCCATTCTGATCAAAAAGGAAGAAAACAACATGGAAGCACCAGTGAAGAAAAATGATTATTACGATGTATTGTTTGAAGATTTAACACATGACGGGGCAGGAGTAGCCAAAATCAACGGCTTTCCTTTATTTGTCCCGAATGCTTTGCCTGGAGAAAAGGGAACAGTCAAAGTTGTCAAAGTAAAAAAAGGCTATGGATACGGACGTCTCATGAAATTATCGGAAACAAGCCCCGATCGGGCAGATGCGCCTTGTCCTATATACAAACAATGCGGAGGCTGCCAGCTTCAGCATGTAAGCTATGACGGCCAACTGCGCCATAAGCAAAAAATAGTAAAAGAAACGCTTGCCCGCATCGGAAAAGTGGATGTAGAAAAAGTCACGGTTCATCCAACGATCGGAATGAGCGATCCTTGGAATTATCGAAATAAAGCACAGGTTCCAATCGGGGAGCGGGAAGGCGCCCTGATTGCAGGCTTTTATCAGCAAAGAACGCACGAAATTATCGATATGGAGAGATGTCTCATTCAGCAGACGGAAAACGATCGAATTGTCCGAGAAGTTAAAGCGATATTGAACCGCTATCACATCCGGGCTTACAACGAACAAACCCATCAAGGATGGCTGCGCCATATCGTTGTCCGCTACGGGTATCAAACAAAGCAAGCGATGCTTGTTTTCGTTACCCGAACAGCTGATTTTCCACATAAAAAGAAAATTTTAGCTGAAATTACCGCTAAATTTCCAAACATTCGATCGATTGTCCAAAACATAAACCCGAAACGGACAAACGTCATATTTGGCGAAGAAACAAAGCTGCTTTCGGGTTTGGAATATATATATGATTATATCGGATCAATTAAGTTTGCCATTTCCGCACGCTCTTTTTACCAAGTGAACCCTGAACAGACGAAGGTGCTTTACGAAAAAGTGTTAGAATACGCCGAACTTACCGGAGAAGAAACGGTCATCGACGCCTATTGCGGGATCGGAACGATTTCACTCTTCCTTGCGCAAAAAGCTAAAAAAGTGTACGGCGTGGAAATTGTGCCCGATGCCATTGAAGATGCCAAACGAAATGCAAAACTAAACGGCATCGAGAACGTTGAATTTGCCGTCGGTCAAGCAGAGGAGATCATGCCCAAATGGCATGCACAAGGAATTCGCGCAGACGTCATCGTCGTGGATCCTCCTCGAAAAGGCTGCGATCATTCACTGCTTCAAACAATTATAGCAATGAAACCAAAAAAAGTCGTCTACGTCTCCTGCAACCCGGCGACATTAGCGCGCGACATTGCCATCCTAGAACAAGGCGGCTACGAAACAAAAGAAGTCCAGCCAGTCGACATGTTCCCGCATACGGCGCACGTTGAGTGCGTGTCGCAGATAGTTTTAAAATAAAAAAAAGAGGCAAGATAAGGTTTTTCTCTTGCCTCTATTCAATTTTTGGTGTTGCAAACCGATAATGAATAATTGGTGTACCGTCTTTTTTTACTTCGATTCGATTGATTAAACGGTGAAGCATATCTTCTGTTAATTCATCAAAATTTAGGAACTGAAGTAGTTCCTTTTTTAACTTTTCAATGGTTACGATTACATCTTCACCCTCCATAAATGTTAGAAGTTTATTTTTCTGTTCTATTAATTCAGTTAATTCCTTGTTCGTTGCTTCAATACTTTCTTGATATTCTTCATTGGTAATGATTCCGTCAGCTAACAGGTTGATGAATTTCCTTTTTCGATTTTTTAAAACATCCATCTGTTTGGTAATCTTATTGATTCTCTTTTGAGAATCCGATTTTGTACTTTTCGATTTTCTCTCCATCTTCTTTATATATTGCTCTTTGTCAATTTGATGAATTAAGGATTGTATGTCATTTAGAATTGTTTCTTTTAAAAAATCCTCTTTTATTGTGTGGGCGGTACAAGCTTTTTTTCCATGACGCGCATAAGCCCCACAAATGTATCCGTCTCGATTGCTTCGGAACCACATACCTGTACCACAATCGGCACAAAAGAGGACATTAGTAAAAAGATGTATCTTGGGTGCCGTAATATATTTTCTTCTCTGCTCTAATTGATTTTGGACAGCATCAAACATTTCCCTTGATATAATTGGCTCATGTGCATTTTCGATAATAAACTGTCCTTCTTTTGGAATTTTTTTCCTCCTTTTACTCGTTACACTTACTGTTGTTGTTCTGCCTTGAACAAGATCTCCTACGTAATGAGGATTCGTTAAGATACATTTAATTGTAGAATCGTGCCATTTATCTCCGGCATTTGATTTTCCAGCCACTTGAGCAGGTGTTGGAATCCCTTCATTGTACAGACGTCTCGCAATACTTTGTCTTCCATTTCCTTCTAAATATTCTCTAAAAATACGCCTAACAATATTTGGTGTCTCATCATTACGGATATACAGTTTTCCATCTCTTACTTCATAACCATATGGAGGATTCGAACCTTTAAAAAGTCCATTTTTTGCACGAGTTTTTAATGTCTCTTTCACACGATTACTCGTGTTTTGAGATTCTTGTTCATACATCCATGCATAAAGGCCAAACATATGGGTGTTACCTGTTAATGTATTGATAGCATTATCTAATGTAATGATGTGAATCCCTTGGTTTTCACATAAGTTTTTGATTTTATAGGATAACTCTCCATTGCGGGCAAGACGTGATAACTCTTTAGCAAGGATGATATCGAATTTTCTATCCTGAGCATCTTCAATAAGTTTTTGAAGTTCTTCCCTTTTTGCTGTCGTCCCGCTTTCAACGTCGATATAAAAGTTGTAAATATCCTAACCTTTTTCTGATATATAGTTATAAAATAGTTCTTGCTGATATTTTAAGGAATCTTTTTGTTCTTCTTTATCGGTAGAAACACGAACATATACTGCACATCTCATTTTGAATCATACTCCTTCTCGTCTTTTTGAGATGTAGCAGTGTTTACCTTACTAGCATTATTGACGAGTTCTTCAATTTTATGATCAATAATTGAATTTATAACATCCATGAAGGTGAGCGAAGTATCTGCAAAAATTCGCTCAACATTGTTCTCTAATCTATTCATGATTTATCGCTCTCCCTTTTCATATTTTTTATAAATAAAAAATCCGCAGAATTACATAGCCATGCACTTTGTTTATGGCTACGTAACCTCTGCGGATCTCGCTTTTTATTGGGTTACCTTATTTAATTGTTTTTTTAGATAACATTTTCCGTCTTTAATTTTCTGACTTCTCATCTCGGTTTCTTGTTCATAAAACAAACTATACATACTTAATAATTATCAATCATCATTTTGGATGGTATTTATTCGATTATCCACTGTTACGATATGGGTTTTGTTCATTTTGCAAAGATTTCTAATTTCAGAAGATAGTTCATTATTTCTAAAAAGTCTAGATGGCTCTGTTGCAATGATGATATCAAACTTACCTTGATGGGCATCTTCAATCATTAAGCTCAGATTATTGTTTTTATTAACCCCAGAATCAACATCAGCATAAATGCATTCAAGTTCCCAGTTGTTTTTCAAAATAAATGCTTTAATCATCTCTGTTTGTTTTCTTAAATTGTCATCTACATGATTTTTACTTGCAGTTCGAATATAAGCTGCACATTTCATTGGTTATTCCTCTCCTTTGTTATTTTGTATTTTCCGTTTTGCATAAAGCATTGTATCTTCGTTTTTTCATATTTGAAGAGGAAAAAGGAATTTTTTTAAAAAAAATTAAAAGTTGATTAATAAAGTCTTGATTAACTGATTAGTTCTGAAACATTATACTTACAAGTTGAAGATATTTTAATAGGATTTAGGTATTTTTGTGAAAAATTGTAAATTATTTAGAGGTTCAAATAGCTCCTGTTAAAGACTTGTAATTATTAAGTGAAATAGATAGACATCTTTGTAATATGGTAAAATAGAACTAATGATATCAACGGAAATATATTTATTTAGGATCTTTGGATATGGGGGGTTAAATGAGTACATATTATCATAGCCAATACTATGCATATGAATTAACTAAACAAAACTCGTCTTCTTCAATTGGACGTCTTAACCAATCATTAATAAATGCAACAGTGGATTTAAATCCACATCAAGTTGAAGCAGCGTTATTTGCATTTCGCGCACCACTTGAAAGAGGCGCAATATTGGCAGATGAAGTTGGATTAGGAAAAACAATTGAAGCGGGTCTTATAATTAGCCAATTATGGGCAGAAAGAAAAAGAAATATTTTAATTATTGTACCTCCACCGTTACGTAAACAATGGAGTCAAGAGTTATTGGAGAAATTTTACATACCCTCTATTATTCTTGAAAACAAAAATTTTAAAGAGATGCAAGATACTGGAATTATGAATCCATTTTACCAACAAGATATGGTAGTTATTACGTCTTTATATTTTGCAAAGAATAAAGCAAGTGAATTAAGGCGAGTAAAATGGGATTTAATTATTTTTGATGAGGCACACCGTTTAAGAAACGTTTATAAAAAATCTAACAAATGTATTTGATAATTTAAAATTGAGCCACTTTTGAAGGGTTCGATCACATAAAAAATGAGCCACCTGATTTCCAATTTTCATTACCTCCCTTATGATTGAAAGTGCCTAAACTTTTCATCAGAGGGAGAGAAAAAGGATGATCAAGATGGCTCAATTTCATCATATCAAATTCTTGCATGAGGTAGAAGGGCTATCCCAACGACAAATTGCTCAAAAATTAGGGATTTCAAGAAATACCGTAAGCAAATATCTAAAACAGAATGAGGCTCCAACCACCATTCATCGGCAGAAAAACTATCATGGAAAGGAGTATTCCGATGAAACGAAGCGAGTCTTGCCCATTATTGATCAATGGCTCGAAGACGATCTAAAACGTTGGGGAAAACAACGTCATACCGCTGCCAGAATTTATCGAAGAT